>NZ_PQSU01000001.1 GCF_002920615.1 Streptomyces sp. Ru62
TGGTCGCATGAGTCTTGTCGCCAGGAACGAATATGTTGTCCGCGCCATACGGCCCGATGACTGGGAGCGGGTGAAGGAGCTGCGGCTGGACGCCCTGCGGGATCCTGTCGCACACCTCGCGTTTCTGGAGACCTACGAGAACGCTGCGGCCAAGCCCGACTCCTTCTGGCAGGACCGGGCCGTCGCCTCCGGGGAGGGCTCAGCGACCGCCCGGCAGTTCATCGCCGAGACGGGCGACGGGACTTGGGCCGGCTCGGTCACCGTACTCGTCGAAGAGGCTGGGACGAAGGACTGGGCCGGGTATGCGGTGGAGCGGCGGCAGGGGCACGTCGTCGGGGTCTTCGTGCGGCCCGAGCACCGGGGGAACGGACTGATCGAGGCGCTGTTCGAGGCCGGTGTCGCCTGGGCGTGGGAGCGCGCGGCCGAGCGGGTGCGGCTGTTCGTCCATGAGGACAACACGCGGGCGCAGGCGGCGTACCGGAAGATCGGGTTCGTTCCGAGTGGCCTGGTGGTCTCCTTCTCGAAGGACGAGGCGGAGACGGAGTGGGAGTTCGTCCTGGAGCGGCCGGCCTAGACCGGTAGTTCCTGGTGGGGCCAGCGGGAGCGGGCCTGTTCGCGGGAGCGGAGCAGGGCGAGCGTGGGCAGGCCGCGGTCGGTTCCGGTGGCGAGCAGGGTCGGCAGCTCCGGGAACGGGGCCACGGCCGCGATGTCGTCCAGGACCAGGGTGAGTGGTGGGTCGAGCCGACCGGAGGATGACCGTTCGGCCATGCGCCGGCCGCGCTCGACCACGCTGGAGACGAGGGCCGTCAGGAGCGGCATCGCGCCCGGATTGCTCCTCGGGTCCTCGATGGATTCACCGACCACATAAAGCGTGCCCCCTTCTTGGATGAAGGAATCCAAGGCGAGCGCATCATTTCGGTTGGGAGTGCAGGCTTCGCGGATGTTGACCGTGGAGAGGGCCGCGAGGGCCCTGCCGGTCAGTTCCTGGGCGATGTCGCGGCGTTCGGGGTGGGCGGTGAGGGCCGCCTCCAGCTCGCCGGCGGCGCCGGGGGCGGCCTTGGGGTGGGTACGGAGGGTGCGGACCGCCTCCTGGACCTGGGTGCCCTGGGACCAGCGGTGGACGTGGCGGATGGTGCGGTTCTCCAGGGCGGCGGCGTGCAGGTAGCTGCGCAGGAGGGTGGTCGCTGTGTCCGCCACCGCTTGGTCGATCTTGGCGGTGGGACGTACGGGGGCCAGCAGGGCTGTCGCCCTGTGCAGCGCCGTCTGTTTGTCTTCGCAGCCGCTGGTGGGGGACCAGTGGAGGCGGGCCGGGGTGTCGCAGAGGTGGGTGGGGTCGTAGAGGAGGGTGGGGCCCAGTTTCGCCTTCGCGTCCTTCGTGTCCGACCAGAGGGTCGGGTTGGAGGTGACGATGAGGGTGGGGCCGGGGGCGGTCTGGATGGCGTGGGTCGCGGTGGTGTGGCGGCGTTCCCTGGGGGCGATGTGGATTCTTTCCCATCCGCCCACCCGTTCACCGTCGGCCGCGAAGTCGCCCCCTCCCAGCGGCTCAGCCTCCCTACGAGGTGCCGGTACGTCCTGCTGAGGGGCGAGTCCGTGCGCGGCTCCCTCAAGAACAGGTTCCGCGGGCCCGCCGGCCCCAGCCCCCACTGCCCCGGCACTCATCGACCCTGTACCCACCGGTCCCACCGGCGTCGGCCCAGCGGCCGCCGTTCCGGCCGTAACCGTTCCGGCCGCCATCGGCCCAGGCGCCCCCGTTCCGGCCGCCATCGGCCCAGCAGCCCCCGGTCCAGCCCCAGGCGGCCCAGCCCACACCGATCCGCCCCCCGCCAGTCCAGCTTCCCTGTTCCCCGCGTCTCCAGCCGCAGCCCTGCGGGTCCTCCCGGCTCGCCACCGTGCCACCGTTCCCAGGACGAACATCGTGAGGACGAAGAGAATCATCAGTTGGGCTATGAAGAGGCCCCAGAACAGGCCCCAGCCGGAGAGCTGGGACGGTGGGGTGTCCGGCCAGGCGCCGGTGATGTCGTGGGGGCGGCCGATGAGGTGGCGCATGGCCAGGGGCGTGCGGGTGAACGTGACGCCGGTGGGCCAGGCGCCCTGGGCGAACCAGGCCGCCAGGCCCGTGGCCGTCCAGACCAGCACCGTCATGCCGAGGAGGAACGCGAGCATGCCGATCAGCAGGCCGTCGGGGATGCCGCCCTGGCCCTCCCGGCGGCTGTCCCGGCGGTCCTCGCGGCGGTCGTCCGGTCTCACCCTGTGGTCCCCTTACATCTCCTCGCGTCCCCTTGCGCCCGTCTCGCGCGCTCCGGTGTCCCCTTACGCCACCGTCGACTCGGAGTCGCCCACGTGCTGTTCCACGAAGGCCGCGGCACGTTGCTCGGCCTCCAGTTCGGCCGCGCGCAGGGCGTCGTCGGCCGCGAGATCGCTGGAGGACTCGGTCATCGCGCGGTCGGTGAAGACCAGCGGCCGTTCCGTCTCCGTGATCAGGTGTTTGACCACCTGGACGTTGCCGTTGACGTCCCAGACCGCGATGCCGGGCGTGAGCGTGGGGATGATCTCGACCGCCCAGCGGGGGAGGCCGAGGACCCGGCCCGTGGCCCTCGCCTCGTCGGCCTTCTGGGCGTAGATGGTCCTCGTCGACGCCATCTTCAGGATGGCCGCCGCCTCCTTCGCCGCCGCTCCGTCGACGACGTCGGACAGGTGGTGGACCACCGCCACGAAGGAGAGGCCGAGCCGGCGGCCGAACTTCAGCAGCCGCTGGAAGAGCTGGGCCACGAACGGGCTGTTGATGATGTGCCAGGCCTCCTCGACCAGGAAGATGCGCTTCTTCCGGTCGGGGCGGATCCAGGTGTGCTCCAGCCACACGCCGACGATCGCCATGAGGATCGGCATGGCGATGGAGTTGCGGTCGATGTGGGAGAGGTCGAAGACGATCAGCGGGGCGTCCAGGTCGATGCCGACCGTCGTCGGCCCGTCGAACATGCCCCGCAGGTCACCGTCGACCAACCGGTCCAGGACCAGGGCGACGTCGAGGCCCCACGCCCGTACGTCGTCTATGGCGACGTTCATCGCCTCCGCCGACTCCGGCTCGGGGTGCCGTAGCTGCTCCACGATGTCGGACAGGACCGGCTGGCGGTCCACGATGGTCTCGTTGACGTACGAGTGGGCGACCTTCAGGGCGAAGCCGGAGCGCTCGTCCAGGCCGTGGCCCATCGCGACTTCGATGATCGTGCGGAGCAGTGCCAGCTGACCGGTGGTGGTGATCGCCGGATCGAGCGGGTTCAGGCGGATGCCGTGGTCCAGGGCGGCCGTCGGGTCCAGCCGGATCGGCGTTATCCCCAGCTCCTCGGCGATGAGGTTCCATTCGCCGACCCCGTCCTCGCCCTGGGCGTCCAGGACGACGACCTGGCGGTCCCTGAAGCGGAGCTGGCGCAGGACGTAGGTCTTCTCCAGGGCCGACTTGCCGTTGCCGGACTCGCCGAGGACGAGCCAGTGCGGGGCCGGCAACTGCTGGCCGTAGAGCTGGAAGGGGTCGTAGATGTAGCCCTTCCCGGAGTACACCTCGCGGCCGATGATCACGCCGGAGTCGCCGAGGCCGGGCGCGGCCGTGGGCAGGTAGACGGCCTGGGCCTGGCCCGTGGAGGTGCGCACCGGCAGCCGGGTCGTCTCCACCTTCCCGAAGAGGAAGGAGGTGAAGGCCTCGGTGAGGACGGACAGCGGGTCCCGCATCGGCGAATCAGCCCCTACCTTCGGATGCCGGTGGCGAACGGAAGTGTGTTCACGAAGGCGCGGTGGTGCTCTCGGTCGCACCACTCCAGCTTGAGGTACGACTTGCCGGCGGAGGCCCTTATCGTGCGCTTGTCGCGGGCGAGGGCCTCCGGGGAACGGGAGGAGACCGTGATGTAGCCGACCAGGTTGACGCCGGCGGCGCCGCTGGCGAGGTCCTCGCCGCGCTGGTCGAGGCGGTTGTGCGCGGCGATGTCCCGGGGGTCGACGGTGCGGTTCATCTTGGCGGCGCGGGACGCCTCGGCCTCGTCGTTGGTCTTCTCGGTGAGCATCCGCTCGATGGCGACCTCGGTGGGTTCGAGGTCCATGGTGACGGCGACTGTGCGGATGACGTCCGGGGTGTGGACGAGGAGCGGCGCGAGGAAGTTCACGCCGACGGGGGTCATCGGCCACTCCTTCACCCAGGCGGTGGCGTGGCACCAGGGCGCGCGGGTGCTGGACTCGCGGGTCTTGGCCTGGAGGTAGGTGGGCTCCGTGGCGTCCAGCTCGGCCGGCCAGGCGTTGCGCTGGGTCATCGCCTGGATGTGGTCGATGGGGTGGTCGGGGTCGTACATGGAGTGGATGAGGGAGGCCAGCCGCCCCTGACCGAGCGGCTGCCGTACCCGGATGTCGGCCTCCTGGAGCCGCGAGCAGATGTCGGTGAGCTCGCGGGCCATGACGACGGCGAGCCCGGCGTCCCGGTCGACCTTGCCGCCGCGGGCGCGGACGGCGCGGGCCATGGCGTGTGCCTCGGCGGCCAGTTCGCGGGTGTAGTGCATACAGGCGACGAGGTAGGCGCGGTGCTGCTCGCTGCTGGTGGACACCATGGACTGGAGCTGGTCGTACGACTGCTGGAGCCAGCCGGGGGCGCGCGGGTCGCCGCGTTGGCCGACGTCCTTGGCGTGCGCGTCCGGGTCGGCGGGCAGGGTCCGGGCGAGCATCTGCAGGCGCGTGACGAAGCCGTCTCCGTTGGCGACGTGCTTGAGCAGGGTGCCGAAGCGGTCGACCAAAGCCTCCTGGTCCTCCGAGTCGCGCAGGCCGACGCCGGGGCCCTCGATCTCGATGGCGGCGGTGACGGTCTTGCGGTCGGCGTGCAGCAGTACGGCGATCTCGTCCGGCCCGAAGGGCGCGGCGAGCCAGGTGATGCGGCCGATGCCCGGCGGCGGGCCGATCTCGATCTCGCGTCCGTCGAGCCGGGTCCCGGCCTCCATGGCGGTGGAGCGGTAGACGGCGCCCCGTTTGACGGTGCGCTTGTAGCTGCGGTTGATCTCGAACCACTTGTAGAACGTGCGGCGCTTGTACGGCACGTAGACCGCGGCGAGCGCGAGCAGCGGGAAGCCGGTCAGCAGCACGATCCGCAGGGGCAGGACCGGGACGAGGAGGCCGCACATCATGCCGAGGAACGCACCGGCGATGATCAGGGCGATCTCGCCGGACTCACGGTTCCGGCCGACGATCGCGTTCGGCCGGGCGCGGCCGATGAGATACGTACGGCGGGGCGTGACCGGATGGGACAGGTGGGACTCGGTCGTCAACGCCCTTCACCTCCCGAGCGGTTGTTGCGGGTGTTGCTGGCGTGCGGTGTGTTGACCGGGCTGGACGCGCGGGGCGCGGGCGTGGCGGAGGGGACGGCTCCGCCGCCGGTGGGGGTGCGGCTGCTGTGGGCGGCGACGCCGCCGCTGGCCGGGTTGGCCGGGCGGGGAGTGCTGCCGGACGGCCCGCCGGAGGTGTCGGCGCGGGTGCTGTGGGTCTTGATGCCCTGGGCGACGAGGGTGGCCGGGGAGCTGATGACGGCGGCGGCCTTGCTCTCGGCGCCCTGCATGATGCGGTTGCTGCGGGAGCCGGCGAGTTCGTCGCCGAAGCCGGGGACGAAGCGGTAGATCATCGCGCTGGCGAAGATGGCCAGCAGGATGATGGCGAGGCCGGAGACGACGGCGGAGAAAGCGTCGGGGCCGCTGTCGCCGGAGAGGGCACCGGCCAGGCCGAGGACGATCACGATGACCGGCTTGACGAGGATGACGGCGATCATGATGCCGGCCCAGCGGCGGACGTGGCCCCAGAGGTTCTTGTCGACCAGGCCGGCGTAGACGACGGTGCCGAGGAGGGCGCCGACGTAGAGCAGGGCGGCGCGGATGACGAGCTCCAGCCAGAGGACGCCGGCGGCGAGGATGCTGACCAGGGACACCACGATCAGCATGATGGGGCCGCCGCCGATGTCGTTGCCCTTCTTCAGGGCGCCGGAGAAGGTGCCGAAGAAGGTGTCGGCCTGGTCGCCGGTGGCTTTCGCGAGGACGTCCGTGACGCCGTCCGTCGCCGATACGACGGTGTACAGGATCAGGGGGGTGAAGGCGGAGGCCAGCACGGTGAGCCAGAGGAAGCCGACGGCTTCCGAGATGGCGGTGGTGAGGGGGACGCCGCGGACGGCTCGCTTGGCGACGGCCAGGAGCCAGAGCAGGAGCGTGAGGATCGTGGAGGCGGCGAAGACGACGGCGTACTGCTTCAGGAACGCCTGATTGGTGAAGTCGACGTTGGCGGTCTCCTTCACGGCGTCACTGAGCTTCCCGATGGTCCAGGCGGCGGCGTCGGCACAGCCCTTGGCCAGGGAGGCGAGGGGGTCGAGGGTGTCGGTGAGGGGGTTGCTGGGGGTGCCGACGGAGGAGCCGCCGGAGGGGTCACCGGACTCGCAGAACTTCCGGGCAGGAGGCGCGAGCAGGGAGCAGTCGGCGCTCTTGCTAGGAGTGGGTGTGGGGGACGGTGCCGCCACGGCTCGCGCGGCCAGGAGCACGGTGGCGGCCTGTACGGCGCCCACCAGACCTGCGAGCTTGAGGACGCGCTGCGGGCTACCGGGCATATGTGAACCCTCCGAACTCCTTGACCGCCTTGCCGATCTCATCGGCACCAGAGACGGGGTTGTCTCCGGTGATCGGGGTGGGGCCCGTCTTCTGGCTGGTCTCCAGCACCTTCCAGTCGCTGCCGTCCCACTTCAGCTTGAAGGTGACGGTCGACCAGCCACTGGTCACAGGGTTGTTCGAGCCTTCACCAGCCACGCCGAAGAGCGTGTTGCACCACACGTCGACGGTTGCCGCCTCGCCGCTGTAGGACGTCGTCTTCGTGCCGGCCGGCAGGGTGCGGTCGACGAAGGTGACGTCCTTGGGAACGCTGCCGTCGGCGTTGAGGCCGATGTTCTTGAGGAAGTCGGCCGAGTAATTGGCGTCGAAAACCGACTGGAGTCGGCTCACGGTGCTCGGGTCGGCCACTGCCTCGATGATGCTGTGCCTGTTGGCTGTGTCGACCATGCCGTCGGACCACAGAACCACCGCATAATTCGCCGCCGCGCTCTGCGCCCCCTGGGCTGTATGGGCGAAGCCCGAGGGGATGGTGCCGGTCTTTGTTTCGACCGGGCGGGTACCTGAGGGGGCGGTGGGGGCCGTTTGTGGCTTGGTGGCCTTTCCTGACGCCTCGTCAGCAGATGTGTCTCCTCCCCGATTCGCGAAGGCGATGGCGGCGATGAGGAGGACTACTACGCCTACCACCGTGACCAGGCTGCGGGAGGAGGAGCGGTGGGGGCGGCGGGGGGCGCCGCCGTAGGGGTCGGGGTCGGGGAGGCGGGTGCGGGTGTGGCCCGTCTCGGGGTAGTCGTAGCCCTGTTCGTCTCCGGGACTCATACCGTGTGCGCTCCCTCACCCTCGTAGGCATACGACGGTAGCCGTGCTGGTTCCCGCGGGGGCGCGGTGTGGTGACTCGACATCAGGGGGACGCAACCTCAGCCGGTGGGCACGACGGGTGGGTGGGGTGGAGGGGACGGGCTAGACCGCCATGCCGTACACGATCGTGAACAGTGTGCCGAGGGATCCGATGATGAACACCCCGGTGAGCCCGGCGATGATGAGGCCCTTGCCCTGTTCGGCGCTGAAGGTGTCCCGGAGGGCCGTGGCGCCGATGCGCTGCTTCGCCGCGCCCCACACCGCGATGCCGAGGCAGAGGAGGATGGCCACGGCCATGACCACCTCGATCATCACCTTGGCCTCGTTGCCCAGGCTGCCGAAGGGGCCCCAGTCCGGAGCGATCCCGCCGATGATGGTGTTGATGTCTCCCTTGTCGGCCGCAAAGAGCATGTAAGTCACCGCCCCTGGTGGGTAGTTCCGTGAGTGCCCCTGCGGTGTGCAGAGGTCAGGCCTCATTGTCGCCGACAACGTCGCCAACGTATGTCGACTTGACGTCATTGACTGGCGGGTTTCGTACGAATAGCCCGATCGGTCACTCTGTGTATCACGGCAGGTCACGCTGGGCAACGAGGTCGGAGTGGAACCGGTCGGGTGACGCGTCGTGTCGATGTTCTCACGGGGGGACGGGAAAACGGGCACGGCTGGTTGCCGTGGCCCGCCCCTCCGTGGTGGGTGCTCGGCCGGTGAAGGTGCCGGTGCGCCGCCGAAGGTGTACCAGCCGGCGGTGACGCCCGAAACCGGGTACTTGGCGCAGCCGGTGTCGGTCTGTCAGGTGGGCTTGGCGTCGCAGGAGGAGCAGCCGGAGCCGGTGCCCTCGGTGCGCCGACAGCGGTGACGTACCTCGGAGGCGATGAGGGCGACAGGGACTTCTCCTCGGCCCATCCGCTGTCGTGCTCAGCCGCTGTCGTGCGCAGTCGCCGTGGCGGAGGCGGCCGGAGCGGCGGTCAGCGCGGGCGCAGGCCGTGCAGGAGCAGGTGGACGTGGGTGTCCAGGCCGGCCAGGGTCTCCTCCGCGTCGAGCGCGCAGCCGGCGATCAGGGCGGCCAGGCCGTGCAGGCCGGCGGCGGCGACCGTGGTGAGGCGTTCGGGGTCGCCCTGGACGATCTCGCCCTGTTCCTGGGCGTCCGCGACCAGCCGGGTGAAGGTGCCGAGGGAGCGGTCGACGGCCGCCGCGAGCTGGGCGGAGCTGTCGGGGTCGTGCTTGCGCGCGAACATCAGCTCCAGCAGCTCGGGGTTGTCGACGGCGAAGCCGAGATAGGCGCGGGCGAGGCCGGTGATCCGCTCCTCGAAGGGCCGGTCCGGGCGGTCGGCGGTGGCCAGGGCCTGGTTCAGGCGCTCGTATCCGTCCAGCGCCAGGGCGTCGAGCAGGGCCTGCTTGTCCCTGAAGTGCCGGCCGGGGGCGGCGTGGCTCACGCCGACGTCCCGGGCCAGTTCGCGCAGCGAGAGCGCGCCGACCCCCTTGTCGCGCAGAGTGCGCTCGGCGCTCTTGAGCAGGGCGGCGCGCAGGTCTCCGTGGTGGTAGGGGCGGGGTGCGGACATGCGCATCATCGTATCTCGATGTTGTCATCGTCATCTTTGTTGACGACGCCATCTTTGTTGTCATTGACAGCATTGTTGGCGCTGCCTACATTGTGGCCATGGCTGATACGACCGAAGCGCGCGGCAAGCGCGGCAAGTGGAACGCGACCCGTCTCCCCGATCTGACCGGCCGTACGGCCGTCGTCACCGGCGCCAACAGCGGCATCGGCCTCACCGCCGCACGGGCGCTGGCCGGCGCCGGGGCGCATGTGGTGCTCGCGGTGCGGGACCTCGCCCGGGGCGGTGCCGCGGCGGCACGGGTGGCCGGCAGCACCGAGGTGCGCCGGCTGGACCTGGCGGACCTCGACTCGGTGCGGGAGTTCGCCGCCGGCTGGGACCGCCCGCTGGATCTGCTGATCAACAACGCGGGCGTGATGATGGTGCCGGAACAGCGCACCAAGCAGGGCTTCGAGCTGCAGTTCGGCACCAACCACCTGGGGCACTTCGCGCTGACCACCCTGCTGCTGCCCCGGATCACCGACCGGGTGGTGACCGTGGCGTCCGGCGCGCACCGCATGGGCGACCGGATGATCCACTTCGAGAACGTGAACCTGCGCGGTAACTACAGCCCCGCGCGCGCCTACGCCCAGTCGAAGCTGGCCAACCTGCTCTTCACCCTGGAGCTCCAGCGGCGCCTGACGGAGGCCGGGTCGGCCGTACGGGCCCTGGCGGCGCATCCCGGCTGGGCGGCGACCAACCTCCAGAGCCACACCGCCAACCCGTTCGCCCGGCTGTTCATGCGGGTCGGCAACCGGTTCCTCGCCCAGGACGACGAGGCGGGCGCCCTGCCCACCCTCTACGCGGCCACCCAGAACCTGCCCGGCGCGTCCTACGTCGGCCCCGACGGTCCCGTCGAGATGCGCGGTGCCCCGGCCCTGGTCGGCCGCAGTGCGGCGGCGAGCGATCCGGCCGCGGCCCGGCGGCTGTGGACGCTCTCGGAGGAGCTGACGGGCGTTCGGTGGCCGCTCACGGCGACGGTGCGGTGACCGGGTGACGGCCGAGTGGGCGGTGGCGGAGCGGGCGGGATCGACATCCTGACGGTGGGCTGACAGCGACGTTCTGACCGCCGTCGGCGGGGAACGGGAGGTTTCACAGGAAAATCTCAGCGAAGCCGGAACGGGATTCTCACCTTCGTCGTACAGAGTGGGGCCTGATGAAGCGCACCTCACGCATCTCGGTCACCTCACGGCCCGCGTTGCTCGGCGCTGTGGTGCTGCTGGCGGTGACGTCGGCCTCCGTGGCCGCCGCGGACGACGGGCGGGGGCCCCTCGGGGTCACCGCCGACACCGTCGCGACCCGGCACAGCGCGCGTGTGGGCGCGCTGTTCGACGCGGGCCGGGCGGGCAGGCTCGCCGGCGGCCACTTCTGCACCGCCTCCGTGGTGCACAGCCCTCGCGGCGATCTGATCGTCACCGCGGCGCACTGCGTGGCCGGCGCCGACGGCGATCTGGTGTTCGTGCCGGGCTACCGGGACGGGCGGGCGCCGTACGGGGTGTGGAAGGTGACGCGGTGGTTCCTGCCGGACGGGTGGGCCAAGGGACAGGACGAGGACAGCGACGTCGCCTTCGCCGCCGTCGCCGCGCGGCACGGTGAGCGACTGGAGGACGTGGCCGGCGCCAACCGGTTCACGACCGGGGCGGCCACCGGCGCCACCGCGGTCACCGTCACCGGCTACCCCGACTCCCGCGAGGTGCCCATCAGCTGCACCAACAGGCCGGTCCCGCACAGCCGTACCCAACAGCGCATCGACTGCCCGGACTTCACCAGCGGCACCAGCGGCAGCCCCTGGGTCAACGGTGACGGCCAGGTCGTCGGCGTGCTCGGCGGCCATGAGCAGGGCGGCTCGACGGCGGACACGTCGTACAGCGTGGTCCTGGGGAGTGAGGCGGCGGAGCTCTACCGGGACGCCACGGCCGGTCGCTGAGCGGCCCAGCCGGGACCCTGAGGGAGCGTCACCTGCGCGTCGCCACCTGTGAAATGACGCCACTTCGCGCACAAATGGCCTTGAACCGCGCCCGCATGGGGGAAAGTTGAACCGTGCGGAAGGTATGGGTGATCGGTGGGGCGGCCGTCGGGCTCGGCATGGGCTTCGTCATGCTGCTCGTCGTCGGGGTCTATCTCGTGGCCGGGAACCTGGTGGGCGGGGTGACCTCGGGGGGCAGGGGGCTGGCCAAGGGCGCGGTTCCGGCCGCCTACAAGTCGCTGGTGCAGAAGTGGGGCAACCTGTGCCCGGCGCTCAGTCCCGCGCTGCTCGCCGCGCAGCTCTACCAGGAGAGCGGCTGGAACCCGACCGTCGTGAGCCCGGCGGACGCCCGCGGGATCGCGCAGTTCATCCCGAGCACCTGGGCGACCCACGGGATCGACGGCGACGGGGACGGCAAGCGGGACATCTGGGATCCGGACGACGCGATCCCGTCGGCCGCCTCGTACGACTGCGAGCTGGCGAAGTACGTGAAAGACGTGCCGGGGAACGTCTCCGACAACATGCTCGCCGCCTACAACGCGGGCGCCTACCGCGTCATCCGGGCGGGTGGCGTTCCGGCCATCAGCGAGACGCAGAACTACGTCCAGCGGATCCGCAGCCTGGAGAAGAGCTTCGCCGCGCCGGTCACCCGGATCGACCCCACCCGGCAGGCCGCCGGCGCCATCGCCTTCGCGCAGAGCAAGCTCGGCACGCCGTACCTGTGGGGCGGCAACGGCACCGCCGACCAGGGCGGGCGCTTCGACTGCTCGGGGCTGACCAAGGCCGCGTACGAGAAGGTCGGGATCACCCTGCCGCGCGTGGCCAACGACCAGTACAACGCCGGGCCGCACCCCTCGCGGGACCAGTTGCTCCCGGGTGACCTGGTGTTCTTCTCCGACGACCTCACCGACTCCCGGGCCATCCGGCACGTCGGCATCTACGTCGGCGGCGGATACATGATCGACGCCCCGCGCACGAACGCCGTCATCCGCTTCGACCCCATCGACACCCCCGACTACTTCGGTGCCACCCGGGTCACCGAAGATGGCGCAAAAGCACTCCCCACGACGGTGTGAACCGAGCGTGAACCCACCCCCTGAGCTGGGGCGATGAGTCTCTCTTCGATAACGTCTGCGTGATCATTCAGTGGAGAGTGGAACGTATAGGCGGTGGGCATGCGTTCCTGTTGACGTAGCCGAGCGGACGTCAGTGCGGGAGTGCAGCGGAAGCGGATCTACGAACCACGGGGGGCAGGAGCGACGCACACGAGGTGCGTCCGGGAAGACGACGAAGGGGCCGCAGCACGATGGCTGTACTCGCCGAATCCGGATCGAACCCCGACGTCGACCTGCTCTACGACATCAACGGCCTGGCCAAGGACGCGCCGCACTGGTTCGACCGGGTCATGGAGTTCGTCGGTGAGTACGGACTGCTGCTCGCCATGGTGCTGCTGATCCTGTGGTGCTGGTGGTCCGTGCGGCGCCGGGGCGGCGAGGAGGCCGCGCCCTCGGTGGCCGCGCTGGTGTGGGCGCCGCTCGCGGCCGGCCTCGCGGTGCTGGTGAACGTGCCGATACGGGGTTTCGTGGAGCGCCCCCGCCCGTTCGTGGACCACCGGGGCCTGGACGTCCTCGTCTCCGGCAAGACCGACTTCTCCTTCGTCAGCGACCACGCGACGATCACCATGGCGCTCGGCGTGGGGCTCTTCGTCGCCCACCGCCGCTTCGGCCTCGCCGGCATCGGCCTGGCCCTGCTGGAGGGCTTCTGCCGCGTCTACATGGGCGTGCACTACCCGACGGACGTCGTCGGCGGCTTCGCCCTCGGTACGGCGGTCGTCCTGCTGCTGTCCCCGCCGGCCACGGCCCTGCTCACCCCGCTGATGCGGGCCGTGGAGCGCTCGCCGCGCGCCGGGTGGCTCGTGCGCCGGCGGTCCGCGGCGGCCGGCGACCGGGGCAACACCCTGCTGCCCGGCGCCCGCACCCCCCTGGAGACCGAGGAACGGGACCTGGCGGCCTAGCCGCCTCCCCGGGGGGCCCGTCACGTCGGCGGCCTGGCCGGCCGCCTCCCCGACGGCCGCCGGCGGGTCGGGCCCGCCCGCTACAGACCCTGCGGGGAGGCGAAGAACCGCTGTGGGTCGTACTGCTGCTTCACCTTGGCGAGCCGGGCCGCCGCGTCCCCGTAGTACGCCTTCCTCCAGTCCTTCAGCGTCGGGTCGGTGTAGTTCTGGTAGGCGGCGCCCGAGGCGTACGGCTGCATCGCCCGGTGCGCCGAGGTCAGCCAGGACTGGGCGGTGGAGCCGGAGGCCCCCGCGCCCCAGGAGGCGATGTACTGGGCCAGCATCCGCGAGCGGCGGTGGACGAAGGCCGTCGCGGTCGGGGAGACCCGGTTGACCGCGCCGCCGAGCGCGGTGAACGCGATGCTGCCCGCGCCGCCCCGCACGGCGGCGATCTGCCGCAGCACCGTCTGGATGCCGGCCGCGGACAGCGAGCGGTCGAAGAAGTCGGAGCGGGCCGCGTACGTCTCGCGGCCCAGCCTGCCCTGCGGGGAGCGGCCCGGGGTGGAGCCGGGCAGATGGCACTGGGCGTCGGTGGAGAAGGAGGAGCAGCCGGCGTAGATCTCCATGGCCTCCTCGTAGCCCCGGCGGCGCAGGGAGACGGAGGAGGCGTCGGCGCCCGCCAGGTGGGCGAGGCGGTCCACGGCGTTCTGGAGCTCGCCGTAGGTGCCGAGGGAGAAGCAGGCCACCGAGATGGCCGGGGTGCGGCCCGGGGAGCACGACAGGTGCAGCGAGGACCAGATCTCGTCGGGCTGGCTGGGGCCCCACTCCTGCCACGCCTTCAGCACTTTCGCGGCCCTGGACCACGGCCAGGTCAGGTAGGCGGTCACGGCCTGCGGTGCGGCATGGGTGCGGAACTGCAGCTCGGTGACGACGCCGAAGTTGCCGTTGCCGGCGCCGCGCAGGGCCCAGAACAGGTCCTTGTTGGTGCTCGCGTTCGCCGTGAGCAGTTTGCCGTCCGCGGTGATCAGGGTGGCCTGGGTGAGGCTGTCGCAGGTCAGGCCGTAGGCGCGGGAGGCCACGCCGTGGCCGCCGCCGAGCACCAGGCCGGAGACGCCGACGGTGGGGCAGGAGCCCGCCGGAATGGTCACGCCCTTCGCGGCCAGCGCGCGGTAGACGTCGATCAGCTTGGCGCCGGCGCCGACGACGGCCTGGCCGCCGCTCGCCCGGACCCGGTTCAGCCGGGACACGTCGACGATCAGCCGGTTGTCGCCGGAGGAGTAGCCGGCGTAGGAGTGGCCGCCGTTGCGTATGGACACCTTCACGCCGTGCGCGTGGGCGTAGGCGAGGGTGGTGCGGATGTCGGCGGTGTGGGCGACATAGGCCACCGCAGCGGGCTTCAGCCCGTCGAAGCGGGTGTTGTACAGCTGGTGGGCGGTCTTCCAGCTCGCGTCGCCGGGCCGCACCAGGGTGCCGTCCAGGTCACGGGCGAGGGCCGCCCAGTTCGCGGCGGCGGTCGCGCTGGCGGTCCTGACGTCCGTCAGCGAGGAGGGGCGCGACGGCGTACCGGGGTGGTCCGCCGCAGGGGCGGACGAGCCTCCGCCCGCACCGCACGCGGCTAGTGCGGTCGTCGCCAGGGCGGCCGCGCCGCCCGAGATGAACGTACGCCGTTCCATGTCCGTCGCCTTTCCTCGGCTGTCGTGGAACGAGACGACGCGCCGCACCGAGGGGTTCCCCCGGCCGGGTGACGAACATCGAAGGCACGTTCGCGCAACCCGGTCGTCGGAACCTTCGCGTGCTCTCCCCGTGAGCATTCCGTGACCTCACCAGGCCGACGGCAGGGGTTCACCCCTCGTTCACTTCCGGCCATCGGCGGCTTCACCTGATCTGCCTAATTTCGGCCTTACCGGGTGCCGAGTGCGGCCATGAACGCCCTCACGCACCTCTATGACCTCGCGCGCCGCCGACAGCGGCGGCTCCTGGAAGGAACTCCCGAAAGTGAAGCTTCAGCGCAAGAACCGGCTGCGCGCCCTTTCTCTCGGTGCTGTCGCCGTCACCGGCGCCCTGGCCCTGACGGCGTGCGGCTCCGACGACAACGGCGACGGCGGCAGTGCGTCGGGCAACCCGTCCACGTCCGCCAAGGCCAGCTCGATCAAGTGCGACGACGCCAAGGGTCAGCTGCTCGCAGACGGCTCCTCCGCGCAGAAGAACGCGATCGACGCCTGGGTGAAGAACTTCTCCCAGGCGTGCGGTGTGCAGATCAACTACAAGGGCGGCGGCTCCGGCGCCGGTGTCACCGCGTTCACGCAGGGCCAGGTCGCCTTCGCCGGTTCCGACTCGGCGCTGAAGCCCGAAGAGGTCACCGCCTCCAAGCAGGTCTGCAAGGGCGGCCAGGGCATCGACCTGCCGATGGTCGGCGGCCCGATCGCCCTCGGCTACAACGTCCCGGGTGTCGACAACCTGGTCCTGGACGCCCCGACCCTCGCCAAGATCTTCGACAGCAAGATCACCAAGTGGAACGACCCGGCGATCGCCGCCCTGAACAAGGGCGTGAAGCTCCCCGACCTGAAGATCCAGGCGTTCCACCGCTCGGACGAGTCCGGCACCACGGACAACTTCACCAAGTACCTGATCGCCACCACCCCGGACAACTGGAAGTACTCCGGCGGCAAGGCCTGGCAGGCCAAGGGCGGCCAGTCCGCTCCGCAGTCCGCGGGCGTGGCCCAGCAGGTGAAGCAGACCTCCGGTGCCATCGGCTACTTCGAGCTGTCCTACGTCAAGGACGGCCTCAAGGCCGTGTCCATCGACACCGGCGCCAGCAAGCCGGTCGCGCCCAGCTCCGAGAGCGCCACCGCCGACATCGCCGCCGCCAAGGTCGTCGGCACCGGCAAGGACCTCTCCCTGAAGCTGGACTACAAGACCAAGGCCGAGGGCGCCTACCCGATCACCCTGGTCACCTACGAGATCGTGTGTGACAAGGGCAACAAGGCGGACACCCTGCCCGCCACCAAGGCCTTCCTGCGCTACATCGCCGGCGAGGACGGCCAGAAGATCCTCCCGAGCATCGGCTACGCGCCCGTGCCCGCCGACATCATCTCCAAGGTCCGCACGACCATCGAGGGCCTGAGCTGACCTGATCCGAGAGTGCGGCCCGGTACCCGACAGGGCCGGGCCGCACCGTCCGGTGCACCGCCGCCATGAGCCGCCGCCCCCTCGCGGGCACGGCTCCGCAGACCGGAGAACCCGATGGACATATCGACGACAACCGACGTACCTCCCCCCGCCTCGCAGCCCACGATCGCCGAACAGAAGCGCGCGGCCCGTGGCGCCACCCGCCCCGGTGACCGCATCTTCCTCGGCCTGTCCCGAGGCTCCGGCATCCTGCTGCTGGCGATCATGGCCGCCATCGCGGTCTTCCTCACCTACCGCGCCGCCCTCGCGATCAGCAAGGACCACGCGAACTTCCTGACCACGTTCGAGTGGAACACCAACGTCCTCGAACCGAAGTTCGGCATCGCGGTCCTGGTCTTCGGCACGATCGTCTCCTCGGTCGTCGCCATGGTCATCGCGGTCCCGGTCGCGGTCGCCATCGCGCTGTTCATCACGCACTACGCCCCGCGCCGCATGTCCGGCCCGGTCGCCTACGTGATCGACCTCCTCGCCGCCGTGCCGTCCATCGTGTACGGCCTGTGGGGCGCCCTCGTGCTCGTCCCGCACATGAACGGCCTGTTCGGCTGGCTCGACGAGTTCTTCGGCTGGACCGGCGTCTTCTCCTGGGACCAGGGCGCGCCGCGCTCGATGCTCACCGTCGGCATCCTGCTCGCGATCATGATCCTGCCGATCATCACCAACGTGAGCCGCGAGGTCTTCCGCCAGGTCCCGCAGATGCACGAGGAGGCGGCCCTGGCCCTCGGCGCAACGCGCTGGGAGGTCATCCGCATGTCGGTGCTGCCCTTCGGCCGCTCCGGCGTGATCTCCGCCTCCATGCTCGGCCTCGGCCGCGCGCTCGGCGAGACGATGGCCGTCGCCACCGTGCTCTCGCCGTCCTTCGACATCCAGGCCAGCCTCCTCAACCCGGGTGGCGGCACCTTCGCCCAGAACATCGCCAGCAAGTTCAGCGAGGCGAACGAGTTCGGCCGGGACGCGCTCATCGCCTCCGGTCTGGTCCTGTTCGTGATCACCCTGCTGGTCAACGGCGCGGCCCGGCTGATCATCGCCCGTCGCGCGGAGTACTCGGGGGCCAACGCATGAGCACCGCAGCCGTCACCGACAAGCGGCCCAGCACGCTGCGGGCCGCGAGCCTGCCCCGGTGGACGCCGTGGGCCATCGCCGCCGGCTCCCTCGTCCTGGGCATCGGCATCAGCCTGGCCGCCGGCCTCGACAGCCAGATCCAGTGGGGTCTGATCGCCGCCGTCCTCTTCGTCCTCGGCACCTTCGGCATCGCCGCGCGGGTCGAGGGCCGCCGCCAGGCCAAGGACCGCGTCGCCACCAGCCTCGTCTGGGTGGCCTTCCTGCTCGCCGTGGTGCCGCTGGTCTCCCTGATCTGGGTGACCGCCGCGCGCGGTGTGAAGGTCCTCGACGTCTACTTCCTGACCCACTCGATGGGGGTCGTCGCCGACACCGAGCCCGGCGGGGGCATCTACCACGCCATCATCGGCAGCCTGGAGCAGGTCGGCCTCGCCACCCTCATCGGCGCCCCGATCGGCGTGCTCACCGCGATCTACCTCGTCGAGTACGGCCGTGGCCGGCTCGCCAAGGCCGTCACGTTCTTCGTCGACGTCATGACGGGCATCCCGTCGATCGTCGCGGGCCTGTTCATCCTCAGCCTGATGCTCATCTTCGAGATGCAGCCGTTCGGCTTCGCCGGCTCGCTGGCCCTGGCCATCCTGATGATGCCGGTCGTCGTCCGCTCCACCGAGGAGATGCTCAAGCTCGTCCCGAACGAGCTGCGCGAGGCGTCCCTGGCGCTCGGCGTGCCCAAGTGGCGGACCATCCTGAAGGTGGTCCTGCCGACCTCCATCGGAGGCATCACGACCGGCATCATGCTGGCGGTCGCCCGTATCGCCGGCGAGACCGCGCCGGTGCTGCTGCTGGTGTTCGGCAACCCGTTCATCAACAACAACCCCTTCGAGGGCGCGCAGGCGTCGCTGCCGCTGTACATCTACCAGCAGTTCGCCAACAGCGCTGGCTCCGGTGCGGCCTACGACCGCGCGTGGGCGGCGTCCCTCACGCTGATCGCCTTCGTGATGATCCTCAACCTGGTGGCCCGCGGCATCGCCCGCTGGAAGGCTCCCAAGACCGGTCGCTGAGGCGACTACTTCCGGCTCCGCCGAGCGGGGCCACACAGCGACCGAGCTTGAATTTTCTGGAAGTGAAGCAGACATGGCCAAGCGAATCGACGTAAGCGGCCTCACCGCCTTCTACGGCTCCCACAAGGCGATCGAGGACATCTCGATGACCGTGGAGCCGCGGTCGGTGACGGCGTTCATCGGCCCCTCCGGCTGCGGCAAGTCGACGTTCCTGCGCACGCTGAACCGCATGCACGAGGTCACCCCCGGCGGCCGCGTCGAGGGCAAGGTGCTCCTGGACGACGAGGACCTGTACGGCAGCGGGGTCGACCCGGTGTCCGTCCGCCGTGAGGTGGGCATGGTCTTCCAGCGTCCGAACCCGTTCCCCACGATGTCGATCTTCGACAACGTGGCCGCGGGCCTGCGGCTGAACGGCAACTACAAGAAGTCGGAACTGAACGACATCGTCGAGAAGTCCCTCAAGGGCGCGAACCTCTGGAACGAGGTGAAGGACCGCCTGAACAAGCCGGGCTCCGGTCTGTCCGGTGGTCAGCAGCAGCGTCTGTGCATCGCCCGTGCCATCGCGGTCGAGCCGAAGGTGCTCCTCATGGACGAGCCCTGCTCCGCCCTGGACCCGATCTCCACCCTCGCCATCGAGGACCTGATCGGTGAGCTGAAGGAGCGGTTCACGATCGTCATCGTGACGCACAACATGCAGCAGGCGGCCCGAGTCTCGGACCGTACGGCGTTCTTCAACCTCGCGGCGGTCGGACAGCCCGGCCGGCTGATCGAGATCGACGACACGGAGCGGATCTTCTCCAACCCGTCGGTCCAGGCCACGGAGGACTACATCTCCGGCCGCTTCGGCTGATCCCACGATCCCCTCGCGGTGCTGCATGGCGGTGCCACCGCGAGGACGCAAAGGGCCCGCCCCTGGCTCCCGGGGGCGGGCCCACTGCGTTGTCACTGCGTTCGGCTTCGGGGCCGGGGGTCTTCGGGGCTTCGCCCCTCGCCCCGGTGCTTCCCACCCGCCCACCGGACTCGGTCCGGCTGGAGGGCGGGAGTGAGGCGGGGTTCGGCTCGGTCGGCCGGGACCGGGTGGGCCCGGTTACAGCGCCACCAGCTTGACCACCCCGAAGGCCAGGGCGGCGACCAGGGCCGCTGCCGGCATCGTGATGAACCAGCCGAGGATGATGTTCTTGGCCACGCCCCAGCGGACGGCGTTGACGCGCTTGGTCGCGCCCACGCCCATGATGGCCGACGTGATGACGTGGGTCGTGGAGATCGGCGCCTTGAAGAGGAACGCCGTGGTGAACATGATCGACGCGCCGGTCGTCTCGGCGGCGAAGCCCTGCGGCGGGTCCAGCTCGATGATCTTGCGACCCAGCGTGCGCATGATCCGCCAGCCGCCCGCGTAGGTGCCGAGGGACAGCATGATCGCGCAGACGATCTTCACCCAGACCGGGATCGGGTCGCCGTACGTCTCATGGCCGGAAATCACCAGTGCCATGACGACGACGCCCATCGTCTTCTGGGCGTCCTGGAGACCGTGGCCCAGCGCCATGCCGGCCGCCGAGACGGTCTGGGCTATGCGGAAGCCGCGCTTGGCCTTGTGCGGGTTGGCCCTGCGGAAGATCCACAGGATCGCCGTCATGACCAGGTAGCCGACGATCAGGCCCACGACCGGGGACACGAACATCGGGATGATGACCTTGTCGACCACCCCGTGCCAGATCACCGTCGTACCGCCCGCCAGCGCCGCGCCCACCAGGCCGCCGAACAGGGCGTGCGAGGAGGAGGACGGCAGGCCGAAGTACCAGGTGACCAGGTTCCAGACGATCGCGCCGAGCAGGGCCGCGAAGAGGATCCCCATGCCGGTCGAGCCCTGGGGCGTCTCGATCAGGCCCTCGCTGACCGTCTTGGCGACGCCGGAGCCCAGGAAGGCACCGGCGAGGTTCATCACGGCCGCCATGGCGAGGGCCGCACGCGGGGTCAGCGCCCGCGTCGACACCGACGTCGCGATGGCGTTCGCCGAGTCGTGGAAACCGTTGGTGTACGTGAAGAAGAGCGCGACCGCGATGGTCACGACCAGGGCGAAGGTGTCCATCGACGCCTCAGGACTCCTTGACGGCGATGGTCTCCACCGTGTTCGCCACGTGCTCGAACGCGTCCGCCGCCTCTTCCAGGACGTCCACGATCTGCTTGAGCTTCAGCACCTCGATCGCGTCGTACTTGCCGTTGAAGAGGTGGGCGAGCAGCTTGCGGTGGATCTGGTCGGCCTGGTTCTCCAGCCGGTTGACCTCGATCCAGTACTCGGTGAGGTTGTCCATGGTGCGGAGGTTCGGCATGGCCTCCGCGGTCAGCTCGGCCGCCCTGGCCAGAACCTCGATCTGCTGCTCGACGCCCTTCGGCAGTTCCTCGACGTTGTAGAGGACGACCAGGTCGACCGCCTCCTCCATGAAGTCCATGATGTCGTCCAGGGAACCGGCGAGGGCGTAGATGTCCTCCCGGTCGAACGGCGTGATGAACGAGGAGTTCAGCTGGTGGAAGATCGCGTGCGTGGCGTCGTCACCTGCGTGTTCGGCGGCCCGCATACGCTCTGCGATCTCGGCCCGGGCGGAGGAGTCCGCCCCGAGCAGTTCCATCAGGAGTTTCGAGCCGGTGACGATGTTGTCCGCGGACGCGGCGAACATGTCGTAGAAGCTCGTCTCCCTGGGGGTCAGACGAAAGCGCACGTGGGGTCCTCGGGGTGCTTCGGTTTCGGTCAGGCTGATGCTAGGCGCATCATCCGGCCACGGCTAATGGGCCGCATCCCAGTGTCGCCCATCGAGCACAGTGGTCAGCACGGGGGCGTACGAAGGGCCGTCTACCCCGGAAAGTTCGTTACCATATACCCAGTAGGGGTATGTGTCCCTTTTGTCCCTGACTCGTCCCGAGACGGAGGCCCGCGATGACGACGACCGAGGCCGGCGCCACGCACGGCTACCACAAGCAGAAGGACGAGCACCTCAAGCGGCTGCGCCGGATCGAGGGCCAGATCCGCGGCTTGCAGCGGATGGTGGAGGAGGACACGTACTGCATCGACATACTCACGCAGGTCTCCGCCTCCACGAAGGCCCTGCAGTCCTTCGCGCTCCAGCTGCTGGAGGAGCACCTGCGGCACTGCGTCGCGGACGCGGCCGTCAAGGGCGGTGACGCGATCGACGCCAAGGTGGACGAGGCGACGAAGGCGATCGGCCGGCTGCTGCGCAGCTGAGCGGATCAGGCCGCGTTCCGCTCCTCGGCGACCCGCAGCACCTCGTCGATGCTCTCCAGGCTGAGCCGGTCCTCGGCGGCGGAGGCCGCGATGATCAGCTCTCCGCACAGCTCGATCTCGGCGAGGGCCACGTGGTCCTGAACCGCCGTGCCGCCGACCGCAGCCACCCGCCTCACCTCTTCTCGGACGTCACCGCTCCCTAGAGTAGGCAGCGCTCTACACACCGCGCATGGCACGGACGGGCTACTTACGGGGTGGCGACCCGGACTAGTGACTGGCCGGTTTCAGGCCCCGCCGCCGGTCCCGCCCTCCTCGGCGATCCGGCCCGCGTAGATGTCCTCCGGGGCCGGCAGCCGTACGTCGGCGGGGGTGCCGAAGTCGTACAGCAGCAGGGTGGAGGCGACCGCCACGGTGGCCTTCTGGCGGCCGTTGACGAAGCTGAAGCGCTGCCGCAGCTTGCGGATGCGGCCCTGGTCGTCCAGGTACGCGTCGAACGGCACCTCGGCCGTGGCGAAGCCTTTCGCCGCCGCCGCCAGGGCCGCCCTGTTCGCGGCGGAGGCGTACCGGGCCGCGCGGCGCAGGTCGGCGGTGCCCCGGTAGTGCCGCACCGCCGTCCCGGCGACCTCGGTCCGGCCGACGAGGACCGCCTCCCGCGTGCCGCGCAGCACCTCGGCCGCCGCGTACGGGTCGGTCGCGCCGCCGGTGACCAGATTGCCGTCGGACAGCGTCGCGGTCTCCACCCGCACCCACTTGTCGGCGGGCACGCCCGCGCCCCGGTTCTTCATGAACAGCGCACCCGGGGCGAGGAGTTCGGTGATGGGCCGGTGTCGGGAGGCGCCCGTCGGGTCCTCGGGCAGCACCACCGTGAGCCGGCCGAGGCGGCGCCGGTAGTCGTAGACGCCCTTGCCGCGGATGGTGACCCGGGTGCCGCCGGTGGCCATCTCCATGGAGGTGCCCGCTTTGGAACTGCCCGCGTCCCGCAGCGCGTCGGCGGCCCGGTGCAGGGTGGCGACGGGGTCGCCCGCGCCTTTGACGTCCTCGGCGGCGGCCCCGCTGCCGGAACAGCCCGTGGCGCCCGTCCCGAGGGCGAGGAGGACACCCGCCGCGACGACCGCGCCGCCCGCGCGCCTGTGCTGCCGCCGATCCATCGCCTGCCTACCCCCAGCCGGAGTGTCCGTCACGGGCCCCCTGTCGTCCGGATAACGACGGCTCGGGGGCGCCGTCACGCGCCGCCGGGAGCGGCGGCGGGGGCGCGCCGGGGCGAGGGGAGCGGGACCGGCGCCGGTGGGGCGAGAGGGAAGCCGCGGGGGCGCGACTGGCGCCGATGAGGGCGAGTGCGGCACGGGTGAGGGTGGGTGGCGCCGACGGGGGGAGTCCGGAGCCACGGGCGAGTACGGCGCCGGCGGGGGTGGGCCCGGCGCCGGTGAGGGCGAAAGTGAAGCCGCGGGGGCGAGACTGGCGCCGGGGGCGGGTGCGGCGCCGGTGAGGGTGGGGTGGCGCCGACGGGGGCGAGTACGGCGGCAACAGGGGCGAGTCCCCCGGTGACGGGGATGCGGCCGACGCCGGCAGGAGTCGGGCGGACCGGTGCCGTCGGGTGGCAGACCAACTCTTCGCCCAGGTCTGGGTACCTTTGACGGTGTGGCAGTCACCGCGGTACCGGAGGACGGGTCGGAACGCGCCCGGTCCGGGCAGGAGCACCTCACGACGACGACCGAGCAGGGCCCCTTCTGCGTGGCCAGATGCAGTTGCGGCTGGCGCGGCCCCGCCCGCCGGGCCCGCAGCCAGGCCCGTACGGACGCGGAGGGGCACATGACGGGCCTCTGACCGTCAGCGGCGCTCCAGGGCCCGCAGGAGCGCGTCCACCAGGTCCCCGTCGCGCGGCTGGGTCAGCCGGGCCCGGGCCGC
The DNA here is from genome assembly GCF_002920615.1 of Streptomyces sp. Ru62. Classification (GTDB taxonomy): domain Bacteria; phylum Actinomycetota; class Actinomycetes; order Streptomycetales; family Streptomycetaceae; genus Streptomyces. Next base: position 23,464 of record NZ_PQSU01000001.1, read on the forward strand.
CGCCGGGGCCAGCCAGAGGATGCGGTCCACCTCGGCGTTCGGCGTGAAGTGGCCGGAAACCGCCTCCGCGGCCCAGTACCGCACCCGCTTCGGGCGGCCGTTGGCCGAATAGTGCAGGGTCGGCAGCTCGCCGCCCGGCTCCGCGGTGTACCCGGTCTCCTCCGCGACCTCGCGCAGCGCGCCGGCGAGCGGGTCCTCGCCCCGCTTCAGCTTGCCCTTGGGGTGGGACCAGTCGTCGTACTTCGGCCGGTGGACGAGACAGATCTCCAGGTCGCCGGAGGCCGGGGAGCGGCGCCACAGCACACAGCCGGCCGCCTGGACCACGGTGTCGTTCACACCGCCTCCTCGTGGGGTCAGGGCGCGGGGACGGTCTGCTTCTGCCACGCCTGCTGGAACGCGAACCGGGCCGCCTCGACCTCGTGCCGCTGGTCGGCGTGGAGCACACCGAGCGCGTACGCCGTCGCCGGGGTGATCCGGGGGGTGCGGGCCGCCTGCGCCGCCGCCGCTGCCGCCTCCGAGGCGTCCCGGTGCCGGTTCAGTGCCTGGCCAGCCGTCAGCAGCCGCACGTCCACCGGGGCGTTGCCGCCGAGCAGCACCTCGCGGGCGTACCGGTGCAGGCGCAGCAGCAGGCGTACCTGGTGCCAGGGGCTGTCCTGGGGGTGCGGGGACGGGTCCGGGGACAGGCCGTGGACCAGGGTCTCCGCGTTGTAGGGGTGGCCGGCGGTGACCAGGGGGAGCGCGGTGACGGCGTCCGTGAGGCGTTCCTCGGCCGCGGCGGCCAGGGGGTGCAGGGTGGTGGCGGGGGCGGTGGGGGTGAGGGGGACCTCGCTGGCGAGTACGGCCACCTTGTCGGCCACGGCGTGGAAGCGGGAGGAGCCGAGGGCCTGGAGGGCGGTCGAGTGGGCCCTCGTCCGGGCGAGGGTGAGCTGGCGTTCGAGCAGGGCGCCCGCCTTCGCCGCGCCGACCGTGAGGTTGGCGCGCTCCGCCGTCGCCGTCGCGGTGGCCGGACCGCCGGTGTTCTCCGGCGCCGTCACGGCCTGCGCCGGGAACACGGTCGTGCCCGACAGCCGGTGCAACGCCAGCAACAGGCGTTCCAGGCGGGCCTCGTAGGCGTGTTCCAGACCCAGTGTGCCGGACAGCCATGCGAGTTCCGGGCGCATCTCCTCCGACCAGCCGGGGTCCAGGAGGGGGCGGAAGGTGTGCAGGCTGGCGCTGATGCGGCGGGCCGAGCGGCGCAGGGCGCGGGCCGCGTCGACGGGCTCCTCCGGGCCGGCCGCCTGGCCCCCGGTCTCCCGGTGCAGGCGCAGGGCGCGGAGGAACTCCGTGGCCTGGGCGCGCAGGTAGCCCGCCAGGGCGTCCCCCGTCACCGCCTCGGCCGCGGGGTTCGTCGGGTCAAGGTGTTGCTGTGCCACGCCGGCGCCTCCGGGCGTCTATGAGCATCTCCTGGACGTTGCGCAGGGGTTGGCCGTCCGCGTCGGTCGCGTGCCGCGTCCACTCGCCGTCCGGGCCGAGGTGCCAGGAGGCGGTGCTGTCGGACATGCCGGTGTCCAACAGCCGGTTGAGGGCCGCGCGGTGGCCGGGGTCGACCACCCGGACCAGGGCTTCTATCCGGCGGTCGAGGTTGCGGTGCATCATGTCGGCGCTGCCGATCCACACCTCGGGCTCGCCGCCGTTGCCGAAGGCGAACACCCGGGAGTGTTCGAGGAAGCGGCCGAGGATCGAGCGGACCCGTATGTTCTCGGACAGGCCCGTGACGCCCGGGCGGACGGCGCAGATGCCCCGCACCCAGATGTCGACCGGCACGCCCGCCTGGGAGGCCCGGTAGAGGGCGTCGATGACCGCCTCGTCCACCATCGAGTTGACCTTGATGCGGACGAAGGCCGGACGGCCCGCACGGTGGTGCTGCACCTCCTTGTCGATCCGCGCGACCAGGCCGTCCCGGAGGGACTTGGGGGCGACCAGCAGGCGGCGGTAGGTCTCGCGGCGCGAGTAGCCGGACAGCCGGTTGAAGAGGTCGGAGAGGTCCGCGCCGACCTGCGGGTCGGCGGTGAGCAGCCCGAGGTCCTCGTACAGGCGGGCCGTCTTCGGGTGGTAGTTGCCGGTGCCGACGTGGCTGTAGCGGCGCAGCGTCTCGCCCTCCTGGCGGACCACCAGCGACAGCTTGCAGTGCGTCTTCAGGCCGACCAGGCCGTAGACGACGTGGCAGCCGGCCTCCTCCAGCTTGCGCGCCCACTTGATGTTGGCGTGCTCGTCGAAGCGGGCCTTGATCTCGACCAGGACGAGGACCTGCTTGCCGGACTCGGCGGCGTCGATGAGCGCGTCGACTATCGGGGAGTCGCCGGAGGTGCGGTACAGGGTCTGCTTGATGGCGAGGACGTCCGGGTCGGCCGCGGCCTGCTCCAGGAACGCCTGCACGGAGGTGGAGAAGCTGTCGTAGGGGTGGTGCAGGAGCACGTCCCGCGCGCGCAGCGCCGCGAAGATGTCGGGCGCGGACGCCGACTCGACCTCGGCGAGGTCGCGGTGGGTGCCGGCGATGAACTTGGGGTACTTCAGCTCCGGCCGGTCGAGGCTGTGGATGCGGAAGAGGCCGGTGAGGTCGAGCGGGCCGGGCAGCGGGTAGACCTCCGCCTCGGAGATCTTCAGCTCGCGCACCAGGAGGTCCAGCACCTCGCGGTCGATGGACTCCTCGACCTCCAGGCGCACCGGCGGCCCGAAGCGGCGCCGCATGAGTTCCTTCTCCAGGGCCTGGAGGAGGTTCTCGGCGTCGTCCTCCTCGACCTCCAGGTCCTCGTTGCGGGTGATCCGGAAGGCGTGGTGCTCCAGGATCTCCATGCCCGGGAAAAGCTCTTCCAGGTGGTTGGGGGCCGCGATGACGTCCTCGATGGGGACGTAGCGGCCGGGGGAGGCCTCCAGGAAGCGGGACAGCAGCGGGGGCACCTTCACGCGCGCGAAGTGCTTGTGGCCGCTGACCGGGTTCCGCACCACGACGGCCAGGTTCAGGGAGAGGCCGGAGATGTACGGGAAGGGGTGCGCGGGGTCGACGGCCAGGGGCGTGAGGACCGGGAAGATCTGGTGCCGGAAGAGCGTGAAGAGCCGGGCCTGTTCCTTGTCGGTCAGCTCGGACCAGCGGACCAGGTGGATGCCCTCGTCCGCGAGCGCGGGGGCGACGTCCTCGTGGTAGCAGGCGGCGTGCCGTGCCATCAGCTCGCGGGAGCGGGCCCAGATCATCTCCAGCACCTCGCGGGGCTGGAGGCCGGAGGCGGAGCGGGTGGCGACGCCGGTGGCGATACGGCGCTTCAGACCGGCCACCCGGACCATGAAGAACTCGTCCAGGTTGCTGGCGAAGATCGCGAGGAAGTTCGCGCGCTCCAGCAGCGGCGTGTTCGGGTCCTCGGCCAGCTCCAGGACGCGCTCGTTGAAGGCGAGCCAGCTGCGTTCCCGGTCGAGGAAGCGGCCCTGGGGCAGGGGCGCGCCGTCGGTCGGCGCCTCCTCGTAGGTGTCGAGACCCGCGTCGAGATCGGGTTCCAGGTCGGAGACCACGGCGGCCACGGCGTGCTGGCGGTGCGCGGCGATGGAGCCCACGGAGGGCTGGGGGTGCTGTACCTCTGCCTGGGTGTCTTGCTGACTCATGAACCCATTCTTCCGCGCAACGGGTGACACAAGCGCGTCGGAACGTGCGGGCGGGAGCGTGACGGCCCCGTTCCCCGCGGGCCCCTCGGGGGGCGGCGAAGGCTCTGGCACGGCGGGCTTCATTGCCCGAGCGTCGCAAGCCTGGCTGAATCAATGGTTACGGCGACATGACGTGCGGGATAGCGGGGGGCGGCCCGAAGGGGTTCCCGGCCGGGCGGGCGGGGGCCGGGGGGCTCCGGTCGTGGCCGGGTGGAGGGCCCGGCGGTGGGACCAGAGGCGAGTCGGCGTGGAAGCCGACCACGGCCTGAGTACGACGGGACGCACAGGGTGACCAGTCAGCGACTGTGGAACAGCCCGGCCGGTGCGGGAGCGGTGATCAGCGGGCCGCCCGCGCAGAAGGTGGGCAGGTCCTCCCAGGGCTTGGCGGTGTCGATCGGGCCGTGCCGCGCCGCCCGGGGCCTGAAAGGTGGTGCGCAAGAGGGGCGGCCGTCAAGGACGACCGCCCCTGACCCGGGGAGTTGTCAGGTCTCCGTGCGGTACATGAGGTCCGTCTCGTGGATCGTGAAGCCCAGGCGCTCGTACACCGACACCGCCGCCTTGTTGTCGGCGTCGACGTAGAGCATCGCGGTCGGCAGCTGCTGGGCCGCCAGGTGGCGCAGCCCGATCGTGGTGAGGGCCTTGCCGAGGCCGCCGCCCTGTTCACCGGGCCGGACCCCGAGGACGTACACCTCGCCCAGCCCCTCCTCGGCGTGCACCTTCGTCCAGTGGAAGCCGATCAGCTCGCCGCGCCGCTCGGCGAGGAAGAACCCGGCCGGGTCGAACCACGGCTCGGCCTTGCGGTCGTCCAGGTCCCGCTGGGTGAGCGTGCCCTGTTCCGGGTGGTGGGCGAAGGCGGCGGCGTTCACGGCGAGCCAGGCGGAGTCGTCCTTGCCGGGCACGAAGGCGCGCACGGTGACGCCCTCGGGCAGCACCGGCTCGGGCAGCTCCAGATCGGTCAACGACCGGCGCATCTGGCGCAGTTCGCGGAACAGGGTCAGGCCGAGCACCTGGGCGAGGTGCCGGGCGGCGGGGTGCCCGCCGTGCGCCCACACCCGCAGCCGCTTGCCGGAGGCGGCGAGCAGGGCCGCGCCGAGCGCCCGGCCGTGACCGTGCCCGCGGTGCGCGGGATGCACGACCAGTTCGGCGGCCGGCGCCTCCACCGGGTCGGTGTCCTCAAGCTGGGCGTAACCGACGAGTTCGCCGTCGACGGCCAGCAGCAGGTGCGAGACGCCCTCGCGGGCTCCGCCGCGCAGTTGCAGCCTGCCCTGCTCGGACACCGGCTGCTGCCCGTCGACCCGGGCGGCCTCGCCGAGGAGGCGCAGCACGGCCTCGGCCCGGTCCGGAGTGAGCGCGGAGTAGGTCTCGATGGAGCGGGCGGGGAAGGCCCGTACGGTGTCGTCGCTGCTCATGCGTATGAGAGTACGGGGCGGCCGGGGCGAATTCCCGGCACACCGGCCGGGGAGGGAGCCCCGGTCAAGGCACCGGCAAAGGGAAACCAGGATGTGACCATGAACCCCCTGTCGTGCTACGCGCGTTGACTCTAGGCTGCGCCGAGCCACCACAGCCGATCCACAGGGGGGTCCCATGCCAGCCGCGCCCCGGCGCACCGGACGTCGTACGTACGCCCTTCTCGCGAGCGCAGCCACTCTCGCCACGGCCGCGGCGCTGACCGCCGCGCTCCCGGCGGACGCGCACCAGAGCCACCACCGTCCGGGCCGCTACCAGGACGTCCAGCTGCTCTCCTTCAACGACCTGCACGGCAACCTGGAGCCCCCGTCCGGCTCCTCCGGCCGGGTCACCGAACTGCAGCCGGACGGCACGACGAAGACGATCGACGCGGGCGGTGTCGAGTACCTCGCGACCCACCTCCGCCAGGCCCGCACCGGCCACCCGTACTCGATCACCGCGGCCGGCGGCGACCTGGTCGGCGCCTCCCCGCTGCTGTCGGGCCTCTTCCACGACGAGCCCACCGTCGAGGCGCTGAACAAGCTGGACCTGGACGTCACCTCGGTCGGCAACCACGAGTTCGACGAGGGCGCGAGGGAGCTGGCCCGCCTGCAGAACGGCGGCTGCCACCCCACGGACGGCTGCTACACGGACCAGGAGTTCCAGGGCGCCGACTTCCCGTACCTGGCCGCGAACGTCCTGGACGACAGGACCGGCAAGCCGGTCCTGAAGCCGTACTGGGTCTGGAAGAAGAAGGACGTCAGGATCGGCTTCATCGGGGTCACGCTGGAGGGCACCCCCGGCATCGTCTCCGCCGACGGCGTCAAGGGCCTGACCTTCAAGGACGAGGCCGAGACCATCAACAAGTACGCCAAGGTGCTCCAGCGCCAGGGCGTGCAGTCGATCGTGGCCCTGATCCACGAGGGCGGCTTCCCGGCCTCCGGCTCCTACAACTACGACTGCGACTCCCCGGGCGCGGGCAGCGGCATCTCCGGCCCGATCGTGGACATCGCCAAGAACGTGACCCCGGCGGTGGACGCCCTGGTCACCGGCCACACCCACCAGGCGTACGTCTGCACGATCCCGGACCCGTCGGGCCGCCCCCGCATGGTCACCTCGGCGTCCTCCTTCGGCCGCCTCTACACGGACACCACGCTGACGTACGACCGCCGCACCGGCGACATCGCGCGTACGGCCGTGAAGTCCGCGAACCACGTGGTCACCCGGGACGTCCCCAAGGCGCCGGACATGACCGACCTGATCTCGCGCTGGAACACCCTGGCCGCCCCGATCGGCAACCGCCCCATCGGCTGGATCTCCGCCGACATCAACAACAGCGGCACCGAGTCCCCGATGGGCGACCTCATCGCCGACGCCCAGCTCGCCCACGGCCGGGAGCTGGACCCGAGGACCAGCCTCGCGCTGATGAACCCCGGCGGGGTCCGGGCCGGCCTCACCTACGCGGCCAAGGGCGCCGAGGGCGACGGCGTGGTCACCTACGCCGAGGGCTTCACGGTCCAGCCGTTCGCCAACACCGTGAACCTCCAGGACCTCACCGGCGCCCAGCTCATCCAGGTCCTCAAGGAGCAGGTCAGCGGCGCCAACGCGGCGGCCCCGAAGATCCTCCAGCCGTCCGCCGGCCTCACCTACACCCTGGACCTCACCAAGTCCGGCGCGGACCGTGTGGTCACCGGCTCCATCCGCCTGAACGGCGCCCCGATCGACCCGTCGGCCACCTACCGGGTCGCCACCAACAGCTTCCTCGCGGGCGGCGGCGACGGCTTCCCCACGCTGGCCCAGGGCACGGGTGACCTGGTCGGCGCGGACGATCTGACGGCACTGGAGAAGTACCTGACGGCCAACTCGTCGGCCACGTCCCCGATCACGCCGCCGAAGGCGGACCGGATCACGGTCGTGCAGTAGCCCCGGCGGGACCGGTGGCACTGGCGGGGGCGGCGGGAGGCGACGCTTCGAGTGAGGCGAGCATCTCGGCCGCCCTCCGCTGCCCGTACCGGCGGGACCGCAGCGGACCGCGCCGGGTGGACGCGGTGCGCAGAGCCCGGGGTGCGGGCTCGCGATGGTCATCGCCCAGGCCGCGGGGAAGGTTGCCGGACCTGCTCGCGCCAATGGTCCAGCAGCGCCGCCCAGTTCTGCTCGCCCGCCCAGTCCGCGAACGTGTGCCAGGCGATCTCGGGGTGGGCGTGGCGCAGGCCGGCGACGTCCACGTCGAGGCCCGTGTCGGTGAAGTAGGCGAACATCGCCGCCAGGTCGGGGGAGTGGGTGCGGACCTGGGTGAGGGGCGGCTGTGTGTGGATGACCGGGCGGGACAGGACGGTGCTGAGGGTGGCCGCGATCTGCGCGGGGGTGCAGGTGTCGGAGGCGATGTCGACGCGCAGGCCCGCGAAGTCGTCCCGGCGCTGGAGGGCCAGCGCGGCGAACGCGCCGATGTCGGTGGCCGGGATGAGAGTCAGCGGCCGGTCGGCCGGCATGGGCCAGGCGAAGACGCCGGTGCGCAGCCCGTCGAGGGTCCAGCCGCTCGCGTAGTTGTCCATGAACGCGGCCGGGGCGATCACCGTCCAGGGCAGACCGGAGGAGCGCAGGTGCTGTTCGACCGCCCACTTGCTCTCGAAGTGCGGGACGCCGGTGCCGCGGTCGGCATGGGCGGCGGAGGTGAGGACCACATGGCCGAGGCGGGCCCGGGTGGCCGCGTCCACGAGGGCCGTGCCCTGCCGGACCTCCGTCCGGGTGTCGGTGCCGAACGGGGTGGTCACCGCGAAGAGCGCGTCGGCGCCGGCGAGGGCGGCGGCGAGCGGGCCGGGGTCGTCGAAGTCGGCGTGGCGGACCTCGGCGCCCAGGCCGCGCAGCGCCTCGGCGGCGGGTGAGCCGGGCCGGCGGGTCAGCGCGCGGACGTGGTGACCGGCGGTCAGCAGGGCGCGGGCGGTGGCCCCGCCCTGGGCCCCGGTGGCGCCGGTGACGGCGATGGTGAGCATGGGTGTCCCCCTGATCGATACGATTGCTGTGTGGCGCATTTGCTGCGCCGCACAGCAGATTAGAGGGAGAGTTGCTGCGTCGCGCAGTAATTTCGGCGAGGAGACCCCGTGACCGACGAGACAGACCCCGACCGGGCCCGCCTGTACGAGGAGCTGGCCCTGGAGTCCCGGCGCTACCTGGCCGCCTACGTGCTGTTCAACCAGGCCGTCGCCGACCACCTCGGCCTGCACCCGACCGACGTGCAGTGCCTGAGCCTGCTGACCGCCGAGCCCGAACCGCTCACCGTCCGGCAGATCGCCGACCGCACCGGTCTCACCACCGGCTCGGCCACCCGTCTGGTGGACCGGCTGGAGCGCGGCGGCTACGTCACCCGCACCCCCGACCGGCAGGACCGCCGCCGGGTGCTGGTCACCCCCGTCCCGGAGCGCCTCGCCCGTGTCACCGCGCTGTGGGACGACCTCGGGCAGACCTGGCAGACCCTGCTGGACGACCACACCGAGGACGAGCTGCGGGCGATCACCCGGCACCTGCGCCGGGCCCACGACCTCAGCCACACCCAGATCCAGCGCCTGCGCGCCATGCCCCGGCCGGACTGAGCGGGGGTCAGACGGCCGGTGTCTCCGGTGGCGGGGTCGGCGCCCCCGGCAGCCGGACCGTCGCCACCGTGCCGCCGCCCTCGGCGGGGGCCAGGGAGACCTCGCCGCCCGCCTGCTTCACCGTACGGGCGACGATGGACAGGCCGAGGCCCGAGCCCGGCAGGGCACGGGCACTGGGGGAGCGCCAGAACCGGTCGAAGACGTGCGGGAGTTCGTCCTCGGCGATGCCGGGACCGTGATCGCGGACCGTCAGCACGCCCTCGCTGAGCCGCACCTCGACCGTGCCGCCCTCGGGGCTGAACTTCACCGCGTTGTCCAGGACGTTGACGATCGCCCGCTCCAGCGCGGAGGGCTCCGCCCGGACGAACCAGGGCTCCAGGTCCGCCGTGATCGACAGCTCGGGGCCGCGCAGCCGGGCCCGGCGCAGCGCCGCCTCGACGGTGTCCTGGAGGGCGACCACCTGGACGCGCTCGCCGTGCTGCCCCTCCGAGCGGGACAGCTCCTGGAGGTCACCGATCAGCGCGGCCAGTTCCGTCACCTGCGCCTTGACCGAGGCGAGCAGCGCCTTGTGGTCCTCGGGCGGAAGCGGTCGGCCGGTCTCCTCGCTGCGGGTGAGCAGTTCGATGTTCGTCCGGAGCGACGTCAGGGGCGTGCGCAGTTCGTGGCCGGCGTCCGCGATCAGCTGCTGCTGGAGGTCGCGGGAGCTGGCCAGCGAGGCGGTCATCGAGTTGAACGACCTCGACAGCCGGGCCACCTCGTCCTCGCTGACGTCCTCCACGGGGATGCGAATGGTCAGGTCCTCCGTGCGGGCCACGTGCTCCACGGCCTCGGTGAGCTTGTCGACGGGGCGCAGCCCGGCCCGCGCGACGGCGAGACCGGCCGCACCGGCGCCGACGACACCGACGGCGGAGACGAGCAGGAGGACCAGGGCGAGGTCGTTGAGGGTCTTCTGCGTGCTCTTGAGGGGCACGGCGATGAGCACGCCGACGTTCGGGCCGGGCCCGCCGCTCGCGGTCGCCGTGGGGCTGATGGGCTTGGTGAGCACCCGCAGCTCGTTGCCCTCGTCGTCGCTCCCGTTGCGGAAGTACAGGATGCTGGGGTCGAGGTTCTTGATCTCGGTCTTGTCGGCCTGCGTGACCTTGATCTTGCCCGAGGCGGCCCCGAACAGACAGACCTTGCCGTCCTCCGTGACGAGCTGGGAGTACCGGTCGCGCAGCAGGAAGCTGTTGGCCTGGGGGGTGTCGGTGCAGTTGTCGAGGGTGAACTGCAACTGGTCCGTCTGCGTCGTGTTCCGCAGGGACTTCTGCAGATCCTCGTCGAGCTGGTCGTACAGCTTCCGCTCGACGAGGAACCAGCAGGTCACCGAGACCGCCGCCACCGCGAACGCCACCGCGGCCGCGACCAGCATCGCCAGTCGCGCCCGCAGCGGCAGCGCCCGGTACCGGCGCGCGAGCTGCCTCACTCGGCGCCGCCCTGCCGCAGGACGTAGCCCACACCGCGCACGGTGTGCACCAGGCGCGGCTCGCCGCCGGCCTCGGTCTTGCGGCGCAGGTACATGACGTAGACGTCGAGCGAGTTGGACGAGGGCTCGAAGTCGAAGCCCCACACCGCCTTCAGGATCTGCTCACGGGTGAGCACCTGACGCGGATGCGCCATGAACATCTCCAGCAGGGTGAACTCCGTGCGGGTCAGCTCGACCGGCCGGCCGCCGCGCGTGACCTCCCGGGTCGCGAGGTCCATGCGCAGGTCGGCGAAGGTGAGGGCCTCGTCCGCCTGGGCCTCGGCGGACACCGCCGCCGCGTAGGAGCTGCGGCGCAGCAGGGCGCGGATACGGGCGAAGAGCTCGTCCAGCTCGAACGGCTTGACCAGGTAGTCGTCGGCGCCCGCGTCCAGGCCGGTGACCCGGTCGCCGACCGTGTCGCGGGCGGTGAGCATCAGGATCGGGGTGGTGTCCCCCGCACCCCGGATGCGGCGGGCCGCGGTCAGCCCGTCCATGCGCGGCATCTGGATGTCCAGCACGACCAGGTCCGGCTGGTAGGCCGTGGCCTTCTCCAGGGCGTCCGCGCCGTCGACGGCGACCTCGGTGTCGTACCCCTCGAAGGCGAGGCTGCGCTGGAGGGCCTCGCGTACGGCCGGCTCGTCGTCGACGATCAGGATGCGCTGGGGGTCACGGTCGCCTTCGGCGGGACTCATCGCTCGCGTTTCCTCGGGGTGCGGGGTGGTCGGGGTCTGCCGGCCGGGATGGGGATCTCCCGGCCGGGGTCGGTGCCTCTCAGCGTCCCATGTCCGGGGGCCGGGGACACGCGCGCCGGTCAGACCCGGACCGTGTTCAGGCGGTGCAGCGGGACCTTGCGGCGGTGCGGACGGGCGGCGGAGGTGCGCAGGCCCATCAGCTGGGGGACCGGCGTCACGGGCGCGGCCACCTCGGGGGCCCGGGGCGCCGGGACGGGCACGTGCAGCTCGGACGCGATGGACAGGGCCAGGGTGAGGCCGGCCGGACCACGCTCACTGAACCGGTGGGGGACGTGCTTGATCATGACCTGCTCCTTGCACTTGATGTTGCTAGCTGTCGGAGCCCGCCCGCAGCTTGGCCAGGTCGGACTTCACCGTGTCGATGGGGATGGCGAAGCCGAGGCCGATGCTGCCCGCGTCCGAGGACGAGGACGAGGCGGAGGAGTACATCGCGGAGTTGATGCCTATGACGCGACCGCTCGCGTCGATCAGCGCGCCGCCGGAGTTGCCGGGGTTGATGGGCGCGTCGGTCTGGATGGCCTTGTAGGTGGTGGTGGAGGAGCCGGTGTCGCCGTTGAACTCGCGGCCGCCGAACTGGAAGGGCCACTGGCCCTCGCCGTCCGGGTTCTGCCCCTGGTTCTCGTCGGTGGGGACGGTGACGTCCCGGTTCAGGGCGGAGACGATGCCGCTGGTGACCGTGCCGGTCAGGCCCTCGGGGGAGCCGATCGCGACGACCGTGTCGCCGACCTGGACGCCGCTGGAGTTGCCGAGCGCGGCCGGCTTCAGACCGGAGGCGCCCTTCAGCTTGATCAGCGCGAGGTCCTTGGAGCTGTCGGTGCCGACGACCTCGGCGGTGTAGCTCTTGCCGTCGCTGGTGCGCACCTTGACCGAGGTGGCGCCGGAGACGACGTGGTTGTTGGTGATGATCTCGCCGTTCGACGTGATGATCACGCCGGAGCCGGTGGCGGAGCCGTTCTGGAGCGTCGCGTTGATCTCGACCACGCTCGGGCTGACAGCCGCGGCGATGGCGGCGACGTCACCCTTCTTGCTCGACGGCACCACGGGGGTGGTGCTGCCGGCGGTGGCGACCGTGTCCTTGCCGGTCAGCTCCTGGAAGGCGTACGCGGTACCGCCGCCGACCGCCGCCGCGACGATCGCGACCGCCGCGAGCAGGCCGATCGGCCCGCGGGTGCGCTTCCTCCTGGGCTCGGGGGCCGCGACCGCCGGCTGGTACGGCGGCGGGGGCGGCCACTCGGGGTTCACAGGAGCGGAGTAGGAGTGCGGCTGCTCGTAGGTGCCCTGGCTCTCGGTCATGACAGAAGAGTCCCCCGTGACCATGAGAGCTTCCTGAGTGCCGCCTGAGAAGCCCGGCAGAAGCTCGTTTGCCCCATATAAAGGGGCTCAGGGGACGCGCCCCCGGAGGGGCGCGGGGAACTGCGCGACCGGCCACCGACGAGCCGTGAGACGCACGACGGCCGGGCCGGAGGGCCGGGCCGGCGCGGCTACACGCAGCCGCAGCTCGTGCGCACCACCAGGCGCGACGGGAACGTCTTCAGCCGCTCGCGCCGGGACCCGGCGATCCGCAGCCCGTCGTCCAGCACCAGGTCGACCGCCGCCCGCGCCATCGCCGAGCGGTCGGAGGCGACCGTGGTCAGCGGCGGGTCGGCGAGCGCGGCCTCCTTGATGTCGTCGAAGCCGGCCACCCCGAGCTGCCCGGGCACGTCGATGCGCAGCTCGCGCGCGGCCCGCAGCAGGCCGATGGCCTGGTCGTCGGTGGAGCAGAAGATCGCGGGCGGCCGGTGGGGGCCGGACAGGACGTCCAGGGCCACCCGGTAGGCGTCGTAGCGGTTGTACGGCGCCTCGAACAGCCGGCCCTCGGTGCTGAGGCCCGCCTCGGCCATGGCCCGCTTCCAGCCCTCGACGTGGTCGGAGACCGGGTCGCCGACGGCCGGCGTCTGCGCCGTGCCGCCCATACAGGCGACGTAGTCGTAGCCGTGCTCCAGCAGGTGGCGCACGGCGAGCTGGGCGCCGCCCAGGTCGTCCGTCACCACGGCCACGTCGTCGATGGCCTCCGGGCGTTCGTGCAGCAGCACCACCCGGGCGTCCCAGGCGTCGATCTCGGCTGCGGCCAGGTCGTTCAGGGCGTGCGAGACGAGGATCAGGCCCGAGACGCGCATGCCCAGGAAGGCGCGCAGATAGTGGACCTCGCGCTCGCCGATGTAGTCGGTGTTGCCGACCAGGACCATCTTCCCGCGCTCCGAGGCGGCCTGCTCGACCGCATGCGCCATCTCGCCGAAGAAGGGCTGGCGGGCGTCGGGGATGATGAGGCCTATGAGGTCGGTGCGCCGTGAGGCCATCGCCTGGGCGACCCGGTCGGGCCGGTACCCCAGTTCCTTGATCGCGGCGAGGACACGCTCGCGCGTTGCCGGGGCGACCGGCCGGGGTCCGTTGTTGATGACATAACTGACGACGGCCGTGGAGGTTCCAGCCAGCCGTGCCACGTCATCCCGAGTCACCTTCGCCACGGGCGGAGTCTACGCGGATTGACCCGCCGTGGGCAGGGCGTATCACATGGCGGCTGTGCGAGGACGATGCCCCGCACGGGCGCCGCTCATGCGTCCGTCGGGGGCCGCTTACGCCTCGGCGTGGACCTCGGCGCTGTCCAGGGCGGCGGTCGTGTCCGCATCATCCGGCTTTGCCTGGCCCGCCTTGGCCTTGGCCTCCTCGGCGGCCCGGTCGCTCTTCTCCGGCGTAACGAATCGATAACCGACGTTCCGGACGGTGCCGATCAGCGACTCGTGCTCCGGGCCGAGCTTGGCGCGCAGCCGCCGTACGTGCACGTCGACCGTGCGCGTGCCGCCGAAGTAGTCGTAGCCCCACACCTCCTGGAGGAGCTGGGCGCGGGTGAAGACGCGGCCCGGGTGCTGGGCGAGGTATTTGAGCAGCTCGAACTCCTTGAAGGTCAGGTCCAGGACCCGCCCCTTGAGCTTGGCGCTGTAGGTCGCCTCGTCCACCGAGAGATCGCCGTTGCGGATCTCCATCGGCGAGTCGTCGTTGACGATCTGCTGGCGCCCCATGGCGAGCCGCAGCCGCGCCTCGACCTCCGCCGGACCGGCGGTGTCCAGGAGCACGTCGTCGATGCCCCAGTCGGCGGTGACGGCGGCCAGGCCGCCCTCGGTGACGACGAGGAGCAGCGGACAGCCGGGGCCGGTCGACCGCAGGAGCTGGCAGAGGCTGCGCACCTGGGGCAGATCGCGCCGGCCGTCGACGAGGATGACGTCGGCGCCCGGGGTGTCGACCAGGGCGGGTCCCTCCGCCGGGGCGACCCGCACGTTGTGCAGGAGCAGGCCGAGGGCCGGAAGCACCTCGGTCGACGGCTGGAGGGCGTTGGTCAGGAGCAGCAGAGAACTCATACGTCTGGTTCCTCCTCGGTCCCTGCGAGGACAGTGCGGACGGGTACTGCTCTGCGATCCCGAAGGCCCCGTACACCGGCGGTCACCTGAGGTTCGCCGCTTCGTATACAACGCTTCCGAAAGCACAAAAGGACCCGGGGGCTACGCTGCCCGAGTCCTCTGCCCAGCAGAATAGCCCACATGAGCAACCGTCCGGCAGGTCATGGGCCACGTTCCACCGTTCGTCCGAATTGCGAGACAGGCAGACAGGGCCCTATCCGGACGTTTCTGCGCACGGCCGACGGAATTCCGATCGATTCCGTATACGATCCGCCCCCGGCCGTATACGAAACCCTTCCGGACGCCTCCCGGCCGGCCTCCCGTGACCTGGTGTTCGTGATCGCGCACGGCTTCACCGGGGACGTGGACCGCCCGCACGTGCGCCGGGTGGCGGGCGTCCTGCGCGGCTACGGCGCCGTCGTCACCTTCTCCTTCCGCGGCCACGGCCGCTCCGGCGGACGGTCCACGGTCGGCGACAAGGAGGTGCTGGACCTCGCCGCCGCCGTGGAGTGGGCCCGCGGTCTCGGGCACGCGCGCGTGGTGACCGTCGGCTTCTCCATGGGCGGCTCGGTGGTCCTGCGGCACGCGGCGCTGCAAGGCGGCACCGACGCCGTCGTCTCCGTCAGCGCACCGGCCCGCTGGTATTACCGGGGCACGGCCCCCATGCGCCGCCTGCACTGGCTGGTCACCCGCCCCGAGGGCCGCCTGGTCGGCCGCTACGGCCTGCGCACGCGCATCCACCACCGGGACTGGGACCCGGTCCCGCTCTCCCCGGTGCAGGCGGTGCCGAAGATCGCCCCGACGCCGCTCCTCATCGTCCACGGCGACCGTGACGGCTACTTCCCGCTCGACCACCCCCGGATGCTCGCCGAGGCGGCCGGCGAGCACGGCGACCTCTGGGTCGAACCGGGCATGGGCCACGCGGAGAACGCGGCGGACGACGCCCTGATGGCCCGGATCGGGGACTGGTCGGTGACGGCGGCGGGCTAGCCTGACCCACACTGTCTTTAGTCTTCTTCTTGTCCCTGCCGTCGATTGAGGATTCAGATGCCCAAGGTCACGGTGCGCTACTGGGCCGCCGCCAAGGCCGCGGCCCAGGTCGCCGAGGAGCCGTACGAGGCGGACACGCTGGCCGACGCGCTGGCCGCCGTGCGTACGCGACACCCCGGCGAACTCACCCGCGTGCTGCAGCGATGCTCCTTCCTCGTCGACGGCGACCCTGTCGGGACCCGCGCGCATGAGACGGTACGGCTGGCCGAGGGCGGCACGGTCGAGGTGCTCCCGCCGTTCGCAGGAGGGTGAGCGATGACCAACCAGCCGTATCAGGGCGGCCCCTACGAGGGCTACGACCCCTACCAGCAGCAGTGGCCCGCGCAGGAGCCGCAGCACGGGCAGGCCGGCCACGACCCGGAACTCACCCAGCAGTGGCAGGGCCAGACCTGGGAGACGCAGACGCACGCGCCGGTGCAGGCGGCGGAGACGGCGTACCTGCCGCGGCAGGAGCAGCAGCAGGGCGGGTACCAGCAGGCGGGGTATTCGCAGCCTGGATACCAGCAGCCCTCTTACCAGGAACCGCAGTACCAGCAGCCCCAGCAGCCCCAGCAGCCGTACGCCGAGCCGTACGCCGAGCCGTACGCGGGGACGCACTGCGGGACGCCCCCGGGTACCTACGGCGGGGCGCACGCGGGTTCGTACGGCGGGACGCCCGCGGGTCCGTATGGCGGGGCGCACGGGGGTTCGTACGGCGGGGCGCACGCGGGGGCGGGAACGTACGCGCCCGCACCTGATCCCGAACCGGCACCCGCACCCGCACCCGCACCCGCGGCGGCCGCGCCCACGTCCCCGGCCGACCCGGGGTCCGGGCCCGCCTACGGCCCCGCCACCCTCGCCGGCAACGCCCGGATCACCGACGCCCAGCGGGCCCGCCTGGAGGGCCGTTCCCCGATCATCGAGCCCGGCATGCAGCCGGCGCTGCTCACCGCCGTACTGGGCCTGCTCCTCGCCGCGGCGGCCCCCGTCGCCTCGTACGCCCTGGCCGTGCCGCTGGTGGTGCTCCAGGCGGTGACGGCCGCGGGCTGGTTCCGGCTGAACGGCATGTGGCCCGCCCGGCAGGGCATCGCGCTGGCCTTCGCGGGCGCGCTGACCTCCGACGTGGCGGTCCTCGCGGCCGGCCGCGACGACGCCCTGGTGGCCATCCTCGGCCCGCTCGGCCTCTGGGTGCTGCTCTCCCTCGTCCTCCAGCTCCGCTCGCACGCCTCGCCGGACGAGCGGATGTACGGCCTGATGGCGACGGTCGCCTCGGCGGCGCTCGCGGTCCTGGCCACCGGCTACCTGGCCGTCGACCCGCACGCGGTCTCGGTCGGCGCCGCGGCGGTCGCGGTGGCCGTGCTGGCCCGCGCGCTGCCCCTGCCGACCCCGGCGTCGGTCGTGGTCGCGCTGCTGGCGGCGGCAGGCGCGGGGATCGCCGTGGGCGGCATGACCGGCTTCGGTACGAAGGGGGCGCTGCTGGGCGCCGCCGCCGGGGTGTGCGCCCTGATCGGGCACCGGGTGGCCAGCTACGACTACCCGTCCCGCTTCGTCCACTTCACGGCCGGCGTGGCCCTGCCCCTGTCGGCGGCGGCACCGGTGGTGTGGGTCCTGGGGCGTGCCCTGGGCTGAGGCCGGGGGCGGGCCAGGGTTGTTTCGGGGGCATCCCCGATGTCCCGGCGCGCGGGCGGGAGAAAGATCGTTCACATGACTTCTCTCTCCCGGCGCACCCTCACCGGCATGGGCGCGGCCGCCGCACTGACGCTGGCCACCGCGGGCCTCGCGGCCCCGGCGGCGGCCGGGCCGTTCGCGGGCGACCCCACCGCCCCGGACCCCGCCGCCCCGGACCCCACCGCTTCGGACGACCCCGCCGCCTTACGCGCCGCGATCAGCGATCTCTCGCACCCGGAGGCGACCGCCTCCCAGCTTCTGGTGGAGCGGCGGGGCACCCGTTGGTACGGCACCGCGGGCACGGCCGACCCGGCGAGCGGCCGGCCCGTCCGGGCGGACGACCGCTTCCGCGCGGGCAGCGTGACGAAGGCCTTCGTGGCCACGGTCGTACTGCAACTCTGGGCGGAGGGCCGGGTGGACCTCGACGCCCCGATCACGCACTGCCTTCCCGGCCTCGCCCTGCCCTCCCGCTTCGACCGCGTCAAGGTGGCGCACCTGCTCCAGCACACCAGCGGGCTGCCCGACCACCGGGGCCTGCCGGACCTCGGCACACCGGAGGCGGTCCTGCGGCACCGCTCCGACCACTGGACAGCGCCGGCCCTGGTCGCCACGGTGACGCAGGACCGCCTCAAGTTCCGTCCCGGCCGCGCGCAGGAGTACCGGGGGATCAACTACGTGTTCCTCGCCCTCCTGATCGAGGAACTGGCAGGGCGCCCCTACGGCGAGGTGATCGCCTCCCGGATCCTGCGGCCCCTGGGACTGACCGGCACACGGATACCGGGCGACGATCCCCGCCTGCACGGCCCGCACGTCCACGGCTTCCTGCGCATGACGGACGGCGGCCTGCGCGACGTCACGGTCTACGACCAGTCCGCCGCCTGGGGCGAAGGCGAACTGGTCTCCACCGCGGACGACCTCTTCCGGTTCCAGGAGGCCCTGTTCAGCGGGGTGCTCCTGCCGGGGCGGGCCCTGCGGAAGATGGTCACCCTGCCCGCCGTGCCCATGCTGAACGGCGCCCCGGCCCGCTACGGCATGGGCCTGCAGGCGGCCACGGTGAACGGCACGACCTTCTGGGGGAAGACCGGCGAGACCTACGGCTACCGCACCCGTGTGTTCGCCACGCGCGACCTGTCGACCCGCTTCGTGCTGTCCTACACGCCGACCGCGCTGAACGCGGAGGAGGACATGATCAACCCGGTGGTCGCCGTGCTCACCACCTGAGCCCGCGCGGGGCTACGGCTCGACCACGACCTCCTGGGCCGCCGCCGTCTCCCCGGCCAGCAGGCGCGCGTCGACCGGGACGTTCCGCTTCACCAGTGCCAGCGCGACCGGTCCCAGCTCGTGGTGCCGTGCCGACGTCGTCACGAAACCGATCTTGCGGCCCTCCGGGCCCTCGTCGGCGACGCGGATCTCCGTGCCGGGGACCGGGAGGTGGACGTCGCTGCCGTCCAGGTGCAGGAAGACCAGCCGGCGCGGCGGCTTGCCCAGGTTCTGCACCCGGGCGACGGTCTCCTGACCCCGGTAGCAGCCCTTCTGGAGGTGCACGGCCGAGCCGATCCAGCCCAGCTCGTGCGGGATGGTGCGGTGGTCGGTCTCGAAGCCGAGCCGGGGCCGGTGCTGCTCGACGCGCAGCGCCTCGTAGGCGAGGAGCCCGGCGGCGGGGCCGTGGGAGGCGGCGAACTCCTCCAGGCCGGCCCGGGGCAGGAAGACGTCACGGCCGTACGGCGTCTCGCGTACGACGGCCCCGTCCGGGACGTCGGCGATCGAACCGGCGGGCAGGTGCACCACGGCGATGTCGGCGGTGCGGTCGGCGACCTCCACCCGGTAGAAGAACTTCATCGACTCCAGGTACGCGATCAGTGCGTCCTGGGTGCCGGGCTCCACATGGGCCCAGACGGTCGTGCCGTCGTCCACCAGGTACAGCGCGTGCTCGATGTGCCCGTGCGCGGAGAGGATCAGGGCCTCGGTGGCCTCTCCCACGGGCAGTTCGCTGACGTGCTGGGTGAGCAGAAGGTGCAACCAGCTCAGCCGGTCCTCGCCGCTGACGGTGACGACACCGCGGTGCGAGAGATCGACGAAACCGGTGCCGTCGGCGAGGGCGCGCTGTTCGCGGAACAGGTCGCCGTAGTGGGCGGCGACACCTTCGTCCACACCCTCGGCGGGGACGGCGCCGGGCAGGGACAGCAGGGGGCTCTTCATACCGCAAGCCTACGACGTGGTACTTGAACCCTTCAGGGAACAGTCCTGGCACCGGCCGAAGATCGCGAAGTGCTTCATGTCGGTGTCGAAACCGAACTGCCGGCGCAGCTTGTCCGTGAACTCCGCGGCCACGTCCACGTCGGCCTCGATGACGTTGTCGCAGTCCCGGCACACCAGGTGCAGATGGTGGTGGCGGTCGGCGAGGTGGTAGGTCGGTGCACCGTGCCCGAGGTGGGCGTGGCTGACCAGCCCCAGTTCCTCCAGCAGCTCCAGCGTGCGGTAGACGGTGGAAATGTTGACCCCCGACGCCGTCTTCCTCACTTCCACGAGGATGTCGTCGGGGGTCGCGTGCTCAAGGGTGTCCACGGCTTCCAGGACAAGCTGCCGCTGCGGCGTCAGCCGGTAGCCGCGCTGCCTGAGGTCGCTCTTCCAGTCGGTGCTCACCACGGCGTCCAGTGTAGGAGGGCCGACGCCCATCAAGGAGCCGGAGAGCCTGTGGGCAGGTCGCCCGACATCAAAAGGTCGGACAGGGCCTCACGCAGATCCGCGGTCGCTCGGATGATCTCCTGGTGTGCTCTGATCTTCTCGTCGATCGCGTGGAGGGCAGCTCCGATCTCCCTCTGCTGGTCGAGGGGGGGCAGCGGCACCGGCAGGTCATGGAGCGAACGCGTGGTGATGGACCGCATGCCGGTGGTGCCGGCCGCTCGCCGCTCCAGCCACTCTCCGACTCCCCGACGCGAGAGGTGAGCGAGCAGGTACGCGGCCTGCGTGGGTTCGTGTGCGCGCACCCGGAACAGATGGGTGTTGTACAGCCAACCGCTTTCCTCAGCGGTTACGAGCGCAACTCGGCCCACCGCCCCGGTGCGCGTCACCAGGATGTCGTCGGTGAGCACCCGGTACTTGGACAGGTCACGTGCCGTCCGGGAGTCGACGCACACTTTGTCGGACCGGTCCGCGATCCTTCGATCGCGCAGGTCGGCCGGACGGATCAGCGGCACTCCTGCCTCGACCTGCTCGGTCCTGCGCACGGCTGGACCGCCCCCCTGAATCTCGCAGATGTCGCCGAGGGACACCCGCCGCCAGCCGTGTGGGAGAGCGTCGATCATTTCCTCACTCACAGGCCGTACCTCCCCAGCAGCTCCTCTACCGCGGCGTCCGCTTCCCGCGTCCGCGCGTGCACTTCGGCCAGGTGCCGGGCCAGAGTCGCCAGGTCTGCCCGGTCGGCAGGCCTGGTGTCAGACCGTTTGCCGCTCGGCACATGGAAGGCAGGGCTGAGCGTGTAATCCATCTGCCTGAGCTTCTCGATGGAAACGGCTCTGCTCAGTCCGTCGGTTCCCGTGAACCCGCGCCTGTCGGCCCTGGCCCCGGCCCAGGACCGGTGTTCCTCGTGAATGCGTCGAACCTCGTCCGGGGACAGTTCACGCCGAACCCGTGTCGTCAGAGAGCCGAAGTGGCTCGCGTCCACAAACAGAATCTCGTCGCACGAGCCAGTCGGATGCCGTAGCAGCCACACAGTGACCGAGATGCCGGTGCTCGCGAAGAGTTGCGCAGGGAGGGCGATCAACGCCTCCACCGCTCCGTCCTCCACCATCCCAGCTCTGATCCTGCGTTCCGACGGGTTGGCCGAGAAGGCCGCGATGTCAGGCATGATGATGGCCGCCCGGCCATCCGGCCTCAGACTGGCGACGACGTGCTGGAGCCAGGCGAAATTGGCGTTGTGCCGGGGCGGCGGGCCGTAGCGCCAGTACCTTTCGTCGACGGGACGATCGAACTTCGCGTTGAACGGGGGGTTCGTGACGACCCGGTCGAACGTCCGGGCATCGAGGTGCCAGGGACCGCCCCCGGCCGAGGGAGCGACGTCTCCTGTCCACAGCCCGGCGTCCGGGATGCCGTGCAGGGCGAGGTTCATGCCCGCCAGCGCCAGCGGGTGCTCGCCCACACCCGCGCCGCTGACTTCGACTCGTCCGGGTGTCTGCTGCGCCGAAGCCACGGCCTCCCATGCCGCCGACACCAGCTCACCGGCACGGACGAAGGGGTCATGCACGCTGTGCACGTCTTGGGCGCCCTCGGCGATGAGCCCAGCGATCACATGGACGGCGGCTCGTGGTGTGAAGAAGTCTCCCGCTCTCTTTCCCAGCAGATCGCTGTAGCGCGCCAGCACCCTTTCGAAGCCTTCGGCGTGTTCCGCCTTGTCCACTGGACCGGTGTCGTCGAGCAGACGGACCACGTCGGCCACGCGGGCGCCTCCGAGGTTCTGCGACAGAGCGAGAAGAAGCTGCTCATGCGCGGCTCCCAGGTCTTCACGGACCGCGCTCGCGAGGAAGTGCACCAGAAGCCCGCCGGAGTGCGGGAACTGGTACCGGCTCGCCTCGGCCACGATCCGCCGCCACTCCTCGGGGCGGCACCCCCGGAGGTATACGAGGGTCAGCAGCACGGTGAGGTAGTCGGCGTGGGACAGCTCGCCACGGAATCGTTCCGCCTGCTGAACGCTCAACAGGTCCACAGCCTTGAACAGCGCTCCGGACCGCGTTCCGCCGAGCGAGATCCGGAACCGGTCGCCGTACGTGGTCCCCTCGGGCTCACCGGGCTGCCGGGCATTCGCGGGAATGGTGCGCTGCGCCAGCCAGGCCAGCACCTCAGCGGCGGAGAAGACCTCGACGCCCGAAGGAGCATCGACGGGCTTCTCAAGCGGTCGGGGAAAGTCCGCGTGCCGCCGCTCCCAGTTCGTGACGGCGGGCCGCTTCACGCCGGCGAACCGGGCGATGTCGGCCCGCGTCACGAGGACCCCTTCGAAGTCGCTCACCGTTCCTCCCACCACTCAGAACCGGGAAGGCCTGGCTCCGCGCAGCGTGTCCGCCTTGCCTGCGAGCACGGCCGGGAACCGGTCCATGGCCTGGGCTTCTTTGGCCAGCTCGGGGTCGAGGTACCCGAGCATGCGGTAGATCTTGGCATGGTCGGCGGCGAGGTCGCGGTGATGGATCGGCTCATGGTGCATGATCCGGTTGCGCAACAGCACCAACGACCACAGGCCGTCGTACAGGGCGCCACGGCGACCGGAGTAGTGCGGGAACGCCTTGTGCACGGTGGGCACCCAGAACAGTCGGTCATAGCCGGACCCCCCGCTCACGAGAGACGCCCAGAAGCCGAACGACAGCTCGGCGACCATGCTGTCGGGTGGGGCCGGCACCAGACCGCGGCGTTCACACTTGCTCCGAGCCTTGGCCACGAGCCGCTGTCCGTTCGGATTGAGGGGTGCTGTCGTCCACCAGTCGTCCCTCCGGTAGCTGAGGGCGAGCTGCTGGTGCAACGCGTTACGCAGGGCCAGTTCCAGGCAGTGCAGAGAGCCGTACAGCGCGGCCGAGGCCTCGACGTTCCACCAGTACAGCCGCCGCGCCACGAGGGCATTGCCGCGCGCCGCACTGACGTAACGTCCCAGTCGAAGCCGGGAGAAGGCACGCAGCATCCACTCCGGCAGATGGTTGGTCATCGAACCCCCCTTTTTCCGGGCACACCGCGGCCCGGAACACGTTTCGATACAGGAACGGACCCGCCGTGATACGTTGGGTGATGAACGCCCTGGGCCCGCCTCTGCTCAGCACGCCACCCAGGGCACGGCATTCAGGCCCCCGGCTGCCTTTCAGGCAGCCGGGGGTTTCTGCTTCGAGACGCATCCCAACTCGGTTGAGCCGCCCCGCCGTTGTGCCCACGGTAGCCTCGTCGGCATCTAGTGCGCAAGCGCAGTGCACTGCGCATCCAAAGTGTTAACCCCTCGGTCGGCATGTGCCCGAGGGGACGGAAACAGCACAGGGCCCCGGCGCAGCGCGCGGGGCCCTGTGGAAGATCAGAAACAGGCGACGGCCTACTTGAAGAAGGCGATGCCGTCGTCCGGGAGGTCGTCGGGGAGGGCCTTCGCCCAGCGTTCGACGTCCTCCGGGGTGACGACCTTCTTGAGCTGGGCGGACATGTAGGGGCGCAGCGGGACCTCGGGGGTCTGCTTCTCGCCGACCCACATCAGGTCGCTCTTGACGTAGCCGTAGAGCCGCTTGCCGCCGCTGTACGGCCGCGAGTCCGCGGTGCGGGCGACGGCGTCCGTCACCAGGTCGATCTGCGGCTTCTTGTCGGCCATCTCGCCGTACCAGATCTCGATCACGCCGTCGTCGCGGGTCATCGTGACCTCGACCTTGCGGTCGGGGCGGATCCGCCAGAAGCCGGACTCGGACTCCAGGGGGCGGACCTTGTTGCCGTCCTGGTCGAGCACCCAGGTGCGGGAGCGGTACTCCAGGAAGTCCCGGCCGTCGTGGGTGAAGCTGACCTCCTGCCCGAAGTTGCACTTCTCAGAGCCGGGGAAGTCATGCACGCCCGCGCCGGCCCAGTTGCCGAGCAGGAAGGCGAGCGGGACGAGGTCCTTGTGCAGGTCGGACGGGATCTCGATCATGAGCGGAGGCTTTCGTGGGTGTGGATCAGCGCTGGCCCTGGAACAGCTTCTTCACGGTCAGACCGGCGAAGGCGAGCACGCCGACGCAGACCAGGACCAACAGGACTTCGAAGAATGCTTCCACGGGTGCTCCTTGAGCGAGGGTGAGCGGACGACAGAGCCGCAGCCCAGCTTACGCGGCCTGGCCGGGGCGCTCCTTATGAGGGGCGGCCCCCCCGAGGGCTACGCTTCCGGCATGGCGAAGAAGCTCGTGATCAAGGTGACGGCCGGGGCGGACGCCCCCGAGCGGTGCTCGCAGGCGTTCACGGTGGCCGCGGTGGCCGTGGCCAGCGGGGTCGAGGTCTCGCTGTGGCTCACCGGGGAGTCCTCCTGGTTCGCGCTGCCGGGCCGGGCCGCCGAGTTCGAGCTGCCGCACGCCGCGCCGCTGCCCGATCTGCTGGAGTCGGTCCTCGCCGCGGGAAGCGTCACGCTGTGCACGCAGTGCGCCGCCCGCCGGGAGATCACGGAGAAGGACGTCATCGAGGGCGTACGGATCGCCGGCGCGCAGGTCTTCGTGCAGGAGGCGCTGGGGGACGAGACGCAGGCGCTCGTCTACTGAGCCCTCCACCGGCGGCCGGCCGCGACCTCGCCGACGTCTCTAGGGGCGCGGGCGCTTCTTGCCGTCCAGCTCGTCCCACCACTCGTCGGACTGCGGGTCGCCGGAGGGGTCGTCCCACCAGCGGTCCTCCGGGCCACGGCGGTTGGCGATCATCGCGGCGACCGGCGGGATGACCATGGCCACCACGCACATGCCGACGGCAGCCGGCACCGACCAGATGCGGATGACCCCCCAGGCCAGGACGAAGAGGCCGATGCAGGTCCCCATCATGGCGAAGTAGACGTGCCGACGCCGGGCGTACATACGTCCACTGTAGGTCCGGCGGGGCCTGTCACAACTGATCCACAAAATCCCTGCGACCGGGCCCGGCGGGGTTACCGTGGCGTATCCGTACCGGATTTCCGTACCGGATCCACGAACACCGCCGCCGACCCGGGGGAACCACCACATGCGCGCCCTGCGAATACTCCTGATCATCGTCGTGATCCTGGGCGGACTCTTCGTGGTCGTGGACCGGGTCGCCGTGCACTTCGCCGAGGGCGAGGCCGCGGACAAGCTGAAGGCGACCGAGAACCTGTCCTCGACCCCGAGCGTGGACATCAAGGGCTTCCCGTTCCTCACGCAGGTCGCGGGCGGTTCGCTCGACGACGTCGAGGTCGGCATCGAGGACTACGAGGCGGCCACCGGCAAGCCCGGCCAGACCATCCGGATCGACGACCTGAAGGCCGACATGAAGGGCGTCGAGTTCTCCGGCGACTACAGCTCGGCCACCGCGTCCACCGCGACCGGCACGGCGTCGATCTCCTACGCCGAGCTGCTGAAGACGGCCAAGTCCGAGCCGACCGAGGTGGCCCCCGGCGTGACGGCCCGGGTCGTCGGCCTCTCCGACGGCGGCAACGGGAAGATCAAGGTCGCGGTGGAGGGGACCGTCTCGTCCCTCGGGATCAAGCAGACGGTGTCCGTGCTCAGCACGGTGGCCGTGGTCAACAACAAGGTCGAGGTGCACGCGGACTCGCTGCCGCAGCTGGGCGCCGCCGCGATCGCCGAGGACCGCATCCGCGAGATCACCGACTTCCAGCAGGTCATCGACCAGCTTCCCGGCGGCATCAAGCTGGACAAGGTGGAGGCCGCGCCGAAGGGCGTGCAGATCAGCGTGAAGGGTTCGGACGTCAAGCTGGCGGGGTAGGGGGTCGGACACCGCCGGGAACGGACGCGGACGGGAACGGGCGCCGACGGAAACGGGCGCCGGTGGACCGGGGACGGGACCGGACCTGTCCGACTGGCGAGACGATCAAGTCCGTAGCGCAGATGCGATGACCGGAGCGAGCGCCCGGGAGCCGTCGGACGGTTCTCCGGGCGCCGTGCGTATTCCGCCATTCGGACGATCCCATCTCGCCATGTGACACACCGGTGACACGCCCGCCCGGACGTCCCTACGATCGATCCCATGAAGCGACAGGCGGATCTCACGAAGCGGCGGGCAGTGGACCTGTGCCGCGTTGCCGCCATGCTCTGTCGCCCCTTCTGAGCGGAAGCCCCGGCTCCCGCGTCTCACCCGCCCTGCTGCCAGGGCATCCGTGCGCCGCTCGGCACCGAGCGCGCCCCTCTCTACTCGCACGCCCCGCCGCGACTGCCCCGGAGGAGAAAGAGCATGAGCCGCAGCGACGTCCTGGTCGACGCCGACTGGCTCCAGGAGCACCTGGACGACCCGACCATCGCGATCGTCGAGGTGGACGAGGACACGTCCGCCTACGACAAGAACCACATCAAGAACGCGATCCGCATCGACTGGACCAAGGACCTCCAGGATCCGGTCCGCCGTGACTTCATCGACCAGGAGGGCTTCGAGAAGCTCCTGTCGGAGAAGGGCATCGCCAACGACCACACGGTGATCCTCTACGGCGGCAACAACAACTGGTTCGCGTCGTACGCCTACTGGTACTTCAAGCTGTACGGCCACGAGAACGTCAAGCTCCTCGACGGCGGCCGGAAGAAGTGGGAGCTGGACGCCCGCGAGCTGGTCGCCGGCGACGAGGTCCCCGAGCGCCCGAAGACCGACTACAAGGCCAAGGCGCAGGACACCTCGATCCGCGCCTTCCGCGACGACGTCGTGGCGGCCATCGGCTCGCAGAACCTCGTCGACGTCCGCTCGCCCGACGAGTTCTCCGGCAAGCTGCTCGCCCCGGCGCACCTGCCGCAGGAGCAGTCGCAGCGCCCGGGCCACGTGCCGACCGCGAAGAACATCCCGTGGTCGAAGAACGCCAACGACGACGGCACCTTCAAGTCGGACGAGGAGCTCAAGGAGCTCTACACCGAGGAGAACGTGGACCTCGCCAAGGACACGATCGCCTACTGCCGCATCGGTGAGCGCTCGGCCCTGACCTGGTTCGTGCTGCACGAGCTGCTCGGCGTGGAGAACGTCAAGAACTACGACGGCTCCTGGACCGAGTACGGCTCCCTCGTCGGCGTGCCGATCGAGCTCGGCGCCGCCAAGTAACCCCGACCGACCTTCTGGTCAGACCGAGACCCCTCTGGAGAAATGCATGTGTGGAGCGAAGGCCGGCGGCCCGGACGCCTCGACGATCAAGCCCGGTGAGACCACGATCCAGGGCCAGGTGACCCGCGACGGCGAGCCGGTGGTCGGATACGTCCGACTGCTCGACTCGACCGGTGAGTTCACCGCGGAGGTGCCCACCTCCGCGACCGGCCAGTTCCGCTTCTACGCGGCCGAGGGCACGTGGACGCTGCGGGCGCTGGTGCCGGGTGCGACCGCCGACCGCACGGTCGTCGCCCAGAAGGGCGGACTGGCCGAGGTCGCCATCGCGGTCTGAGCGACCTCGCCCGTGCGCGGGCTCAGTGACGGCTGAGGGCCGCATCCCCTGGGTTGGACGCCAGTGGGGGGTGCGGCCCTTGGGCTGTTCCCGGTTCCGTCAGCAGCGCCGGACGGCCGCGAGCCCGATCGCCGCGAGCAGCGCGCCGACGCAGAGTGCGGCGAGGAAGCCGCTGACGGCCGCGCCGTCGGGCACGCGACGCCGGGGACGGCGCCGGGGGCGGGGCGGGGAACCCGGGGCGGGAGCAGGGCCGGTGGGGCCGGGCACAGCACGCACGCCGGGATGGAACGCGGGATGGAACGGCGGGAGCGCGTAGGCCGGCGGGGTCGTGGTCCGGTCCCGCGGCGCCGGGTCCTCCCGCTGCCGCCGCTTGCACTCCTCGTACGGCAGACCGCCCCGCCCGTCCGTCATGCGCGGTGCTCCGTCCGCTGGTGCTGGCGCAGCAGCACGTTCGCGTCGGTCTCGGCGCTGCGGTCGTACGCCACCCGTGCCGCCTCCCGCCGCTCCGCCAGCTCCAGGCAGGCGGCACAGCCCGGCACGGGACGCGGTGGCCGGCTCGCCTCGTCCAGGGGCGGCGGCAGCGACGGAACGCCCCTGGCGCGCTGGTTGACGGCCCGCACCCCCGCCCCGATCCGCTCCCGGTCCGTGGCCGGACGCACCCTCTCCGGATCCGCCTGCCACTCCACCCCGCCGCCGACGGGGCGCAGCATCACGTAGGGGCCGGCCCGGTCCCGGTACTCGCCGACCCTGTCGGTGGCGGGGTCGTAGAGAAGACGTCCCGGCTCGTGGGACTCCGACGTCGTCATCACGGCTGCTCCTTTCCAAGAAACGTGTGCGCAGCGCGAAGTGGCAGCTACGCTGCGTGTTCGGGCGGTGTCCAAGAGCATGGCGCACGGAAACGGCGTCCGGGCTGCTGAGCGGGCCAAATTCAACGCCGGGCCCGTCAAATTCAACAAATTCAACAGGAGCGGGAGCGCGATGCCGCAGCGGTTGGTGATCACGGGGCGGAGCCAGGAGCCGAGGGCGCGGTTCACGGAGGAGTTACGGCGCCTGAGGGTGGAACGGGGTCTGAGCCTGCGGGAGTTGGCGAAGGAGGTCGGCTGGGACGCGTCCCAGTTCAGCAAGATGGAGAGCGGGCAGACGCTGGGCGGGCCGGAGATCGTCCAGGCGCTGGACCAGTTCTACGGAACGCCGGGGTTGCTGGTCACGCTGTGGGAGCTGGCGGTCGCCGACCCGACGCAGTTCAAGGAGCAGTACCGGCGGTACATGGTGCTGGAGGCCGAGGCGGTGAGCCTGTGGCACTACGGCGTGAGCAGACCGCCGGGGCTTCTCCAGACGGAGGCGTACGCCCGTGAAGCGCTCATGGCTGGCGGACTCAAGGGAGAGGAGCTGGAGCAGCAGGTAGAAGCGCGCCTCGGTCGGCGGGAGCTGCTGGGAGGAGGCGAAGCGCCGACGTTCCGCAGCATCCTCTCCGAGGCCGTGCTGCGGACTCCGTTGCCCAACCGGGGCGAGTGGCGGGAGCAACTGGAGCACCTGGTGGAGATGTCGGAGCGCCCGAACGTCACGCTCCAAGTGCTGCCGTTCAGCACGAGCTTCCACGGTCTGGCGAGCACCGACTTGATGTTCCTGCGGCTGCTGGACACCCGTAGCGTGGCTTACGCCGAGAACGACGTACACGGTGAACTGATCTCAGAACCGAGCAGGGTTGAGCGTTACCAGCGCACTTATGATGCGGTGCGCGACAAGGCTCTCACCCCGGTCGAGTCGCGGAAGTTCATCCTACGGATGTTGGAGGAAGTGACGTGCGAGCCATCGACCTGAACACGCTGACGTGGCGCAAGAGCAGCTACAGCAACTCGGACGGCGGCCAGTGCGTGGAGGTCGCCGACAACGTCCCCTCCGCCATCCCTGTCCGCGACAGCAAGGCCCCCGCCCGCGGAACCCTCGTCTTCGGGCCGGAGGCCTGGGCGGCGTTCGTGGGCGGGGTCAAGGGGGCCGCCCGCTAGATCTCCAGCAGCACCGTGAAGGGTCCGTCGTTCGTCAGTGACACCCTCATCTGAGCCCCGAAGCGGCCCGTCGCCACCGTCGCGCCCAGGGCGCGCAGCTGGGCCACCACCTCGTCGACCAGGGGCTCGGCGACGTCGCCCGGGGCCGCCGCGTTCCAGGTGGGACGGCGGCCCTTGCGGGCGTCGCCGTAGAGGGTGAACTGGCTGATCACCAGGAGCGGGGCGGCGATGTCGCTGCACGACTTCTCGTCGTGCAGCATCCGGATCGTCCACAGCTTGCGGGCAAGCTGCGCCGCCTTCTCCTTGGTGTCCTCATGGGTCACCCCGACGAGGACGCACAGCCCCTCGCCCTCGATCGCGCCGACCGTCTCGCCGTCCACGACGACGCTCGCGCCGTCCACCCTCTGCACCACCGCACGCATGCGGACCATCATGCCCGGTGTCCCGCACTAGCCCGCACGGGGTCCACTATGGATCTCTTACCGCCCATCTGGGGATGTTCGGGGGCTCTCGGTCACATTGCGGCTGGTTGGGGTGGCACGATGCTTCCCACACGCCGGTCGAGGGGACGGTCACACGCAAGATGAGCACACCGAGTACCAGCGGGCGGCTGGGGACGCAGGGGACGTACCGGCCGCCCGCGCAGCGCGCCGACGGCACCACCGGGCCGGCGCTGCCCGCCGAGCCTCCCGAGCACGACCTGGCGCGACTGAGCCTGCCCGAGCTGCGCACCCTGCGCCGCGACGCCCAGCGCGACGAGGCCGACCTCAGCTATGTGCGGCGGCTGCTCCAGGGGCGGATCGACATCCTGCGCGCGGAGCTGGGCCGGCGCGGCCGAGCGTCCGTGCCGGCGCCGGCGGACGGCTCCGTGGTCGACCGGCTCCCGGAGATCCTGAAGGACGCCCCGGCCCGGCAGCGCTCCTCCGCCCGTCATGTCACGCTCGGCACCCCGCACAACGAGGAGTACGGGCAGCTGGCCGCCGAGATGCTCGCCGAGGTGGAGCTGTCGGATCTGACGGCACGTACGGACCTGGAACTGAGCGCCGCCATGGGGCGGTTGGTCCGCTACGAGCAGGAGGTCTCGCGGCGCCGCCAGCGGTTGCAGCGTACGGCCGACGACTGCAGCGGGGAGATCGCCCGCCGGTACCGCGTGGGTGAGGCCCAGGTGGACGACCTGTTGATGTGACCGGCAGGCCGACCGGCAGGCCGTGGGCCGTGGACGAAAGGGCGCCGCCTCGTTCGAGGTCGGCGCCCTGTCTGCTGTGGTTCCCTTCACATGCTGGTCATCCGTAGCGAGCTGTTCAGTTGTGGCTGTGCGATGTCGGTATTCAGATGTCGCTGTTCAGTTGTGACTGTGCGCTCCGGTGGCCGTCCCCTGTCCGGGCTCCCGGCTCCCCTCCGGAAGGGAACCCGAGCGGCCAACCACTGGGAAGTTCGACCATGTACTACAAGTTGGTTGCCAACTTCACTGTACTTATGTCCGCTGCAATGCGGCTTATAACCAGCTGTCGGGGAACTGCCGTAAGTTGGCGGGAAGTTGTAGTGTTTGTTCGTGGACCCGGAGCACGCCTCCTCCAGTGGGCGGACGAGGCCCCAGCGGCACCGCTCGTCCCACCGCGAGATCGCCGACGAACTCCGCAGCCGGATCAGGTCCGGTGTGCTGCGGCCGGGCGAGCGCATGCCCACGCAGGCCAAGCTGGCCGACGAGTTCGGGGTCGAACGCGGCGCGGTGCGGCAGGCCCTGCGCATCCTTCAGTCGGAGCATCTGCTCACCGGCGTTTCCAAGGGCAGCCCGGCCACCGTGGCGGCGGTCCCGGGGCCGGCGCGCCCCCCGGCGGGCCCCGCCGCGCCGCCACAGCCCACCATGGTCGGCCTCGCGCCACGCGTCGCCGCCGCCTTCGCCGCCCCCCACGTGCGGATCGACGCCCTCTGCCTGACCTCGGTCTCGCTCACCCTGGCGATCGGCGAGCCGCTGCGACAGATCCACGCGGGACGGCTGAAACCGGCCAAGATCGACGTGCGGCTGCTGCTGCCCAGCCGTGACATCGACCTGGCCTTCCCGACGCCGGTGGACGCCGACGACGGCGGTCTGCTGCACCGGCGGTGGCTGGCCCAGCGCAACGCCCAGGGCCTGGTCCTGCGGCAGAACCTGCTGGCGCTGTGCACCACGCACGGGGTCGACGTCCAGGTCTCCTTCCGGGCGCTGCCGTTCACCCCGCCGGTGAAGCTCTACCTGCTGGGCGACTCCGAGGCGCTGTTCGCGTACTACACGCTGGGGCGCCGGGAGCGGGAGATCGAGCACGAGCACGTGGAGCTGTACGACGCCGACGGCACCCGGTCCATGCTGTTCGCCTTCGAGCGGCGGGCCGGGCAGCGGGACGCGGCGTTCGTGGAGCAGTCGCGCCTGTGGTTCGAGGCGCTGTGGGAGACGATCAGTTCGGATCTGGTGCTGACGCCCTAGAAGCGGGCCGGGGCCGGCCGGCGCTACAGCGCGGGACCGGCCAGCAGGACCGCCAGCAGGACCGCGCCGGCCGAGCTGACGGCCGGGCTCTTGGCCTTGACGCCGACGGTGAGCAGGAGCAGGCCGACGAGGCCGGCGGCCCCGAACCGCCACTGGACGAGCTGCTCGAAGCCGACCACGAAGAGGGCGGAGAGGAGCGCGAGGACAGGCATGGACGTTCCCCCTTTCGGTCTGCCAACTTGACCAAGTTGGCAGCCAACTCTGATTAGGTTGTCCCCACTTGGCACCCATCCGCAAACAACTTTCCAACAACTCCCCGTAGACGGTTCAGGGTTGTAGCGTTTGGTCGTGACTCAGGAGAACGTGGCAGTGAATGGCAGCGGGCGGCTCACGCCCCAGCAGATCGCCGACACCCTGCGCGAACGCATCCGGACCGGCGTCCTCCGCGTCGGCGAGCGGCTGCCCACCCAGGCCGAGCTGGCCGAGGAGTTCGGTGTGGAGCGGGGCGCCGTACGCCAGGCCCTGCGCGTGCTCCAGGAGGACGGCCTGCTCAGCAACGTCAGCAAGGGCAGCCCGCCCCGGGTCGCCGAACCGGGCCCCGCGCGCGAGGAGCCGCAGCCGACCATGGTGGCCCTCGCCCCCCGGCTGACCGATGCCTTCGCCGCGCCCCACGTGCGCATCGACGCCGTCTGCCTGACCGCGCAGAGCCTGATCCCCGCCCTCGGCGAGCCCCTGCGCCTGATCCACGACGGCCGGCTGCGGCCGGAGCGGATCGACGTCCGCATCCTGCTGCCGTCCCGGGACATCAACCTCGCCTTCCCGGTCTCGGTCGACGCCGGCAGCGACGACGACGCCGTCCACCAGCGGTGGCTGGCGATGCGCAACGCCCAGGGGCAGGTGCTCCAGTACAACCTCCAGGCCCTGCGCGGCACCCACGACATCGACGTCCACGTCGCCTTCCGGGCGCTGCCGTTCACCCCACCGGCGAAGTTGTACCTGCTCAACGGCGCGGAGGCGCTGTACGCGTACTACATGGTCACGCGCCGTGCGGAGCCCACCGAGAGCGGGACGCTGGAGATGTACGACACGCTCGGCTCCGAATCGCTGCTGTTCTCCTTCGAGAAGCGGACCGGGCGCCGGGACGCCGCGTTCGTGGAACAGTCCCAGAAGTGGTTCGACGCCCTCTGGGAAACCATCACCACGGACCTGACACTCTCCTAGTGACCACAGAGACAACGACTGACACGACGACCGGTACAGCGGCCGGTACGGCCACGCAGCTACGAGAACTGCTGCGCCGCGGCCGGGTGGTTCTCTGGGACTTCGACGGGCCCATCTGCCGCCTGTTCGCCGGGCACAAGGCGGAACGGGTAGCGGCCGGACTGGTGGAGTGGCTGGCCGGGCGGGGGCTGCACGGCCTCCTCGACGACACCGAGCGCGAGGCGATGGACCCGCACGGGGTGCTGCGCGCCGTGGACCGCCGGCACCCCGGCAGCGATCTCGTCGCCGAACTGGAGGAACGTCTCACCAAGGAGGAACTGCGGGCCGCCGCCTCCGCGCTGCCCACCGCCTACGCCGACCCGCTGATCCGCACCTGGACCGCGGTCGGCTCCCGCCTGGCCATCACCACGAACAACTCCCCACGGGTGGTCCGCGCCTACCTCGACACCCGCGGCCTCACCGCCTGCTTCGCCCCCCACATCTACGGCCGCACCACCGACCTGCACCTGCTCAAGCCCGACCCGCACTGTCTCAACCGGGCCCTGAGCGCGATGGGCGCCGCCCCCTCGGCCGCCCTGATGATCGGTGACTCTCCCTCCGACCTGACCGCCGCGCGCGACGCCGGCGTGCCGTTCCTCGGCTACGCGCGTAACGAACAGAAGGGGAAGCTTTTGCGGGAGGCCGGAGCCGAGTGCGTCGTCGGGTCGCTGGAGCCCCTGCTGCTGGCGCTGCGCCGCCGGTGACCGCGGTCCGTGCCGGGTCCGGGAGCCCGGCCGCCCGCCGTCGCCGTGCCCACCTGCGGGCCCACGCGGTGAGGGACGTCAGCAGGCCGATGCCCCAGAAGGCCAGTTGCACCAGGTCCTCTGTCCGCACGTCCACCCCGAGCACATGGACCGTCAAGGCTTCCACCCCCCGTGCGCCGCCGCTGATCAGTCAACCGCTCAGGTCCTGCCTGTTGACTGGTGAAGTTGACTGCTTGTTGCTGCATTCCCTGTCAACTAGATCCAGTAACCGGCATGTTGACTTGACTGGTTGACTGCTCGCCGGTGTTTGCCGCAGGGCCGCCAGAGGTACGTACCGGCTGTGACGGGCAGCGCGGGCAGGACGGGCAGGAAGGACGACGAGGCCGGCGGCAAGGCGTTCCGCCGGGTCTCCGACGAGCTGCGGGTGCGGATCGCCGACGGCGGCTATCCGCTGGGCACCGAGCTGCCCTCGCAGAACGCGCTCGCGCAGGAGTTCGGGGTCTCGCGGTTCACCGTGCAGCGGGTGCTGACCGAGCTGGGCAACGAGGGCTGGATCGAGTCGCAGCAGGGCAAGCGCTCACGGGTCGTCAGGAACCAGCGCATCCACTCGGCCGCGCCCCGCGCCAGCCGCTCCCGGCACCCGATGACCCTGGGCCCGCTGATCGCCGAGGCGTTCGAGCGCAACGAGGTGACGCTGGACATCTACACCCTGACCTCCGAGAGCCTGGACACCCACATCCACGCGCAGGCCGAGCGCATCCGGGCCCGCATCATCGCGCCCGAGCGCATCGCCCTGCGCATGGTGCTCCCGTCCCCGTCCGTCATCGAGCTGCTGCCCTACCCGCGGGGCAAGGACCCCGGGGACGACGCCCGGCTGCTGGACCGGCTGCGCGGCATCACCGAACGGCACACCGCCTCGCTGCGCAAGGTCCTCGGCGAACTGCGCACCGAGAAGCTGGTGAGGTCGGTGGAGTACGAGTTCCGGCACGTCTCCCTGGCCCCGTCGTTCAAGCTGTACGTCATCAACGGCGAGGAGGTGCTGCACGGCACCTACACGCCGGTGGAACGCCCGGTGATGCTGGAGACGGGTGAGGAGATCGAGGCCGTCGACGTCCTGGGCCTCGGTGCCACGCTCACCCACCACGTCCGTGACGGCCGTCCCGACTCCCCCGGCTCCACCTTCGTGGACAAGATGACGGGCTGGTTCGAGGGAGTCTGGACGTTGCTCACCGACGAGGCCCGTGCCCATGCGATAGCATCCGCGCACGCAGACTGAGCGACCGCTCGTCCCTGCGCGAGGGATGGCGAACGAGCCGGCCTCGGACGACCCCGCACAGGTGAGTGGCAGACCACCGTTGGGCTACTCGGCTGGGCGCCCGGTCGTGCCGGCTGTCACGCGGACTTAACCTTTCCCCAGCCTTCCCCTTCTCGTGTTCTCGCGCGATCGACCTCCGGAGCGGCCAGTGGGCGCACCTTCCGTCCCCCTCGACACGACCGGGGGCCGCGCCGACGGAGCCCGGAGCCGGGCCGTCTTCCGGACGTTCCTGGAGTACGCCGCCGCCGAGGGGGCGGCCAGCGGCGGGTTCCACAACCAGAACTACGTGGTCCCGCTGTCCGAGCCGGTGGCGCGGCTGCTCGGCCGGGAGCCGGGCGTCCCCGTGACCGTGCGGGTGCGGCGCAAGGGCGCGCTGCCGGTGGTGATCCGCACCTGGCAGAACGAGTCGGCGATCCTGCGGGCCGTCCACGGCGTGCTGCCCAACGTGCCCGAGTGCCTCGCCGAGGGCGACGGCTTCGCCATCCACAGCTATGTGGACGGCGTACCGCTGTCCAGCGTGTGCGGCGACGGCAAGCCGGTCGACGGCCTGCTGATAAGAGCGCTGGCGGGTCTGCTCGCCGAGACGGCCCAGGTGCGCAGCAGCGCCACGCTCCCGCCCCTGCCGTCGCTGTGGCCGCGCAACTACACCGACAGCCAGGGCTTCCTCCAGACCCTCGCCCGCATGGCCGACCTACAGATCCGGCAGCCCAACTGGACGGCGTTCGGCGGGCTGTTCGCCGCCCTGGGCATCCCGGAGGACGCGCTGGTGCGGCTGGCCGAACGCGTCCCGGCCATGGCACGCCGGCCGTACAGCCTGCTCCACGCCGATCTGCACCGCGACAACGTGATCATGTCGTACGGCGGCGACCCGCCCCTGATCTGTGTCGACTGGGAGCTGGCGAGCTACGGCGACCCGCTGCACGACCTCGCCACCCACCTGGTCCGGATGCGCTACCCGGACCACCAGGAGAAGGAGGTCGTCGACGCCTGGGCGCACGCCGTGCAGGCGGTGCGGCCCGCCGCCGTCAACGGGGTGGTCCGGGACCTGCCCCACTACCTCGCCTTCGAGCGGGCCCAGTCGGTGTACCCCGATGTGATGAGGGCGGCGCAGTCCCTCCAGGACTCCTTCGACCAGAAGAGCCTGGACGAGGCGACGGCCCGTGTGCACCGCGCCCTGGAACTCGCCGCCGAGCCGCTGCGGCTGGGGCAGGTGCCCGGGGAACGGGAGATCGAGGGCATCCTCTACCGCTGGCGGGCCGCGGCGAGCGACGCGGTGTGGCGCGGCGGCGCGGGCCGCGGCGGCCGGGTCACCCGGGCCATCGACTGGAAGCCGGACGGGCGCGTCTCGGAGCATCCCGACTTCCCCCACTCGGCCGTCGGGAACGCCCTGCTCCTGGAGGGCGCGGCCCCGGCCGAGCGGGTGTTCAAGGGCACGGTGCACCTCAACACGGTGGTGTGGGCCCCCGGCACCGCGTTCCCCGTCATCGTGCGGCGCAAGGTGGCGGACGCCCGCCGGCTCGAACGCAGCTTCCTCAGCGAGCACGCCGTGCTGCGGGCGATCGAGCAGTCCCGGGCGGCGGTGGCCGCGCCCAGGATCCTCGCGCTGGGGGAGAGCCACTCCGGCAACCGGGCGTACTCCGGGGACCGCTTCGCGATCCACACCTACGAGGGGCCGCGCGACCCCGGCCGCCAGCCCGCCCACCCGGTCCACGGGCTGCTTCCGCAGGAGGCGGACGGACTCGTGGACCAGCTCGCCGCGCTCACCGAGGTCGACCACGCCCAGCTCGACCCGGTCGCCGTCGGCCTGGACTTCTACGACTGGCTCAGCGACCAGCTCGTCCTGCTCGTCGCCGGTCTGCCCCAGGAGTCACAGCAACTGGCCCGCTTCCTCGGTCTGCCCGGCGCGTCCCGGCTGCGTGAGATCCTCGGCCGGCACCGGCTCACCCGCCGTACCCCGGCCCTGCTGCACGGCGACCTCAACCCCTGGAACCTGGTGCGCCGGGACGACGGTCTGGCGCTGACCCTGATCGACTGGGAGATGGCGCTGGTCGGGGACCCGCTCTACGACCTGGTCCGGCACATGCACCTCACCCCCACCCGGCCGGAGATCCGGGACCGCATGTTCCGCCGCTGGGAGCGCCGCCTGCCGCGGGAGTGCACCCGGAACTGGCGTCAGGACTGGCGGGTGTACCGGTGGATCGAGACCGTCCGCTCGGCGTACGTCGATCTCGACCGGCTGGTCACCGGAGCGAGCCGGGAGGCACCCAACGTCCGCCGGGCGCTCGACTCGTACGCGATGACCCTGGCGGCGGCCACCGCGTCGCTGGGCCTGACCATCCCGCCCCGGTCGAATCCCTACCTGACCCGGGCGCTGGGTCTGCGGACCGGTCCGGACAGCCCTGCGTAGGCTCGCCCCCATGGGTGAGATGGGCCTGCGCGAGCGCAAGAAGCAGCGGATGTACCAGGATGTGTCGGACATCGCCGTACGGCTGTTCCTGGAGCGGGGCTTCGACGCCGTGTCCGTGGCGGAGGTCGCCGCCGCGGCCGGGATCTCCAAGCCGACCCTCTTCCGGTACTTCCCGGCCAAGGAGGACCTGGTCCTGCACCGGATCGCGGACCACGAGACGGAGGCCGCGCGGGTGGTCGCCGGGGCGGCCGACCCGGTGGACGCGCTGCGCCGGCACTTCCTCGCCGGCCTGGAGCGGCGCGACCCGGTCACCGGGCTGAACGACCACCCGGGCGTGCTCGCCTTCCACCGTCTGCTCTACGGCACCCCGTCCCTGGTGGCGCGGGCGTACGCCCACCAGGAGCGGTCGGAGGCGGCGCTCGCCGAGGTCCTGGGGGGCGATCTGCCGGCGCGGCTGGCCGCCGCGCAGATCATCGCCGTGCAGCGCGTCCTCGCCCTGGAGAACTGGCGGCGGATCGCGGCGGGGGAGCCGGTGGCGGAGGTGGCGCCGGACGCGGTGGAGGCCGCGGAGCGGGCGTTCCGGCGGCTGGCGGAGGCGCTGCCGGAGCTCCGGGGCCAGCGTATGTGACTCGGTAAAAAATGTAACTCGGTAACGTTCTGGCGGTACGCTGGCGCCATGACGTCACTCGACTCCGCCCTCAAGGACACCCTGCACACCGAGCGCGCCTACCACGAGACCTGCCGTACGGCCCTCGCCGCGATGGTCGAGGGCGCCGCGGAACAGGTCGTCATCGGAGAGGACGTCTCCGCCTCCGGAGCCGACGCCGAAGTCCTCGGCCACCGGCTGCGCAGCCAGGCCAAGGCCCTGCGCGAACTCCCGGCCGGTCCGCTGTTCTTCGGCCGGCTCGACTTCGCCGACGGCGACCCCGGGCACGGCGGGGAGAGCTACCACGTCGGCCGGGTCCGCATCACCGAGGACCCGGCCGCACCACCGCTCGTGGTCGACTGGCGGGCTCCCGTCTCCCGCGCCTTCTACCAGGCGAGCGCCCGCGAACCGCAGGGTGTGGCGGTCCGGCGCCGGTTCGGCTGGGCGCCCGGCAGCCGCGGCGACTCCGCCGACCTCACCGGCCTGGAGGACGAGCACCTGGGCCGGGGCGAGTCCCGGACCAGCGACATCGTGGCCCGCGAGATCGAACGGCCCCGCGTCGGCCCCATGCGGGACATCGCCGCGACCATCCAGCCCGAGCAGGACGACCTCGTCCGCGCCGCCCTCACCGACTCCGTGTGCGTGCAGGGCGCCCCCGGCACCGGCAAGACCGCCGTCGGCCTGCACCGGGCCGCGTACCTGCTCTACACCCACCCCAAGCGGCTCCAGCGCTCCGGCCTGCTGATCCTCGGCCCCAACCGCACCTTCCTCGGCTACATCGCCGAAGTGCTGCCCTCCCTCGGCGAGACGGGCGTCCGCCAGTCGACCCTGCTGGACGAGATCGCCCGCCACCCGGTCACCGGCACCGATCCGCTGGAGACCGCGGCGGTCAAGCACGACCCGCGCATGGCCGAGGTGCTGCGCCGGGCGCTGTACGCGCGCGTGACCACCGACGGCGCCGCCGACCTCGTCGTGCCCGACGGCTCCTACCGCTGGCGGGTCCCCGCCGCCGAACTCGCCGACCTGGTCGCTCAGGTGCGCGCCGATGAACCGCCGTACGCCGTCGGACGGGAGCGGGTGCGCACCCGGGTGGTGCGGCGGCTGCGCGACCGGGCCGAACGGCGCTCCGGGGTGCTGCCCGCCTCCTGGGTGCGCCGCGTCGAGCGCTGCCGGCCACTGACCGAGCGGCTCGACGCCGTGTGGCCGAAGGTCCGCCCCGAGGAGGTCCTCGCCGAACTCCTCACCGACGCCGAGGCGCTGGCCCGGGCGGCCGACGGCCTGCTGGACCCGGACGAGCGGGCGGCACTGCTCTGGGCCCGCCCGCCGCGCTCGTACAAGTCGGCCCGCTGGTCGGCCGCCGACCTGGTCCTGCTCGACGAACTCGCCGGGCTCGTCGAACACCCCGAGGGCTACGGCCACCTCGTCGTGGACGAGGCGCAGGACCTGTCGCCGATGGAGTGCCGGGCCATCGCCCGCCGCGCCGTGTTCGGATCCCTGACCGTCCTCGGCGACCTCGCCCAGGGCACCACCCCGTGGGCCGCCCGCGACTGGTCCGTCCAACTGCGCCACCTGGGCCGGCCGGACGCGGCCGTGGTGCCGCTGACCACCGGGTTCCGGGTGCCGGCGGCCGTGCTGGAGCTCGCCAACCGGTTGCTCGCCCGCCTCGACGTCGCCGTGCCCGCCGCCACCTCGCTGCGCACGGACGGGGAGCTGACCCTGCGGCCCACCGAGGACCTGCTCGGCACCACCGTGACCGCCGTGCGCGACGCCCTCGACCGGGAGGGCTCGGTCGGCGTGGTCACGGCCGACGCGGACGCCGACCGGGTGCGCGCGGCACTCGGCCGGGCCGGCCTCGACCCGGCCGGCCCCGACACGCCCGCCGCCCGGCTGACCGTCGTCCCCGCGAGCGTGGTCAAGGGCCTGGAGTACGACCACGTCGTCG
This sequence comes from Streptomyces sp. Ru62, assembly GCF_002920615.1. Taxonomy (GTDB): domain Bacteria; phylum Actinomycetota; class Actinomycetes; order Streptomycetales; family Streptomycetaceae; genus Streptomyces. The sequence goes on from NZ_PQSU01000001.1 coordinate 63,351, forward strand.
CCGTGGAACCGGCGGCCGTGGCCGAGGCGGAGGAACGGGGCGCCCACCGGCTCTACGTGGTGCTCACCCGGGCGGTGTCCCGGCTGGACGTCGTACACAGCCGGCCGCTGCCGTTCTGACCGGGGGCGGGGCCCTGGACGGCCGGTGCTCCGGGCACGAACCTGAAGGGTGATGCTGCTCTTCCTCGACGTGGACGGTCCGCTCATCCCCTTCGGGGCGGCGGACCGCGCCTACCCGCTCCACGACGGCCCGCCGGTGCCGGCCGGCCACCCGCTGCTGCCCCGCCTCGACCCCGCGCTGGGGCCACGGCTGACGGCGCTGGGCTGCGCACTGGTGTGGGCCACGACCTGGATGGACGACGCCAACGACTGCATCGCGCCCTGGCTTGGCCTGCCGCCGCTGCCGGTCGTGCGGTGGCCGGACGCGGACGAGCGGCCGGGCCCGCAGTACTGGAAGACCCGGACGCTGGCCGACTGGGCGGCGGGCCGGCCCTTCGTCTGGGTGGACGACGAGATCACCGAGGCCGACCGCGCCTGGATCGCCGTCCACCACCCGGCCCCGACCCTCCCGCACCGCGTCGACCACCGGTACGGGCTGACGGAGGCCGACTTCGCGGTGCTGGAGGAGTGGCTGGGGGAGCACGCCGGAGGGGCGCGTGGCCGTGTCTGACACGCGGCTCCGGCCCGGGGGCGCGTCCAGCCAGGGCACGCCCGCGGTCGGCGATGGCCGGTGGTCCGGCGACACGGCGCCGCACGCCCGCCCCGCAGCGCGTCAGGCGCCCACGTACTCCGCGAGGTGCTCGCCGGTGACGGTGGAGCGCGCGGCGACCAGGTCGGCCGGGGTGCCCTCGAAAACGACGCGGCCGCCGTCGTGGCCCGCGCCGGGGCCGAGGTCGATGATCCAGTCGGCGTGCGCCATGACCGCCTGGTGGTGCTCGATGACGATCACCGATTTGCCGGCGTCGACCAGCCGGTCCAGCAGGCCCAGCAGCTGCTCCACGTCGGCGAGATGGAGGCCGGTGGTCGGCTCGTCCAGGACGTAGACCCCGCCCTTCTCCGCCATGTGCGTGGCCAGCTTCAGCCGCTGCCGCTCGCCGCCGGAGAGGGTGGTCAGCGGCTGGCCGAGGGTGAGGTACCCGAGGCCCACGTCGGCCATGTTCCGCAGGATGCGGTGGGCGGCCGGGGTGCGGGCCTCGCCGCCCCCGAAGAACTCCTCGGCCTCGGTGACCGGCATCGCCAGCACCTCGCTGATGTCCCGCCCGCCCAGGTGGTACTCCAGCACCGAGGCGTCGAACCGCTTGCCCTCGCACTCCTCGCAGGTGGTGGCCACCCCGGCCATCATCGCCAGGTCGGTGTAGACGACCCCGGCGCCGTTGCAGGAGGGGCAGGCGCCCTCGGAGTTGGCGCTGAACAGCGCCGGCTTCACCCCGTTGGCCTTGGCGAACGCCTTGCGGATGGGCTCCAGCAGACCGGTGTACGTCGCCGGGTTGCTGCGCCGCGAGCCACGGATGGGCGCCTGGTCCACCGACACCACACCCTCGCGGGCCGGGATCGAGCCGTGGACCAGCGAACTCTTGCCGGAGCCGGCGACGCCGGTGACGACGGTGAGCACACCGAGCGGGATGTCGACGTCCACGTTCCGCAGGTTGTGGGTCGTGGCGCCGCGGATCTCCAGGGCCCCGGTCGGCTTGCGCACCGTCTTCTTCAGCGCCGCCCGGTCGTCCAGGTGCCGCCCGGTGAGCGTGCCGCTCGCCCGCAGCCCGGCGACGGTGCCCTCGAAGCAGACGGTGCCGCCCGCCGTACCGGCGCCCGGGCCGAGGTCCACCACGTGGTCGGCGATCGCGATGACCTCCGGCTTGTGCTCCACCACCAGCACCGTGTTGCCCTTGTCGCGCAGCCGCAGCAGCAGGTCGTTCATCCGCCGGATGTCATGCGGGTGCAGGCCGGTGGTCGGCTCGTCGAAGACGTACGTGACGTCGGTCAGCGAGGAGCCGAGGTGACGGATCATCTTCGTGCGCTGCGCCTCGCCGCCCGAGAGCGTGCCCGCGGGACGGTCCAGGGAGAGATAGCCGAGGCCGATCTCCACGAACGAGTCCAGGGTCTCGCCGAGCGCGGTGAGCAGCGGCGCCACGGACGGCTCGGCCAGGCCGCGCACCCACGCGGCCAGGTCGCTGATCTGCATCGCGCAGGCGTCGGCGATGCTGATCCCCTCGATCTTCGAGGACCGGGCCGCCGCGCTGAGCCGGGTGCCGTCGCAGTCGGGGCAGGTCGTGAAGGTGACCGCGCGGTCCACGAACTCCCGGATGTGCGGCTGCATCGCCTCCCGGTCCTTGGCGAGCATCGACTTCTGGATGCGCGGCACGAGACCCTCGTAGGTCATGTTGATGCCCGCGATCTTCATCCGGACCGGCTCGCGGTACAGGAAGTCGTCCAACTGCCGCCGGCTGAACGTGCGGATCGGCTTGTCCGGGTCGAAGAGGCCCGACTCGGTGTAGAGGCGGTGGTTCCAGCCGCCCGGCTTGTAACCGGGGATGGTGAGCGCGCCTTCGCTGAGCGACTTGTCCTCGTCGTAGAGCTGGGACAGGTCGATGTCCGTGACCGTGCCCCGGCCCTCGCAGCGTGGGCACATGCCGCCGGTGATGCTGAACGCGCGGCGCTCCTTCACCGTCTTCCCGCCGCGCTCCACGGTGACCGCGCCCGCGCCGCTGATCGAGGCGACGTTGAAGGAGAACGCCTTGGGCGAGCCGATGTGCGGGGTGCCGAGCCGGCTGAACAGGATGCGCAGCATCGCGTGGGCGTCGGTCGCGGTGCCGACCGTGGAGCGCGGGTCGGCGCCCATCCGCTGCTGGTCGACGATGATCGCGGTGGTCAGCCCGTCGAGCACGTCGACCTCGGGCCGCGCCAGCGTGGGCATGAAGCCCTGGACGAACGCGCTGTACGTCTCGTTGATCAGCCGCTGCGACTCGGCGGCGATGGTGTCGAACACCAGCGAGCTCTTGCCCGAGCCGGAGACCCCGGTGAACACCGTGAGCCGGCGCTTGGGGATCTCGACGCTCACGTCCTTGAGGTTGTTCTCGCGTGCCCCGTGCACACGGATCAGGTCATGACTGTCGGCGGCATGCTGTGCGATGGCGTCGTCCATGCCGGCAACCGTAGCGGCGCCCCGACGGCGGGCGCTTCTCCATTCCTGACGCCTTCCCGGTGACACGACACACTCTTGCAAGCGGGGTGCTTGCAATTGTTAGCGTGGGTGGGGCAAGGTGGAGGCATGGCATCGCTGAACGTCGGCAACCTCGGTGAGTACCTGCGCGAACAGCGGCGGAACGCCCAGCTGTCGCTGCGGCAGCTCGCCGACGCCGCCGGGGTGTCCAATCCGTACCTGAGCCAGATCGAGCGTGGACTGCGCAAGCCCAGCGCGGAGGTGCTCCAGCAGGTCGCCAAGGCCCTGCGCATCTCCGCCGAGACGCTGTACGTCCGCGCCGGCATCCTCGACGCCGAGCGGGACCGGGACGAGGTCGAGACGCGCGCCGTCATCCTCGCCGACCCCACGCTCAACGAGCGGCAGAAGCAGGTGCTGCTCCAGATCTACGAGTCCTTCCGCAAGGAGAACGGCTTCGGGATCGGCGAGCGTGCCGAGGACGACGGCCCCGGGAACGTGGACCAGGGGACCGGCGGCGGCAGCCGTACGGCCGGCTCAGGCGATGCCGCCGGAAGTGACACGGACGCCGGCCCGCGGCGGACGGCCGGATAAAAGCCGGACCAGGGCTCCGGACGCCCGCCGCGGACCACACCAACCCAGCCGAACGCGAATCCGATCCGGGAGGACCCTCACCATGGCCATCACCGACGACCTGCGCAAGACCCTCAGCGACCCGACCCCGCTCTACTTCGCCGCCGGCACCGCCGACCTGGCGCTTCAGCAGGCCAAGAAGGTGCCGGCCCTGGTCGAGCAGCTGCGCGCCGAGGCCCCGGCGCGCATCGAGGCCGTGCGCAACACCGACCCGAAGGCCGTGCAGGAGAAGGCCACCGCCCGCGCCAAGGAGGCGCAGGAGACCCTTCAGGCCAAGGTCAACGAGTTCATCGGGACCATCGACGTCGACCTCAAGAAGCTCGGCGAGACCGCCCAGGACCTCGCCCTGCGCAGCGTCGGCGTCGCCGCCGAGTACGCCGTCAAGGCCCGCGAGACCTACGAGCGGGTCGCCGAGCACGGCGAGCAGGCCGTGAAGACCTGGCGCGGCGAGGCCGCCGAGGAGATCGAGGAGCTGGCGATCGCGGTCGAGGGCAAGCCCGAGCCGGTCGAGGTCAAGGACGACCAGCCGAAGCCGGCCGAGGCGAAGGCCGACCCGGCCGCGGACAGGAAGCCCGTGGCGAAGAAGGCCCCGGCTCCCCGCAAGACCACCACCCCGACCACCACGGCGAAGAAGACGACCCCGCCGGCCAAGTGACCATGGCCGACGAGACGGGTCCGGGCCGGGCACCTTTGGGGTGTCCGGCCCGTTCTATGGGTACGGTGGCGGCGTAGCAGGGATCGGCAGACAACGGGCGGTGGACAGCATGCTGATGTTGGGCTTCGCGGGTTTCATGGGCATCTTGAAGATCATTCTGATGGCCCTGGCCGCGTTCGGGCTGTTCGACGCCGCGTTCCGGCGCGAGGACGCCTTCCGCGCCGCCGACAAGCAGAACAAGGTCTTCTGGCTGATCATCCTCGCCATCGCCCTCGTGGTCAGCTACCTGTTCTCGCTCCTGTCCATCCTCCCCATCGCCGGCGCGGTGGCGAGCATCGTCTACCTCGTCGACGTCCGCCCCGCCCTCCAGCAGGTGGGCGGCGGCCGCGGGTGGGGCCGCCGCCGGGGCGGAAGCAGCAGCGACGGCCCGTACGGCCCGTACAACGGCGGCCGCTGACGGCATCCCGCCGGCGGGACCGCTCGCCGAGTGCGTGTGTGGGAACAGCCAGGAGCTGCCGGTACCCGGCCGACGGCGCGGAACCGCGCACGGCGGGATTCCGCCTACCGCGTCCGATCCAGCAGCACCACCGCGACGTCGTCGGTCAGCTCGCCCCCGTTGAGGTCCCGCACCTCGCTCACCGCGGCCCGCAGCAGCGCCTCCCCCCGCAGTCCCTCGGACAGCTGCCGGCGGATCATCTCCAGCATGCCGTCCTGACCGAGCCGTTCCCCGCCCTCACCGACCCGGCCCTCGATCAGCCCGTCGGTGTAGAGCATCAGGCTCCACTCGGCACCCAGCTCGACCTGCATCCGCGGCCAGCGGGCGCCGGGCAGCAGCCCCAGCGCGGGGCCGTTGTTCTCGTAGGGGAGCAGCCGCGCCGGCCGGCCGGGGCGGGCGATCAGCGGGGCCGGATGGCCGGCCAGGCACAGACCGGCCCGGCGGCCGTCGGGCGCGATGTCCACCGTGCACAGCGTCGCGAAGATCTCCTCGTCCGCGCGCTCGTGCTCCAGCACCTGCTGCATGGTGTTCAGCAGCTCGTCCCCGCACAGCCCGGCCAGGGTCAGCGCCCGCCAGGCGATGCGCAGCTCCACGCCGAGTGCGGCCTCGTCCGGGCCGTGTCCGCAGACATCGCCGATCATGGCGTGCACGGTGCCGTCGGGGGTGCGGACGGCGTCGTAGAAGTCGCCCCCGAGCAGCGCTCGGGACCGGCCGGGGCGGTAGCGGGCGGCGAACCGCAGCGAGGAGCCCTCCAGCAGCGGGGTCGGCAGCAGGCCGCGCTCCAGCCGGCGGTTCTCCTGCGCGCGCATCTTGCCCTCGGCGAGCCGCCGCTCGGCGGTGTCGGACCGCTTGCGCTCCACCGCGTACCGGATGGCGCGGCTGAGCAGCCGGCCGTCCAGCTCGTCCCGGAAGAGGTAGTCCTGGGCGCCCACGCGCACGGCCTCGGCGCCGCGCTCGGCGTCGCCGGAGGCGGTCAGCGCGAGCACGGCGTGCCGGGGCGCGAGCTGGAGGACGTGCCTGAGCACGGCCAGCTCGTCGTCGGTGCCGCTGCCGCCCGGCGCCGGGAGCGCCAGGTCCAGCAGGATGCAGTGGACGTCGTCGGTGAGCAGCCGCTCGGCCTCGGTGAGGTTGCGGGCGGTGCGGACGCGGATCGGCTTGCCGGCCGAGTCCAACAGGTCGGGCACGATCGGCGAGCCGGCCGGATCGTCCTCGATCAGCAGCAGGGTGAGAGTGGCGCCGGTGCCGTTCACGGCCGTGGCGTCGCGGTGGGCCTCTTCCTTGAGGGGGCCGCCGACTGCGCGGGCGGCCTGCGCCTGACCACTCTCCACGGCCGGGATCGCTCTCTGCCGCGGTACGGGTACGGGCATTTCCTGGGTTCCTTCCCTCCCCCCGAGGGCACGGCGGCGTCGAGGGGTCTCGACCCACCGACCGGGACCATAGCGGCTGGGACCGCCCCGACGGAATGGTGTGAGCCGCGTCGCTCCCGTGCGCGCCACTGTCATATGCCGCGTTCCGTACCGCAGTTGGACACACCGACGGCCCCGGCGGGATGACGAAGCTCACGTCCTGGGGGAGTTTGGGGCGGATCGTGCGTGCGGTGGGTCACATGACGTACGTCACCGGGGAGATGACCCGCACCGCACCGCGCGCGACCGGTCACGCGTCCGGTCGTACGACCCCCAGGATCGGCATCGAGCCGGCACCCGCGATCGTCACCGTCCGCCCGGGGCGCGGCGCGTGGATGATCGTGCCGTCGCCGATGTACATCCCGACGTGGCTGGCGTCGTCGAAGTAGATGACGAGGTCACCGGGGCGCATGTCCTTCACCTCGACGTGCTTGAGCTGCTTCCACTGCTCCTGCGAGGTGCGCGGCACGGGATGGCCGGCCGCCGCCCAGGCCTGGGAGGTCAGGCCCGAGCAGTCGAAGGAGTCCGGGCCCTCGGCGCCCCACACATACGGCTTGCCGAGCTGCCGGGTGGCGTACTGCACGGCCTTCTCGCCCTGTGCGGAGGCCTTTCCGTGGACGTCCTTCAGGGCGCCGGTGTCCAGCCAGGCGGTCTGCGCCCTGGCCGCGGCCTCCCGCTCCAGCTCGGCGAGCCGCTCCTTCTCCTTCTTCTCCAGCCGGGACTGGAGCTTCTCGGCCGCGTCGATCTGCTTCTCGATCTTCTTCTTGGCGGCGTCCTTGGCCTTGCGGTTCGCCTCCAGCTCCTTCCAGCGGTCGGAGGCGTCGTCGGCGTAACTCTGCAACTCCTGCTGGGTGCGGGCCTTTTCCGCCATCAGCTTCTTCGCCGCCTGCTGGCCCTGGAGCACCCGTCCGGCGCCGTCCAGGAACCGGCCCGGGTCGTCACTGAGCAGGAACCGGGCGGTGTCGGACAGGCCACCGGTGCGGTACTGGTCGCGGGCGGCGGCGCCCGCCTGGTCCTTGAGCTCGTCCAGTTTCCGCCGGCCGGCCACGATCTTCTTCGCCAGCTCCACGATCTCGGCGGACTGCTTCTCCGCCTTCTCCTCGGCCGCGTTGTACGCGTCGGTGGCCACGGCGGCGTCGTGGTAGAGCTTGTCGAGCTTCGCGCGGACCTCTTCAAGATCCTTGCTGGGCGCGGGAGTCGGGGTCGGTATGGGAGTCGCCGTGGGTGTGGGGGTCCCGGACGGGGTGCGGGAGGGCTCGGGAACCGCGAACGCGGTGCCGGGCGCCGACAGGACGGTCACCGCGCAGATCACGGTCAGGGCGGCCGTGAGCAGGCCGCGCTTGCCCGGTCCCATACGTCTTCCCCCAAACTGATTTACCGTCAGTAACTTACGGGCGTCTGAGGGATCGTGCCACGGCCGCGCGCAAAGCGACAGAGGCCGTCGGAAACCGGAATTCCCCCGCTCGCCACCGGATACGACGATCTCCTCGCCGGTGTGACGAACGACGCACGGAGATCGTTCCGTCTCCGGTGCCCCGAACGGGTGATACCGACGCGGCGTCAGACGCGGGCCCCGCTGTCCGGCCCGGGTGCCGGGATCAGACCCGGGGCGCCAACGCCGCCCAGGCCACCGTCACTTCGCCCTGCCGCCAGCGGGCCGGGGAGTCGGTGACGGGCCAGTCGGCGGTCAGGTCCCGCACCGCGCGCAGCCAGCGCTGCCGGGCGCCGTAGGAGGCGTAGGGCGCGGCGGCGGCCCAGGCACGGTCGAAGTCACGCAGGAAGGAGTGCACCGGCTCGCCCGGGACGTTGCGGTGGATCAGTGCCTTCGGCAGGCGCTCGGCGAGGTCGGAGGGGCGGTCCAGGGAGCCCAGCCGGGTGGCGAAGGTGACCGTGCGCGGACCCTCCGGGCCGAGCGCCACCCACACGTGCCGCCGCCCGATCTCGTCACACGTCCCCTCCACCAGCAGCCCGCCACGCGAGCCGCCGGCCGCCGGGGCGAGCCGCGCGCGCAGCCGCTCCCAGACCGCCGCGACCTCGTCCTCGTCGTACTGGCGCAGCACGTTGGCGGCCCGGATGAGCACCGGGCGCCCGGGCACCGGGATCTCGAAGCCGCCGTGCCGGAAGGTCAGCCCCTCCCGCTCGTACGGCCGGGCCGCCGCGACCCGCTCCGGTTCGATCTCGACACCGACGACACGCGCGCGGGGCGCTGCCGCGCGCAGCCGGGTCAGCAGTTCCACGGCGGTCCAGGGAGCGGCACCGTATCCCAGGTCGACCGCCACCGGCTCGCTCGCGCGGCGCAGCTCGGCGCCGTGCGTGGCCGCGATCCAGCGGTCCATGCGGCGCAGCCGGTTGGGGTTGGTGGTCCCGCGCGTCACCGTTCCCACGGGGCGGGTGGCGGCGCGGGCTGTCATGAGTACGAGGGTAAGCGGACGCCGCCGCGGGCCTGCCCCTCGGGGCGCACCGCCGCCGACGCCATCCGCATTCGAACCGTTGATCGATCCTGGGTAATGATTCGGCAAAGCCGCCTGAGCAGGAAATGGGCGGGCACCCGCTCACTGTTGGACCAGCTTGGAGGGCGAGGTGGGCCCTCGTCAGGCATGCCCGCAACAAGGAGGAACGCCAGGTGAGCCAGTACGTCAGCAGGCTCGGGCGACGCTCCCCGGCGGCCGGCACGCGGCTCCGGCTGTACCGCAGGCCCCGCCGGGTCGCCATGCTCTCCGTGCACACCTCCCCGCTCCACCAGCCCGGCACCGGCGACGCGGGCGGCATGAACGTCTACATCGTGGAGCTCGCCCAGCGGCTGGCCGCGATCAACATCGAGGTCGAGATCTTCACCCGGGCCACGGCAGGCGGCCTGCCCCCCGTCGTCGAGCTGGCCCCCGGCGTCCTCGTCCGGCACATCGACGCGGGTCCGTACGAGGGCCTGGCCAAGGAGGACCTCCCGGCCCAGCTGTGCGCCTTCACGCACGGCGTGATGCAGGCCTGGGCCGGCCACCGACCCGGCTACTACGACCTCGTCCACTCCCACTACTGGCTCTCCGGCCACGTCGGCTGGCTCGCCGCCCAGCGCTGGGGCGTGCCGCTGGTGCACGCCATGCACACCATGGCCAAGGTCAAGAACGCCAACCTGGCCGACGGCGACACCCCCGAGCCCGCCGCCCGGGTCATCGGCGAGACCCAGATCGTGGCCGCCGCCGACCGGCTGATCGCCAACACCGCCGAGGAGGCCGGCGAGCTGGTCCAGTACTACGCCGCCGACCCCGCGAAGGTCGCCGTCGTCCACCCCGGCGTGAACCTGGACCGCTTCCGCCCCTTCCCGAGGGGCGACTTCCCGACGGATGGCTCGCTGGAGGGCGGCTCTCCGGTGGACGGCTCGCTGGAGGGCGGCTCCCTGACGGACGGCTCGCCGAAGGACGGCTCGCCCGCCCCCGTGGACGACGCCCGTGCCGCCGCCCGCGCCCGGCTCGGTCTCCCGCGGGACGCCCTGATCCCCCTCTTCGCGGGCCGCATACAGCCCCTCAAGGCACCGGACATCCTGCTGCGCGCCGTGGCCGTCCTGCTGGACGAGCGCCCGGAGCTGCGCTCCCGCATCCTCGTCCCGGTCGTCGGCGGCCCCAGCGGCAGCGGGCTGGCCAAGCCGGAGGGGCTGCAGAAGCTCGCGGCCCGGCTGGGCATCGCGGACGTCGTGCGGTTCCGCCCGCCGGTCGGCCAGGAGCAGCTGGCGGACTGGTTCCGGGCCGCGTCCGTCCTGGTCATGCCGTCGTACAGCGAGTCCTTCGGGCTGGTCGCCATCGAGGCGCAGGCGTCCGGGACGCCGGTGCTCGCGGCCTCGGTCGGCGGTCTGCCGGTGGCCGTGCGGGACGGCGAGACCGGCTTCCTGGTCCAGGGCCACGACCCGGCCGACTACGCGCGCGTGCTGCGCCGGTTCGCCGACGAACCGGAGCTCTGCGCGCGCATGGGCCGGGCCGCCGCACGGCACGCCCAGTGCTTCGGCTGGGACGCGGCCGCCGCCGCCACCGCCGACGTCTACACGGCCGCGACCCAGTCCCACCGCCGTCGCGTACGCTCCCACCATGGGTGATGTCGAGAAGGCCGGACAGGTCCTGGAGAGCGTCCTTGAGGACGCGGAACTGGAGTGGGAGAGCCCCGAGCCCGGGAACTACGTGGTCAAGCTGCCCGGCACGCGCAAGCTGTCCACCACGGTGTCCTTCCTCGTCGGCCGCCACTCCCTCTCCCTCAACGCCTTCGTCATCCGCCACCCCGACGAGAACGAGGCGGGCGTCCACCGCTGGCTGCTGGAGCGCAACCTCAAGCTGTACGGCGTGAGTTACGCCGTGGACCACCTCGGCGACGTCTACGTCACCGCCCGGCTGCCCCTAGCCGCCGTCACCCCGGACGGGGTGGACCGGCTCCTCGGCCAGGTCCTGGAAGCGGCCGACGGCGCCTTCAACACCCTGCTGGAGCTCGGCTTCGCCTCCTCGATCCGCAAGGAGTACGCCTGGCGGGTGGCGCGCGGCGAGTCCACGCGCAACCTGGAGGCGTTCATGCACCTGATCGACCGCCCCGCGGACTGACGTCTCGCTTTTCTTCCGTACGACCCCTTTCCCGCCCGCCGGGCACGGTGGCATGCTCACCGCCAACGCATTCCTGAACATCGTTCATGAGCATGAACCAGGAAGAGATAGGGGCGGGTGGACATGAGCAACGCGCACCTCACCAGACGGGCCCTGCTCGCCGGAGCCACCGCGGTGGCCCTGGGCGCCGCGACCGGCACCGCGCGGGCGGCCGAACCGCCCACCCTCTGGCGGGAGTTCACCCGCATCCCGCTCACCCACCCGCAGATCCCGTACATCGGCCGGGCGGGCTGCCGGGCCGGGGCGAGCCGCTTCCCCCGCCCCCGGGTCGTCGCCGACGTCACCGCGTACGGCGCCGTACCCGACGGCACCACGGACTGCGCCCCCGCGATCAACCGTGCCATCGCCGCCGCCGGAAGGGCCGGCGGTGGCACGGTCACCATCCCGCCCGGCACCTACCGCATCGACGACGTCATCCGCCTCGGCGACTCGAACGTCGTCCTGCGCGGCGCCGGCAGCGGCCGTACGACCCTGTACGCGACGAAGAACCTCACCGAGCTGATCGGCGTCTACGGCTCCCGCTACGGCGGCGACAAGTCCTCCTGGTCCTGGGCGGGCGGCCTCATCTGGCTGGCGCCGAGAGCCCGTTGGGAATCCCTGACCGCCGCCATCCGGGACCGGGCCTGGCCCTTCGAGGGCTGGACCGGCAACGGGCGGGACGAGTGGACGACCCTCACCACCGTCGCCCCGGCGAAACGCGGATCGTGGACGGTCACGGTCGCCGACCCCTCCGCCCTCCGCCCCGGCCGGCTCGTCCTCCTGCGCCTCGCCGACGACGCCGCCCACACCCTCCTCCAGCACATGGCGGGCGACGGCACCGGCCCGGCGGCGTACGTCTGGGACGACAAGACGAAACTGACGTCGTACGTCCCCTACGAATGGCCCGTCCGCGTCCACCGCGTCCACGGCCGGCGCGTCACCCTGGAACGCCCCCTGCCCCTCGACATCCGCCCGGAGTGGGACCCGCGCCTGACCACGCACGTGCCGGAACTGACCGGCTCGGGCGTCGAGGGCCTGACCCTGGAGGCGGTTCAGACCCCGCAGTCCCCCCACCTCCTCGACAAGGGCTACAACGGCGTCGTCCTCCAGTGCGCCTACGACTGCTGGGTGGACGACGTCACGGTCCGCCACGTCGACAACGGCTTCGGCCTGGTCGCCGCCTCCGCCTGCACCCTGCGCCGCACCCGGGTCGCCGGCCGGGGCTCGCACCACCCCTACTTCTGCCGGGAGGGCTCCCACGACAACCTGGTCGAGGACTTCACCATCGAGGAGCGCACGGTCCCCGCCCCCGCGAACACCCAACTGCACGGCATCAACGTCGAAGGACTCTCCTCCCACAACGTCTGGTCACGCGGCGACATGCGGATGGGCACCTTCGACAGCCACCGCGGCCTGCCCTTCGCCAACGTCCGCACCGACATCACCGTGAACAACAACGGCCGCCACGGCGGGGACGCCAGCGCCGGCCCGCTCTTCGGCGCCCGGTTCACCCACTGGAACATCCGGGTCACCAACGGCCGGGCCGGCCTCGTGAAGATCGACGGCCTCGCCCCGTACTCGGCGACCGTCGGCATCAACGAGGTCCGCGAATTCGACCAGACCGACGTCCCCGACTTCGCCGGCGACCTGCACTCCCGCCTGGAGCTGTACGGCACCACGGACGCCGTACGCCCGCGCAACCTGCACGAGGCTCAGCGCGCCCTGCTCCGGTAACGCCCCGGGGTCACCCCGACCAGCTTCTTGAAGTGCCGGGTGAGATGGGCCTGGTCGTAGAACCCGGCGACCGGGGCCGCCTCGCCCGGCGGCACCCCGTCCAGCAGCAGCCGCCGGGCCCGCCCGACCCGCCGCGACATCAGGTACTGGTGCGGGGCGATGCCGTACGCGCCGCTGAACGCCCGGATGAGGTGCGCCGGATGGGCGTGCAGCAACCGGCCGGCCTCCTCCAGCGAGACCCCCTCGACGACCCGCGCGTCCAGCAACTCCCGCAGCCGGCGGGCGAGTACGGGACTCTCGTGCCGTCCCCCGTCCGTGGACCGCCGCCGCAGTCGGTGCCGCAGCTGCTCCGCGACGAGGGTCAGCCTGCTCTCCGCCTCCAGCTCGTCGCCGGGCCGCGCGAGGGCGGAGTGCAACTGCCCGACGCGCAGCCGCAGCACCGGGTCCCGGAGGTCGGGGGAGTCCACGGCCGGCCCGATGAACTCCTCCCCGAGCCGGCTGCTGTCCAGATAGACGACCCGCTTGCGGAAACCCCCCGGCGTGGCCGGCGACCCGTTGTGCGGCACGTGCGGCGGCAGCAGCGACACGGTGTCGAGCGGCGTGCCGTGCTCATGCCGGTCGAGGTCGTACCGTACGGCCCCGTCGTCCACGATGAGCAGCGTCCAGGCGTCGTGGACGTGCATCGGATAGGCGTACTCGGTGAAGCGGGCGTGGAAGACCTCGGTGACGCCCGGGACCCGGGGACGCCACGCGCTCACTTCTTGCCCGGCGGTCATGCAAAAAACGTACAAGACGGGGCCGGGACCCGGCCGCGAGTCTCAGTCCATGAACACTGAACCCATCCGTTTCGACACGAAGATCGCCGTGCTGCTGCGCGAGGACCTGGAACCCTGGCAGCGCCTGAACGTGACCGCGTTCCTGGTCAGCGGCCTGGGCCCGACGCTCCCCGAGGTGGTCGGCGACCCGTACGAGGACGCGGACGGCGTGTCGTACCTGCCCATGTTCCGCCAGCCGGTGCTGGTCTTCGAGGGCACCAAGGAGACCCTGAAGGCGGCGCACGGCAGGGCGCTGACCCGTGTCCTGCCGTGCGCGGTGTTCACAGCGGACCTGTTCACCACGGGCAACGACCGCGACAACCGCGCGGCCGTCCGCGCCGTCCCGACCGCCGAGCTGGACCTGGTGGGCCTGGCGGTGTACGGCCCGAAGAACGGAGTGGACAAGGTCCTCAAGGGCGCGCGCATGCACCCGTGAGGGGTGTTCGTCTCAGCCGAACATGCCGGGCACGTAGTCGCCGGCGGGCTGCCGGACGATGACGTTGACGCGGTTGTAGGCGTTGATCACGGCGACGAGGGCCACCAGGGCGGCGAGCTGCTCCTCGTCGTAGTGCTTGGCGGCGTTCGCCCAGACCTCGTCCGGGACCCCGCCGGCCGCGTCGGCGATCCGGGTGCCCTGCTCCACCAGCTCCAGCGCGGCCCGCTCCGCGTCGCTGAACACGGTGGCCTCACGCCAGACCGCGACGAGGTGCAGCCGGGTCTGGTTCTCCCCGGCCTCCAGGGCGTCCTTGGTGTGCATGTCGGTGCAGAACCCGCACCCGTTGATCTGGCTGGCACGGATCTTCACCAGCTCCTGCGTGGCGGCGGGCAGCGTGGACTCCGCGATCGCCTTGCCGGCCGCGTTGAAGTGCTTGAACACCTTGCCGGCGACGGGGCTGGCGAAGAGGTTGAGCCGAGCGTCCATGGTGTGCTCCTCAGTGGGTTGCGGCTGCTTGCACCTCATTGACGGAGGGCGAGCGGGAGATGTGACGCGCCGAAAAGTGACCCGCGTCACTCCCGCTGCTGCATTGGCACCACACCGGTCACCGGGACGTGGGACGGGTGAGGTGCTCGCCAGGACGGGCGCCGGACCGGGTGTGACGATCACAGAAGCTGACGGGGTGTTCACGGGTGCGGCATCGCCGTCCCGGGATCGCCGTCCCGTGATCGCCGTCCCGTCATGCCGTTCCGTGATCGCCGTTCCGCCATTGTGATCGCCAGGGAGAACCACTTGATGAACCGCACCCCGCACCGCCTGCTGGGCGCCGCCGCGGCGGTGGCCATGGGCGCCGCGGCGCTGCTCGGCACCGGCGCCGGCACCGCCGCCGCATCCGAAAAGGCACACTGCGAGCGCGCCGAGCGCCCCATATGGAGTGAAGGGCCGAGCCGCAACGTCACCGCGCACGGCTGCGACATCCCGGAGCAGAGACACCGCTGGTACGTCATCGACATCGACACCCTCGTCCAGCCGCGCCACAAGACGGACTACCTGGACGAGGACATCGCCGGGACCAGCACCCTGCACGACAAGACGATGCGATGCATGGGCTACACCAAGGACGAGCACGCGGTGAACTGGTTCGGCTGCGTACCGGATCTGTCCTGACCGGACCCGACACGAGGTGCGCGGTGGGACACGCACCCGGCGCGGCGCAACCGCGCCGGGTGCGCTCGCTGTCATGTCATGACGTGAACACAGCCAAGCCGGGCGTCGCGAACCCAGCCGACCGGAGCTCCGCCTCCTGCCTCCCCTGGGCGGCCTCCGCCCTGTTCGGGGCCGCCATGGGCTGCGCCGCCTGGGCCCTGACCGTCTGGGCCCGCGCGTACTGCGACGCGGGATACGACGCCGGCGGACGCCTGGAACTCAACGTCCTGCTCCCCGTGGTCCCCGGAGCGGGCGCGGTGGTGGCGCTTCTGGCACGGGCCGCCGGCCGACGACTGGCACCGGCCGCGCCGAGGGCGATCCGCGCCGCACTGCCGACCGTGCTGGTGATCGTCACGACGGTGTGCCTGGCCTGGTGGTTCTTCGCTGCCCGGGGAACGCTGGCCGACTACCCCGGCGACTCGGGCCTCTGCCCCGCGAACAACGTGCCGCCGGGGTGGCCCGACTGGATTCCGGCTTGATCAGCGGACGGCCACTCGATCAGCGGGCGGCATCTGCGATGCGCCCACCGTGCGCTCGGCGCTGCTGCGCGGCTTGGTCGGATGACACCTCGGGTCCGGCCACCGCACAGCCCGGCCACCGCCACGGGACCACCCTGGGAGGTGGTGGCGTTCTCAGTGTTTGAAGGCCCCCTTGGCCCCCTCCTTCGCACCCCGCATCCTGCCCCGCGCTTCGAGGGCGGCACCCTTCACCGCGAGATCATCCTTGTGCACCGCGTGAGCCAGCGTTCGCACGGCCTTTCCCACAACCTGTTCGGCCTTTGCCTTGGCCTTGTCTCCGGCACTCATCTCAGGACCTCCACGCTCACTGACCGAGTGCCCTTCAGGGCGAGGAGGCATGTCTCCGTGCGCCCTCGGTGCACGACCTCCCGCCAGGCCGTGTCCGGCTCACGCGCCGGGAGCCCGGAAGGGAACCTGGCGGCGGGCGGCCTCGTCGATCTCTTCGAGTGTGAGGAGGGGAGTGGCCCGGGTGCGGAGGGCGCCGCTGGCCTTGACGGTGAGGCTGGCGGCGGCCATCGACGCCGGGTCGGGGAGGTCGATGATGCACACGAGGTCGTCCTCCCCGAAGGCGAAGTACATGGCCTCGACCGTCCCGCCGAGGTCGGCCACGACCCGGTCGACGGCTTCGCGGCGGCCGCTGGCGCCTTCCTTGAGCAGCCCCTTCGTGCCCTCTGGCGTGTAGGTGGCCTGGATGAGGAACTTCGGCATCGGGCTGCTCCCTGTCCGCTTCTTGTCCGACAGCACGACTGCCTACCCGCTGCCACATCGGACGCCACTCGGCGAACGGCTTGATTCACCCGGAAGCCGAAGGTCCTTCCTTCTCCGTTGAGTGGCCGATTACGGCAGCAGGCGCGCGGCCCGAGAGAAAGCCGCAGGTAGGAGACCTGGAGGGCAATGAAAGGCGAAGATTGCTCCTTCTTCCCCTGGCTCTGGCGGGCCCGTCTTCTGCCCCGCACCCCCGACAGCAATGTCACCCGAATGGCGCAATACGACGTGCCACCCACATGGGCGAAGGTGAAGCTGACTAGTGCCCCAACCGAGGCAATCCGTGAAAGGCGAACCACATGCGCATTCGACGAATCCTCGCCACCGTCATCGCCACGGCAGCCCTCGCCGGACTCGGCCTCACAGGCGCCGCCACCGCCATCGCACAGGGTGCCCACTCCTACGTCACCCCTTCCGAGTGCAAGCAGGGCGGCGGAATGGCCGACCTGACGGACAACCTCTGCAAGGGCGGCACGCACGACGGGGAGAAGATCGACTGACCCCCCCAGGCGCCCCCAGGCGCCCCGCAGCCACGCGGCGCGGGGCGCTTCCGCGCACAGACACTCACCCTGCGACTCCGGCTCACTTCTTGCGGCGCTCGTCTTGCTGCGGAACGGGGCACCACTCAAGTAGCCCCCTGGTTCTCGCGGACGTCGGCCGTGCGGGTCGCCCGGGAGGCGGGGCGTCCCAGGAAGATCCATCATGAAAACGGGGAAGCGATTGCGCTGCACAGGAAGGCTGCTGCCATGACAACGGTGCCGACCAGGACACAGCGCGGACGCGGAGGGCCCGACGGCAGGGAAACGGTCGATGACGCCTCCAACTTCGCTGGGGTCTTGATGCTGCTCAGCGGGCCCGCCAGCATTCTGATGGGCGCGGCTGGAATCGCGCATGACACCTTGTTCGCCGCGTCCCGGTACGCCTACCGGTTCGACCTGACGGCTTGGGGCTGGATCCACCTTGTGATCGGAGTGGCACTCGTCGTCGCCGGCCTGGGCGTTCTGTCAGGCCAGAGCTGGGGTCGCGGGGCCGGTGGGGCAGTGGCGGCGATCAGCCTGATCACCCAGTTCATGTTCGTTCCGTACTACCCGTTGTGGGCCATCCCCGTGATGACACTCGACCTCCTGATCCTGTTTGCGTTGACGCGGATCCATATCGAGACCAGGGGCGGTCAGTGAGTGAGTTGACCTTCCATTCTGTCCTCGGAATCTCGTGGACGATCTCGCAGTGGGCGGCGGGCACCGCGATGTCCGCCGTCTCCACGGGCCGTCCCCCGTCGCTGTACCTTGACGACCTCCCGGTCGGCGGTCGCCCCTGCCTGCCCGGCGACCACTGAGCGGAGACAACGGCGACCGCCGGGTGCGAGCTGCCGTACTCCCGGGCCGCTGGCGGTGTGGAGGTCAAAGGGGAGCCGCGCAGGATGTCACGGGTCCAGCGGCGG
The DNA here is from genome assembly GCF_002920615.1 of Streptomyces sp. Ru62. Lineage (GTDB taxonomy): Bacteria > Actinomycetota > Actinomycetes > Streptomycetales > Streptomycetaceae > Streptomyces. The sequence continues at coordinate 81,225 of NZ_PQSU01000001.1, forward strand.
GCCCGGCTCACTTCTCCGGGGAAATCCTGGGCAACCCCCATCAAAAAGCCCCCGCTCCGCGAGGATTTCGCGGGTCGGGGGCCTGATGATGCGGAGTTACTTCTTCTTGCCCTGGGTCTTGCCGGAGATCTTGGTGAGCTGGGTTTTTGCTGGTCAGGGCCCGTGGGCTCGCGCGCCTGGTGGTCGTCGTTGGTCGTCATTGCCCACTGTTGAGCGGCCTCGGACGGCCCAGGGACGGCCCAGACAACGGACCGGCGGCCCGTTCGGCGGCCTACGAGCTGACAGGCAACTCCCTGGCTCGTTGGCGTGCTTGGGCCCGTAGCTCCTTCAAGCGGCTGTGGAACGGGTTGTGGCGGTTCTGGTCAAGGTTCAGCGGGAGATCGAGTTGAGAGATGAGCTGTGACTCCAGGTCCCACGGTTCGCTTCGCTCGATCCAGCACACTCGCGCGTTGTCCGCCATCCACTGGCTCAGGATGGTTTCGCCGGCTCTGCCGAAGGTCATCCGCTTGCCGCTGCCTACGCGGCGTAGTTCAAGACCGAGCAGACATCCGAGAGTGAGCCGCAGCGTCGAGCCGGCCGCGTTGCCCCGGTAGTGGTAGCGCACCCGTTTGCGCAGGTTCTGCGTGCTGGTCCGGTTCGCCATGTACCGCGGGGCTATCCCGACGTAGAGCAGACGCCCAGCGTCCAGGCCCGGGTGGGGCGGCTGCTCGAAGTGCCACCCGTAGACCCCTGCCGCCGCCGGGACAGGGCTCGGGCGCATCAGAACTTCCCGCGCCGACCACAACCGATCTGGACTGACGAGACCGGTAACTTCCACGAACCCTCCAGGCGTGTCACGGCTGATCGCCGCAGGCTACTGGTCGACGCTCACAGAAGATGCCTCGCCTACGTAGCCACGCGACATCAGCTTGGGAAGCTAAGGTGATCTAGGGCTCGTTGCGTGGCTGACCTGCAGTGGAAGGGTGTCGACGTGATGGCCGGCTCCATTGCTTCCCCGCTGTTCCCCCTGGTTCCCCGTAGGAGCTGGCACGACCCCTTCGTCCCGAACTATCGGCTGGACGGCCATTGCGGTCCAGCACGCAGCTCGTGGGGTCTTCGACGGCCTTTGGCGGTCGGTTGCGGTTGCGGTGGTTGCTGTACTCCGCTGCTGTACAGCAACCACCGCAGATGCCCAGCGACGGCCTCAGGTCGGCGAACGCCTACGCCTCTACGATGCGGGCCATGGGGACATCTGATGCCGCACCGCTCATACGCGCCTGCTGGCTTTCATGGCTCGCGATCGAGACTGTCGATCAGGCGGAGGTAGTGAAGGCCCTCGGCTTGACGGAGGTACAGGAGACGAGCTGGGCCGAGGGTGTGGCACTCATCGACGAGGTGGCGCACGACGGGGAGGAGCCGTTCTCCACCGTTGTAGTCACGCCGCCCATGCAGGGATGGACCCTGGTCGTCGGACCGTACTTCGGCCTGCCGCATACACAGCAGACGGCGCACGTCACCAACCTGTGCCGAGATTTGAGCGCCGTCTTCGGTAAGGCCCAACTCTTCTTCCACAGTGAACAGAACGACGGAGAGGCGTGGCTGATCGCCGAAGGCGGACGGATTCTCAGGCGCTGGATCAGTGAGTACCCGGAGCTCGCCATGGGCGAACCGTTCGGCGTGGAGCGACGACTCCTCGATGCCTACGGGATCACGGGCAAGCCCGAGGATCTCGATCCCGACAGCGACCTGGCCGGCGACTGGGCAGCCACTTGGGGGGATTGCTGGGCCACGACGGTCGCGGAGGAATCGAGCATTGATCCCACGAGCGCCGCCGCCGGCACAGGCTCGATCAGCAGCATGCTGGTGGCAGCCGCTCCGACTTTCGAGTAGGCGTACCGCCTGCCGCATCATCGTTGGATGTCAGCGGAACAGCTCCGGCACCGGACAGGCCTCCAAAGGCTCATCCGGCCGATCGGCCCAACGCCACCAGACATGGCGACCAGCACACCTCCATAGCGTCCGACACATCCGCCGGCCATCGTCCTCCCGCGTGGAGAGGACGATGCCGCCGGACTGCATGGGCTGACTGCACTCGGGACACGCCGGGGCGTCGTCGGTCATGCGGCGCACCCTAACGGAGCGACCGCTTCGTCCCGAAGCAATTTGTGCAGACGTTTTGCCTAGGGGTGGCGTGCGACTCACCTGCGTTGATGGTCCGTGAGCGTCCGTGCTCGTCCGCCGGTGTACATCGGCGTTGTCACGCAGTTAGACACTCAGCGAGGCCAACCCTGCCGCCCTGCCGCCACGGTCGACTCGCTCGCTTGTGGCTCACGGAGCGACCGTGCCTGATTCATCTATGCCCGTGCCGGTCGGGAAACTCGCTCCCGACTCCGCTTCTCGTCGCGCCCACTCTGTGGCGGAGAAACAGGAGGCTAGCCACAGGGCCTCGGGCATGTTGAGGATGATCCCACCGACCACCGGGAAGGGGGCCATCCGTCGGAGATCCTCGGGGAAGTCCTCGCCGAACTTGAGCCCCGGAGGCGAGCCACCCGGGATGAGCAGTTTGCCGGGGGTGATCGGGACGGGATCCCAGTCGAGGTCGCTGTGGAGAAGGGTCGCGTGCGACTCTCCAGGGCGTTGCCAGAAGATCAACTGCTCCTCGTACTCGTTGACCCAGTGGAGGACATGATCAGAAGGACTGAAGACCACCCCAGCCATCTCACCGAGGTGCGCCAAGACGGCGTTTCGGCCCCGGTACCCGCCCACGTACGCGCGGGCCGTATCTACGAAAAGTGTCAGGGTTGTGTCGTCCAGAACCGCTGTGGCAGGCACCTTCACGGTGCGTACCTGACGACCCTCTCGCACCCCACGACGAAGTTGTTCGGTGGCGTTCGCCCAGTACAACTGCTCCGTGCCTGGATCGAAGACAACGCAGAACACGGGTACGTTCCCGTTCGACCAGGTGTCGCCATGCTGTCGTACTGGTACGGCGTAGCCGTAGGATCTTCGCCATGAGGCACCGCCCTTGACCTGAACCTTGATGACGTCGTTGGTGACGCGGCCGGCGTTGGTGAAAGTGACGAACAGGTCCTCGCCGTAGTCGTTCTGCCCCGAGATCTCCTCCACCACGTGGTCATAACTCTGGAAGAGCGAACGCAAGGCGTTCACGGCCGCCTGCTCCATCCGTCGCCCCTTGGGAATCTTCGTCAATGCCCCCTCCTCTTCCGCGCGTTGATGTCTGCCAGCGTGCCATCCCCCACTGACACTCGTTGGGAGAACGACCAAGGCGTCTTGGCCTTCGACTGGGTGCCGGCGACAGGTCGGGATCGCGCAGCGGTGCCCAGCCTTGACCAGGACACGCCGCCGCAGCTCGGCGGGAATTGCAGGACGGTCTTCAGGCACGGGAAGAAACGTAGAGCCCCTCACTGACAGGCGCTCCGCGGAAAGGGTCACGCGTTCACGCGGGGCACATCACAGCGCGGCCTAGTGGAGTCTCGATGACCTAGCCAAGGCGAAGGCGCCGCCCCGCAGTGAGGACGGCGCCCGTACGAGGTCAAGGCCTTGAAGCCTGGCCTCATCCTTATCAGGTCGATCACTGACTCCTTGGAGGTCGGAGGGATGCTGGCTCCGCGAGGGTGTGATGACCACCGCGGGCCGCTCTCGTCCGGCCCAGTTCGCCGCTGTTGGTGTCAGCCGTTGGTGTCAGCCGATTGTCTCTACCTTGACAGAGTGGTCGCCCAGCGCGACGGCGTCCGATGTACCCATTGATGCTGGGCCATGACCTTCCCTTGCCAGCCAGACCGTTCACTGCCTTCTACGGCGCAGGGCCCGTAGTCCGAGGTCGTAACCCATGCAGGCGATCACAAGGACCACCAAAGGCCAAACCGCTCTCGACTCTGCAGCGATGTCTCCGTGAAGGAGGGCGCCAGCGAGCGAGCTGGCACCCAGCACGGCAGTGCAAGTTGGCACTCCGCGCGCGGATGGCATAGGCACCTTGATCTCTCTGCGCAGTGAGGAGCCCTGCGGTTCCTCGTCACGGCTTGCCGTCTCGTGCAGGCGTGGAATGCTCATCCTGGGTGTCCCTTGTCGGCGCCCGTTCGCCCGCTGCTCGCTGGCCTCGGAACCTAGAGCAGCGGGCGTTCCCTTTCGCGTCTCAGCGTCCAGGCCCGACCCTTCTCGAAGTAAGGACTCTCATGAGACATCATGAGACATCGAAGGGGGGACCAGACCATGCCTGCACGGCCTCAGCCAGCCAACCCGAACACCGGCCCGACGCAAGCGTTCGCGCTGGAGCTTCGCCAACTGCGTGGCGCGGCATCCAATTCACCGAGTGTGGCGGAAATTTCAAATGCTTACCAAATTTCCCGGGCCACCATTTATGGAGTTTTGGCCGGTAAGCGGAATTGCACGCCTCAAACACTGAGGGCTCTCGTCTCAGCCTGGGCAGGAGTGGAATCGCTCCCGCAATGGGAAGCTCGCCACAGGGAGTTTTACGAACGGCGCGCATGGGACGACATACAGCAACCTCCACTTACCCCACAGGCCACACGCCTAGCCGAAATGCTTCAGTCAATACTTAACGACAGCCCCTTTTACTGGAAAGACGTGAGCAATCGTACAGGCATTCCCGCGTACGCGATTAATAATTACCTCATGGGTTATATGATTCCCGGGATAATGACCCTAGAGGTGATCCTCGACTCCTTGCAGGTGAGAGACCTATCGGCAAGACAAAGAGTGGCTCGACAAGCTGAACGAGCACGGGCCGCTGAAGAGGCACAGAAAGGGACTGGGTAGCTAACATCAACTGCTACATATCTTTTCTGTAAAGCGAGGCGGAAAGAGGGAACGCGCCACCACGCAAGTGCTTACAGTCGATGCCGTGAAGAAGCGGACAGAAGGTCAGATCATCAGCGGCCTGCAACAGATAGCTGCTGCCGTGGCCGGAACAACGGCAGGTACTGCGGCCGGTGGCCCTGGAGGGGCGCTCATCGGGGCCGCCGCTGGCCCCGCCTTGGCTACTAGCTTTGGCCTGGTCGCAGATCGGGTGGCGGCATACCGTGCCGACCGAAGTGCTCAGCTGGTGAATGAGGTCACCCGCGTCTTGGGCATCGAGGCAAGTGAGCTGCAAGAACGGCTCCTGGCCGATGAACGACTACTCGAGTTCGCAGGCAGAGTAGTGGGCGCGGCGCAAGACATCTCACTCACTCAGAAGCGGCACGCACTCGCTCGTGCGCTGGCGGCGGCGGTAGCGGACCCGGCGCCAGCACGACTCGACGTGTGGGAACTGCTACAAAAAGCTATCGAGGAGATAGATCCTCCTCATATCAGGTTCATGCATGTCATCTCGTCAGCGACACCCTTGCCTCAGCCTCCTGAGCGCCCCGTGGATGGAGTGAAGTACGGCATGTTGTTGCAGGATGTGTGCAAGATCGACCCAGGTCTGGAACTAGGCGGGCATGCAATCCTTCAGAGGCTTCTTTCGCTGGGACTGATCGAAAGCGCCCTCCACGGCGTGATTTATGGGGGAACCTACCGGCCGTATGCACTGTCGGGCCTCGGTCAGCGTTTGTTGACACTGTTGGAGGAGGAGCCGTCACCCTCTCCTTGAGATGAGCGAAAGGGCTGATTAATCATTCGGCCCAGTGGCGCTTTGCTGCATGGGCCGACGCTTACCTCGACCCTTGCCCACCACACCCCAGCTCCCATCCCGTACGCCGTCGACCCACACACCGTGGAGCAGGCGTGGTTCCTGGCGTCCAGGTGGAGCGCGCCACTGTACGAACGACCTGGACGCCAGGGGCCGCGTCTGCTCGGCTCTGCCTGGGTCGACGGCGTACGGGATGGGAGCCCTCTCGCCCGCCATGACGAACCCGCAGTCGGCGACGGCGCCCCCTCCATCCCGGTGCCGGCCGATCCCCCGCCGGAGGCATCGTTCTGACCCATGGCCGCTCTCGGTAGCACTCGCCCTGGGGCCTTAGGTTCGCTGCCACGTACGCGGTGCGGGCGCCGGCCGGGCTGGAGCGGGGCGGAGACAGGAGCGCAGGCCCGGCCGGGGGCCGGGCCGCGCGCGGGGAGCGGAGCGAGCCGCCTTGAACCAGTAGAGAAAGTTGTAACTCAGTCTGCCGGGCGGGGCTTGAAGTCGTATGCGCACGATGGGAGTTTGGCCGCCTGGCGGTGCGCGAACGGCAGGAAGAGCACTGGTCGGATCGTCCAGGTGATGCGGGTCTGGGCGTGGGTCACTGACACTGTGCACGGCTCGGCACGCAACAGGGCTCGGCGGGTTTCGATGCGGCCCTCGTACAGCCACTCCCAAGCCTCGTCGGAGGCGTCAGCGTCCAGGGCCGGTGAGATCGTGCGGAGTGCGACCGCTACCCAACGGTCTGCCTGAGGTGCCGAGTAGGCGTCGAACGACCCCAGCAGTGCCGGCCCCCGCTGCTCGGTCAGGTCCTCCGTCCAGCACTCACACCAGTAGCCCCACTGCTGCGGCTTCAGCATGGGTGGCCCCCTTGGCGGGCGTCCGCGTACAGCTCCGCGGTGACCGTGTGGCCCTGGTCGGTGTCGTGCACGACGACCCGGTGGGCGATGGCACTGACCATGCCCAGTCCTCGGCCGTGTTCGGCGTCCTGGTCCTGGCGCTCGACCTTCGGGGCCGTGGCCGTGCCGCCGTCGTCCGTGACGGACACCGCGACCACCTGAGCGGAGACGGCGACCGCCAGGTGGAAGCTGCCGTACTCCCGGCCGCTGGCCGTGTGGAGGATCGCGTTCGCGCTCAGCTCGCTCACGATCAGTTCGGCGTCTTCGGCTAAGGGGGAGCCGCGCAGGATGTCGCGGGTCCAGCGGCGGGCCCGGCTCACTTCTTCGGGGAATCCTGGGCAACTCAGTCCCCAGACCCGGGCTGTACTCGTATACTCGTGCATACAAGTTCCTTCGTGCTGGTAGGCCGCCATGTGCAGCGGGTTCGGGCTAGACGAGTTTCACGCCGTCGTGGGCGCGGATCGCCGGCGGGGTCATGGCATCGAGTGCGTCCAGGACGCGGATCGCGTATGCCTCGTCGGCAAGCTCGGTGACCTCTTCGCGGGTGGCCCAGCGCAGTGCGCGGGTCTCGTCACCGGTGGTGGGCACACCATCGGCGGCTTCACAGCGGAAGACCAGCGAGACGATGAGGCCCGTCATGTTCTTGTAGACGCCGGTCAGGGTCGCGGGAAGGGCGATCTTGATGCCGGTCTCTTCGAGGACTTCGCGCTGGAGGGCTTCCGGGATGGTCTCCTCGCGTTCGAGGACACCGCCCGGCGGCTCCCAGTGGCCGTTGTCCCGGCGCTGGATCAGGAGGGCCCGGCCCTGGTCGTCCACGACGACCCCTGCGACGCTCACGGAGTGCGGGCGTTCAGTGCTCACGTTCCTCGGCCCTCTCGGCTGACTAGGCTCTCCACCGTAGCAACAACACTCGCCCACTCGTCTAGATACCTAAAGGAGTACTCACGTGAGCCCTCTCCCTTCGGGCCTCCTCGGTGATCTCGACCCCACGAGCGATCGTGCGGTCTTCCGGCAGATCGCCGACCAGTTGCGCGAGGCCATCGACCGTGGGCGATTCCGCGAGGGCGAGAAGCTGCCCTCCGAAGCCGACCTTGTCGACCACTTCGGGGTGTCCCGGATGACGGTCCGCAACGCCTTCTCCATCCTCCAGGGTGAGGGCCTGGTGCACGCCGAACACGGCAGGGGAGTCTTCGTACGACCACGCCCGCCCGTCAGGCGCCTCGCCTCAGACCGTTTCGCCCGCCGGCACAGGGAGCAGGGCAAGTCCGCGTTCATCGTGGAGGCCGACGCGGCCGGCAGTCACCCCCAAGTGGACAGCCTGGAGGTCAAGGAGGAGAAGGCCAGTCAGGACGTCTCCGCCCGGCTGGGGTCCGTGCGGCGTGTGCTGGCTCGTCGGCGCCGGTACCTGCTCGACGGACGGCCCGTCGAGTTCGCCACCTCCTACCTTCCACTCGACATCGCCCGCGGAACCCCCATCGCCGAACCCAACCCCGGCCCCGGCGGCATCTACGCCCGCCTGGAAGAGCTGGGCCACCGCCTCGACCACTTCGAAGAAGAGATCCGCGCCCGGATGCCCTCGCCCGCAGAGGTCAAGACGCTCCGGCTGGCCGCCGGCGTCCCTGTCATCCACCTCATCCGGACGGCCTTTGACACCGAGGGCCGCGCCGTCGAGGTCTGCGACACCGTGATGGCGGCGGACGCGTACGTCCTGTCGTACCAGCTTCCCGCCACGTGATCAGATGGGCGACGGCACAGCTCTAGGCGGTCGGCTCGTCCTCGCCGTCGGCGGCCGGCGCGAACATGTGGCCGATGTTGGTCCACATGAAGCCCTCTCGCCAGTCCGGCTTGTCGAGCATCCAGCCGAGGAGAGCCTGCAACACCTTCTCCTGCGACACCGTTCGGGTCTGGTAGTGCTCCGCCGGGACACCGTCGCGGTACTCCAGCTGGTAGGTGTTGTTGTCGCGGAACCAGACCTGGATGTACCAGTCGCCCTCCCGCTCCTCGTCCCGGCGCTCAAGGATCAAGTACTCGTTGCCGCGTCTCAGGTTGGCGAGCATGGTTCCTACTGCCGGCTTCGTGGGGCGCTTCAGCTCGGATCCACGGCCGTTGGTCGCTATCAGCATGGGTGGATTCTGGCGGGTGGGTCTGACATCGGGCGTAGGCCGCTTCTCCGAACTCGTACACCCCAACACGCTTACTCGTATAGACGAGTGGGCAAGTTGTGTGGCAAGGTGAGTGCGCGATCCGAACAAGGGACTCGCAGCACCCATCTTGTATAGACGAGTAGATAGGAGTGTGCCTTGCGCACCATCCGCGTGGAGACCTCCGGAGCGACGATCCTCCTCACCGAGGCCCCCGAGCCGAAGGTCCGCGACCGGCAGACCGGCGAGATCGCCAAGGACGCCAACAGCGGTGAGGCGCTGATGACCATTGGCGTCGTCTACATCGAGGACGGCGAGTCGTCGCTGATCAAGGTCACCGTTCCGGAAGGCGGCATCTCCGAGGGGCTGGCCCTCGGGTCGCCGGTCTCGCTGCCGGGCCTCGTCGCCCGGCCGTGGGAGTCCGTCTTCAACGGCCAGCAGCGCCACGGCATCGCCTACCGCGCTGCCGCCGTCACTCCGGCCGCCTTCCCGGCCGCGACCGGGGCCGCCGCCTGATGTCCGACCTGACGACGCTTCTGGAGGTGGGTGGTCCTGTCGCCGCACTCGGCGGCGGGGCCGCCTACGCCCGGGCCAAGCACCCGGCGGCGTACTGGTCCACGGTCGGTCTGCCGGTGTCCACGTTCCGGTTGCTCAGCTCGTACGGCTCGGTCATGGAGGCGTGTGGCCTGACGGTGGCGCCCTCCCGGCTGCGGGTGCTCGCCGTGAAGGCCATGACGCAGCGCGAGGTACGGCCCGTGCCGCCGCGTCGGGGCCTCATCCGGCCCACCACGACCGGGCTGCGGATACGCCTCCGCCTGGCGCCGGGCCAGGAACCCGCCGACGTCGCCGCCTCGGCCGAACGGCTACGGCACGCGTGGGGCGTTCACGCCGTGTACGTCACCACCGTCAAGCCGGGTGTCGTCGAGCTGCGGCTCGTGGGTTACGACGTCTTACGGCGGGTGCGTATGCCGCGAAAGATCGCGGGCGGCTTCCTGAAGGTGCCGGTCGCACTGCGAGAGGACGCCACACCGTTCGTCCGCGACTACCGCACCATCCCCCACCAACTCACCCTCGGTGCCACGCTGTCCGGCAAGTCCATGTACCTGCGGCACCTCATCGCCGGACTCGCTCCTCAGCCGGTCGCCCTCGTCGGCATCGACTGCAAACGGGGTGTCGAGCTGGCTCCCTTCGCGCCCCGGCTCTCCGCACTCGCGACCGACCCGGAACAGGCGGCTGAACTGCTGCCGGTGCTGGTCAAGGAAATGGAGGACCGGTACGACCTGATCAAGGCCCGACAGGGCATTGCCCCCGGCACCCCGGACGAGGAAATCACCTCCGACATCTGGGGCCTGCCCGAGCACGAACGCCCGGTGCCGGTGGTGCTGTTCGTGGACGAGGTGGCCGAACTCTTCATGGTCGCCACAAAGAAGGACGAGGAACGGCGCGACGAGATGGTCACCCAGCTCATCCGCCTCGCCCAGCTCGGCCGCGCCGCCGGCATCTACCTGGAAGTGTGCGGACAGCGCTTCGGCGCCGAACTTGGCAAGGGCGCCACCATGCTCCGCGCCCAGCTCACCGGCCGCGTTTGCCACCGCGTCAACGACGAAGCCTCCGCCAAGATGGCCCTGGGCGACATCGCCCCCGAAGCGGTCTCCGCCGCCTGCTCCATCGCCCCGGAACGGCCCGGTCTGGCCGTGGCGGGCGACACCTCCGGCGGCTGGTCCCGCATCCGCACGCCGTACCTCTCCCTCGGCGACGCTGCCAAGACCTGCCGCGAGTCGGCCCCCCTGGTCCCCGACCTCCCCGCCCTGAAGCCCTTCCGGCCCGACGTGCCCGAGCATCCGGTCGAGAGCACGCCGCCGGTCGTCCTGCCGCACCCGGTCACCGACTGACCTTCCCCTGCCCGACTCCGGAAGGAGCCGCATCATGCGTGCCCACCTGGCCCGCGTCGACGCGGTGCTCGTCCAGGCGCTCATCGCCGCCGCACTGTCCTTCGCCCACCTGCATGACGTCGCCGTGGCGGCCGGACAGGACGGATGGAAGGCGTGGGCCTACCCCGTCTCCGTCGACCTGCTGCTGGTCGCCGCCTGGCGTCGACTGCGCTCCGGGCACGGCAAAGCGGCGGCCTGGTGCTGGTTCGTCATCGCACTCGCCGCCTCCCTCGGTGCCAACGTCGCCACCGCCGGCCTCCTCGACCTCGGCAACGTCCCGGCCTGGCTGCGCATCCTCGTCGCGGGCTGGCCCGCAATCGCCTTCCTCGGCGGAACCCTCCTCGCTCACACCGCGCCCAAGACGGACTCCGAGCCCGAGGTCATCGAGGACCAGGAGGACGAGCCCGAAACCGCGCCCGAGCCACCTGCCCAACCGGCCATCGAGGCACCACCGCAACCCTCGCCCGTACCCGTCCCGTCCGCCCTGGTCCACCACGCCCGCAAGGTCGCCGCCGAGCACCAAGCCCGTACTGGCGTCCCGATCGACACCCCCACCCTCCGCGCCCGCCTCGGCGTCCCGGCCCCGATGGCCGAAGCCATCGCCGCCCACCTCTGAGAGGAGACCCCGTGTCCGCCAACCGCAGCTTCCGCAACGTCACCCGCATCGGCCCCGTTCAGGTCGGCACCGCTTACGACAGCCGGGGCCGTGAGAAGCACACCGCGGCCTGCACCGCCCCGCGCTGCGGCTTCTCCGCCGACTACGACAGCCGCGCCGCCGCCGAACTGGCCGCCCGCACCCACCGCTGCCCCGTCCGCTGAAAGGACCCGGACAACCGTGACCGTCAGCCTGCCGCTCGTCGTCGTCCTCGGCTTCTTCGCCTGGGGAGCGATCAAGTTCCTCGGCGTCCGCACCTGGATCGTCGTCCTGATCGCCCTGTTCGGCTTCTGGCTCTCGCACACCTTCCTGGCTCCCGCCATCGAGTCCGGCACGCGCTCCGGCGTGAGCGTCGTAACGGCTCACATGCCTAGACGAGTAGATAAGTAGAGGCCTGCCGTGTTCCTGCCCAAGTACCCGGACAGCCCCACCCCGCCGCCCGTCCACACCCACGCGCCGACCGACCCGGCTCCCGCCCGACGCGGCCTCCCGTCGCTCCCCGTGGATCAGAAGACGGTCGCGACGGTGCTCGTCGCCGGCGTGGTCCTCACCGCGCTTCTGGCCGCCGTCGCCGTCACGGCCATATCCGTGGCCGTCGCCGCTGTCGTCGTGCGCTCCCTGCTCCGCGACCAGTACCGGCGCTGACAAGCCGAACCGCACCCGGGGCGGCCACGACACGGCCAAGCATCCGGCCGCCCCGGGCCATCACTCCTGACCGATCCAGTCAGAAGGAGACCGCCATCTTCACCCGCACCACCCCGCCCCCGCTCCCGGAACTCGCAAGGCTGGCCGAAGGCGGCACCCTGCCCGGTATCCTCCGGCAGCTCTCCGGGCTCGGCGGTTGCACCAACCCGATCCGCCTCGACGGCCACCGCACCGAGTACGACATCGACACCACCACCGGTGAGATCGGCCGCGTCGTCCACCACCTCGACTCGACCGCCCTCCCGGCCGGCCAACTCCTCGTCCGCTGCAACAACCGCCGCACCACTCGCTGCCCGGCCTGCGCCGAGGTCTACCGCCGCGACACCTTCCACCTCATCACCGCCGGGCTGCGCGGCGGCAAGGGCACCCCGGAACACGTCGCCGCCCACCCCCGCGTCTTCGCCACCTTCACCGCCCCCGGCTTCGGCCCGGTCCACAACCGCCGCACCGACGGCCGCTCCTGCCGCTGCGGCACCCACCACGTCCAGGACGACGACGCCCTTGGTACCCCGCTCGACCCGGACACCTACGACTACGAGGCGGCCGTCCTCTGGAACGCTCACGCCGGGCAGCTCTGGCGGCGCTTCTCCGTCTACCTGCGCCGGGAGGTGGCCAAGCGAGCGGGCCTGTCACAGCGGCGATTCCGCGAGCACGCTCGCGTGTCCTTCGCCAAGGTCGCCGAGTACCAAAAGCGCGGAGCCGTCCACTTCCACGCGGTCATCCGCCTCGACGGCCCCGGCGGAGGAGACACCCCGCCTCCGGCCTGGGCAACGGCCGAACTCCTCACCGACGCCATCGAGGCCGCTGCCGCCAAGGTCCGCGTCGACGGCCTGGTCATCGACGGCCGTGCTCACACCTTCGCCTTCGGCCGCCAGCTCGACGTCCGTACCATCCGCTCCGCCGACTTCAACGACGGCCAGGAACTGACCGAGCGGGCCGTAGCGGCGTACATCGCCAAGTACGCCACCAAGGGCGCGGAGACCGCGACGGGTGCCCTCGACCGCCCGCTGAAGTTCGCCGCCGAACTCGCCCAGCTCGACATCAGCGACCACGCCCGCCGCCTCATCCGAACCGCCTGGACCCTCGGCGCACGCAAGGACCTGGAACACCTCCGCCTGCGGGCCTGGGCCCACATGCTCGGCTTCCGCGGCCACTTCTCCACCAAGTCCCGCCGCTACTCCACCACCCTCGGCGCCCTCCGCGACGCACGCGCCGAATGGCGCCGAGTACAAGCCGCAGCAGCCAACGGCCCGGAGCCCGAGACGACGTACGTCCTCGCCCACTGGGTCTTCGCCGGCACCGGCCTATCCGACGCCGAAGCCTGGCTTGCCGCATCCCTCGAACCCGCCCCCGGAACGGAAGGAGAGCCCACGCATGGCTGATCGACGCCGCGCATCGGCCGATGTAGCCGCCGCACCGCGCACCCTGCCCAGGCGGTTCCTGACTCCTGAAGACCTGGTGGAGATGTTCGAGCTGCCCAGTGTCGAGACGGTCTACCAGTGGCGCCGTAAGCGCACCGGTCCTCGGGGCTTTCGGGTCGGCCGGCACCTGCGGTTCGATCCGGACGACGTACGCGCCTGGGTGGAGTCCCAGATCAAGGAGGCCGCTGCCTGATGGCCGGACACATCCAAGACCGCTGGTACAAGGAAGAGAAGGGACCGGACGGCAAGACTCGCAAGGTCAAGACCGAGCGCTATGGCACGGGCATGCGCTACCGCGCCCGCTACGTCGGCCCGGACGGCACCGAGAAGTCCAAGAGCTTCCCCGACCGTCAGAAGCGGCTTGCTGAACAGTGGCTCTCGCAGACTGAGGCAGACATGGCGCGGGGGCAGTACATCGACCCCCGCGCGGCTCGGATCACCTTCCAGCAGTACGCCGAGAAGTGGGTGACCCACGCGCCGGACCCGAACACTCAGGCCTCGATGGAGTCGCAGCTCCGGTTGCACGCCTATCCCTACCTGGGGTCCCGCCCTCTCGGCTCCTTCCAGCCCGCTCACATCCGCGACTGGGTGCGGCAGCTTCAGGAGAACGGTGTCCGCGGCTCGTATGCCCGGACGATCTACTCCAACGTGCGCGCCGCACTCAGCGCGGCCGTGGACGACGGGCACCTTCCCCGGAACCCGTGTGCCGCCCGCTCAGTCCGTCCACCGACTGTGGACAACAAGCGCGTGGTGCCCTGGACGCCGGAACGGGTCTTCGCCGTCCGAGCCGGCATGCCCGAGCGCTACCAAGCCATGGTCGACCTGGGCGGCGGCTGCGGCCTTCGACAGGGCGAGATCCTGGGCGTGGCCGTCGACGCGATCGACTTCGAGTCGGACACCCTCCACGTGGTCCAGCAGCTCAAGCTGAGCCGCAGCAAGCCGGTCTTCGCCCCGCCGAAGGGCGGCAAGCTTCGGGACGTACCGCTCCCCGGTCCAGTCGCTGACGCTCTTCGCGCTCACATGAAGCGATTCCCACCGGTAGAGATCACCTTGCCGTGGAAGGTGGCGGACGGTCCTCCGGTGACCAAGCGGCTGATCTTCACCGGGCCGCGCGGCGGGCACGTCTGGCGTACGTCGCTCAACGAGGAGGTGTGGAAGCGTGCCCTTGCCTTGGCTGGCGTGATCCCCGAGCGGAAGCCGGGAGGGTCGTACGCCGAGTCCCGCGAGAACGGCATGCATGCCCTCCGCCACTTCTACGCCTCGGTGCTCCTGGACGCGGGCGAGAACATCAAGGCCCTCGCCGAGTACCTCGGCCACTCGGACCCGGGCCTGACCCTCCGCGTGTACGCGCATCTCATGCCGTCGAGCCAGGAGCGCACCCGCAAGGCGGTCGCCGCCGTCTTCGACACGGCCCGGTCGTCCTCCTCCAGCACCTGACGGCCCAGAGACGGCCCAGCGGCAGCGAAAAGCCCCCTCCCAGCGGAGAAACCGCAGGCAGGGGGCTTACTCGTCAGCGGTTACTTCTTCTTGCCCTGGTTCTTGACCGCCTCGATCGCGGCCGCCGCCGCCTCCGGGTCGAGGTACTTGCCGCCGGGGGTGACCGGCTTGAAGTCGGCGTCCAGCTCGTAGTAGAGGGGGATGCCCGTCGGGATGTTCAGGCCCGCGATGTCCGCGTCGGAGATGCCGTCCAGGTGCTTGACCAGGGCACGCAGGCTGTTGCCGTGGGCGGCGATCAGGACCGTGCGGCCGGTCAGCAGGTCGGGGACGATCGCGTCGTACCAGTACGGGAGCATCCGGAAGACGACGTCCTTCAGGCACTCCGTGCGCGGGCGCAACTCCGGCGGGATGGTGGCGTAGCGCGCGTCGTGGGCCTGGGAGAACTCCGAGTCGTCCGACAGCGGCGGGGGCGGGGTGTCGTACGAGCGGCGCCAGAGCATGAACTGCTCCTCGCCGAACTCGGCCAGCGTCGCCGCCTTGTCCTTGCCCTGGAGGGCGCCGTAGTGGCGCTCGTTCAGGCGCCAGGAGCGGTGGACCGGGATCCAGTGGCGGTCCGCGGCCTCCAGCGCCAGCTGGGCCGTGCGGATCGCGCGCTTCTGGAGGGACGTGTGGACCACGTCGGGGAGGAGATCGGCGTCCTTCAGGAGCTCGCCACCGCGGACTGCCTCCTTCTCGCCCTTCTCGTTCAGGTTCACGTCCACCCAGCCGGTGAACAGGTTCTTCGCGTTCCACTCGCTCTCGCCGTGGCGGAGGAGGATCAGCTTGTACGGTGCGTCGGCCATGGCCTTGAGCCTACCTAAGGGGAATGGGGGCCGTGCCGGGCATGGTGGGGGAGTGGCACGCCGGGTGGCCGAGGCGCGGCCCGGCCGTGGCCCGATTGACGCGACCTGCTAATTGATTGGCGTCTCCGAGGCCCCCGCTCGTAACGTGTGCTCACCGCTTGAGCCGCTTACAGACGTGGGGGATCCTCGATGTCACCAGCCCGTGTGAGACGTGCCGTCCACGAATCCGTCTCCGGGCTTCCCAGAGAGTTCTGGTGGCTGTGGACCA
This sequence comes from Streptomyces sp. Ru62, assembly GCF_002920615.1. GTDB lineage: Bacteria > Actinomycetota > Actinomycetes > Streptomycetales > Streptomycetaceae > Streptomyces. Next base: position 97,141 of record NZ_PQSU01000001.1, read on the forward strand.
GCACCCTCGTCAATCGGCTGGGTGCCTTCGTGGCCACGTTCATGGCCCTCTACCTCACGCTCGACCGGGGCTACTCCGCCTCGTACGCCGGTCTGGTCGCCTCCCTGCACGGGCTCGGCGGGGTCGTCTCCTCGCTGGGCGGCGGGGTGATGGCCGACCGGCTCGGCCGGCGGCCCACGCTGCTCATCGCGCAGACCGCCACCGCCGGCTCGGTCGCCCTGCTCGGCTTCATGACCGACCCGGTCGCCATCGCCGCCGTCGCCTTCCTCGTCGGCATGGCCTCCAACGCCTCCCGGCCGGCCGTGCAGGCGATGATGGCCGACATCGTCCGCCCCGAGGACCGGGTGCGGGCCTTCTCCCTCAACTACTGGGCGATCAACCTGGGCTTCGCCGTCTCCTCCATGGCCGCCGGGTTCATCGCGGAGTTCAGCTATCTCGCCGGGTTCCTGATCGAGGCGGGGATGACCCTGGCCTGCGCGGTCGTCGTCTTCGCCAAGGTGCCGGAATCGCGGCCGGCGGTCACGGCCAGGCAGGCGGCGGACAGCGTCAGCCTGGGCACGGTGCTGCGGGACGGGCGGTACATGGCCGTCGTAGGGCTGTCCTTCCTCGTCGCCCTGGTCTTCCAGCAGGGCTCGGTCGGACTGCCGGTGGCCATGGGGCGGGCCGGGTTCTCCCCGGCCGACTACGGCCTCGCCATCGCCGTCAACGGCATCCTGATCGTCGTCCTCCAGATCCCCGTCACCCGGTTCATCGAGCACCGCGACCCGCGCACCCTCCTGGTCGCTTCCTCGCTCCTCGCGGGATACGGCTTCGGGCTCACCGCGTTCGCCGGCTCGGTCGGCGTCTTCATGATCACGGTGTGCGTGTGGACGCTGGCCGAGATCGTCAACGCCCCGACCCAGACGGGTCTCGTCGTCCGCCTCTCCCCGCTCCACGGCCGCGGGCGCTACCAGGGCATGTACACCCTCTCCTGGTCCGTCGCCGCCCTGATCGCGCCCCTGATGTCGGGCATGGTCATCGACCACCTCGGCGCCGGGTGGCTGTGGGGGACGTGCGCGGTGGTGGGTACGGCGGCCGGGCTCGGCTACGGCGTCCTGATGCGCCGCCTGCCCCCGGAGCAGCCGGCGCCGGCCAGGGCGCGGACGGACGCCGGGGCCGAGGTCCGTACGGCCTAGTCAGGCGCCGCTCGCGCCGCTACGCGCGCCTCACAGGGCGGGCAGGAAACCGCCGCGGGCCGTGCCCGAGGAGAGCAGGGCGGACCAGTCGAGGGTCTCGGGCAGCCGGTCCACGGACAGCACGACCGCTCCGCCCGCCGCCTCGGCGTCCCCGCACCAGTCGCCCATGTCACCGGGGGCTCCCTGCGCGCCGATCACCGGGGCGGCGAGGGCCGGCACGACCAGGCCGTGATCGCCGGGTCCGTCCACGACACACAGGGTGAGCCGGGGCGCGATGCTCCACCCCTCGCACACCGGCACCGCCCCGTCGGGCGCGCTCAGCACGGGCAGCGCCTCGTGGACAGGCGCCTCGGCCAGCAGCAGCACGGGCGTGGCCCCACGGACGAACAGGGTCTTCTCGGGATCCAGCAGCATGACCCCACGATCCCAGGACCGGCGCGGGGCTCGGGAGGAGGGTGCCGCTGGGGGCTTGGGAGGGGGGTGCCGCCGGCGTGCGGGGTTCGCGGCGCGTGGGCCCGGAGGGGAGGTGCGCCGGCGTGCGAGGCTTGCCGACGTGCCCCGGGGTCGGTGTGCAGGACTGGTCGGCGCGGGGGCCCGGGAGGGGGTGCCGTGGGCGTGCGGGGCTCGTGGCGCGGGGGTCCGGGAGGGGGCGCCGTCGGTGTGCGGGGTTCGCGACGCGGAGGCCCGGAGGGCAGGTGCACCGACGTGGGGGACTCATCGGCTCGGGGCCCAGCAGAGTGGCTGCCCGCGTCCGGTGCTCACGTCGGCGGAAACGCGCAGTTACCTTCCCCTTTCTGGGAACTCGGCAGGCGGATGCCGGTGGATCATGCCGGCGCAGAGCGTGCCGTGGCGGGAGTGATGACCATGCCGCCCGAGAAGTCCGGGTCGTCCGCGGGTGGCGGCGGGGCGCCCGACGCCGAGGTGCGGATGCGGGTCCGTGAGGCGCTGGCCGCCGCCGCGCGGGGTGCCGACGAGCCCCGGGAGGTGCCCGGCGCGCTGTGTGCGGCGTGTGTGCGGCTGCTGCCGGTCACCGGTTCGTCGGTGTCGATCTCCGGCGGCAAGGGCGTCCGCATGACCTGGTGCGCCAGTGACCGGGTCGCGGCCCGGCTGGCGGAGTTGCAGTACACGGTGGGCGACGGCCCCTGCCAGGCCGCCCTCGACCGCGGCTTCCCCGTCCTCGCGTGCGACCTCACCCAGGGTCCCGACGTCCGCCGCTGGCCGATCTTCGCGCACGAGGCGGTGGGTCTCGGCGTCCGCGCGGTGTTCTCGCTGCCGCTCGGCGTCAGCGGCGCCGCCATCGGCACCCTCGACCTGTACAGCGAACAGGCCGGCGGGCTGGCCGAACCCGATCTGCGGGTCGCGCTGTGGGTGCGGGACGCGGTCACCCTGGCGCTGATGAACCTCCAGGCCGCCCGCCACGGCACCCCGGGCGGGTGCATTGATGAGGACACCGAGGGTGAGGTGGCGTCCTGGGTGGCGGCCTCCGAGGCCGGCCACACCGAGGTCTACCAGGCGGTCGGCATGGTGATGGTGCAGTTGGACGTGGACCCCGAGCAGGCCCTGGACCGGCTGCGGGCCCGCGCGTACGCCGACGGACGCACGGTCAGCCAGGTGGCCCGGGAGGTCCTGACCCGCCGGCTGAGCTTCCGGCCGGAGACGGACGGCGGTGACCCGGCCCGTCCGTACGGCGGGGGCCCCGCGCCCCCTTGGGGGGACGGGCGTGACGTCCGCTGACGCGCAACGGCGCCGCCCGTCCGCTGACGCGGAACGCCCCCCGTCTGCTGACGCGGAACGGCGTCGCTCTCACACCTCCAGCGGCACCGGATGCACCTCGTCCGCCCGGTGGCCGGCGCGCTCGTGGACGCGCTGGACGGCCTCCGCCGAGGGTGCCTCGGAGAGGCAGTAGACGATGCCGGACTCCGGATCCGCCCAGGCGTGCTGGAAGTGCACGGACTCGTCCGCCTCGATGGCGAGGTCGGCCCGGTGCGCCTCCATCAACTGGTCGGCCGTGATGCCCTCCATGCCACGGTGCACGTCGATGAACTTGGCCATGGCCCGCCACCTCCTGTCGCCGGTCGTCCTTCCCACCCGCACCTTCCATGCTGCGCCCGAGGGGAGGCAGGGGCATCCGGTACGGCGGGGGCCGGTGTGAACACCGCTCACACCGGCCCGGACGTGCCGGTCAGCCGCACTGGCAGGGGTTGCCCGACTGGCAGCCGCAGCCGCAGCCGGAGCCGCAGCCGCACGCGCCGAACAGCGGAAGGGTCCTGATCTCGGCGGGCTGCCCGCTCTCGCGCTCCTGCGTCGGGTCGGGCGTGGTGCTGGGGGATTCGGCCATGGGTCCCTCCTAGACCTGGGGCAGGGTGCCCTCGCCCATTTCATGCCCGTCGCGCCGGGCGCATCAACGGCGCACGGAGGCGTTCGCGGACCCGGGCCGCCCCGGCACGGAGGGTTACGCCCCCTCGGTGCCCGTCACCGGCTGGATGTCCGGCTGCAGCTCGTCCGCGTGCTCACCGGTCACCAGGTAGACCACGCGCTTGGCGACGGCCACGGCGTGGTCGGCGTACCGCTCGTAGTAGCGGCCCAGCAGGGTGACGTCCACGGCCGTCTCGATGCCGTGCTTCCAGCGTTCGTCGATCAGGTGCTGGAAGAGCGTGCGGTGCAGCAGGTCCATCTCGTCGTCGTCCTGCTCCAGCTGGAGGGCGAGGTCGACGTCCTTGGTCACGAGCACTTCGGCCGCCTTGGCCATCAGGCGCTGCGCGAGCTGGCCCATCTCCAGGATGGTGGCGTGCAGGTCGTACGGAACGGCCCGGTCCGGGAAGCGCAGCCGCGCCAGCTTCGCCACGTGCTGGGCGAGGTCGCCGGAGCGCTCCAGGTCGGCGGACATCCGCAGCGACGTGACGACGATCCGCAGGTCCGTCGCCACCGGCTGCTGCCGGGCCAGCAGGGCTATCGCCCGGGCCTCCAGGTCGTGCTGGAGTTCGTCGACCTTCTTGTCGGCCTCGATCACGCTCTCGGCCAGCTTGAGGTCGGAGTCGAGGATGGCGGTCGTGGCGCGCCCGATCGCCGATCCGACCAGCCGGGCCATCTCCACCAGTCCGTCGCCGATCGAGTCCAGTTCCTCGTGGTACGCGTCCCGCATCAGGGTTCCCTCTCATCGGTGTGCTTGGTCCCCACGCTCCCACGTTGTGCCCCGCACCCGTCCGTTTCCGCCACCCCAAATGAACCAATACTGGCTGCAAGGTGAACTCTGGGCGACGAGTGTTCGAGGTCGCACCGTGACGGCTGTGGTCATGTCGTACCCCGTGCCTAACCTGGAGGCATGGACGTGAACGCGGCGGTCGCCGCAGCGGCAGCGATCGCCGGGGTGCTCACCGGTGTCATCGCCATGCTGGCGTTCCGCTGGAGCGAACGCGACCAGAAGCGACCGACCAGGACTTCCTTGCACACTGATCCCGTACTCCCGCCCGGCGTGGACACCGTACTGTCCGTGCTCCGCTCCTCCGCCGTCGTCCTCGACGAGGCCGACGCCGTGGTCAAGGCCAGTTCCGCCGCCTATGCCCTCGGGCTGGTCCGGGGCGGCAAGCTCTCCGTGGAGCCCATGCTCCAGATGGCCCGGGACACCCGACGTGACGGGGAGATAAGACAGGTCGAGCTGGACCTGCCCCGGCGCGGCACCGGACGCGGCGAGGCCCTCGCCGTCTCCGCGCGCGTGGCCCCGCTCGGCTCCCGCCTGGTCCTGCTGCTGGTCGAGGACCTGACGGAGGCCCGCCGGATCGAGGCGGTGCGCCGCGATTTCGTGGCGAACGTCAGCCATGAGCTGAAGACGCCCGTCGGCGCGCTGTCCCTGCTCTCCGAGGCCGTGATGGACGCCTCCGACGACCCCGAGGCCGTGCAGCGCTTCGCCGGCCGGATGCAGATCGAGGCGACCCGCCTGACCAACCTGGTGCAGGAGCTGATCGACCTCTCCCGGGTGCAGAACGACGACCCGCTGGAGGACGCCGAGCCCGTCCGGGTGGACGAGCTCGTCGCCGAGGCCATGGACCGCTGCCGCCACCAGGCGGGCACGAAGCAGATCACCATGGCCGCCGGGGGCACCGCCGACCTGCATGTCTGGGGGAACCGGGGCCAGCTCGCCGCCGCCCTGGGCAACCTGGTCGAGAACGCGGTCAACTACTCCCCGGCCCGCACCCGCGTCGGCATAGCCGCGCGCCGGATCAACGCGCCCGGCGGCGACATGATCGAGCTGGCGGTGACCGACCAGGGCATCGGCATCTCGGACAAGGACAAGGAGCGCATCTTCGAGCGCTTCTACCGCGTCGACCCGGCCCGCTCCCGGGCCACCGGCGGCACCGGTCTGGGTCTCGCCATCGTCAAGCACGTGGTCGCCTCGCACGGCGGGGAGGTCACGGTCTGGAGCGCCGAGGGCCAGGGCTCGACCTTCACTCTCAGGCTGCCGGAGGCGGGCGCGGCCCGCGACCGCGCACAGCAGCACCCCGACCTCGACGACGAGGCCGGACCCACCGATCCACCCCCGTACGCATCGCTTCCCGCCCCGGAGGTCCTTCCGTGACCCGTGTGCTCGTCGTCGAGGACGAGGAGTCCTTCTCCGACGCCCTGTCGTACATGCTCCGCAAGGAGGGCTTCGAGGTCGCCGTCGCGGCGACCGGCCCTGACGGCCTGGACGAGTTCGAGCGCAACGGCGCCGACCTGGTCCTCCTCGACCTGATGCTGCCGGGCCTGCCCGGCACCGAGGTCTGCCGTCAGCTGCGCGGCCGTTCCAACGTCCCCGTGATCATGGTGACCGCCAAGGACAGCGAGATCGACAAGGTTGTCGGGCTGGAAATAGGAGCGGACGACTACGTCACCAAGCCGTTCTCCTCCCGTGAGCTGGTCGCCCGCATCCGCGCGGTGCTGCGCCGGCGCGGCGAGCCGGAGGAGGTCACCCCGGCCGCGCTGGAGGCGGGGCCGGTCCGCATGGACGTCGACCGGCACGTGGTCACCGTCGGCGGCTCCAAGGTCGACCTCCCGCTCAAGGAGTTCGACCTCCTGGAGATGCTGCTGCGCAACGCGGGCCGCGTGCTCACCCGCATGCAGCTCATCGACCGCGTGTGGGGCGCCGACTACGTGGGCGACACCAAGACCCTCGACGTCCACGTCAAGCGCCTGCGCGCCAAGATCGAGCCGGACCCGGGCGCGCCGCGGTACCTGGTGACGGTGCGGGGTCTGGGCTACAAGTTCGAGCCGTAAACGGTAAGCGCTCGTGGACCGGTGAGCGCTCGTACGTATGCCGAAGGGCGGCACCCGCGCGGGTGCCGCCCTTCGGCATACGTACGACGGGTCAGTGGCCGGCGGCCGACGCCGACGCCGAGTCGTGCGGGGTGGCGGCCGCACCGGAAGCGGTGGCCGACGGGCTCGTCCCGTGGCCGCTCTCCGGCTTGCCGCTGCCGGACGCGCTCGCGCTGCCGGACGGGGTGGCCGTGGCACCGCCGGCGCCGGCCGGGGCGGACGGGACCTGGCTCGGGCCCCACTTGTCGAAGTAGCTGGTGGCCGGGACGACGAAGGCGCGCAGGCTCACCTTGCCGGTCTTGCTGAGGGTGAAGGTGATCTTCTGGGCGTTGCCGTCCTGGACGGCCTCACGGCCACTGGGCAGCGTCGCGGACGCGTTGTCCTTGCCGCCGAGGATCAGCGAGCCGTGCGCGGGAACGGTCAGGCTCTGGCCCTTGGCGGGCTTCAGCTCGGCGGACGTCCCGCTGCCGTCCAGGGTGATCGACTGGAGGGTCTGGTCGGTGCTCCCGGAGTTGAACAGGGTCGCGGAGATCACTGCGGGACCCGTCGACTGGAGGTCGGGCTGGGTGATGACCAGAGCATTCTGAATCTTGATGTCGCCCACGCTGGTCGCCGCGTTGTCCGGCTTGATCTCCAGGGTCTGGGCGTTGTTTCCGGCGCCGCAGGCGGCGAGCGAGGCGATCGAGAAGACGATGGCGGAGGCGGCGAGGGCGCCGCGTCGAAGGCTGCTGCTCACGGCGGCGGCAACTCCTTGAACGCGCGGGCGGCTCCCCTTGTAAAGCCGCCCTAAGTGTCTGTCAGCGGCTTCAGGCTACCGAGCCGTTCCCACGGCGTCGCACCCGACCCTCCCCCTGACCCCGGGCTTCCGTCCGGCTGGGGGTACTCCGGGCGGTGCACCTGACTCCGCGGTCACATTGCGGAGCCGCTGGTCTGTCATTCACATAACGCGACCGTGACCCCCTCTCGGCCCCTCACAACGACGCTCGCAAAATTTCCGTGAAGGAATGCGCGAGCCTCCCCGATATTGATCACGGAGCGCCCCTCCGGCAGCCGTTGATCAATTTTGGATTCGTCTCGCATCCGGCCATGGCCACCGAACGGAGTAGCGGAAGTCGCACGCTTGAGACCAGACAAACCGGGATGTTCCGCCACTTCGAACGGCCTCCCGGGGCGTGTGACGTACGTGTTTCACCCCGCCCGGAGAGCCCCTCCCACCTGCGAATACCCGGTTCCGGAGGCTCCCCGCAGCACGTTCCGGTTGCTGTTGTCAAGCCCCGAGATATGCCCTGACCTGCGAAAACGCCATTCAGAAGACGCCGTATCCGTGTTACCCTGGATAGCCACGGAAGGGGTACCTGTCACATGACGTTCAAGGTTGGCGACACCGTGGTCTATCCCCATCACGGGGCCGCGCTGATCGAGGCCATCGAAACTCGCCAGATCAAAGGCGTGGACAAGACCTACTTGGTGCTGAAGGTCGCCCAGGGTGACCTGACGGTGCGTGTGCCAGCGGACAATGCGGAGTTCGTCGGCGTGCGTGATGTGGTCGGTCAGGACGGGCTGGACCGGGTCTTCGAGGTGCTGCGCGCGCCGTACGCCGAGGAGCCCACGAACTGGTCCCGTCGCTACAAGGCAAACCTGGAGAAGCTCGCCTCCGGCGATGTCATCAAGGTCGCGGAAGTCGTGCGTGACCTGTGGCGTCGCGAGCGCGAGCGTGGACTGTCCGCCGGTGAGAAGCGCATGCTCGCCAAGGCCCGCCAGATCCTGGTGAGCGAGCTGGCTCTCGCGGAGAACACGAACGAGGACAAGGCCGAGGCCCTGCTCGACGAGGTGCTCGCCTCCTGACGCGCAACGGCGGCGAACCTTCGCTTCCGGCACGCTCAGCACACTGAAATGCCGCGGTGCCCGATGACACTGATCCTGTCGCCGGGCGCTGCGGCATGTTGCGTCCCCGCAGCGGGTGCTCCTCGGGAAGCCTGTGGACCGACCCCCCGACACGCGATCCCCCGATAATCGATCCCCGGTCGATACGCGATCCCCCGGTACCCCATGTGCCGGTACTCGATGTGCCGGCCCGGGCGGATCGCTCGACCAGGGTCACGGAAAGGGTCCGGTCAAGGCGTCGCGCCCGGCACTCCTCCAGGCCATACCCACCTAGGTCGAGCACACAAACCTGACAGGAACCGATGTCTGACGAATCGCGCCCCACGCCCGCGCAGACCCCCGTCGCCGCCGTGATTCCCGCCGCCGGCCGGGGCGTACGGCTCGGTCCGGGCGCCCCCAAGGCGCTCCGCGCGCTGAACGGCACACCCATGCTCATCCACGCGGTCCGCGCCCTCGCCGCGTCCCGCCATGTCTCGCTGGTGGTCGTCGTGGCCCCGCCGGACGGCGCTGCCGAGGTCAAGTCGCTGCTCGACGCGCACGCGCTGCCGGAGAGGACGGACTTCCAGGTCGTCCCCGGCGGCCAGTCCCGTCAGGAGTCGGTCCGCATCGGCCTGGACGCCCTGCCGCCGCACTACCGGATCGTCCTGGTCCACGACGCGGCCCGGCCGCTCGTCCCGGTCGACACGGTGGACGCGGTCATCGAGGCCGTACGCGACGGCGCCCCCGCCGTGGTGCCCGCGCTGCCACTGGCCGACACGGTCAAGGAGGTCGCGCCCGCGGCCGTGGCCGGCGACCCGGAGCCGGTCGTCGCCACCCCCGAGCGGGCCCGGCTGCGGGCCGTCCAGACCCCGCAGGGCTTCGACCGGGCGACCCTGGTCCGGGCCCACGAGAGCGTCACCGAGAACGTCACCGACGACGCGAGCATGGTGGAGCAGCTGGGGCTGCCGGTCGTGGCCGTCCCCGGCCACGAGGAGGCCTTCAAGGTCACCCGCCCCCTCGACCTGATCCTCGCCGAGGCGGTCCTGGCGCGCAGGAGGCTGACCGATGGCTTCTGAGGCCGGTTCCGTGCTTCCCCAGGTCGGCATCGGCACCGACATCCACGCCTTCGAGGAGGGCCGCGAGCTGTGGTGCGCGGGCCTGAGGTGGGAGGGCGAGGGACCCGGTCTGGCCGGCCACTCCGACGCCGACGTCGTCGCCCACGCGGCCTGCAACGCCCTCTTCTCCGCCGCCGGGCTCGGTGACCTGGGCCAGCACTTCGGCACCGGCCGCCCCGAGTGGTCCGGCGCGTCCGGGGTCACCCTGCTCACCGAGGCCGCCCGGATCGTGCGCGCGGCGGGCTTCACCATCGGCAACGTCGCCGTCCAGGTGATCGGACCCCGCCCGAAGATCGGCAAGCGGCGCGACGAGGCGCAGAAGATCCTCTCGGAGGCGGCCGGCGCGCCCGTGTCGGTCTCCGGCGCCACGACCGACGGGCTCGGCTTCCCCGGCCGCGAGGAGGGGCTGATGGCGGTGGCCACGGCACTCGTGGTGCGCGTGAGCTGACGGCGTGGCAGGGTACCCACACGACCACCAGTGATCGTGTACTCCGGAGGGTGCCCATGTCCGCCGTACTGTCCGACCGCCTGAAGTCCGTGCTCGACGGCAAGGTGTTCGTCGTCGTCGGCACCGTCCAGCCCGACGGCAGCCCGCAGATGTCCCCGGTCTGGGTGAAGCGCGACGGCGACGACCTCCTGATCTCCACGACGGTCGACCGCCGCAAGTACCACAACCTGGAGCGCGAGCCCCGGGTGTCGGTCGTCGTCGTGAACCCGGACGAGCCCTACGAGTACGCCGAGATCCGCGGCACCGTCGAGACCACGACCGAGGGCGGCCAGGAACTCATCGACGAACTCAGCCGCAAGTACACCGGCAAGGACTACGCGGACTTCAACCCCGCGTCGGGCCAGGACGCGGAGCGGGTGGTCGTGCGGATCCGGCCGCGGAAGGTCGTGGGACGTTTGTGACGGCGGCGGGGCCTGGCGGGGCGGGCCCGGGCGGTGAGGCGCGTTCCCGGTGGGAAGGCGCATGGCACTGCCCGGCGCCCACTACTCTGGAGTCGTGACTATTCGCCTGTACGACACCAGCGCCCGGCAGATCCGTGACTTCACCCCGCTCAAGCCGGGCTGTGTCTCGATCTACCTCTGTGGCGCCACCGTGCAGGCGGCACCCCACATCGGCCACATCCGCTCGGGCCTGAACTTCGACATCATGCGGCGCTGGTTCGCGTACCGCGGCTACGAGGTGACGTTCATCCGCAACGTCACCGACATCGACGACAAGATCATCACCAAGAGCCGCGAGCAGAACCGGCCCTGGTGGTCGATCGGGTACGAGAACGAGCGCGCGTTCGACGAGGGCTACACCGCCCTCGGCTGCCTCCCGCCGACCTACGAGCCCCGCGCCACCGGCCACATCACCGAGATGGTCGAGATGATGCGGGGCCTCATCGAGCGCGGGCACGCCTACGAGGCCGACGGCAACGTCTACTTCGACGTACGGTCCTTCCCGCAGTACCTGGAGCTGTCCCGGCAGGAGCTGGACAACCTGCTCCAGCCGTCCGCCGAGGGCGAGACCGGCAAGCGGGACCCGCGCGACTTCGCCATGTGGAAGGCGGCGAAGCCGGGCGAGCCGACCTGGCCAACCCCCTGGGGACCCGGCCGCCCCGGCTGGCACCTGGAGTGCTCGGCGATGGCCCACAAGTACCTGGGCAGCGCCTTCGACATCCACGGCGGCGGCCTCGACCTGATCTTCCCGCACCACGAGAACGAGATCGCCCAGGCCAAGGCCTACGGCGACGACTTCGCCCGGTACTGGGTGCACAACGCCTGGGTGACCATGGCCGGCGACAAGATGTCCAAGTCGCTCGGCAACAGCGTCCTGGTCAGTGAGATGGTCAAGCAGTGGCGGCCCGTCGTGCTGCGCTACTACCTGGGCACCCCGCACTACCGCTCGATGATCGAGTACAGCGAGGAGTCCCTGCGCGAGGCCGAGTCCGCGTTCGGGCGGATCGAGGGCTTCGTGCAGCGGGTCACCGAGCTGGCCGGGAAGACGGTCGAGCCGGCCGCCGAGGTCCCGCCCGCCTTCGCCGAGGCGATGGACGACGACCTGGGCGTCCCGCAGGCCCTCGCCGTCGTGCACACCACCGTCCGGCAGGGCAACAGCGCGCTGGCCGCCGACGACAAGGAGGCCGCCGTCGCCCGGCTCGCCGAGGTGCGGGCCATGCTCGGCGTCCTCGGCCTCGACCCGCTCGACCCGCACTGGGCCGGCGAGGGCGGCGACCGGGGCGAGGACCTGAACGGCGTGGTCGACAGCCTCGTGCGCCTCGTCCTCGACCAGCGCGAGTCCGCCCGCGCCCGCAAGGACTGGGCCACCGCCGACGCCATCCGCGACCAGCTCGGCCAGGCCGGGCTGGCCATCGAGGACAGCCCGCAGGGCCCGCGCTGGAGCCTCGGTCCGCGCTAGCCCCCCGCTTGATCGATTGTGCCGCCCGGCCCTCCGGGCGGCACACTGCATAAGACGTACGTACGAAAGCTCACGAAGACAGGTAGGTCATGGCCGCGAACAACCGTCGCATGTCCGGCAAGAAGGGCGCGCAGGTCGGCAGTGGCGGCCAGCGGCGCCGGGGCCTGGAGGGCAAGGGGCCGACCCCGCCCGCCGAGATGCGCAAGGGGCACGCCAAGCAGCGTGCCGCGGCGGCCAAGGCCCGCCGCGCGCAGGGCCGCACACAGCAGCGCCGGGGCGGCGGCAGGTCCACCTCCGAGCTGGTGGTGGGCCGCAACCCGGTCGTCGAGGCGCTCCGCGAGGGCGTCCCGGCCTCCACCCTGTACGTCCAGCAGTTCATCGACAACGACGAGCGCGTCCGCGAGGCCCTCCAGCTCGCCGCCGAGCGCGGGGGCATCAACCTCATGGAGGCCCCGCGTCCCGAGCTGGACCGCATGACGAACGGCCTCAACCACCAGGGCCTGGTCCTCCAGGTCCCGCCGTACGAGTACGCGCACCCGGAGGACCTGCTCGGCGCCGCCGCCGACGAGGGGGAGGACCCGCTGGTCGTGGCCCTGGACGGGGTCACCGACCCGCGCAACCTCGGCGCCGTCGTCCGTTCCGTCTCCGCCTTCGGCGGCCACGGCGTGGTCGTGCCCGAGCGCCGCTCGGCCGGCATGACCGCCGGCGCCTGGAAGACCTCCGCCGGTACGGCCGCCCGTACGCCGGTCGCCCGCGCCACCAATCTCACCCGGACACTGGAGGCATACAAGAAGGCCGGCCTCACGGTGGTCGGTCTGGCGGCGGACGGCGAGGTCGAACTCGGTGACCTGGAGGCCCTTCAGGGCCCGGTCGCCATCGTGGTCGGCAGCGAGGGCAAGGGCCTGTCCCGTCTGGTCGGCGAGACCTGCGACTTCCGTGTCCGCATCCCGATGCCGGGCGGCGCCGAGTCGCTCAACGCGGGTGTGGCGGCCGGGATCGTGCTGTACGAGGCCGCACGCCGACGGAGCTGAACACCCGTCCGGGCGGGTCTGAACACCCGTCCGGAAATTCACCGTCACGGGGGAATTCTGGCGGCCGTATGGCGCTCGGGGCCGCTTTGACGGGGTCCGGACACATCCGGGCGGTCAAAGCAGTGTCCTAACGCCACGTCACTCGGTTAGATGAGTGTGGACACCAGAACACCCCGCACACCCACGGGGGACCGTTCGTCGGGATTCGACGACGCTCCCGCGCTGAGCATGGTGAAGGTGCCGAGCGATCCGGCGCAGGTCATCGTCAATCACGCCAGCTTCCGCGTGCAGCTGGGCGCGGCGGCCAGGCGCACCCAATCCCCGCGGATCGCCCGGCATCTGAGCGCCGCCCAGGACACCGCCCGGATGCCCGTCGTGGGCACGGCGGGCCGGGCCGGCGCCACCGGCCGCCGCCGCCCCGTCGTGTGGAGCGGCAGGTCCGCCCCCGACGACACCGGCGCCCACCGGCTCCTCCAGGCCGTGCGGGGCAGCAGCGTCCGCCACGCCGACGAGCCCGAGGCCGGCGCCACCCAGGTCATCCCGCGCGTCCAGACGGGCTACGCCGACACCTACGACGAACGCGACCTGACCGTCGAGACCCCCGTCGTCGGCCACCAGCGCACCGCCCCCGACGCCGGCGGCACCCGCCTCCTGCCGCACATGCGCACGGTCACCGGCGCCTACGACGACCCCGCCTACCCCGACGACCACGAGCCGTACGACACCTACCCGGCCGACACCGACCCCGACGCCGACGCCCCGCGCCGCGGCAAGCGCCAGGGCGACGACCCGGCCCGGCACGCCTACTACCCCGGCCGCCGGCTCAACCTGGGCGTCGTCCTCCTCCCACTGCGCATCTTCCTCGGCTTCATCTCCATCTACGCCGGCATGGGCAAGCTGTGCGACCCCGTCTACTTCGACGGCGGCAAGCGCGGCTCCATGGTCACGTGGCTCAACACGCTGCACCCCTGGGACGTCGCCGAGCCGCTGCGCCAGTTCGCCCTGCACCACCCGGTCGGCTCCGGCCTGGTCATCGCCTTCCTCCAGGTCGTCGTCGGCGTCCTGACGATCCTGGGCTGCTGGCAGCGCGTCGCCGCGGTCGTCGGCGCGATGCTCTCCGCCGCGCTGATCGTCACCGTGAGCTGGAAGACCGTCCCGGTCTACGACGCCCCGGACATCATCTACCTCGCCGCCTGGTCCCCGCTGATCATCGCCGGCGCCCCCGTCTACTCGGTGGACGGCCGTCTCGCGGGGGGTGCCTGGCGACGCCTCGGCCCCCGCGCCGACATCTGGGAGCTGCGGCGCCACGTCCTGCGCCGCGGTGCGCTGATCACGGCCGTGACGGTCGGTCTGACCCTGTTCATCGGCTCCCTGCTGGGCGGTGCGGTCCGCGACTCCAGCCGCGTGGTCGTCCCCGGCCCCGGCGAGGCGCCCCGCAACCAGCTCCCCGGCTCCCCGCTCCCGGAGGAGCCCGGCACACGGCACAAGAAGAGCCCGGCGGCGTCCAGCTCCCCGACGGGCGGCGCCACGGCCGGCGCGAGCCCCTCGGGGACGGCGACGACCCCGGGCACGAGCCGGGCCACCTCCGGCGGCACCACCCCGACCCAGACCCAGACCCAGGGCACCACGGGCCAGGTCCCGCCCCGCCGGACGTCCCCGACGACGGGTGGCGCCCCCAGCACGACGGCGGGCCCGACGAGCACGGGCGGCGGCGGCACGAGCACCGGTGGCTCGACGACGACGGGCGGCGGCACGTCCTCGGGCGGCGGCAGCACGTCCACGGGCGGCCAGCCGGGCCTGGTGGGCGGCCTGCTGGGCTGACGGGACGCAACAGGAGAGGGCCCCGTACCGGGAGAGGTACGGGGCCCTTCTCGATCTCGGTGACTCGGGGCCTGTGGGCCCGCGCGGCGGCCCGCGGAGCTGTCAGCGGCCGAGCGCCGCCAGTTCCTTGGCCGCCTCCGTCAGGTCCTTCGCGGTGTCGATGGCCCGCCAGTACGCCCCCTGCGGAATGGGGAACCCGGCCAGCTTCCTCTCCCGGGCCAGCCGGGGGAACGTGGTCCGCTCGTGGTCCCCGCGCTCGGGCAGCAGGGAGGCGAACTCCGGCGAGAACACATAGACACCCGCGTTGATCTCGAACGTCGACGGCGGTGCCTCGATGAAGTCGGTGATGTGCCCGAAGCCGTCGGTCTTCACGGCGCCCCACGGGATCCGCGGCCGGGCGAGCGCCAGCGTGGCCACGGCGTCCCGCTCGGTGTGGAAGTCGGCCATGTCCCGCAGGGAGAACCGCGTCCAGATGTCACCGTTCGTGGCGTACCAGGACCGGTCGGGGTGGGGCAGACGGGCCGCGGCGTACCGCAGGCCGCCGCCGCGGCCGAGGGGCTCGCTCTCCACGACGGTGGTGACGGAGACGGGAAGGTCGGCCGAGTCCAGCCACTTCTCCAGGACGTCGGCGAGGTGGCCGCAGGAGACCACGACGTCCGTCACACCTTCCTCGGCCAGCCAGGTCAGCTGGTGGCCGATGATCGGAGTGCCCGTGCCGGGGATCTCGACCATCGGCTTGGGCCGGTCGTCGGTGTACGGACGCAGCCGGGAGCCCTGGCCACCGGCCAGGACCACGGCTTGAGTGGGGCGCGACGCGGCGTTCGGATGGGTCATGACCGCACTGTACGTGGCGCCCCACCGCTGTCCACCGGGGGCAACGCGCTCCTTGGGGAGCCGTTACCCGGTTCACACCGGGAGCCGGCTGCCGGCGGTGCTCAGCTGTGCGCGGCCAGGACGCCCGAGGCGAAGGCCGTGTCGCACACCGGGCGGGCGTAGGACTGGGCGCGCGGGGCGCCGTAGATGTGCACCGCGGCCCTGCCGAGGGCGCGGGCGATGGAGGAGCAGTGCCGGGCCAGCGAGGGGCGGCCGTTGACGGCCTGCTGGAGGTGGGTGAGGACCACGCCCGGGTTCTTGTGCTGCAGCTCGGCCATCAGCTGGTCGCGGAGCACGTCCTGCGGGGCGCGGGTGACCTTCTTGGCGGAGACCTCCGCCGACGACACGTCGGAGGCGGCCAGCACCGAGCTGGAGGGGCTCCCCGTCCAGTTGACCCGGGTGACCGCAAGGGTCCCGGAGAGCACCAGGACGACGGGCAGGACGAGGGCGAGAGTGCGGCCGATCCGGCGGGCAGGGCCGCCCCGGTGGCCGCGTCGTGTCTGTGGGGTGGTGGAGTGCTTCACGCGTGTGAGGGTAGCGCCCAGTGATGATTTGGAGACATTCGGTCACTCTTATGGGGGATGAGAAGGCGCTGATTTCTGGGTAAGGCGTTGACGAAGCACCCCACGACAAGATCCACGACGGGGCCGGGTGACCCGACCCCGACGCGAAGGGCCCCGCACGCCGAGCGCGCGGGGCCCTTCCGATGCCGTCGGCCGTCAGTCGGACAGCCGCTCGCCGGTGGACGTGGAGAACACGTGGGTCTCGCCCGGCCGCGGCACGACGTGCAGCGTGGAGCCCTTCTCCGGCACGGAGCGGCTGCTGACGCGGACCACGAGGTCCTTCGTCTCGCCGCCGACCTCGACGGTGCCGTAGACGTAGCCGTCGGCGCCGGTCTCCTCCACGACGTTCACGGACACGGCGAGGCCGGCCGGGGCGTCGGAGGCGTCCTTGGACAGGGAGGCGGCGACCGAGCCGTTGTGCTCGACCACGTCGAAGTGCTCGGGACGCACGCCCACGGTCACCGTGCGGTCGCCCTTGTCGGCGGCGGCCTTCAGGGCCTCCCGGTTGACCGGGACGACGCTGTTGCCGAACTTCACGCCGCCATCGGCGATCGGGACCTCGATCAGGTTCATGGCGGGGGAGCCGATGAAGCCGGCGACGAAGAGGTTCGCGGGCTTGTCGTACATGTTCCGCGGCGAGTCGACCTGCTGGAGGATGCCGTCCTTGAGCACGGCGACCCGGTCGCCCATCGTCATGGCCTCGACCTGGTCGTGGGTGACGTAGACGGTGGTGATGCCGAGGCGGCGCTGGAGGGACGCGATCTGCGTACGGGTCGAGACGCGGAGCTTGGCGTCCAGGTTGGACAGCGGCTCGTCCATGAGGAAGACCTGCGGCTCGCGGACGATCGCGCGGCCCATGGCGACACGCTGGCGCTGACCGCCGGAGAGCGCCTTCGGCTTGCGGTCCAGGTACTCGGTGAGGTCGAGGATCTTCGCGGCCTCCTCGACCTTCTGCCGGATCTCCGCCTTGTTCACGCCGGCGATCTTGAGCGCGAAGCCCATGTTGTCGGCGACCGTCATGTGCGGGTAGAGGGCGTAGTTCTGGAACACCATGGCGATGTCCCGGTCCTTGGGCGGCAGGTGCGTGACGTCGCGGTCACCGATGCGGATGGCGCCGCCGTTGACGTCCTCCAGGCCCGCGAGCATCCGCAGGGAGGTGGACTTTCCGCAACCGGACGGGCCGACCAGGACGAGGAACTCGCCGTCCTCGATCGCGATGTCGAGTGCGTCGACGGCGGGCTTGGTGGAACCCGGGTAGATCCGGGTCGCCTTGTCGAACGTGACTGTGGCCATGGTGAATGGGCCCCCTTCTACCGGCAGGAACGTGCCGGACGATCCGTTGTAGGAAGGTGGTTGGTGTAGTCCACGCGAGTGAACTGGGTCAGGACGGTACCTGGCGTTCACTCGATCTGTCAGTAGCCCGACCCGTGTGAACTTCGCGGAAATTTTCGACGGGGCGGCCCCGAGACCTGGGTACACTGCACGGGCACCCAGGTGCACGCCTCCTTAGCTCAGCTGGTCAGAGCGCCGCTCTTGTAAAGCGAAGGTCGTCGGTTCGAATCCGACAGGGGGCTCTTCCACCACCAGGCTGACCTGGGGTTCCCCCCGGCGCCGCGGAGGGAAAAGGTCCGGCGGTACTGTCCTGGCGTGGGATCCATCGCGCTGTCCGGCACCGACGACCTCTCCCTCCCCGCGTCTCTGCAGGAGGCCGTGGAGCACGGTGAGGTGTTCACGCGTGCCTGGGTGGTCGAGCTGATCCTGGACCTTCTCGGGTACACCGCGGACAAGGACCTCTGCGATCTGAGGCTCGTGGAGCCGGCCTGCGGTGGCGGCGCGTTCCTGACCGTGATCTCGTCCCGTATCAGCGCGTCGTGCCGTGCGCACGGGCGCCCTGTCGTCGACGCGGTCGACGCCGTCCGCGCCTTCGACCTGCTGGGCCGGAACGTGGAGCGGAGCCGGGCGCTGGTCACGGAAACGCTGCGGGAACAGGGCTGGGACCCCGAGGACGCGCGGAAGGTCGCCACGGCGTGGGTGGAGCAGGGCGACTACCTGCTTCAGCCCGACGCCGGGCACCGCGCCGACTACGTCGTCGGCAACCCCCCGTACATCCGGCTCGAGGACGTGCCCGACGACCGGATGGCCGCCTACCGCCGGGCCTGCTCCACGATGGGCGGCCGGGCCGACGTCTACGTCGGCTTCTACGAGGTGGCCCTGCGCAGCCTGAACCGAGACGGCCGGCTGGGCTTCATCTGCGCCGACCGCTGGATGCGCAACCAGTACGGACGACGGCTGCGGCAACTGGTGACCCGGCACTTCAGCATGGACCTCGCCCTCGTGATGCACGATGTCGACGCCTTCGACGACCAGGTCGCGGCCTACCCCGCGGTCACCCTTCTCTCGAACAGGCCGCAGGGCGAGGCGGTCGCCGCGGACACGAACCGGTCCTTCGGAGCGGAACAGGCGCGGGAGTTCGCCGACTGGTACCTGAAGGGCGAGCCGCCGACGGTCGCCACGGCTTCGTACCAGGCCGCTCGCATGCCCCACTGGTTCCCGGAGGAGGATTCCTGGCCGGCCGCCTCGCCGGCGAGGCTCGCGGTCCTGGAGGACCTCACCGAGCGCTTCCGGCTCCTGGAGGACGCCGAGACCGGGACCAGGGTGGGGATCGGCATCGCCACCGGCGCGGACAAGGTCTTCCTCACCAGGGACAGGGATCTGGTGGAGGAGGATCGCCTGCTGCCCATGGCCATGGTGCGCGACACCACCAGCGGCACGATCGACTGGGACGGCACGTACCTGGTGAACCCCTGGACGGCCGCCGGCGACCTGGTCGACCTCGAGGCGTTTCCGCGTCTCGCCGCCTACTTCGAGAAGCACGCTGAGACCCTGCGCAAACGCTACGTCGCGGTCAGGCAGCCTCATCGCTGGTACAAGACCATCGACAAGGTCGACCACCACCTCACCCGTCGTCAGAAGCTGCTGTTCCCGGACATGAAGCTGAGGATCCATCCGGTCCTCGACGAAGGTGGCCTGTACCCTCACCACAACCTGTACTTCATCGTCTCGGACGTCTGGGACATGCGCGTACTCGGTGGCCTGCTGCTGTCCAAGGTCGCGGAGGCATTCGTGGAGGCGTACGCGGTCAAGATGCGAGGGGGGACTCTCCGCTTCCAGGCGCAGTACCTCCGGAAGATCCGCGTACCGGACCCGGCGGCGATCAGCGAGAGCGACCGGGTCGCTCTCGCCGAAGCGTTCGACAAGCGGGATGTGGAGGCTGCCACCGAGGCCGCTCTGCGTGTCTACGGCCTCGCCGGGCTGCCTGACTAGGAGGAACGAATCTTGACGGTCACCCGCCAAGACTTCGAGGACGCGGTGGCGGCGTACTGGGGCGCCAAGGAGCTCCAGAGGGAGCAGTCGGCGATCAGGGCCGCCGTGGGAGCCGGCACGGCCGGCTCCGTACGGGGCGGCAAGCATTTCGACGCCATCGCCGTCCTGCTGTCGAAGTTCTTCCTCGACGCCGGTTATCCGCCGGAGAGCATCCGCGTCAGCAAGTCGCAGGGGCTGGAACTGCCCGGCTACTACCGGCCGCAGAAGCAGTGGGACCTGGTCGTCGTCCACCGGAACACCCTCGTGGCCGCCTTCGAGCTGAAGGCCCTCGGCGGGCCGTCGTTCGGCAACAACTACAACAACCGGGTCGAGGAAGCGCTCGGCAGCGCCATCGACCTGCGCCATGCGGCCCTGGCCGGGATGTATCCGGGAGAGGAACCCTGGCTCGGGTACTTCTTCATCATGCAGGACGAGGCAGGGTCCCGGAGGCCGGTCAGGCCGGCCGAGGGTGCGCTGCCCGTGGAGGACATCTGGCCGGGAATGTCCTATCAGGAGCGCTTCGGCGTCTTCTGTCAGAGGCTTCTGTCCGAGCGGCTCTACGATGCCGCCTGCTACATCACCTCCTCGGCCACGGACCCGAAGCCGCACGAGCCCGTCGCCAGGCTCGACTGGCGCCACTTCTCCGCGGCCATCAACGCGCGGCTCGCCTACCTCTACGACCTCGGCTTCCCCGGATAGCCACGGACCACGTCTCCTTCCCCGCGTCCGCGACCCGTCGGAGCCGGGTCCCCGTCAGGTCAGCAGGCGGGCGATCTCCAGTTGCCGGTCCTCGACCGGGCGGCCGTCCTCCACGTCCCACAAGGTGTTCTGGAGCAGGCGGCCGAGGGTCCAGGCGCGGGCCCGGGCGCGGTCCAGGCCGAGGACGTCGGTCATCGCGTCGAAGCGCCAGCGGACCTCGGCCGCGTCGAAGCGGTTGTCCAGGGCGGGCCACAGCTCGAAGCCGGGGTCGCCGGCCAGCGGCTTGGGGTCGATGGCGAGCCAGTCGGCGCGGTCGGCGGCGAGGACGTTCTCGTCGTGCAGGTCCCAGTGGAGCAGCCGGTCGCCGGGCTCGTGGACGACCTCGCGCACGGCGGCGGCGCAGTCGGCGACGATCCGGCGGGTCCCGGGGTCCGGGACGCGCTTCAGCGCCCGCGGGGTCCGTTCCAGCATGGCCTCGGCGATGTCGCCGAGGCGGCGCAGTCCGGGCGGGGCCGGGAAGGACGTGAGGTGGGCCAGCAGCCGGGCGATGACCAGGACGGCCTCGCGGGTGTCACCGAGGCCCGACAGCATCCGGGACTCGTCCAGGCGCTCCAGGAGCATGGTGCCGGTGGCCGGGTCGTGGTCCAGGAGCCGCACCGCCCCGTCGCCGTCCCACACGCGCAGCGCGACCGGTTCGCCCACGCTCTCCTCGTCCGTCAACTGGAGCTTGAGGACCGCGCGGAGGCCGTCGGCGCGGACGACCGGCAGGACCAGGGCGCTGACGCCGTTCATCGACGGCCCGTCGAGCGTGAGCCGCCAGCGGTGCAGGAACTCGGCCGCGAGGTCCGGCAGCGCGGCGATGAACGCCCGCCCCGCCGCGCCGTTGTACGTCTCCTGTGCCTTGGCCAGCTCGCCGGGGATGTCAATCACGAAGCGGACGATACTGGCGTGCGTGAATCGGCTCATGCGAGTTTTCCGGGGCCTGAGCGGGGTGTGGGCGTACGTCCGCAGTGCTCCCGGCACGTACGTGTGGCTGGGCATCCTGTTCGTGACGACGGTCGCGCTGCACCACATGTCGCCGGAGTTCGAGGAGCACTTCCTGCGGCGGCGGTCGACGAACATCCATGAGCTGTCCCGCAATCCGGTGCGGGTGCTGGTGGCCAGCGCTATGTGGATCGAGAGCGGGTACTGGGTGCCGTACGCCCTGCTGTACACGGTGTTCCACGCGCCGGCCGAGCGCTGGCTGGGTACGGCCCGCTGGCTGGCGGTGTGCGCGCTGGCGCACGTGCTGGCCTCGCTGATCAGCGAGGGGGTGCTGCTGGAGGCCATCCGCCGGGGCATGGCCCCGCACTCGGCGGTGAACACCCTGGACATCGGGGTGAGTTACGCGCTGGCCGGGGTGATGGCGGTGCTCACCTACCGGATCGCGGCGCCGTGGCGGTACGCGTACCTCTTGGCGGTGCTGGCCGTGTTCGGGCTGCCGCTTGCCGCCGGGCCGACCTTCACCGACTTCGGTCACCTCGTCGCCGTACTGATCGGTCTGGCCTGCTGTCCGCTGGCCAGGGGCCGCGGAAAAGCATGGAATCCGAAGGAGACACTGGCCGGGCTCAGGGGTTAACGTCCCGGCCATGAGCAGCTCGGCGAGCAGTGTCGTGAACGGTGGCATCTCCTTCTGGTACGCGGACGACGGCCTTCCGGTGGTGCGGGAGCCGCTGCCCGGGGACGCGTCCGCCGACGTCGTGATCGTGGGCGGCGGCTACACGGGCCTGTGGACCGCGTACTACCTGAAGAAGGCCGCGCCCTTCCTGCGCATCACCGTCCTGGAGCAGAAGTTCTGCGGGTACGGTGCCTCCGGCCGCAACGGCGGCTGGCTGTACAACGGGATCGCGGGCCGGGACCGGTACGCGAAGCTGCACGGCCACGAGGCCGCCGTACGGCTCCAGCGGGCGATGAACGACACCGTGGCCGAGGTGATCGCGGTCGCCGAGGCGGAGGGCATCGACGCCGACATGCACCGGGGCGGCGTCCTGGAGGTGGCGACCACCCCGGCGCAGCTGGCCCGGCTGAAGGCGTTCCACCAGCACGAGCTGTCGTACGGCGAGAAGGACCGGGAGCTGTACGGCGCCCGGGAGACCGCCGAGCGGATCCGGATCGCGGACGCGGTCGGCTCCACCTGGACCCCGCACGGGGCGCGGCTGCACCCGGTGAAGCTGGTCAAGGGGCTCGCGGCGGCCGTGGAGGCGCTCGGTGTGACCATCCACGAGTCGACGCCGGTGACGGAGATCCGCCCCAAGCACGCGGTCACTCCGTACGGCACCGTCCGCGCGCCCTACGTCCTGCGCTGCACCGAGGGCTTCACCGCCTCCCTCAGGGGGCAGCGGCGGACCTGGCTGCCGATGAACTCCGCGATGATCGCGACCGAGCCGCTGACCGAGGAGCAGTGGGCGGCGATCGGCTGGGCGGGCCGGGAGACCCTCGGCGACATGGCGCACGCCTACATGTACGCCCAGCGCACGGCGGACGGGCGGATCGCGCTCGGCGGGCGCGGGGTGCCGTACCGCTTCGGCTCCCGCACCGACAACGACGGCCGGACGCAGGCGGAGACCGTCGAGGCCCTGCGGGAGATCCTGACCCGCTTCTTCCCGTCCCTGGCCGGGGTGCGGATCGAGCACGCCTGGTCGGGCGTGCTCGGAGTGCCGCGCGACTGGTGCGCCACGGTGACGCTCGACCGCTCCACCGGCCTCGGCTGGGCGGGCGGTTACGTCGGCTCCGGCGTCGCCACCACCAACCTGGCCGCCCGCACCCTGCGCGACCTGGTGCAGCGGGACTCCGGACAGGGCGGGCGGACCGAGCTGACCGACCTGCCCTGGGTCGGCCACAAGGTCCGCAAGTGGGAGCCGGAACCCTTCCGCTGGCTGGGCGTCCAGGGCATGTACGCCACCTACCGCGCCGCCGACCAGCGCGAACGCCTCCACCCGGGCACGGAGTCCTCGCGCCTGGCGAAGGTGGCCGACCGGGTGGCGGGACGGCACTGAGGCCCGGTGCGCGGGCCGGTTACCCTCGCGGCATGATTCGTACCGCGACCCCCGACGACGTCCCCGTCATCCACACCATGGTCCGTGAGCTGGCCGAGTACGAGAAGGCGCCCGAGGAGGCCCGGGCGAGCGAGGACCAGCTGCGGGAGGCCCTGTTCGGGGAGCGGCCGGCCGCGTTCGCGCACATGGCGGTGGACGAGGCGAGCGGGGAGCCGGTCGGGTTCGCGCTGTGGTTCCTCAACTTCTCCACCTGGCGCGGGGTGCACGGCATCTACCTGGAGGACCTGTACGTCCGCCCGGAGGCACGCGGCGGCGGCCACGGGCGGGCGCTGCTGGCCGAGCTGGCGCGGATCTGCGTGGAGCGCGGGTACGAGCGGCTGGAGTGGTCCGTGCTGAACTGGAACCGGCCGGCGATCGGCTTCTACGAGGCGCTGGGCGCCCGGCCCCAGGACGAGTGGACGGTGTACCGGCTCACGGACGAGTCCCTGACCGCGCTGGGCTCGGGCGGCTGACACCGGCAGCGGGGCTTGTTCAAGGAGCCCGGCGCCGTCCGTCAGGGTTCCAGTACGACCTTGCCGATCGTGTCCCGCTGCTCCAGCGCCCGGTGCGCGGCGGCGGCCTGCGCGAGGGGGAAGCGGGTGACGGCCGGGCGCAGGCGGCCCCGGGCGGCCTCGGCGAGCGCGCGCAGTTCCAGTGCGCGCAGGCCGCCGGCGCGCTCCAGCATCTTCGGGCCGAGCACCGACTCCGAGACGCCCTCGACGTGGTACCCCTGCCCCTGCCCGATGCCCTCCGCCGACCAGCCGAACACCAGGTGCCGGCCGCCGGGGCCGAGCAGGGCGACGGCCTCCCGGGCGACCCGGCCGCCCACGCCGTCGTAGACGAGGGAGGCGGGCCGGCCGCCCAGATGCGCGCGGACCTTGGCGGGCCAGTCGGGATCGGTGTAGTCGACGGCGAGGTCGGCGCCGTTCGCGCGCACCCGGGCGGTCTTCTCCGGGCCGCCGGCGAGCCCGATCACGGTCGCCCCGGCGTTCCTGGCGTGCTGCACGAGCAGCGTGCCGATGCCGCCGGCCGCGGCCGGTACGACCACCACGTCGTCCGGTCCCGGCTCGGCGAACTGCGCGATGCCCAGCGCCGTACGGCCCGTGCCGATCATGGCGACGGCGGCGGCGGGGTCCAGGTTCTCCGGGACGTCGTGCACCCGCTCGACCTCGGTGACGGCGAGTTCGGCGTACCCGCCGGGCGCGAAGCCCAGGTGGGCCACCACCCGTCGGCCGAGCCACAGGCCGTCCACGCCGTCGCCGAGCGCGTCCACGACCCCGGCGACCTCCCGGCCGGGGACGGTCGGCAGGCGGGGCGGTTCGGGCAACGGGCCCTGGTGGCCCTCCCGCAGGGCCGCGTCGAGCAGGTGCACACCGGCCGCGGCGACCGCGATCCGCACCTGGCCGGGGCCCGGGACGGGATCCGGGAGCTCCTCGTAGGTGAGGTTCTCGGCCGGACCGAAGGCGTACAGGCGGACGGCGTGCATGGGACCCCCAGGGAGACGTGGCTCGGTGTGGTCCCCACCCTCGGACCTCAAGCGCGCTTGAGGTCAAGGGCGGGCCGGCCGAGGATCAGGGACACCGCCGTGACCGCGCTGTTGAAGGACACCTCCGCGAGCACGCCCGGGGCCGCCACCTGGTCGCCCACGAGGTAGACCCCGTCGCCGCGGTCCACGGCGGGCCGGTCCCGCCAGGTCCGGCCCGGCGGGTCCACGGCTCCCGTGCGGCCGTCCGCCACGGCCTCCCGCCGCCAGGTCACCCGCTCCCGCCACCCCCGGAACCCCAGGTCGAGCAGGTGCTCGGCGCGGGCCACGCCGTCGGCCCGGGCCTGGCCGGGCCCGATCGGGAACTGCCCCTGGACCAGCTGCTCCCCGGCCGGCGCGAGGGACGGGTCCTGCGCGGTGAAGCGCTCGATCCAGCCCGGCGCGTCCAGGTCGGAGACGGCGAAGGCGTCCCCGCGCCGGGTGCGCACGGCGAGGTCGAGCAGGACGGTACGGCCGCTCGGCCACTCCAGCGAGTCGTCGCGGAGCAGCCGCCGGGCGGCGGGCAGGCCGGTGGCGACGACCACCGGGGTGTCCTCGGGCAGTTCCTCCACCCGGGCTCCGGTCTCGATCCGCACGCCCATGTTCCAGGCGCGCGCGGCCATCCGGTCGACGACCCCGCCCCACCCGCCGCGCGGATAGTGCGCCTCCGGCGGCAGCTTGGCGGCCCGGCGCAGCCGCTCCTGCACGAAGGCGGCGGACAGGCCGCCCGGGTCGTGGTGGAACAGCGCCACCGCCGCGTAGTGCGCCGCCGCGCGGGCTCCCTCCTCCCCGGCGATCCCGGTCGCCCAGCCGAGGAAGTCGGCGTCGACGGGGGCCGGGCCGACCCGGCGCCGCAGCAGCTTGAGCATGGCGAAGGGCGGGGTGCGGCGCAGCACGCCGTGGTGGCGCAGCCGCAGCCGGGTGGCCTCCAGGGGCGGCAGCGTGGCGAGCGGGCCGATCAGGTCCCGCTGCCTGAGCCAGGCCCAGTGCGGGCCGCCGGCGTAGAGCGCGTGCGGGCCCTCGTTGGCCCGGTACGGCCCCTCCGTCGTCCGGGCCCGCCCGCCCAGGGTGCCGTGGGCCTCGTACACGGTGACCCGGGCGCCGGCCTCGGCGGCCGTGATCGCGGCGGTGAGTCCGGCGAAGCCGCCGCCGACGACGGTGATGTGGTGCGCGGGCTTGTGCATGGTTCTCCCTGAGGTCGGTGCGCCTGCTCGCGAGTACGACGGCCGGCGCCCCGCCGCATGTGACATGCCGGGCGTCTGCCCAGCTCAGGGCGGAGTGTCAGTGGCGGGGTGCAGCATGGGGGCATGGTGCGACGAGCGGCGGGTGCGGGTGCGGCAGGGGTGAAGGGCGCGCGGCGGCCGGAGGTGCGGCTGCCGTCCCTGGAGCCGTGGACCGAGGGGGAACTGGAGCCGGACGGTGACTACGACGGGCTGGAGTTCCGGGAGCGCGACCTGGCCGGGCAGGACGGCGCGGGCGCCCGGTTCATGGACTGCGCGCTGACGGACTGCGCGGTGGACGAGACCGCGCTGGGCCGGGCCCGGGTGCTGGACTCGGTGCTGACCGGGCTGCGCGGGGTGGGAACGCGACTGGCCGAGGCCACGCTCAGGGACGTCGAGCTGGTCGACGCCCGACTGGGCGGCACGCAGCTGCACGGTGCCGTGCTGGAGAGAGTCGTGATCCGGGGCGGCAAGATCGACTACCTGAACCTGCGCGAGGCCCGACTCAAGGACGTCGTCTTCGAGTCCTGCGTCCTGGTCGAGCCGGACTTCGCGGGCGCGCGCCTGGAGCGGGTGGAGTTCACCGACTGCGCCCTGAAGGGGGCCGACTTCGGCGGGGCGACCCTGACGGACGTCGACCTGCGCGGGGCCGCTCCGCTGGAGATCACCCGGGGCCTGGACCGGCTCTCCGGTTCGGTGATCAGCACGGGCCAACTGCTGGACCTGGCCCCGGTGCTGGCGGCGGCGATGGGCATCCGGATCATGTGACGCGCGGCATAGACTCCGCTTCGTCCGCACCGTGGCCAAGGAGCTGTGAGAACCGCCGTGACCACCTTCCCGCCCCCGGGCTGCGTGCCCTTCACCGACGCCCCGACGGCCCCCGGCGGGGTGCGCGGCGCGTGATGCTCGAACCCCTGCCGTCCCACGGCGGCATCCCGGCCCCGTTGCTCACCGAGCTGACCGCGCTGTACGCCTCCAACCGGGAGTTCCACGCGCTGAGCGGTGACTTCCCCGACCCGGACGACATCCGGCCCGAGCAGGTGGCGGCCGGGCTGGCCGGGGCGGGCAGCGAGGTGCTGCTGGCCCGCGTCGAAGGGCGGCTGGTGGCGGTGGTGATCACGCTGGACCGCCATCCCGACCCCGCCGACCCCGATCCGTGGATCGGGCTGCTCATGGTCGACGCCCGCGAGCACGGCAAGGGGTACGGCCGGCGTGCCGCCACGCTGGTCGAGGAGCGTTTCCGGGCCGCCGGGCGGCAGGCGGTACGGCTTGCCGTGCTCGACGCAAACCCCAAGGGGCTGTCCTTCTGGACGGCCCTCGGCTACGAGGTCGTCGACCGCCGTCGGGACCGTGCTCTCGGCCGGCCCTGCGCCGTACTGCGCAAGGTGCTGCGGACACCCCGGCGGACACCCCGGCGGGCGGCCCGGGTCGCCGTCGTGGACCCCGACGGCGCGGTGCTCCTCTTCCGGTACGACAACGTCGAGGTCGGCATCCACTGGGCCCTGCCCGGCGGCGGCCTGGAGGCGGGCGAGGGCCCGCGCGAGGCCGCGCTGCGGGAGCTGCGCGAGGAGACCGGCTGGGACGACCTGGAGCCGGGCCCCCTCCTGTGCACCTGGGAACACGACTTCACCCACACGGGCACTCCCGTCCGCCAGCACGAGCACGTGTACGTCACCGGCGGCCCGCACCGTGAACCCTCCGGCCCCGGACTCGCCGCCGCGCACGCCGCCGACGGCATCCTCACCTGGCGCTGGTGGAGCAGACAGGAACTGGCCCAGGAGGCGGAGCCGATGTGGCCGCCCGGCCTCGCGCGGCTGCTCGACGAGTGGGAGGCGCGCCGGGTGTGACGTTCCACGCCTCAAGTGCGCTGAAGCAGACAGAGGTTGAGGCTGAACCCCGTGTCCGTATAACGGATTCCGTAGCACGGCATTCGGATACGAACACGTAAAGTCTTGACGGCGCTCTGTCAAACAGACGGGTTCGGGTGTCACTCTCTCCTCGCCCGCCGCAAGTCTGTGCATCCCCTGTGGCCCCTCTGTGTCTCCACCCCACGAGACCGGACAGAAGGAGATCGAGTGAGACAGCAGTCCCACGACACCGGCGCCTCCCGTACTCCCCGCAAGACCGCCGTGCGCGCCGCCGCCCTGGCCGGCTCCGCGGCGATGGTCGTCCTCGCCCTGCAGAACGGCGCCGCGACCGCCGCGCCCGCGCCGCACCCCTCCGGCGCCAAGGCCGTCGCGCTCAGCGCCCCGGCCCGTGCCGCCGCGCTGAAGTCCGCCCAGCAGCACGCCGGTGCGGCGGCCCGTGAACTCGGGCTCGGCGCCCAGGAGAAGCTGGTCGTCCGGGATGTCGTCAAGGACGCGGACGGCACCGTCCACACCCGCTACGAGCGCACGTACGCCGGTCTGCCGGTGCTCGGCGGCGACCTGGTCGTCCACGCGGCCGGGAACGGCGCGCTGAAGGGCGTCAGCAAGGCGACCAAGGCCCGGATATCCGTGCCGAGCACCACCGCGGCCGTGTCCCCGGCCGCCGCGAAGCAGACCGCGCTCAAGGCCGCCGGTACCGCGAAGGCCACCGCGGCCACCGCCCGCAAGGTCGTGTGGGCCGCGGCCGGCAAGCCGGTCCTCGCCTACGAGTCCGTCGTCAAGGGCCGCCGGCACGACGGCACCCCGAGCGAGCTGCACGTCATCACGGACGCGCGCACCGGTGAGCGGCTGTACTCCTTCGAGGCCGTCGACACCGGCACGGGCACCAGCCAGTACAGCGGCACCGTCCCGCTCGGCACCACCGCCGCCGCCTCCGGAGGCTACGACCTGACCGACGGCGGGCGCGGCGGCCACAAGACGTACGACCTGAACGGCGGCACCACCGGCACCGGCACCCTCTTCCACGACGCCGACGACCTCTGGGGCGACGGCACCGTGAACAACCGCCAGACCGCGGCCGTGGACGCCGCCTACGGCGCCGCCGTCACCTGGGACTTCTACAAGTCCGCGTTCAACCGCAACGGCATCGCGGGCGACGGCAGGGCCGCCTACTCCCGCGTCCACTACGGCAACGCCTACGTCAACGCGTTCTGGAACGACAGCTGCTTCTGCATGACGTACGGCGACGGCGCCAACAACGCCGACCCGCTGACCTCGCTCGACGTCGCCGGGCACGAGATGAGCCACGGCCTGACCGCGGCCACCGCCGGACTGAAGTACAGCCGCGAGTCGGGCGGCCTGAACGAGGCCACCTCCGACATCTTCGGCACCTCGGTGGAGTTCTTCGCGAACAACTCCGCCGACGCCGGTGACTACCTCATCGGCGAGAAGATCGACATCAACGGCGACGGCACCCCGCTGCGCTACATGGACAAGCCCAGCAAGGACGGTGCCTCCGCCGACTACTGGTCGCGTACCGTCGGCCGCCTGGACGTGCACTACTCGTCCGGTGTCGCCAACCACTTCTTCTACCTGCTGTCCGAGGGCAGCGGCGCCAAGACGGTCAACGGGGTGTCCTACAACTCGCCGACGTACGACGGCTCCACCGTCACCGGCATCGGCCGGGACAAGGCGGTCCAGATCTGGTACAAGGCCCTGACCACGTACTTCACCTCGTCCACGGACTACGCGGGCGCCCGCGCCGGCACCCTCCAGGCCGCGGCCGACCTGTACGGCCCGGGCAGCGCGGAGTACAACGCGGTGGCGGCGGCCTGGGCGGCCGTGAACGTCAAGTAGCCGCGCGGGTACGGCTCCACGGTGGCCGGGCCGCCCGTCCTCACGGGTGGTCCGGCTTGCCGTCGCCGTACAGCCAGTCCTTCCAGATACCGCCGAAATCCTGGTCCGGGGCCTTCTTCTCGACGTACGCGGTGAAGTCGGCGGTGCTCACGGTGGCGTCGCGGTGGTCGGCGGCCCAGCCCTGGACGATGTCGTAGAAGGTGTCGTCGCCGACCTTCTGCCGGATCTTCTGCAGGACCATCGCGCCGCGCTCGTAGACCGGGCTGCCGGAGATGTGCCCGGCATCGGACTGCTTCGCCGGCGGGAACGCCCAGATGTCCTCGCGGTCGCTCTCGTACAGGCGGGTGAACGTCTGCTGGGCGGTGGGACCGCCGTGGTCCTCGTCGTACAGCCACTCCGCGTACGTCGCGAAGCCCTCGTTGAGCCACATGTCCCGCCAGGACCGGGGGGTGACCGAGTCGCCGTACCACTGGTGGGCGAGTTCGTGCACGAGGACCGAGGTGTTCAGCTGGTCGGCGGGGAAGACGGGCCGGTTCTGGGTCTCCAGGGCGTATCCGGCGTCCTGCGGGCGGTCGACGATCGCGCCGGCCGAGGAGAAGGGGTACGGCCCGAAGTTGTACTCCTGCCAGTCCAGGATCTCCGGGATCCTCGCGAGCACCTTGGCGCTCGCCTCGGCCTGGGTGGGGTCGACGGCGGTGAGGAGGGGCAGGCCGTGCGGGCCGGTGCCGCGGGTGATGTCGTAGTGGCCGATGGCGACGGTGGCGACATAGCTCGCCATGGGCCGGGCGGTGTGCCAGTGGTAGGCGGTACGGCCGCCCTGCGTGCTCTGGTCCGTCAGCTCGCCGTTGGAGATCGCCTGGAGCCCCTTCGGGACGGTGACCGAGATGTCGTACGTCGCCTTGTCGGAGGGGTGGTGGTTGCCCGGGAACCAGGCCATGGAGCCGACGGGTTCACCGAGGGCGAGGGCGCCGTCGGCGGTGGGCAGCCAGCCCTCCTCGGAGCCGTCGGGGTCGCTGAGGGTGCGCGGGGTGCCCGAGTAGCGGACGGTCGTGCGGAAGGTCTCGCCCTTGCTGAGGTCGTCGTGCGGGCGGACGGTGAGTTCCTGTCCGGCGCGGTTCCAGCGGGCGTCCTCGCCCTCGACGGTGACCGAGTCGACGCGCAGTCCGGCGAGGTCGAGGTCGAAGGCGGACAGGTCCCGGTTGGCCCGGGCGGTGATGACGGCCGTGCCGGTGAGCCGGCGGGTGGCCGGGGTGTAGTCCAGGGTGAGGGCGTAGTGGCCGACGTCGTAGCCACCGTTGCCGGCCTTCGGGAAGTACGGGTCGCGCACCCCGGAGCCGCCCGGGGTGCCCCGCACGCCGCCGTCGCACGCGGTGCCGGTGAGGGCGAGGGCGAGGAGCGCGCAGAGGGCCGGGACAAGGCGTACGGATCTGGACATGTCAGCGATCTTAGGCGCGGGGGCCCAGCCCGGCAGGGTCCGGCGTTCCGGAGGTGGGGCCGGGCCGGCAGCGTCCGGTGGACCGTGGGCGAGGCGGTCCGGGCCGGCGGGGCCCGGTGGACCGTGGGCGAGGCCGGGCCGGTCGGCGTGACACCATCTTCTGCGTGCTCGACATCGGCTACGCCCTCTCCAACCGGTTCCCGGACCCCCCGCAGACCGACTACCGCCGCGCGGACGTCCACGCGCTGCGGTACGACCTGTTCTGCGGGGACGTCTATCTCGCGGACACCGAGTCCGACCGGGAGCTGTCCACAGCCTGGGGATGGGTGCCGGTGCTGGACTTCGCGTGGGCGCTGTGCGACATCGTGGAACGGCTGGACCGGGACCCGATGGGCTCCCGCGCCGCCCGCCCGCAGCGGGCGGAACTGGACTTCACCGAGTCCACCGACCGCATGCTGTTCGAGCGCCGCTTCGGCTGGGTCGACATCGCCGCCGACTGGATGCCGGCCGAGGAGTCCCCGCTGACCTTCTCCCACGCCGAACTCCGCCGCGAGGCCCGCGACTTCCTGCACGACCTGCTCGCCGACCTCATCGACCTCCACGAGGACCTGGCGGAGAACCCGGCGATCTGGACCCTTCAGGCCCGCTTCCCCCGGGTGCGCTGACGAGGACCCCCGGCCGTGAGCCGGGGGCCTGCTCGCACGGCCCGGCCGTCAGACGTTGACGCCGAAGTCCTGGGCGATGCCCACCAGGCCCGAGGCGTAGCCCTGGCCCACCGCACGGAACTTCCACTCCGCGCCGTTGCGGTACAGCTCGCCGAAGATCATGGCCGTCTCGGTGGCCGCGTCCTCGGACAGGTCGTAGCGCGCGATCTCGGCGCCGCCCGCCTGGTTGACGATGCGGATGTAGGCG
This sequence comes from Streptomyces sp. Ru62, assembly GCF_002920615.1. Lineage (GTDB taxonomy): Bacteria > Actinomycetota > Actinomycetes > Streptomycetales > Streptomycetaceae > Streptomyces. The sequence goes on from NZ_PQSU01000001.1 coordinate 129,225, forward strand.
TTGCGGACCTGGCCGAAGTTCTGGCCGCGGTTCTCGGCGTCGTAGATGGAGACCGGGAAGACGACCTTCTCGATGTCCGCCGGGAGCGCGGCCAGGTTGACGTTGATCGCCTCGTCGTCGCCGGAGCCCTCGCCCGTGCGGTTGTCGCCCGTGTGGACGATCGAGTTGTCCGGGGTCTGCTTGTTGTTGAAGAAGACGAAGTGGGCGTCCGAGTAGACCTTGCCCTGGGTGTTCACCGCGATGGCGGAGGCGTCCAGGTCGAAGTCGGTGCCGGTCGTGGTGCGGACGTCCCAGCCGAGGCCCACGGTGACGGCGGTCAGGCCCGGAGCCTCCTTGGTGAGCGAGACGTTGCCACCCTTGGACAGGCTTACAGCCATGTTGGGAGTCCCTTCCTTAGATATCCCGTGCGTATCCGTGCACTCTGTGCCGACGAAGCTACCGTCACCGGGGACAACGTCGAGGGGGGTCCCTGTGGTTCCGGATCCCTTTACCTTTTTTACCGAACCGGAAATCCAGGTGACGTGAGGCGGGCCGGGCCGGGAACATGAAAGACATGTCCGGGCCCTACCTCATCCGTGGCTCGGTCTCGCTTCCCGAGGCCGAGCTGATGTGGCGTTTCTCCAGGTCCTCCGGGCCCGGTGGCCAGCACGTCAACACCAGCGACTCGCAGGTCGAGCTGCGCTTCGACCTCGCCCGCACGGAGGCGCTCCCTCCGGTGTGGAAGGAGCGGGCGCTGCGACGGCTGGCCGGCCGCCTCGTCGACGGGGTGGTGTCCGTACGGGCCTCGGAGCACCGCTCCCAGTGGCGCAACCGGGAGGCCGCCGCCGTACGCCTCGCCGCGCTCCTCGCGGAGGCCACCGCGCCGCCGCCCAAGCCCCGCAAGCCGACCCGCATCCCGCGCGGCATCAACGAACGCCGGCTGCGGCAGAAGAAACAGCGCGCGGAGACCAAGCGGGGCCGCTCGGGCCGGGACTGGGGCTAGCTGCGCCCTGTCACATCTCCCGGTTCCCTGTCGTCAGGGTGGTGCAGGAGCACTCGGGACCGCCGAGGACGCCGACGGAGAGGCCGCAGCCACCCATGACCGACAACGACTTCCTCGCCCAGCGCTTCGAGGCCCACCGGGGGCATCTGCGGGCCGTCGCCCACCGGATGCTCGGCTCCGCCGCCGAGGCCGAGGACGCCGTCCAGGAGGCGTGGTTCCGGCTGATCCGGTCCGACACCGGTGAGGTGGAGAACCTCGGCGGCTGGCTGACGACCGTCGTCGGCCGGGTCTGCCTCGACATGCTCCGCTCCCGCCGCTCCCGGGGCGAGCAGCCGCTGGAGACCTGGCGGCCGGCGCCCTCCGCCGAGCCGGATCCCGCGCAGGACGCCCTGCTCGCCGACTCGGTCGGGCCGGCCCTCCTCGTCGTCCTGGACACGCTCTCCCCGGCCGAGCGGCTCGCCTTCGTGCTGCACGACCTGTTCGGGGTGCCCTTCGAGGAGATCGGCGGCATCCTCGGCCGCAGTCCGGCCGCGGCGCGGCAGCTCGCCAGCCGGGCCCGGCGCCGGGTGCGGGGCGGGCAGGCGCCGGAGGCCGACCTGGCCCGGCAGCGGGAGGTGGTGGACGCCTTCCTCGCCGCCGCGCGCAACGGCGACTTCGACGGGCTGCTTGAGGTGCTCGACCCCGAGGTGGAGGCCCGTTCCGAGGCCGGTGTTAAGAGCGGTGCGGCCCGGGTCGCCGCCGGCGCGGCGAGCTTCGCCCATCTGGCGCGCGTCGCGCGTCCGGTGCTGGTCGGCGGCACCACCACCGGCCTGGCCGTGTTCGCCGACGGCCGCCCGGAGCGGGTCCTGGCCTTCACCTTCGCCGCCGACCGCATCGCGGTGATCGACATCATCACCGAGCCCGCCCGGCTGGCGGACCTCACCGTCGAGGAGGTCTAGCCCGGAACGGGCCGCTCAGGACAGGTCCAGCACCCCCACCGTCTGGCCTCCGCTCGTCTCCCCGTTCTTCCGGAAGCCCAGGCGGAGGTAGAACTCCTCGGGGCCGTCCGGGCCGGGGTGCCAGCTGACGTACAGCTCCGTGCCGCCCCGGCGGCGGATCTCACCGGCCACGGCGTCCACGGCGAAACGGCCGTAGCCCAGGCCCTGTTCGCCCGCGGCGATGTTCAGCCGCCACAATCCGGAGCGGTGCACGCTGCCGTCGCCGTGCCAGTCGATGTCGAGGAAGGCCATCAGGAAGCCGACCACGTGGTCCTGGTCGACGATCAGGCGGGGCCAGGCGACACCGGGGGGATGGACGTAGGCCTCGGCCAGGGACTGCACGACCGGCGAGACGGCGTGTTCCTGGTCGGGGCGGACTCGGACGGCGACGGCGGTGTCGAAGGTGGCCGGGGTGACCTCTTCCAGACGCGGTGTCATCCGCGCACGGTAGGCACGCGGCCCCTCCGTCCGCCACGTGATTCCCGCCGCTCAGCCCAACTGCCGGTACCGGCCCCGGAAGTACAGCAGCGGGCCCCCCTCGGCGCTCGGCACCCGGGCGGTGAGGACACGGCCGATGACCAGGGTGTGGTCCCCGGCGGTCACCCGCTGCTCGGTCCGGCACTCCAGGGTGGCCAGCGCGCCGCCGACCAGCGGGGCGCCGGTGACCTCGCCCCGGACGTAGGGGATGTCCTCGAAGAGCAGCCGGTCGCTGATGCGGCCCTTCATGGCGAAGCGGCCGGCGATGTGCCGCTGGCTCTCGGTGAGGACCGACACCGCCCACAGCGGCTGCTCGTCGAGCAGGTCGTCCATGCGGGCGCCCGTGCGCAGGCTGACCAGGACCAGTGGCGGGTCGAGGGAGACGGACATGAAGGCGGTGGCGGTCATGCCGACGTCCTCCACGCCCGGCGCCTCGGGGTCGTCCGGGTCCAGCGGCGGTTCCTGCGCGGTCACCAGGACCACGCCCGCGGCCAGCCGGGACATCGCGGCCCGGAACTCGTCGTTGCTCACCCCCTCAGCATGCCCGGAAGGCAGGGGGGTCGTGGGGGAGGGAGTCTTCAGCACGCCGGAAACGCTAGCCCCCGCCCCGCGCGACCCGCATCGGCCCTCCGTCCGAACCGGGTCCTAGGACCAGCGGCGCACACAGGCGGCGAACGGCCAGATACGTGCATCATGTGAGCACGGGCGCACGCTGTGCGTTCAGGAAACGCACAGGGCAAACGCATAAACTCCACTCAATTGTTCACGTTCTCCTGTGACTTGAGTCACAAGAGACGGGAATTGTTGACCCTGTGTACCGAGTGGGCTTCGCGCTGTGATTCAGTGGCGGGGAAGCCACGAAGAGGTTCAGACACAACCCTTGATTCGCTGCGAGGTCTCGGGGGGAGGGTGAGCATGGAGACCGAGTCGGAGCCGTATGTCCGTCTTGCGTCCCTGCGACAGCTGCACCAGGTCATGGCCGACATGAACACGGCGCGCAGCCTGGCGGACACACTGCAGACCGTCGCCGACGGCGCCGTGTCCGCCCTCGGCTACGAGATGGCGGCCGTCAACCTGGTCCGTCAGGACGGCGATCTCGTGGTCGCCGCCTTCTCCGGCAACTCCGCCGCCGAGGCCCTGATCACCGGCCGGGCCGGCTCACGCGAGTCCTGGGACCGGCGGCTGAGCATGGGCGAACGCTGGGGCGACCTCGTCTTCATACCGCACACCGAGGGCTGGGTCCTCGACGACGACGACGTCCCCCAGTGGTACACCGACGGGCCCGCGCCGCGCTTCGAGGACGAGTGGCACCCCTCCGACCGGCTCTTCGCGCCCATGTACACCCCCGGCGTGCAGGGCGGCACCTGCGGCGAACTGCTCGGCGTCATATCCGTCGACCGGCCGCGCAACGGCCGCCGCCCCGGCGCCTGGGGCCGTGAGGCCCTCCAGATGTACGCCTTCCAGGCCGCCATCGCGATCAGCAACGCGCGCCTGCGCGCCAACATGCAGCGCGCCCTGGTCCGCCTGGAACGCGAGCAGCAGGCCCTGCGCGCCAGCGAGGAATCCTTCCGGCAGGCCTTCGAGTACGCCCCCTCCGGCATGGCCATCGCCGAGATGGGCGGCGACCAGCACGGCCGCATCCTGCGCACCAACGACGCCCTGTGCCGGCTGCTCGGCCGGCCCGCCTCCGCGATGCGCCGCTACTCCTTCGCCGACCTGGTCCACCCCGAGGACGTCGGCACCCTGCTGCGGACCTCCGCGGAAGGCGGCCGTGCGGAACTGCGCCTGGGCCGCCGCGACGGCACCTACGTCTGGGTGTCCCTGCGCAACAGCGTCGTCGCCGACGCCGCCGACGGCCCCCGCTTCCTCCTCACCCACGTCGAGGACATAGAGGAGCGCAAGCGGCGCGAGCTCCAGCTCGCCCACCGCGCCTCCCACGACTCGCTGACCGGCCTGCCCAACTCCGCCGAACTGCGCTCGCGCCTGTCCGCCCGGCTCTGCCGGCGCCCCGCCCACGCCGGCGCCGTGGAGTCCCTGGACGCTGCCTACGGCCACCCCGCCTTCGACGCCCCCGCGGGCCACGGCTTCGACTTCACGCCGGGCACGGAGGGCTTCGACGCCTACGACCACCATGTGCACACCGTCGCCCCCGAGGACGGCCGCGACGACGGCACCAAGGGCCTCGCGGTCCTCTTCTGCGACCTCGACGGCTTCAAGTCGATCAACGACCGGTTCGGGCACAACGCGGGCGACGCGGTGCTCATCGAGGTCGCCCGGCGGCTGAGCAACGGCGTCCGGGACGGCGACACGGTCGCCCGGCTCGGCGGCGACGAGTTCGTGATCCTCGCCGACGGCCTCGGCCGGGCCGACGCCCAGGATCTCGCCGTACGGCTGCGCAACGAGATCATCCAGCCGATCCGCGCCGAGGGCCGGGCCGTCCGGGTGGGCGCGAGTTTCGGCATCGGCTGGGCCCACTGCGGCATGACGGCGGACGAGGTGCTGAAGTCCGCCGACGAGCGGATGTACGTAGAGAAACGATCTCGTCCCAAACAGCACCGCCGCGCTGGATGATGCGCAGGTCAGCGAGTTGATGCGGTCCGAGTCACCCGTTTGGGCCAGCGAGAGCGGGTAGGCTCGCCATTCCACACCCGTACCGCATCCGCCCGCACCTGTTGAGGAGTACCAAGGGATGACGCCCGGCGACAACGGCGCGAGCACGCCCGAGGACGACGACCCGTTCGGCTACCTGTACGCAGACGGCCAGGCCCGGGGAGCCCAGCCGCCGTCCGGCGGTTACGGCTACCCGAACTCGGTCAGCAGGGTGCGCACGGTCGGCGAGCGCAGCTACGGCGCGCAGCAGGCCCCGCACGGTCAGCCGCCGCAGGCGACCTACGGCCAGGGCGTTCCCCAGCAGGGCGCCTACGGCCAGCCGAACGCCCACTACCAGGCCCCGGAGACGCTCCCCGGCGGCGCCCCGGCCTCCCACCGCCCCGCGCCCCCCGCGTCCGGCCGCCGCGGCCCCAACACCAAGGGCCTGCTGATCGGCGCCATCGCGGTGGTCGCCGCGGTCGTCATCGGCATCGGCGTCGCGATGATCAACGGCAACACGGACGACGACAAGTCCGGCAACGAGGCCGGCTCCACCCCGACCCAGTCGCAGACCAGCAGCCCGAGCCCTTCGGGGAGCAGTTCGGCGGCGAGCGACTCGATGCAGTCCGACGCCTCGGCGCTCACGCCGGCCGGCGGCGCGTCGACGGCTTCGGACGTCAAGGGAGCGACCTCCTCCGACGGCAGCTATGTGACGGGGCTGAACCAGCCCGGCGCCTCGGTCACCTGGAACGTCAACGCCCCGTCGGACGGCCCGTACACCCTGTTCGTGTACTACAGCGCGACCGGTGACGACCAGGAGATGTCGGTCACCGTCAACGGCACCCCGTTCGGCGGCAAGCTCGGCCTGGACAACTGGCGGCACGCCAAGGACGGCGACTTCGCCAACGGCTGGACTCGCTCCTACGTGTGGCCGATCCTGAAGCAGGGCTCCAACACGATCTCCATCTCCTGCGGCTCCGGCGACAAGTGCAACGTCCTGATCAGCAACGTCAAGCTGAAGCCGGGGCGGGTCAAGAAGGACAGCTAGGCCGCGCTGACCACCCCGGTCACCGTCACCTGCCCCCGCAGCTCCTCGTACGCCGCCCGGTCGAACTCGCCCGCCACGGGGGACCGTACCGTCGCCGTCGACAAGGCGACCGCGCGGGTGAGGCGGTCCGGCCAGGGGACGTGTTCCACCAGGCCGGACAGCAGGCCCGCCACCGCCGAGTCGCCCGCGCCGGTCGGGTTGCCCGGGATGCGGGCCGGCGGGGCGGCGCGCCAGCGGCCCTCCGGGGTGACGGCGAGGAGGCCGTCCGTGCCGAGGGAGGCGACCACCGCGTGGGCGCCGCGGCGTCGGGCGTCCTGGGTGGCGCGCAGCGGGTCGTGGGAGCCGGTGAGTTCGGCCAGTTCGTCGGCGTTGGGCTTGATGATGTCCGGGCGGGCCGCCACCCCGCGGCGCAGGGGCTCACCGCTGGTGTCCAGCAGGACGGGGACACCCTGCGCACGGGCCAGCCGGACCAGGTTCGCGTACGCGCCGACCGGGACCCCCGGGGGCAGGCTCCCGCACAGGGCCACCGCCGAGGCGCCGCCCAGCAGTTCCTCGTAACGGTCGAGGAAGGCCCCCCACTCGGCCGGCTCGATCTGCGGGCCGGGCTCGTTCAGCTGGGTCGTGTCCCCCGACAGTTCGTCGACCACGGCTATCGTGCGCCGGGTCGCCCCGGCGACCGGCACCAGCGCGTCCGTCAGGCCGGGCGTGCCGGTCAGCCGGTCGCGTATCGCCCGGCCGGTCCCGCCGCCCGCGAAGCCGGTGACCGTCACCTCGTGGCCGAGCGCGGCCAGCACCCGGGCCACGTTCACGCCCTTCCCGCCGGGCCGCTCCACCACCTCGGAGACGCGGTGCGAGGCGTGCGGCCGCAACGACCGTACGCGGTAGGTGATGTCGAGAGCGGTGTTCAGCGTGACCGTGAGGATCACCCGGGCCGACCTCCCTCGAAGTCCGTGCGGCTGTCTCGGTTTTCCGGGGCCTCGATCATGTCAAAGAGACGGCGGCCGGCCCAGTGCGCGGGTCGGCCGCCGTCTCCTCGACGCCGGTACGGATCAGGGCAGTTGGGGCGCTACCACCCATTCGCCCTGCCGCATCACGCCCTTCAGCTCGAAGTCCGCATCCAGCAGGACCAGGTCGGCGTCCTTGCCGGGCTCCAGCGAGCCGACGCGGTCGAAGAGGCCGAGCAGCCGGGCCGGGTTGGCCGACAGAGCGGTCACGGCGTCCTCCACCGACAGCTTGTCGACGGTCACCGCCCGCTGGAACGCGCGGTCCAGCGTCAGCGTGGAGCCCGCGATCGAACCGCCCTCCACCAGCCGTGCCACGCCCTCGCTGACCTCGACCTCCAGCGGGCCGAGCATGTAGCGCCCGTCGCCGGTGCCGGCCGCGTCCATCGCGTCGGTGATGAACGCCACCCGGTGCGCGCCCGCGTGATGGAACGCCAGCTCCAGCGCGGCGGGGTGCAGATGGACGCCGTCGTTGATCAGCTCGACCGTGACCCGCTCGTCCTCCAGCAGGGCGGCGATCGGGCCGGGCGCGCGGTGGTTCAGGGCGGGCATGGCGTTGAAGAGGTGGGTGGCGACGGTGGCGCCCGCGTCGATCGCCTCGACCGTCTGCTCGTAGCCGGCGTCGGTGTGCCCGATCGCCGCGATCACGCCGTGGTCGGCGAGCAGCCGTACGGAGTCGATGCCGCCCGGCAGCTCGGTCGCGAGGGTGACCATCTTCGCCTTGCCGCGCGCCGCGTCGATCAGCTTGCGGACCTCGGCCGGGTCCGGGTCGCGCAGCAGCTTCTCGGAGTGCGCGCCCTTGCGGCACGGCGAGATGAACGGCCCCTCGAAGTGGATGCCCGCGATGTCGCCCTGCTCGGCCAGCTCGCTCAGCAGGCCGGCCTGACGCACCAGCAGGTCCATCTCGTCGGTGACGGTGGAGGCGACGAGGGTGGTGGTGCCGTGGAGGCGGTGCGTGTGGACGGCGGTGAGGATCTGCTCGGCGGTGCCGGAGAAGGAGGCTCCGCCTCCGCCGTGGTTGTGGATGTCCACGAAGCCGGGGACCAGCCAGTGGCCGGTGACGTCGATCAGCTGGGCGTCGGCCGGAGGGGTGCTGGTGATGCGCTTGCCCGCTACGGCCAGCCGCCCGCCCTTCACCGTGCCGGTGGGGAGCACCACGTTCGCGCCGGTGAGCACCTGCGGGCCGGTGGGGGCTGATCGCGCCCCGCGGCGAAGCCGCAGATCGGCTCCGTCCCGCGCCCCTGACGGGGCGCCGTACGTGCCCGGAGTTTCCCGCTCGGTTGCCATCAGGTGCTTACCTCCGGAGTCGTGGATGTGGCTGTCAGCAGGTCCTGCGCGAGCAGCCCCGCGCCCAGGCAGCCGGCCGTGTCGCCCAGCGCGGCCGGGACGATCGTCGGCAGTTTCTGGAAGGTGACCCGGTGCCGGACGGCGTCCCGCAGGGGCTGGAACAACACTTCCCCCGCCTCGGCCAGCCCGCCACCGATGATCAGCGTGCGGGGGTCCAGCAGGGTGAGGGCGGTGACCAGCCCGTCGGCGAGCGCGTCCACCGCCTCCTGCCAGACCCGGACGGCGTTCGGGTCGCCGGACGCGACGGCCTTCGCGCAGTCCGACGCGTCCGCCCGGGGGTCGCCGCAGGCCGCCGCCCAGGCCGCGCTGACGGCGGACGCGGAGGCGTACCGCTCCAGGCAGCCGCGCTGCCCGCAGGGGCAGACCGTGCCCGAGGGGCGTACGACGATGTGGCCGATCTCGCCCGCGAAGCCGTGCGCGCCGGCCTCCACCCGGCCGTCGATGCCGATGGCGCCGGCGATACCGGTGCCCAGCGGCACGAACAGGAACCGGTCGGCGCCCCGGCCCGCGCCGATCCGGCCCTCCGCGAGGCCGCCGGTGCGGACGTCGTGGCCGAGGGCGACGGGCACCCCGAGCCGGTCGGTGAGCAGGGCCCGCAGGGGTACGTCCCGCCAGCCCAGGTTGGCGGCGTAGACGGCGGTGCCGGTCGTCTCGTCGACGATGCCGGGGACGGCGATGCCGGCCGCGCCGGCGGGTTCGCCGTAGTGCTCGACGCCGTACGCGCGCAGCTCGGCGGCGAAGTCGAGGATGCCCGCGAGCACCGCCTCGGGGCCGCGCTCGCGGCCGGTGGCGCGGCGGGCGCGGTGGAGCAGCGCGCCGTCGTCACCGACCAGGGCGGCCTTCATCCCGGTACCGCCCACGTCGAGGGCGATGACATGTCTCACCACGGGCCTAGTGTGACCCTCCCACCCGGGAGAGGTCTAGTCCACTCACGTGGTGTAGACCTTATGTGTCCACATATTGAACCGTCAGACAGCAGGGTTGGGGATTTGAGCGTGCGTCGGCGTACGGCAGGAACGATCGCGGTGGTGTCCGCACTGGGCATGACGGCGGTCCTCGGCGGCTGCGGGAGTACGGGCTCCTCCGACGTGACCCTCAGACTCGTCGCCGCCGACTACGGCGACTCCGCCGCCAACAGCTCCAAGAAGTACTGGGACGCCCTGGTCAAGGAGTACGAGAAGCAGCACTCCGGCGTGAAGGTCGAGGTCAGCGTCTACTCCTGGAACGACGTCGACCGCAAGGTCAAGGAGATGGTCGACGCCGGCCACGCCCCGGACATGGCCCAGATCGGCGCCTACGCCGACTACGCCGCCGCCGGCAAGCTCTACCCGGTCTCCGACCTGCTCTCCATACGCACCCAGGCGGACCTCCTCTCCCAGCTCTCCGACGCCGGCCAGTGGAAGCACACGCAGTACGGCATCCCGTTCGCCGCCTCCACGCGCGTGCTCTTCTACAACAAGGACCTCTTCACCAAGGCGAACCTCACGGCACCCACCACCTGGGACGAGCTGGCCGCCGACGCGAAGGCGCTCAAGGCGGAGGGCGTGAAGTACCCGTACGCGCTGCCCCTCGGTCCCGAGGAGGCCCAGGCCGAGACCATGCAGTGGCTGCTCAGCGGCGGCAACGGCGGCAGCGGCTACACCGACGACGTCGGCACCTACACCATCGACTCCGCCACGAACGTCGAGACCTTCACCTGGCTCAAGGACGAGCTGGTCGGCAAGGGCCTGACCGGCCCGGTCGCCCCCGGCAAGCTGAACCGCGCCGACGCGTTCGCCGCGTTCGCCGACGGCCAGGTCGGCATGGTCAACGGGCATCCCACGCTCATCCAGCAGGCGGCCAAGAAGGGCGTGAAGTTCGGCATGGTGCCGATGCCGGGCCGCACCGGCAGGGCCAGGGCCTCCATGGGCGTCGCCGACTGGATGATGGGCTTCAAGCAGAACGGGCACGCCCAGCAGATCGGCGACTTCCTCGACTTCGCCTACAGCGAGAAGAACGTCCTCGACTTCTCCCGGAAGTACGGGCTGCTGCCGGTCACCGGCTCCGCGTCCAACACCATGGCGGCGTCGGACGCCTCCGCCGACAAGGCCCTGCGCCCCTTCCTGGAGCAGCTGCCGACCTCGGAGCTGTACCCCGTCGGCAAGACCTCCTGGGCGGCGGTCAGCGCGGCCGTGAAGCAGAACATCGGCCAGGCGGTCGCCCCCGGCGGCAGCCCCGCCGGCGTCCTGACCCGCCTGCAGTCGACGGCCATGGCGGCCGACAGCAGCAGCGTCAACTGAGCCCGCTGTCAGTGCCCGCGCTACCGTGGCAGGCATGGAACTGGGCACCCGCGAGAAGGCGATCCTCGCGCTGGAGCGCCGGGCCTTCCCCGGCCCCGGCGCGAAGGAACGCGCGATACGGGAGGAGCTGGACCTGTCCCCCGTCCGCTACTACCAGCTTCTCAACGCCCTCCTGGACGACGCGCGGGCCCTGGCCCACGACCCGGTGACGGTCAACCGCCTGCGCCGCGTCCGGGAAACGAGACGCGCGGAACGCTGAGCCCCGGATGGGTGGGCGGGGCCGGGGTCCAGGGGCGGAGCCCCGGGCGTGCGGCGGCCGAACCCCAGGCGTGAGACCCCCCGGGCTGGATAGTGTCGCGGTATGGACGCCATGGACGCTCTGCCGACCCCGCGCACCCAAGCCGGACAGGACGGCCTCGCCGCCCTGCTCGCGCAGCCCCGCACCGCCCTGATCGGTCTGGACTTCGACGGCACGCTGGCCCCGATCGTCGCCGACCCCGAGCAGGCCCGCGCCCACCCCGGGGCCGTACCCGCCCTCGCCGCCCTCGCCCCCGAGATCGCCTCCGTCGCCGTGATCACCGGCCGGCCGCCCGAGGTCGCGGTCCGCTACGGCGGCTTCGCCGACGTCCCCGGCCTGGCGCACCTCACCGTCCTCGGCCACTACGGCGCCGAGCGCTGGGAGGCGGCCACCGGCGAGCTCACGGCCCCGCCCCCGCACCCCGGCGTGGCCGCCGTCCGCGCCGAACTGCCGGGCCTGCTGGAGCGCGCCGGAGCGGGGGAGGGCACGTGGATCGAGGAGAAGGGCCGGGCGCTGGCGGTGCACACCCGCCGCGCCCCCGATCCGCAGGCCGCCTTCGAGGCCCTGCGCGCCCCCCTCGCCGACCTCGCCACCCGGCACGGACTGATCGTCGAGCCCGGCCGCATGGTCCTGGAGCTGCGCCCACCGGGCATGGACAAGGGCGTGGCCCTCCTCGACCACGCCCGCGCCGTCAAGGCCGGCTGCGTCGTCTACGCCGGTGACGACCTGGGCGACCTCCCCGCCTTCGCCGCGGTCGAGAAGCTCCGCACCAACGGCGTCCCCGGCCTGCTGGTGTGCAGCGGCAGCACGGAGGTCACGGAACTGGCGGACCGGGCCGACCTGGTGGTCGACGGCCCGGAGGGGGTCGTGGGCCTGCTCCGGGCGCTGGCCGCTCAGCTCGGCCGGGGGTCCAGCGCCGCGAGCTGATCGAGGAACCACCGGGCCGGCGGCAGCGCGGTCGCGGCGGCGGCCAGTCGCTTCGAGCGCTCCGCCCGCGCGTCCGCCGGCAGGTTCAGCGCCTCGTGCAGGGCCCGTGCCGTCCCCGCGATGTCGTACGGGTTCACCACGAAGGCGTCCTCGCCCAGCTCCTCGTACGCCCCCGCCTCCCGCGACAGCACCAGCGCGCAGCCCTCGTCGGAGACGACGGGGACCTCCTTGGCGACCAGGTTCATGCCGTCCCGGATGGGGTTCACCAGGGCCACGTCGGCCAGCCGGTACGCGGCCAGGGAGCGGGCGAAGTCGTCCTTCACGTGCAGCACGACCGGGGTCCAGCCCGGTGTGCCGTACCGCTCGTTGATCTCGTCCGCGACCCGCCGCACCTCGGCGGTGTACTCGCGGTACACGGCGAGGTCCTGCCGGGACGGGTAGGCGAAGGCCACGTGGACGACCTTCTCCCGCCACTCCGGGTGGTCCTCCAGGAGCTGCTCGTACGCCAGCAGCCCGCGCACGATGTTCTTGGAGAGCTCCGTCCGGTCCACCCGGACGATCGTCTTCCGGCCCGCTCCGATCTCCGCCCGCAGCGCCGCCATCCGCTCGTCCACGTCCGGCTCGTGCGCCCGCTCGCGCAGGAAGTCCGCGTCCGCGCCCAGCCCGTGCACCCCGATCCGGGTGCCGGAGGGGATGCCGGGCCCGAGCACCGCGTGGCAGCAGTCCGTGAACGCGTCCGCCCACCGCCGGGTGAGGAACGCCGCCCGGTCCGCGCCCAGGATGCCGCTGAGCAGCTCGGCCGCGATGTCGTCGGGAAGGAGCCGGAAGTAGTCCGGCGGCGCCCACGGGGTGTGCGAGAAGTGGCCGATGCGCAGGTCGGGCCGGAGCTGCCGGAGCATCCGCGGGGCCAGGGCCAGGTGGTAGTCCTGGATCAGCACGGCCGCGCCCTCGGCCGCCTCCTCGGCCAGCGCCTCGGCGAACGCTCGGTTGTAGGCCTCGTACGACGCCCACTGCCGTCGGAAGCCGGCGTCGAAGACCGGCTCCAGCGGCGTCTGGTACAGCATGTGGTGGACGAACCAGAGCACCGAGTTGGCGATGCCGTTGTACGCCTCGGCGTGCACGGTCGCGTCGATGTCGAGCATCCGCACCCGCTGCCCGCCGGTCTCCTCGGCCGGCAGCAGCCCGCCGTCCGCGCGCCGGACGGCCGCCCGGTCGCCGTCGTCGAGCGCCGCGCACACCCACACCGAGTCCGCGTCGGATCCGATGGCGGACAGTCCCGAGACCAGCCCGCCGCCGCCCCGTCGGGCGTGCAGCGAGCCGTCCTCGCCCACCTGGTAGGAGACCGGGCCGCGGTTCGACGCGACCAGCACCTGAGCCTTTTGCGCAGCATCGAGCGTGGAAGCCATACGCCTCAACCTAGCCCGGCCCCGAACCGCTCAAACGTACGGCCCGCCCGGCGCGCCGACCGTATACGGCCCGTTCAGGCCACCTTCCGTTCGGCGTACTCCGCGATCTCCACCATGGGCGGCCGCTCCTCGGTGTCCACCGAGTAGGTGCGCGGCTCGAACCCTTCCTCCCCCCGCTCGAACTGGGTCAGCGCGGGCCGGATCAGATGGCCGCGGGCCAGCCGGAGCTGGGCGGTGCGGTAGATCGCGGCGGCCATCCGGCCGAGCGCCTGCCCGTCCTGGTGCCGGTGCCTGCGCACGCCCACGTCGACCTGGGCCAGCGCGTCCAGGCCCACCAGGTGCAGCGCGTCCACCAGCATGCCCAGTTCCACGCCGTAGCCGACCGGGAACGGCAGCTGTTCCAGCAGCGTGCGGCGGGCCGCGTACTCGCCGCCCAGCGGCTGCACGAACCCGGCGAGCTGCGGCCAGTGCATGTTCAGCAGCGGGCGGGCCATGAGTTCGGTGACCCGGCCGCCCTGCCCGGCACTGCCGCCGAGCGGGCGGTCGTACATCGCCTTGACCAGGTCGATGTCCGGGTCGGTGAGCAGCGGGCCGACGATCCCGGAGACGAAGTCGGAGGAGAACTCCTTGAGGTCCGCGTCGATGAAGCAGACGATGTCCCCGCCGGTGACCAGCAGCGACCGCCACAGCACCTCGCCCTTGCCGGGGACGGCCGGGATGCGCGGCAGGATGGCGTCGCGGTGGACGACCCGGGCGCCGGCGCGCGCGGCGACCTGGGAGGTGCGGTCGGTGGAGCCGGAGTCGACGACCACGATCTCGTCGACGAGCGGCACCTGTTCCACGAGGTCGTGCCGGATGACCGCGACGATGTCGCCGACGGTCTCCTCCTCGTTGAGCGCGGGCAGGACGACGCTGATGGTCTGGCCCGTGCGCTGCTTGGCGGCGAGGATCTGGTGCAGCTGTCGGTCGGCCACGGACCAGGACCGGGTGGTCAGCCAGCGCTCGACTTCTTCCAGCACAGTCTGTGGCTCCTCACTCGTGTCTCGCGGTTCGGACGACTATCTCAACTGTCCCGGCCGTCGGTTACAGTCTTGAACAACGCCGATGACCATCGCATGTCGGGGGTCGGGTGCGTTCCACAACCGCATACCGCTCATCCAGAGGGGCAGAGGGACACGGCCCGGTGAAGCCCCGGCAACCCCCCTGACCGGACTCGTTCGCGCGAGGCTCACGGCCAGGGAAGGTGCCAATTCCGTCTCACGGCGAGATGCGTCGTGAGGAAGATGAGGAGAAAGGGCCTCGCCTCCATGGCTGTGCAGACAGTTGCCACCACCAGCGAATCCACCGTCGACCTCGGCCCCGCCGCGGCCCTGAGCTGTCGCGAGTGCGGTCACCGGGTGCCGCTCGGCCCGGTCTTCGCCTGCGAGGAGTGCTTCGGCCCGCTGGAGATCGCCTACGACTTCTCCGCCTACGACACCGAGGAACTGCGCCGCCGCATCGAGGCGGGTCCCGCGAACATCTGGCGCTACGCGCCCCTGCTGCCGGTGCCGGCGGACGTCGCCGACAAGCCGAACATCAACCCCGGCTGGACCAAGCTCGTCAAGGCCGACAACCTGGCCCGCGAGCTGGGCGTGACCGGCGGTCTGTACGTGAAGGACGACTCCGGCAACCCGACCCACTCCTTCAAGGACCGGGTCGTCGCCCAGGCCCTGGAGGCCGCCCGCGCCTTCGGCTTCACCACCCTGTCCTGCTCCTCCACCGGCAACCTGGCCGGCGCCGTCGGCGCCGCCGCCGCCCGCGCCGGCTTCCGCTCCTGCGTGTTCATCCCGCACGACCTGGAGCAGGGCAAGATCGTCATGGCGGCGGTCTACGGCGGTGAACTCGTCGGCATCGAGGGCAACTACGACGACGTGAACCGCTTCTGCTCCGAGTTGATCGGCGACCCGGCCGGCGAGGGCTGGGGCTTCGTCAACGTCAACCTGCGGCCGTACTACGCGGAGGGGTCCAAGACCCTGGCGTACGAGATCTGCGAGCAGCTCGGCTGGCGGCTGCCGGACCAGATCGTGGTCCCGATCGCCTCCGGCTCCCAGCTCACGAAGATCGACAAGGGGCTCCAGGAGCTGATCAAGCTCGGTCTGGTCGAGGACAGGCCGTACAAGATCTTCGGCGCGCAGGCCGAGGGCTGCTCCCCGGTCTCCACCGCCTTCAAGGCCGGCCACGACGTCGTACGGCCCCAGAAGCCGAACACCATCGCCAAGTCCCTGGCCATCGGCAACCCGGCCGACGGGCCGTACGTCCTGGACATCGCGCGCCGCACCGGCGGTGCCGTGGAGGACGTGACGGACGAGGAGGTCGTGGACGCGATCAAGCTGCTCGCGCGGACCGAGGGCATCTTCGCGGAGACCGCAGGCGGTGTGACCGTCGGCGTCACCCGCAAGCTGCTGGAGGCGGGCGTGCTGGACCCGGCGAAGACCACGGTCGTCCTCAACACCGGCGACGGTTTGAAGACCCTGGACGCGGTGGCCGGGACCGGCCTCACCGCCACCATCCGCCCGACCCTGGACTCCTTCCGAGAGGCCGGCCTGGCATGACAGGCGTGCCGCCGGGACGCCGAACGCGATCCGCGGGCCGGTGGCGGCCGATCGCGCCCACGCGGCGGCTGCCGCACCCGCACCACGGCCCCGCGTCCCTGGGGCGCCGCCCCGCCGTACCCGAGAACCCGACCGGAGGTCTCACCGCATGAGCGTGACCGTTCGCATCCCCACCATCCTGCGCACCTACACCGGCGGGCAGGCCGAGGTCGCCGCCGAGGGCACGACGCTCGGCGAGGTCATCGCCGACCTGGAGAAGAACCACACGGGCATCGCCGCGCGCGTGCTGGACGACCAGGGCAAGCTGCGCCGGTTCGTCAACGTGTACGTCAACGACGACGACGTCCGTTTCGAGCAGGGCCTGGACACCGCGACCCCCGACGGGGCCGGCGTCTCGATCATCCCGGCGGTCGCCGGCGGCTGAGCCGCGGACCGGCGCGCTCATTACCTTCGGTAACCGCGGTTACCGACTGTTCGTCCGATTGCCCCCTCCGTGAGAGAAACGGAGGGGGCAATTCTGTGTGATTGAGCGCGGTAGAGTTGGGGAACACGGCCCCGGCCTCCGGGTCGGGGGCCCTGGATTTCCTGCCGCCCGCCCGACAAGAAGTAGCCAAAGTGTGTGGGTTGTCTGCGGCTTTTGTGGCCTTTGTGGGGCCCGACTTGCCCTGAATTCGTATGAATTCTCGCCAGATTCCGGACCGTTCGCGTCCAGAATTCTCGTCCGATTGACCTGTTGCAGACGGCAGTTGGACAGATACATTCAGCCGCGGTCGACGCGTTCCGGCGCACGCCCCCGACCAGTTGGGGGGTGAGGTCTGACCCGGGTCCGCGAAGTGTGGATCTGTGCAAGGGCCAGTAATAGGGGAGTTAGGCATGGCTCAGGGCACCGTCAAGTGGTTCAACGCGGAGAAGGGGTACGGCTTCATCGCGGTCGACGGTGGTGCGGACGTCTTCGTCCACTACAGCGCGATTCAGATGGACGGCTACCGCACCCTGGAAGAGGGCCAGCGGGTCGAGTTCGAGATCTCGCAGGGCCAGAAGGGTCCGCAGGCCGACATGGTTCGCGTCACCGCCTGAACGTTTCTTGTCCGAAGGGCCCGCACCTCGCAGAGGGTGCGGGCCCTTCGCCGTGCCCCGGTTCCGCTGTTCGCGTGCGGCTGACGGGGGCCTCCCACCCGACCAGGCGCTTGCACTCGACCATGCCGAGTGCTAATCATTGGCGTTAGCACTCTGAAGGTGAGAGTGACAGCGAAGGACCGGGTCGGTGAGGCCCGCGGGCCGGGTGGGGCAAGGAACCACGAGGCGCGCGAGCCGTCCGTCGCGGGCGCGGGCGCGGTCCGAAGGAATCACCCCCAGTCCTGGAGGGACCACTTCACATGGCCAAGATCATCGCGTTCGACGAGGAGGCGCGGCGCGGCCTCGAGCGCGGCATGAACCAGCTCGCGGACGCCGTGAAGGTGACGCTGGGCCCCAAGGGCCGCAACGTCGTCCTCGAGAAGAAGTGGGGCGCCCCCACGATCACCAACGATGGTGTCTCCATCGCCAAGGAGATCGAGCTCGAGGACCCGTACGAGAAGATCGGCGCCGAGCTGGTCAAGGAAGTCGCCAAGAAGACGGACGACGTCGCCGGTGACGGTACGACCACCGCGACCGTGCTCGCCCAGGCCCTGGTCAAGGAGGGCCTGCGCAACGTCGCCGCCGGTGCCAACCCGATGGCTCTGAAGCGCGGTATCGAGAAGGCCGTCGAGGCCGTCTCCGCCGCCCTGCTGGAGCAGGCGAAGGACGTCGAGACCAAGGAGCAGATCGCCTCCACCGCGTCCATCTCCGCCGCCGACACCCAGATCGGCGAGCTGATCGCCGAGGCGATGGACAAGGTCGGCAAGGAAGGCGTCATCACCGTCGAGGAGTCCAACACCTTCGGTCTTGAGCTCGAGCTCACCGAGGGCATGCGCTTCGACAAGGGCTACATCTCCGCCTACTTCGCGACCGACATGGAGCGCATGGAGGCGGTGCTGGAGGACCCGTACATCCTCATCGCCAACTCCAAGATCTCCTCGGTCAAGGACCTGCTCCCGCTGCTGGAGAAGGTCATGCAGTCGGGCAAGCCGCTGCTGATCATCGCCGAGGACGTCGAGGGCGAGGCCCTGTCGACCCTGGTCGTCAACAAGATCCGCGGCACCTTCAAGTCCGTCGCCGTCAAGGCCCCGGGCTTCGGTGACCGCCGCAAGGCCATGCTCGGCGACATCGCCATCCTCACGGGCGGCGAGGTCATCTCCGAGGAGGTCGGCCTCAAGCTGGAGAACGCGACCCTGGACCTCCTGGGCCGCGCCCGCAAGGTCGTCATCACCAAGGACGAGACCACCATCGTCGACGGTGCCGGCTCCTCCGAGCAGGTCAACGGCCGTGTGAACCAGATCCGCGCCGAGATCGAGAACAGCGACTCGGACTACGACCGCGAGAAGCTGCAGGAGCGCCTGGCGAAGCTCGCCGGCGGTGTCGCGGTCATCAAGGCCGGTGCCGCCACCGAGGTGGAGCTCAAGGAGCGCAAGCACCGCATCGAGGACGCCGTCCGCAACGCGAAGGCGGCCGTCGAGGAGGGCATCGTCGCCGGTGGTGGCGTGGCCCTGCTCCAGGCCTCCCAGGTCTTCGAGAAGCTGGAGCTGGAGGGTGACGAGGCGACCGGCGCCAACGCCGTGCGCATCGCCCTGGAGGCCCCGCTGAAGCAGATCGCCGTCAACGCCGGCCTTGAGGGCGGCGTCGTGGTGGAGAAGGTGCGCAACCTGACCCCGGGTCACGGCCTGAACGCCGCGACCGGCGAGTACGTCGACCTGGTCGCCGAGGGCATCATCGACCCGGCGAAGGTGACCCGTTCCGCGCTGCAGAACGCCGCCTCCATCGCCGCGCTGTTCCTCACCACCGAGGCCGTCATCGCCGACAAGCCGGAGAAGGCCGCGGCCCCGGCCGGCGGCGGCATGCCGGGCGGTGACATGGACTTCTGATCGACCTGACGGTTGATCGCCTGTCCTACGGACCGAGGGCGGCACCCCCAGCTTCCGGCTGGGGGTGCCGCCCTCGGGCGTTCCCGGGGTGGGACGAGGGTGTCCGGAATCACGTGAGGGGCTCCGGACCGGACCGGAACGCGGGCCGGTGCGCGGTGTTTACTTAAGACGCTGCAACAATGCGTGCGCACATACCAGCCGGTTCATCCCGTCCACTCACGAGGAGCCCCCCACGTGACCGTCACCACGCCCCCCGCCTCCCGCGCGGCCCGCGTCCTGTCCCGCCCGCTCACGCTGAACGGCCTCACCGTTCCGAACCGGATCGTGATGGCGCCCATGACCCGCATGTTCTCGCCGGGCGGCGTCCCGGGCGAGGACGTGCGCTCGTACTACGCCCGCCGGGCGGCCGCCGGGGTCGGCCTCATCGTCACCGAGGGCACCTACGTGGGCCACCCGTCGGCCGGCCAGAGCGACCGCGTCCCGCGCTTCCACGGCGAGGAGCAGCTCGCGGGCTGGGCGAAGGTCGCCGAGGACGTGCACGCGGCCGGCGGCACCATCGTCCCGCAGCTCTGGCACATCGGCATGGTCCGCAAGCAGGGCGACGCCCCCTTCCCGGACGCGCCCGCCGTCGGCCCCTCCGGCCTGGAGACCGCCGGCGCCGAGCCCACCGGCAAGGCGATGACGCAGACGGACGTGGACGACGTCATCGCCGCGTTCGCCGAGGCCGCTGCCGCCGCCGAGCGCATCGGCTTCGACGGCGTGGAGCTCCACGGCGCCCACGGCTACCTCCTAGACCAGTTCCTGTGGGCGGGCACCAACCGCCGTACCGACGCGTACGGCGGCGACCCGGTGGCCCGCACCAGGTTCTCCGCGGAGATCGTCGCCGCGGTGCGTGCGGCGGTGTCACCGGACTTCCCGGTCATCTTCCGCTACTCGCAGTGGAAGCAGCAGGACTACACCGCCCGGCTCGCCGAGACCCCCGAGGAGCTGGAGGCCATCCTCACCCCGCTCGCGGCGGCCGGTGTCGACGTCTTCCACGCCTCCACCCGCCGCTACTGGCTGCCCGAGTTCGACGGCTCCGAGCTGAACCTGGCCGGCTGGACGAAGAAGCTCACCGGCAGGCCCGTCATCACCGTCGGCTCGGTCGGCCTCGACGGCGACTTCATCAACGCCTTCCAGGGCGAGGGCTCCCCGGTCAAGGGCATCGACAACCTGCTGGACCGCCTGGAGGCCGACGAGTTCGACCTGGTGGCCATCGGCCGCGCGCTGCTCCAGGACCCCGAGTGGGCGGCCAAGGTGCTCTCCGGCCGCTTCGACGAGCTCAAGCCGTACGACGCGGCGGCCGCGAAGACCCTGAGCTGACCGGCGTCACCCCCGGGGGCCGCCGGCCGCTAGAGGTTGCCCATCGGCTCGATGTCGACCCGTACCGGCGTCCCCCACACCCGCAGCACCTCGTAGTCGGTGAACTCGTGCACCAGCCGGTACGCCATGGCGGGCCGGGAGCCGCGCCGCTGGGCGGCGAGATACGCCTCCGCCTCGCGCCGGTCCCGCCGCGGCGTCCCGCACAGCTGCCACTCCTGGCCGTTCCACAGCTCCGGCAGCCACCGCTGCTGCGCCTGCGGCCGGTCACCGCGGACGCCGTACCGGGAGGGGGCGGAGGGGGCCGGCTCGCCCGGCCGGGGCCGGCCGCCCTGGAACTCCGACCGGCGGGCGGCCCGGCGCCGGGTCTCGCACAGCAGGCACAGGTCGGGCGCGCTCTCGTCCACCGGTCCCTGCGGGTGCTCGGGGCAGCGGGTGGTGGGCGCGGCGGTGGTCACGGTGTCGTCCAGCAGGTCGAGGGCGCGCCGCAGGTCGTCCTTGATCTCGTGCAGCCGGGCGTCCGGCGTGTCGGCGGTCAGGGCCTCCCCGTGCTCCCCGAGCAGCCGGAGAGCCCGTCCTAGGGCGGTGAGCTGGGCGTGATTCATGTCGGTGGGTGCCTCCTCCCCTCCATGGTGCCCTGACCGCACGGTCCGTCAGCCTGCCGCGTGGCCCAGCGCCGTGCGCAGATGACCGCCGGACTCCTCCAGGAGGCGGGCCGCCGTCGGGCCGTCGACGCCGGCGAGGAGGGCCAGGATCGCGTGCTTCACCTCGCCGCCGGTCTCCGTGAGAGCCCTGGCGATGTCGGCGTCGCTCGCGCCCGTGGCCAGGGAGACGATCCGGTGGGAGCGGGCCCGGAGCTTGTCGTTGGAGGCGCGCACGTCGACCATCAGGTTCCCGTACGTCTTGCCGAGCCGGATCATCGTGATCGTCGAGAGCATGTTCAGCACCAGCTTCTGGGCCGTGCCCGCCTTCAGCCGGGTGGAGCCGGTGATCAGCTCCGGGCCGACGACGACCTCGATGCCGTGCTCGGCGGCGGCGGCCAGCGCGCTGCCCTCGTTGCAGGCGAGGCCGACGGTCAGCGCGCCGAGCGCCCGGGCGTGCTCGACGGCGCCGACCGCGTACGGGGTGCGGCCGGAGGCGGAGACGCCGACCACGGTGTCGTCCGGGGTGAGCTTCAGCGCGTCCAGGTCCCGGCGGGCCAACTCCTCGGAGTCCTCCGCGCCTTCGACCGAGGTGACCATGGCCGCGGGACCGCCCGCGATCAGGCCGACGACCTGCTCGGGGTCGGTGTTGAAGGTGGGCGGGCACTCGGAGGCGTCCAGCACGCCCAGCCGGCCGGCGGTCCCGGCGCCGGCGTAGACGAGCCGTCCGCCCCGGCTCATGCGCGCGGCGACCGCGTCGACGGCGGCGGCGATCCGCGGCAGCTGCGTCGCCACGGCGGCGGGCACGCCCGCGTCCTCGCCGTTCATCAGCCGGGCGATGTCGAGGGTGGGCAACCGGTCGATCTCGGCGAGTTCCGGACGGAAGGCCTCGGTGGTCAACGAGGCCAGCTGGTCGCGCAGGTCGTGAGAGGTCATAGGGGGGTGGCTCTCTCCGGTGACGTGTGACGGGGGTGGTGAACCTTCCTGCGGCTCCTTCCTACCCTCTATCGCGAACCGCTCCGGTGCCGGTGCGCCAACGCCTCGTAGGAGGCGGCCAGCGCGGGTGCCGCCGTCTCGTACGTCCGCTGCGCCACTCCCACGAACAGACAGTCCACGACCAGCAGCTGACTCGTCCGGGAGGACATCGCGGCGGGCCGCAGCTCCGTCTCCCGTGACGTCGACGTCGTCAGCACGAGGTCGGCGTACTGCGTGACCGGCGAGTTCGGCCGCCCGGTGATGGCCACCGTCGTCGCCCCGCGTTCGAAGGCCGTCCGGAGCGGTTCGATGACGTCCCCGGTCGACCCGGAGTGCGTGATCGCCAGGGCCACGTCACCCGAACGGAGCTGCACCGCGTTGGTCACCGCGAGATGCGGGTCGCTGTGCGCGTGGGCTATGAGCCCTATCCGCAGCAGCTTCTGGGTGAGGTCCTGGGCGACGAGCCCGGACGCCCCTATGCCGTACACGTCGGTGCGGCGGGCGGCGGCCAGCGCGGTGACGGCCGCGCCGAGCTGGCCGGTGTCGAGTCCGGCGGCGGTGTCGGCGAGGGTCTGCTGCTCCTCGTAGGCGAGCTTGGTGACGACGTCGGCGATGGGATCGTCCACCGCGATGTCCGTCGTGATCGCGGGTGCGCGCCCGGACTGCTGCTGGGCGGCGAGCCCGGCGAGGGCGAGCCGCAGGTCGCGGTAGCCCGGATAGCCGAGCAGCCGGGCGGTGCGGACGACCGTCGCCTCGCTGGTGCCGGTGAGTTCGGCGAGGCCCGTGACCGTGAGGGCGGCGCAGCCGGCCGGGTCACCGGCGACGGCCTCGGCGACGCGCTGCATGGACCGGGTCATGGACGGGGCGAGCGTGCGCACCTTGGCGGCGAGCGATCCGCCCGGGCTGCCGAAAATTTCCTTCACGTCCTGGGTCACATGTGAAAGATATTTTCGGTTCGGTGTCGCGGTCAAGAGTGCGCACAATGGGGTGCATGGACCCCATCAGCCCCCTGGAGCAGTCATTGCACGCGGCCCGCGCCCGCGTGCTCGCGGATCTCGTCGCGGGAGAGGTCGCGGAGGCCGACGTCGTCTCGCTGGTGGAGGACTCCATCGCCCAGCGGCGCTGGTGGGTCGAGCAGTGGCCGGACGGCGCGGCCTTCGTGGCCGGGCTGGTCGCCCAGGACGTGCAGGACGCGCTGCTGGAGCGGTACGGCCGCTGGCCGCTGTGCCCGGCCTGCGGCTCCGGCGACCCGCACGCGCTGGACGTGGAGCCGGAACTGGGTCCCGATCCGCACTGGGTGTGCCACAAGGCCGGCGTGAAGGTCGCGTCGGTGGGCTCGCTGGGGCCGGCCCTGCGCGGGACGACGTCCTCATGAGGCGCCGGTGACCCTCTACATCGACCCGCCGACCTGGCCCGGCCACGGGCGCATGTGGTCGCACCTGGTCAGCGATGTGTCGTACGACGAACTGCACCTGTTCGCCGAGGGCCTGGGCATGCCCCGCCGGGCCTTCGACAGCGACCACTACGACGTCCCCTCCCACCGCTACGCGGACGCGGTGGCGGCGGGCGCGGTGCAGGTCAGCAGCCGTGAAGTGGTCCGCCTGCTGCACTGCGCCGGTCTGCGCAGGCGCAAGGGGCGTCAGGCCCGGCGGACGTAGAGCCGCAGTCCCGTCTCCATGGCGTCCTCGTCGTGGGCGGTGCGCTCCTCCTCCACGGTCGCGCGGGTGAACCCCGCCCGGGCCACCACCCGTTGGGAGGGCAGGTTGGCCGGTTCGATCGTGGCGACGACCGTGTCGACGTCGTCCCGGGCCAGCGCCCACTCGGTCAGCGCGCGCAGCGCCTCGGTGGCGTAGCCGTGGCCGCGGGCGCTCTCGACCAGGTCGTAGCCGATCTCCACCCGGCGCTCGTCGTCCGGGGCGCCGTGGAAGCCCATGCCGCCCACCGCCCGGCCGTCCTCGGCGCGCACGAGGGCGAAGACCCCGAACTCCGGACGGTGCACGCCGGCTTCGTACGCCTTCAGCAGGTGGGAGCAGGCCTCCCGGGTGCCCTCGTACGGGCCGTCGTCCAGCCACTGGAAGCCGCCGTCGCCGCCGAGGGCCAGATCGCGGGCGGCGGCCGGGCGGATGCCGGTGAGGGTGACGCGTCCGGCCGGCAGGACGAGGTTGTTGTACCAGGTCCAGTCGGTGACCGGGGCGCGGCCGGGCAGCTCGCCGCGGCCGGTCGCCCACAGCAGCGTCGGCCAGGGCGCGGGGCCGGGCTGGACGTGCGGGAAGAGCCAGGCCAGGACGGATTCGGCGAGCTCGGCGGGCGGTTCGTAGGGCAGGCCCAGGCCCCGGGCGATGTCGTGGGTGTGCAACAGGGCCTCGGCGACGCCCATCGCGGCGAAGCCCTCCCGGTCGGCGCTGCCGAAGTGGACGGGGTGGAAGGCGCGGACGCCGGGCGGGGTGGTGCGTACGGCGGCGGCCAACAGGGCGCCGGTGGCCTCGATCACCTGGAGCAGGCCGGCGTTGTCGGTGCCCTCGGGGAGGGTGATCCGCAGCGGGAGGCGGTCCTGGGCGCGGCCGGCGAGGCGGCTCGCGTACGCGGCGAAGTCCTCGGCGATGTGGAAGGCCGTGGTGCGGCAACTCCATTCCAGGCCGGCCGCGTTCACCGCGTCCCAGTCCCGGTCCAGCGCCTCGCGCAGTGCCGCCGCGCAGCTCGCGACGGCCGCCTCCACCTGATCCCCGCTCATCGTCCGCATGCGCGCACAGTACGGCGGGGGCGTCCTCAGGTCGACAGCATTTCCAGCTCGGACGTGAGGTTGTAGCGGGCGGTGGCCTCCCAGTGCTCCTGCCCGTACGGGGTGCGGTACAGCCGCGGGAGGGCGAGGAGTTGGCGCAGGATCGCCGAACGGCCCTCCCGGAAGGCGTCGCCCGGTACGAAGTGGTACTCCTCGCGGACCTCGGCGGTGTAGACGGCGTACGCCGAGGGGGGTGCGGCCAGGATCGCGAGGTCGGCGTCGCACAGCACCTGCCCGTCGCGGTCGTCGCCCGCCGGGTCGTGGGTGACGGTGAGCCGGACCAGCCGGGCCACCTCGGCCGTCTTCGCCTCCGGCACACCGGCCTCGGGCAGGGCGCGCTCGGCCAGCCGTGCGGACCGCTCCTCGTTCTCGGACCGTTCGGGGAGGTAGACGGCGTCGTGGAACCAGGCGGCGAGGCGGACCACGTCCGGGTCGGCCGCGTACTCCTCCAGCACGTCGACGTGGTCGAGCACGGCGGTGAGGTGGGCCACCGTGTGGTAGCGGCGCTGCGGTTCCTGCCAGCGGGCGAGCAGGTTGTCGGCGTAGGGGACGGGGTCGGGGCCGCCGCCGGGGGCGCGGACTGCTTCCAGGGCGCGGGCGAAACGGAGGCGCAGGGCGTCGAGGTCGGCCATGTCCCCCATTGTGTCGGGTGCCGGCCCCGTGCCGACCGGGTGCCGGCCCCGTGCCGACCGGGTGTCGGCCCGTGCTCTCCGGTGCCGTGTCCGTGGCTGCCCGTGCTCTCCGGTGCCGTCTTCCTGGTGGCCGTCTTCGTGGTGGCCCGTGCTGTCCGGTGCCGTCTTCCTGGCGGCCCTTGCCGCCGGGGCGGCCCGAGTCGTCCCGTGGGGGCGCCCCGGCCCGGCTGCCCATCCGTTTCCCGCGTGACGGCCGTCCGTCGGCGCCCCTAGCGTGACCCCCATGACCGAGACGCAGGAAGTACGCGATCCCGAGCTCCCCGGGCGGCTGCTGGCCGTCGAGCGTGACGCCCTCGTCCCGCTGCTGCGGTCCCGGCCCGACGCCGACTTCGCGCTGCCGTCGGCCGGGTGCCCGGGCTGGACGGTGCGGGACGTGCTGGCGCACTGTTCCGCCGCGCTGATGCGGGTGGTGGAGAACCGGTTCGAGAAGGGCGTGTTCTCACCGGAGTCGAACGAGCGGGACATCGCCGAGCGGGCCGGCTGGACGAACGCGCGCGTCGTGGACGAGCTGGAGCGCGGGATGACGGAGGCCGGACCGGTGATCGCCGGGACGGACGGCTCACTGGACATGATCGCGCTGGGTGAGTGGGTGCACGCCGGCGACGTGCGGGAGGTACTGGGGGCACCGGGGGCGTACGCCGGAGCGGGGCTGCCCGACGCGCTGACGCTGCTGGCGCGGATCACCCGCGAGAAGGAGCACGTGCCGCTCCACGCCGACCTCGACGACCTGGACGAGCCGCTGCGGCTCGGTGCGATGGCCGCGGGCGGCCCGCCCGCCCGGTACATCGGCGACGCGGCCACGCTCGTACGGCTGTACGCCGGGCGGCCGCTGAACGGGGCGTCCTACGAGCTGGCCGGGGCCCGGGAGGGGGAGCTGAACATCTTCGGATGAGTGGCGTCCCCGGGCAGGCGTAGTCTTGGATTGGACTAGACCTGTAGCGCCGATGAATGGGGTGCCATGAGCAAGCGTGCAGTCCTGGAGGTGATCGCTCTCGATGTCGAGGACGCGGTCGCCGCCCAGGCCGGAGGCGCGGACCGGCTGGAGCTGGTCACCGAGATGGCGGCCGACGGGCTCACCCCCGCGCCCGCCACCGTCGCCGCGATCCGCGCCGCCGTCGACATCGATCTGCGCGTGATGCTCCGTCTCGCGGACGGCTTCGCGGCCGGTGACCTGGACCGGCTGATCGGCGTGGCCGACGCGCTGCGGCAGGCCGGCGCCGACCAGTTCGTGCTCGGGTTCCTCGCCTCGGACGGCGGTGTCGACCTGGGCGCGGTGGAGCGGGTCGTCGACGCGCTCGGCGGCTGCCGCTGGACCTTCCACCGGGCCATCGACCGGGCCGCCGACCGGGACGCCCTGCGCAAGCAGCTCGCCGACCTGCCGGGTCTGGACACCTACCTCACCGCCGGCTCCGCCACGGGCGTGGACGACGGCATGCCCACGCTGCTCGCCGAGGCGGCGCACGACGGCGAGCCCGGGTACGAGCAGCAGATCATGGTCGGCGGCGGACTGCGCCTCGACCATGTCGCGCGGCTGCGCGCGGGCGGGATCGAGGCGTTCCACATCGGCGGCGCGGCCCGCCCCGACGGCTGGCGGGGCCAGGTCTCGGCGGACGCGGTCGCCCAGTGGCGCACGGCCCTGGACGGCGACGCCGCCTAGGCCCGTACGGGGTGCGCCCGGAGCGGGTGCGGCGCCCTACCCGGCGAGCTGCGGCGGCAGTGGTGCCGTGTGCGTCACGATCAGGCCCGACACCGCACGGGTCAGCGCCACGTACAGGCGCCGCAGGCCCGTGCGTTCGTCCGGCTCGCCGTCCACCACGGCCTGCGGCTCGTCCAGGACCACGTAGTCGTACTCCAGACCCTTGGCGAGCGAGGCCGGGACCAGGGTCAGCCGCGTCTCGCGGGTGGTCTCCTCACCGGGGGCCAGGTACGAGACGCCGGCCGCCGTCAGGGCCTCGGCCAGCGCCGGAACACGGGCGTCGGCGGCGATCAGGCCGGTCGAGCCCTCGTTGCGCAGCAGCTCCGCGCACGCGGCGACGACGTCCGCCGTCCCCGTGGCCGTACGGACCTCGAAGAACCCGGGGTTCTCCCGGACGGAGGCGACCGGGGTGAGGCCGGGCGCGATGTGCGGCAGCAGCCGGGAGGCGTACGCGATGACGTCCGTCGGCACGCGGAAACCGGCCGTCAGCTCCTCGACGGCCCCTTCCGGCTTGCCGAGATGGGCCAGTGCCTCCGCCCAGTTCCGGGTCGCCCACGGGGTCGTCCCCTGCGCGAGGTCGCCCAGCACGGTCGCGCTGCCGGTGGTGCAGCGGCGGCCGACGGCCCGGTACTGCATGGGGGAGAGGTCCTGCGCCTCGTCCAGGACGACATGGCCGAGCGAGTGCGTGCGCTGGATGAGGTCGGTCGCCTCGTCGATCAGCACGGCGTCCGCCGGCGACCACTTGGCCGACTTCACGCTGCGCACCGGCCTGGCCCACAGGATCGTCTTCTGTTCGTCCTCGTCCAGGAGCCCGGCCGCGTGCTCGGCGAGGAACTCGGCGTCCGTGAGCAGCCGCAGCACCAGCTTGGCCGGGTCGACGGCCGGCCAGAGGGCCTTCACGGCCGCCTTCACCGCGCTGTTGCGGGCGACCGCGTCCTGCACCCGGTCGTCCGGGGCCTCCCCGGCCCGCTCCATCTGCACCAGTACCGCGTGCGCGACGCGCTGCGGCAGGGCCTCGCGGGCGGCACCGTAGCGGATGTCCCGGTCCAGCAACTCCCGGACGATCTCCTCCAGTTCGTACGCCGGCACCCGCCAGCGCCGCGAGCCGCGCACGACCACGACCGGCTCGGTGGGCATGGTCACGTGGGAGTACAGGGCGCGCCTGAGGACCTCGGCCATCCGGGCGTCGCCCTTGACGATCGCGGCGGCGGCGTCGTCCGTGCCGCGCACCTCCACCTGCGCGACCAGGTCGTCCACGGTCGCCTGCCGCACGCTCAGCTCTCCCAGCGCCGGCAGGACCTGCTCGATGTAGTGCAGGAAGGACCGGTTCGGCCCGATGACCAGCGTGCCGGTGCGGGCCAGCCGCTCCCGGTGGGCGTAGAGCAGGTACGCGACCCGGTGCAGGCCGACGGCGGTCTTCCCGGTGCCCGGACCCCCCTGCACGCAGACCGTGCCGCCGAGCCCGCTGCGGACGATCTCGTCCTGCTCCGGCTGGATGGTGGCGACGATGTCCCGCATCGGGCCGACGCGGGGCCGCTCGATCTCCTGCTGGAGCAGCTTGCTGGTCGTGGCGGTCTCTGCCGGGTCGGAGAGGTGCTCGTCCTCGTAGGCGGTCAGGTCGCCGCCGGTGTACCCGAAGCGGCGGCGCAGCCCGATGTCCATGGGGTCCTTCTTGGACGCCCGGTAGAACGGCTGCGAGACCGGCGCGCGCCAGTCGATGACCATCGGGTCGCCGTCGGCGTCGTGGACGTGCCGCCGCCCGATGTAGAACCGCTCTCCCTCGGCGCCCTCGGCCCGCTCCGCGCCAGGTGCGTGCAGGTAGTCGAGCCGGCCGAAGAACAGCGGGGTGTCGCTGAGGTCGGCCAGTGCCTTGATGCGCTCGTCGATCTGGCGGGAGAGCACCGCGGCGTTGACCCAGTTGGCGGTGACGTCGCTGATGTCGAGTGCCTCCACGTCCTCCCGCATGGCGCGCAGGGCGGCACGGGACGCGGCGAGGTGGGAGCGCTCTCGGGCGAGGGGGTCGTCGAGCGGGTCGTGGGCGGGCGTGGACAAGGGGGTGCCTCCGGTGGGCCTGCTGCGTGGGCTACGACGATGCCGCCCGGTTTCCGGCCGGGCGACGGCACTCCGTGGGGAGGCGGGCAAGAGCGGAGATTTTAGGGGAGGGGGCGGGGCGGGGGCCAATGGATTTTCCGGCCCGGTTCCGCCGGAGCTCGTCGGTGGTGCGTCCCCTGCGGGCCCCGTCCCCTAGGGGGCAGGGGGACTCAGGTCCAGGGGCGGTGTCCACCCGGGGGTCTACGCGGGGGCGTCCCGAATTGGACCCGCGGACCGATGCGGGTGAGGGGTCCCGAGTTCCACCATGGAGACATGAGCGCAGCAAGCATCACACCGGCCCCCGTCCGCCCCCCGTCCGGAGCCACGGCAGTCGACGGCCCCCACCACCACCTGCTCGGCAACGCCCTGCGGGCCGTGAAGGTGTTCCTGGAGGCGGCCTTCAGCGTCGTCATCCTCGGCGAGTACGGCGAGGAAGCGGGCATACACCACAAGTGACGGCATAGGGTCGCGTCCGTGCGGAAACGGACGTTGACGCCCTCCTGCCCTGCCCTGCTCCTCCTCGCCCTCTCCCTCGCCGCCTTCCTCACGCTGTGCGTCCTGCGCGGCGCACCCATGGCCGATCTCCTCGTCTACCGGGCCGAGGGCGCGGCCGTGGTCCACGGCACCGACCTGTACGGCTTCACGGTCACCGAGTGGCACCTCCCGGCGACCTATCCCCCCTTCGCGGCGATCCTGTTCGTCCCCGCGGTCTGGCTCCCGGTCCCGGTCCTGAAGGCGCTCTTCCTCGCGGGCAACGCGCTCCTGCTCGCCACCCTGGTCGCCCTCTCCGCCCGCCTGGCCTCCCGGCCCCTGCCCCCGACCCCGCTCTGCACGGCCACGGCCCTCGCCCTGTGGCTGGAACCGGTCTTCCAGACGCTCCTGTTCGGGCAGATCAACCTGGCCCTCGCCTGCCTCGTCCTGTGGGACCTGACCCGCCCGGCCGGCGCCCGTGCCAAGGGCCTGGCCCTCGGGATGGCGGCCGGTGTCAAGCTCACCCCGGCCGTGTTCATGGCGTACCTGCTCCTGCGCGGCCGGGTGCGGGAGGCCGCGACGGCGGGGACGGCCTTCGCGGGGACGGTCGCGCTCGGTGCCGCCCTGCTGCCCGCGGCGAGCGCGGACTTCTGGACCCGGCGGCTGTACGAGACCGGGCGGGTGGGCAAGGCGTGGATCGTGGACAACCAGTCCCTGCGCGGGCTGGTCGCCCGGGCGCTGGGCGACCCCGCGCCGGGCCTGGCCTGGGCGCTCCCGGCGGCGGTGGTCGCCGTGGCGGGCCTGGGGCTGGCCGCACGGGCCCGCCGGGAGAGCCACGGCGTCCTGCTGGCCGCGTGCACGGTCCTGCTGGTCTGCCCGATCAGCTGGACCCACCACTGGGTGTGGTGCGTACCGCTGCTCGTCGTGCTGCTGGCGGAGGGCCGCACCCGCACGGCCGTACCGGTGGCCCTGGTCTTCACCGCCCGCACGATGTGGCTGGTGCCCCACGAGGGCACCCGCGACCTGGAACTGGCCTGGTGGCAGCAGCCGTTGGCGGCCGCGTACCCCCTTCTGGCCCTGGGGCTGCTCATCGCGTACGACAGCGCGACCGGCCGCCGCTGTGCACCGGCCCCGGCCTCAAGTCCCCGGTGAGGAGGCCGGACACCGGCCGGTGTCACCCCGTCGGCGGGTCCGCGCTCTCCCCGGCGCGGGCGTCCCCTCCGAAGCGGCCGGCGCCGTCACCGCCGTGCCGTTCGTCCCGCGCGTCGCGGCTCCGCGGAACACGCCCGTGCCCGCGCCCGCTCGCGTGACCGTCGCCGTCGCCGTCGCCGTCGCCGTCGTCGTCGCCGGCGATGACGACGACCTCGTCACCGGTGGTCCACTGCCGGCGTTCGGCCTTGGGCGGGTTGACGCGCAGCCCGTAGCCGGGGGCGCGGCCGGCGTCGGCGTGGCCGCGGTAACCGATGGCGCACTCGCCCCGGTCGCGCGCCGCCGCGACGACCGTGGCGAAGGCCGCCTCCTGGCCCGGCAGTACGTAGTCGGCGGCGGGCCGCAGATGGATCTGGGTACCACCGGCCGAGAACAACTCGTCGAACACCGCCGCCAGGTGGCGGTTCTGGGAGATCTGCGCCATCAGCAGTCCGACGAGCTTGCCGCTGATGATCACATCCGCTCCGGGGCCGAGCGGTGCGAGCGGCCGGTTGCCGTCGTCGGCCAGTTCGGTGACCACCGGCAGTTCCCGGCCGATGCGCTGTTCGAGGTGGCGCAGCACGAGCAGGGTGACGAGCGTGCGGTTGTCCGGCTCCTCCGGGGGCTCGCCGGGCCGCGCGTCCCGGCCGAGCACGATGACGCTGTCGTAGGAGGCGATGTCCAGGCCGTACAGCGTCTCCGGCCGGGTGGTGTCGCCCCTGCGGTGCACACACCTCCAGTCGGCGTCGCCGGTGTCGCACGCCGTCCGCACGGTCGCCCCGTCCTCGTCCGCCACCACGTCGGCGACGGAGCCGGGCGGCGCGTTGCGGCCCCACTCCCGGAGGATGAGCGGCGCCCGGCGGTTCCAGCCCAGCACCAGTACCCGCTCCGGCCGTGTGTCCCGCGGCCGGGGGTCCGCCATGAGCCGCTCCTCGACGAACCGCGCGCAGTCGGCGAGTTCGGCGGTGTCGTCGTCGGCGGCGATGACGATGATCCGGTCCTCCGGCGTGATCACCGTCCGCGCCGGAGGGTTCAGCCACGGCACACCGTCGCGGATCAGCCCGACCGCGCACGCGTTGCCGTAGGAGAGCAGCACGTCCCCGAAGTCCCGGCCGACCAGCGACGGGTGGGAGGCCGGGTAGAACTCGTCCCCGGCGAAGTCCAGGAGCTCGCGGTGGACGAGGGACAGCCCCGGGCGGCGCGCGGCCTGGGCGATGAGCCGGGCGGTGACGGTGTCGCTCTCCACGACGATGCCGCGCTCGCCGGCGGCCAGCCGGGCCGCCAGCAGGTAGCCGCTGTCCCGGACCGCGGCCACGACGGGCGCGGTGGCGTCGCCCCCGGACGCCGTCGCCCGCAGGGCCAGCAGGGTCTTGACCACCTCCGCGTCGCCGCGCGCGTCGTCGGGCGGCAGCACGAGCACCGAGTCGGCCGTGGCCGGGCTGGTCAGGGCCAGCACGGCCGGATCGGCCGGCGGGCCGCTGCGGCAGATCAGCCGGGTCCGGCCGGTGGGACCCACCTTGCTGTACAGGGCCTCCTCCATGGCCGTCTTGTCCCGGTCGGCCAGGACGGCCACGGCCGAACCCCGCTGGTTGGCGCCCGCCGCGACCAGTTCGCCCACCACCGTGAACACCTGCTCGGACCAGCCCAGGACCACCACATGGCCGTGCTCCACCAGCGTGGAGCGCCCGCGCCGCAGGGCGATGAGCCGTTCGGTCAGCCCGGTCGTGATGAGCCCGACGAGGGTCGAGACGTACACCAGGGCGACGAGGGCCAGCAGCACCGACAGCAGCACCCGTAACGGGGCGCCGGTGGTGCCGCCCAGCCGCAGCGTCTCCCCGGTCAGGCGCCAGACCTGCGCCAGTTTCCCGGACAGGCCGGCGGGGGCGTGCGGTGCCGTCCACACCAGCACCGCGCTCGCGGGGACGACGAGGGCCAGGCAGACCACCACCAGCCAGCCGACCAGGGCCGAGGTCCCGCGCGCCAGGGTCGTGTCGAACCAGTACCGCGCTCGGGCACCCACCCCGGGACGCCGCTGTTCCACCTTGTTCCCCTTCCGCCACAGGGCCTGTAGGGGGCAGTGTCCTGACCCGGCACCCCGCGACGCGCGGCACGGGGCGTGATTCATCCCTTCGCCGTAATCGGGTGCGGCGGGACCCCTCGGCGTGCCTCCGCGCACCCCGGTCCCCCCGGTTTGAACGGCGGCTTTCCCTCGTCCGTGGCAATTCACCGCGACCCGGGGCGCGCCGGTCCGGCGGACCAGTAGAAGTTCGCCATGACCGAAGATCAGCAGGTGGACGCCGGCAACGGCGGCCTGACCAGGCGTACGCTCACCACCGCGGCCGGCGCGACCGCCGCGGCCACCGTCCTCGGCGCGGGCGGCGCGGGCGCCGCGGCGGCCCTGCCCGCCCCGGCGCCCCCTCGGGCCGCCGCCCCGGCGGCCCCCGCCGACGCGCGCGGCCCGGACTTCGACCGCTGCCTCGCCGCCGCACGGGCCCTGCTCGTCGTGGACTCCGGCGACCGGCCCCTCGTCCCCGGCTACCAGCGGGTCCTCAAGGACGGCCTCCCCCGACAGCGGGCGGGCGGGCCCAAGAGCGTCCTCGTCATCGGAGCGGGCCCGGCCGGCCTCGTAACGGCCTGGCTGCTGAAGCGGGCCGGACACCGCGTGACCGTCCTGGAGGCCAACGGCAACCGGGCGGGCGGACGCATCAAGACCTTCCGCCGCGGCGGCCACGAGCGGGCGGCACAGCCCTTCGCCGACCCCCGCCAGTACGCCGAGGCCGGCGCGATGCGGCTGCCCGGCAGCCACCCGCTGGTGATGGACCTCATCGGCCAACTGGGCCTGAAGAAGCGGCCCTTCTACTACGTCGACGTCGACGCGGACGGACGCCCCGCCTCCCACACCTGGATCCACGTCAACGGCATCCGGGTGCGGCGCGCCGACTACGCCCGCGCACCCCGGCGCGTCAACCGCTCCTTCGGTGTCCCGCGCGCCCACTGGGACACACCGGCCGCCGCCATCCTGCGCTCGGTCCTCGACCCGGTGCGCGACGAGTTCAGCACGGTCGGCCCGGACGGCAAGCGCGTCGACAAGCCGCTGCCCGAACGGGTACGGGGCTGGGCCAGGGTGATCCAGCGCTTCGGCGACTGGTCGATGTTCCGCTTCCTGACCGAGCACGCGGGCCTGGACGAGCGGACGGTCGACCTCATCGGCACCGTCGAGAACCTCACCTCACGGCTGCCCCTGTCCTTCGTCCACAGCTTCATCGGCTCCTCCCTGATCAGCCCGGACACGGCGTTCTGGGAGCTGGAGGGCGGCACGGCCGTCCTGCCGGACGCCCTGCTGGCCAAGGTCCGCGACACCGTGCGGTTCGACCGGCGGGTCACCCGGATCGAGTACTACGACCCCGGCCGCGCCGGCGGCGACACGGCGCCGCACGTCCACGACAAGGGCCCCCACGTGTGGGTGGACACCGTCTCCGAGGGGCGCGGGGGCCGCGTCGTGCGGGAGCAGTTCACCGCGGACGCGGCCGTGGTGACCGTGCCCTTCTCCGGCCTGCGGCACGTGCAGATCAGCCCGCTGATGTCGTACACCAAGCGCCGCGCGATCACCGAACTGCACTACGACTGCGCGACCAAGGTGCTGCTGGAGTTCAGCCGCCGCTGGTGGGAGTTCGACGAGGCCGACTGGAAGCGGGAGCTGAACCGCATCGACCCCGGCCTCTACGACGCCTACCGCACCGGACGGACTCCCGGCGACGGCCGCCTGCTCGGCGCGCACCCCTCCGTGCCGCGCGGACACATCACCCCCGGCCAGCGCGTGCACTACGCCGCCAACCGGGCCGCCACCCGCGACCAGCCGGAGGCGGCCCACGTCATCGGCGGCGGCTCGGTGTCGGACAACGCCAACCGCTTCATGTACCACCCGTCCCACCCGGTCCCCGGCAGCAAGGGCGGGGTGGTCCTGGCCTCCTACAGTTGGGCGGACGACGCCCTGCGCTGGGACTCCCTCGACGACGACGCCCGCTACCCGCACGCCCTGTGCGGCCTCCAGGAGGTCTACGGCCGGCGGATCGAGGTCTTCTACACCGGCGCCGGCCGCACCCAGAGCTGGCTGCGCGACCCCTACGCCTACGGCGAGGCGTCCGTGCTCCTGCCCGGCCAGCACACGGAACTGCTCCCGTCCATCCCGGCGCCCGAGGGTCCCCTGCACTTCGCGGGCGACCACACCTCCGTCAAGCCGGCGTGGATCGAGGGCGCGCTGGAATCAGCGGTGCGCGCCGCCCTGGAGGTCCACACGGCCTGACGGATCAGCTCTCGGCCAGGATCTCGTCCGCGTCCACGATCCGGTAGGCGTACCCCTGCTCGGCCAGGAAGCGCTGCCGGTGGGCGGCGAAGTCCTGGTCGATGGTGTCGCGGGCGACGACCGAGTAGAAGTGGGCCTGGTGGCCGTCGGCCTTGGGGCGCAGCACCCGGCCGAGCCTCTGGGCCTCCTCCTGCCGGGAGCCGAAGGTGCCGGACACCTGGATGGCGACCGTGGCCTCGGGCAGGTCGATGGAGAAGTTGGCGACCTTCGACACCACCAGCACGCTGATCTCGCCCTCGCGGAACGCGTCGAAGAGCTTCTCGCGCTGCGCGTTGGAGGTCTCGCCCTTGATCACGGGGGCGTTCAGGTGCTCGCCCAGCTCGTCGAGCTGGTCGATGTACTGCCCGATGACGAGGATCTGCTGCCCGGCGAACCGGCGGACGATCGCCTCGGTGACCTTCCGTTTGGTCTCCGTCGTGGCGCAGAACCGGTACTTCTCCTCCGTCTCGGCCGTCGCGTACGCGAGCCGCTCGGAGTCGGTCAGGTTGACCCGGACCTCGACGCAGTCGGCGGGCGCGATGTAGCCCTGCGCCTCGATCTCCTTCCAGGGCGCGTCGAACCGCTTGGGCCCGATGAGGGAGAACACGTCCGACTCGCGGCCGTCCTCGCGCACGAGGGTGGCCGTGAGCCCGAGCCGCCGCCGCGCCTGGAGATCGGCGGTGAACTTGAAGACGGGCGCGGGCAGCAGGTGCACCTCGTCGTAGACGATCAGGCCCCAGTCCCGGGAGTCGAACAGCTCCAGGTGCGGGTAGACGCCCTTCCGCTTGGTCGTCAGCACCTGGTAGGTCGCGATGGTGACGGGCCGGATCTCCTTCCTGGTCCCGCTGTACTCGCCGATCTCGTCCTCGGTCAGCGAGGTCCGCTTCACCAGCTCGTGCTTCCACTGCCGGGCGGAAACGGTGTTGGTGACGAGGATCAGCGTGGTCGACTTCGCCTGGGCCATGGACCCGGCCCCGACCAGCGTCTTCCCGGCGCCGCAGGGCAGCACGACGACGCCGCTGCCGCCGTGCCAGAAGTTCTCCACGGCCTGCTTCTGGTACGGCCTGAGCGCCCAGCCGTCCTCCAGCAGCTCGATCGGGTGCGCCTCACCGTCGACGTACCCGGCGAGGTCCTCGGCCGGCCAGCCCAGCTTCAGCAGCGTCTGCTTGATCTGCCCGCGCTCGGAGGGGTGCACCGCCACGGTGTCCGGGTCGATCCGGGTGCCGACCAGCGGGGCGATCCGCTTGGACTTCAGCACCTCCTCCAGCACCGGCCGGTCGGTGGTGGTGAGGACGAGCCCGTGCGCGGGGTGCTTGGTCAGGGTGAGGCGGCCGTAGCGGTCCATCGTCTCGGCGATGTCCACGAGCAGCGCGTGCGGCACGGGGTAGCGGCTGTACTGCACCAGGGCGTCCACGACCTGCTCGGCGTCGTGCCCGGCGGCGCGCGCGTTCCACAGCCCGAGCGGGGTGACCCGGTAGGTGTGGATGTGCTCGGGTGCCCGCTCCAGCTCGGCGAAGGGCGCGATGGCCCGCCGGCAGTCGTCGGCCCGCTCGTGGTCGACTTCCAGGAGCAGGGTCTTGTCGGACTGGACGATCAGCGGACCATTCACGCGCGGCACACCCTTTCCATGACGGCCAAACGTCCAGTGTGCCTCATACGGCCGGGGTGCTCCACGGCCGCAAGATCGGCAGCGCCGGACGCCGGGCGCAACCCCCTCGCCGCGCCGCGAGTCCTGACACAGGAAGGCGGCGCGGGCGCGCGGCCGGGTGAGGAGTTCAGGGATGTCGGCACGCAGATGGGCCGTCGGCAGCGGAGCCGTGGTGGTGCTGGTGGCCACCGGCACCTGGGCGATGCGGCCGGGGAGCGTCGACACGCGGCTGTGGGACGAGGTACGGCCGGTCATCGAGGCCCGGCTCGCGGCGGACGGCCACGGCACCGGCTACGGCGAGGACGTGCCCGCGCTGCACGCGCGCTGGTTCTGCCGGGCCGAGGCGCTCGACGTGGCGGAGCGCGGCGGCGAGGTGCGCGCGGGCGTCGACGCGCTGTGCCTGGAGTACGGGGTGCGCGACGGCGGCCTGGTGGAGTGCGGCGGCGGGCGGGGCCCGCAGGTGGTGCGGCTGGAGCGGAACCCGCGCGGCGGTTACCGGGTCCTCTCGCGCGAGGCACCGCCGGACGGCGCCGGGAACGAGGAGTGGACCGAGGCCCACTTCGGTTTCTTCGCCCGGGCCGCCCTGGACGACACGATCCCGTCCGACGCCCTGGAGCGCGCCGCCCGCGCCCACTTCGGCCTTCCCGCGGACGCGCCGGTCGGGGACTGCTAGGCCCCGCGACGGGCCCGGCATCTGGCCGGTCTCAGTCGTCCGCCAGCTCCGCGACCCCGGTGATCCGGTGCAGCGGGAACGTCCGGACCTCGTCCGCCGTGTGGTCGTACGCCGTCACGAAGCCGCCCTCGACCCGGATCGGGGCGATGACCCGCTGGCTGGCGGCGCCCTCGGCGTTGACGTAGCCGATCCACACCGCGTCGCCGGTCAGGACGGCGGCCTGCATGGTGGCCAGGGTCTCGGCGGCGGAGGTGCGGGGCAGCTCGCCGCCCGACAGGGGCTCGCCGACGGGTTTGCGCGGGGTGGTGGCGGCCAGGTCACCGGCCCGGATCGCGCGGATCGCCGCCGCGAGCAGCGTCGCGTCGGGCGGCGGCGGCCCGTCCGGCACCGGCTCGGGCGCGGTGCGCGGCGGAGTGCGGTGGGCGTGCGCGCGGGTGATCAGGACATCGCCCTCGGCGGACTCGGCGGCGGGCGCGTACCCCATCGCGCGCAGCCCCTCCAGCAGTGCAGCCGGGTCGGTCGGGGCGGCCAGCACGGTCGGCGCGAGGCGGCGCAGGCGCAGGGCGG
The DNA here is from genome assembly GCF_002920615.1 of Streptomyces sp. Ru62. Lineage (GTDB taxonomy): Bacteria > Actinomycetota > Actinomycetes > Streptomycetales > Streptomycetaceae > Streptomyces. The sequence continues at coordinate 167,268 of NZ_PQSU01000001.1, forward strand.
CGGCGCGCTTGTCGGCGAGGATCTCGTTCAGCAGGGTGTCGTCGTCGCAGCGGACGTACGCCGAGGCCGCGCCGACCCGCAGGTGGCCGTGTCTGCGGGCCACGTCGTCGATCAGGTAGGCGAGCGGCTGCGGGACCGGCGTGCGGGAGTGCTCGGCGAGGAAGGCGTGCAGGTCGGCGGCGGTCCGGCCGGCGTCCAGGGCACGGCGGACGGACGCGGGTGTGAACCGGTACACGGTCGCGCCGCCCTTGGACTCCACGTCCGCGAGCACCCCCAGCATGTCCGCGAGCGGGCGCCGCAGCGGGCCGGGCGCCACCGCCGTCAGGTCGGCCTGGAGCAGCACGTGGTCCAGTGGCTCGGGCAGCAGCGGCGCGAGCAGCCGGGCAGCGGCGGCGGCCGCGACGCCCTGCTCGGCGGGGGAGAGGGGCGCGGGCCGCTCGGGGGCCCGGTGGTGGTGCACCGGGAGCTTGTCACCGGGGCCGGTGGGCTCGGCGGAACCGGCGCCCGGGGTGGCGGGGGCGCCGCCGGCAGCCGGTGCCCCCAGCAGCGCGCGCCCCTGGGACGACAGCGCGCCCCGGCCCGTCACCCCCAGCAGTTCCGCCTCCGACAGGGTCCAGCGGGCGAGCCGGGAACGCAGGTCGTCGTCCCGGGCGCCGTCGCGCTGGGCACCCCGCAGGGGCCGCTCCCAGCGCAGCCGGGCCAGCACCGACTCCGCGTCCGGCGCCGCGCCCTGCGGCAGCGCGGCCAGCAGGGACAGCACCCGGTGCCGTACCTCGGGCGCGGCGGAGCGGTCGAGGCCCGGACCGAGCGCCGACAGCGTCCGGTCCTTGGCGTCCCGCCCGCCGACCAGCCCCGGCGTACGGGTGGCCGTCAGCCAGGACTGGGCGAGCCGGGCCCAGCGCTCGGCCGGGGGCAGCTCCAGCCACTCGTCGTAGGCCGGGGTGGCCGCGTACCGCTCGTCGGCCTCGCCGTCGGAGGCGATCAGACCGGCCGCGTAGGCCAGCTCGGCCCAGAACGCGGCGACCGGCTCCGACACGTCCAGCGCCACTGCGGTTCGCTTCAGGTCGCGGACGCTCAGCCCGCCCGCCCGCAGCACCGCGGGCCCGCCCTCGTCCCAGTCCTTCAGCAGCTCCTCCACGGTGGCCAGCGCGGTGTACGCCTGCCCGGCCGCCGTCGCGTCCACCACCTGCGGGCCGTGGGTCGCGGCCGGCGCCACGGCGGGCGGCAGCGGCTCGGGCGCGCGGTGGGCGCGGCCCCCGCGCAGGTGCAGGGCGACCTCGCGGGGCAGGACGACCGTGCCGGGCGCCGTCGGCAGCAGCAGACCGCGGTCCAGCAGCCAGCGCAGGTGCGCCGCCGGATCGGCGGTGACCTGCCCGTAGGGCGGCCCCCACACCAGCCGGGACAGCACCTCGCGGGCGGCCTCCGGGGCCCCGGCGAGCAGCTTCGCCATCTTCCTGCGGTGGGTGAACAGCCCGGTCAGCGCGGCCACGGCGGACACCGAGTCATGGGTGGACGGCAGCCCGGCCGTCGTCACGATCTCCTGGATCCGCCCCGGCGACATGCCCGAGGTGGCCTCCTGCACGGTCGGTCCCAGCCCGGTCGGGGACGGGTGCTGCGGGGACGGCGCGAGCAGCTCACGGGCGGTCCGCACCAGCCGCAGCCGGTCGTCGTCGCCCCACACCAGCGCCTGCTCGCGCAGGGTGGTGAGGGCCCGGGGCAGCGCGCGGGCGACCGTCTCGTCGCCGGCGTCCCCGGCCATCAGACCGAGCAGCGTGTCGTACGACGCCGGGTCCGGGGCCACGGCCAGCGCCTCCGCCGTCTGGAGCGCGAACCGGTCCAGCCGCTCCAGGGCGCGCAGCACCGAGGCGCGGGTGCCGGCGCGGGTGGCGAGCTGGGTGAGGTCGGTGGGGACGGGGGTGATGAGGTCCGGGCGGCTGCGCAGCAGCGCGGCCAGGGAGGCGTCGTCCCGCGCGCGGAGCGCCTCCGCGAGGGACCGAGGGGCTGAGTGGGCCTCGGGGCTCATCCGGCCAACGGTAGCGGACTTCCATATGCCGAGGGCATCCGCGAGAAGCGGTACGGTCCTCACGGGGTATCAGTCGGCGTCACCCCGGAGGGGTTCCGTGGGGATCGAGAGCGACCAGGTCGTCTACGAGTATCTGAGCCGCGTCGGAGACATCGCCCAGCAGCGCCAGCTGCCGTCGGCGACGCGGATGCGGCTCGTGTCGGAGCTGCGGAACGAGATCGACCGGCACCGGGCACAGGCGACGGTGGACTCGCCCGCCGCCGTCCGCCGCATCCTGGACCGCCTGGGCACGCCGGACGAGGTGGTCGCGGCGGCGGGCGGCACCGGCGGCCTCCCGCAGGCCCCGCCCACCGCCGTACCGGCGCAGCCCTCCTCCCGGGAGCGGGCGCCGGAGCCGGCGGGGCGGGAGCGGCCGAAGGGGCTGCGCCGGGTCGTGCCGCGCCCGCGCCCCGCCGAGCCGGAGCGGCCCGCCGCGCGCGACACGCCGGCCCCGCCGCACCTCGCCCCCGCGCACGAACTGGGGGACGCCACGGCGCCGCCCGACTGGTGGCGCCTCGGCACCGCGGGCCCCCTCGGGGACACCGACCCGGTGCCGGGGTTCGTCGGCGGCGTGGAGATCCCGGAACTGCTCAAACGGCCCCCGCGGGAGGCTCCCGCCGAGAAGGCCGAGCCGGTGGCGCCGGTGGCGGAGCCCGCCGAGACCGCGCCGGAAACGGCACCCGCCAAGCGCCGCCGCCTCCTCCCCGTCCCGTCCGCCGGCTGGTCCAACCCCCTCCTGCTGCTGGCCGCCGCCGCACTCGTCGCCGGTGCCGTCCTCGGCAACTGGTTCGCGCTGCTCCTCGGCTGGGCCATCGCCTACGGCTCCCGGCGGCTGACCCCCGCGGAGACCAAGTGGGCGGTGATGGTCCTGCCGGGCACGGCGGTCGCGGCCGGCCTGGTGTGGCTGTGGGGCCGCAACGAGGGCCGCTGGGGTGCTCCGATCGCCCAGGGCCACATGAACGACGCCATGAGCGACACCTGGCCGTGGGTGGTCAGAGGAGCGGCGGTCGCCTCGGCGGCATACCTGGTCTGGCGCTCCCAGAGGAAGGGGTAGTTCCCCGCGCCCCTTGACCAAGCTGCGGCTGACCCACCCAAGGGGCGCGGGGAACTGCGCGAGCGGCTACGACGCACCCGCACCGGGCAGACGACCCGGGGCCCCCACGGCGCGCCCCCACCGACCCCGCACCCTTCGGGTGGGCGAGCGGCAGCCAAGTCAGGGGCGCGGGGAACTGCGCGAGCAACCACGATGCACCCGCACCCGGCAGACGACCCGGGGCTCCCACCGCGCGCCCCCACCGGCCCCGCACATCCCGCACCCGACAAAGCACCCTCGTCCCCCAGCCCCACCCGGCCGAACCGCCGGAGGCACCCGGCACAATGGCCCGCATGGCCTCCTCGCTGACCGTCGGTTTCGACCTCGACATGACCCTCATCGACTCCCGCCCGGGCATCCGTGCCTGCTACCTGGCCCTGGCGGAGCGGACGGGTACGTTCATCGACGCCGACCTGGCGGTGACCCGGCTGGGCCCGCCGCTCGCGGAGGAGCTGATCCACTGGTTCCCGGCCGAAGAGGTGCCGGCGGTGGCCGACCTGTACCGGGAGATGTACCCCTCCATAGCCATCGCCGCGACGCCCGCCATGGCCGGCGCCCGGGAGGCGATCGACGCGGTGCGGGCGGCCGGCGGGCGGACGATGGTGGTGACGGCGAAGTACGAGCCGAACGCCAAGCTGCACCTGGCCCACCTCGGCATCGAGCCGGACGTGGTCGTCGGCGACCTGTGGGCCGAGCAGAAGGCGGCGGCGCTGCGCGAGTACGGCGCGGGCGTGTACGTCGGCGATCACGTCGGGGACGTCCGCGGCGCCCGTGCGGCGGGTGCGTTCTCGGTCGCCGTGGCGACCGGCCCGTGCCCGGCGGACGAGCTGCGCGCGGCCGGCGCGGACGTCGTCCTGGCGGACCTGTCCGCGTTCCCCGGGTGGCTCGGCGGCTACCGCGAGGCGCCCGGCGCCGCACCTCTCGCCTGACGCCGTCCGGCGGCGACGGAGCGCAGGACACCCGCGCCGGCCACGAGGAATCCGACGGCCATGAGCATGCTCAGACCGAACATGTAGGTCGGAAAAGGCTTCGCTCCGAGGAACAGCGGGGCCACCGTGACGAGGGTGGCCACGGCCCCGAGGAAGAACACGACGGCACCGGCGCGGATCAGTCGGTCGCCGGGCGCGGCGGAATTCGTTTGGGTTTTGTCACGCACCGGACCAGGGTAGTTCCCTGCGCGAGAGAACAACCGGGGGACGTCTTGTCACCCGCCCCAAGACCATTAGCCTTGGTACCGGCGGGTCATGGTCGACCCGCCCCAGTGCTATCAAGAGCCGTTTCCGAAGTAGTTTTCCCGACGAGTACGAGGACGAGGACAGACGTGCCTACCGGCAAGGTCAAGTGGTTCAACAGCGAGAAGGGCTTCGGCTTTCTCTCCCGCGACGACGGCGGTGACGTCTTCGTCCATTCCTCGGTTCTCCCCGCCGGAGTCGATGCGCTCAAGCCGGGACAGCGCGTGGAGTTCGGTGTCGTCGCCGGTCAGCGCGGTGACCAGGCGCTCTCGGTGATCGTGCTCGACCCGACGCCGTCCGTCGCCGCCGCCCAGCGCAAGAAGCCGGACGAGCTCGCGTCGATCGTGCAGGATTTGACGACCCTTCTTGAGAACATCACGCCGATGCTGGAGAAGGGCCGTTACCCGGACAAGGCCTCCGGCAAGAAGATCGCCGGTCTGCTCCGCGCGGTCGCCGATCAGCTGGACGTCTGAGCCGTATCCGGAGGCCCGGCCCGCATTACGGGAAAGCGAGCGCATCGGGGCCGAGGGGCGGAACCAGTCCCTCGGCCGCCGCGCGTGTGAGCAGTCCCCGGACCGCCGCGTAGCCGTCCTCGCCGAGGTCGGCGGTGAACTCGTTGACGTACAGCCCGATGTGCTGGTCGGCGACGGCCGGGTCCATCTCCTGCGCGTGCTCCATGACGTACGGCCGGGAGACCTCGGGGTCGTCCCAGGCGGCCCGTACGGAGGCCCGGACGGCGTCGGCGAGCCGGCCGAGCCGCTCGGCGCCCAGCGACCGCTTGGCGATGATCGCGCCCAGCGGGATCGGCAGCCCGGTGGTGTGCTCCCAGTGCTCGCCCATGTCGGCGAGCTTGTGCAGCCCGTAGTTCTGGTAGGTGAACCGGGCCTCGTGGATGACCAGGCCGGCGTCCACCTTGCCGTCCCGCACCGCCGGCATGATCTCGTGGAACGGCATGACCACGATCTCGCCGACCCCGCCCGGCAGCGTGTCCGCGGCCCACAGCCGGAACAGCAGGTAGGCGGTCGACCTCTCGCTGGGCACGGCGACCGTGCGGCCCGTCAGGTCGGCCCCGGCCTCCCGGGTGAGCACCAGCGGTCCGCAGCCCCGGCCCAGCGCACCGCCGCACGGCAGCAGCGCGTACTCGCCGAGGACGTACGGCAGGACGGCGTACGACACCTTCAGCACGTCCAACTCGCCGCGCTCGGCCATGCCGTTGGTGATGTCGATGTCGGCGAAGGTCACGTCCAGCGCGGGGGCGCCGGGGACGCGGCCGTGGGCGAGGGCGTCGAAGACGAAGGTGTCGTTCGGGCAGGGGGAGTACGCGATCTGCAGCGGTTCACCGGTCATGTGCGTTCCAACTCTCCAATGCGGGCGCGAGTTTCCCGAAGCCCTCGGTGAGGGCGGCGAGGGCGTCACCGATGCGCCAGGCGGCGCGGTCGCGGGGCCCCACCGGGTTGGAGACCGCGCGGATCTCCAGCGCGGGCACACCGTGCGCGGCGGCGGCCTCCGCCACCCCGAACCCCTCCATGCCCTCGGCGAGCGCGCCGGGGTGCCGGGCGCGCAGGGCGGCGGCGCGGGCGGCCGTGCCGGTCACCGTGGAGACGGTCAGGATCGTGCCGGTCCGTGCACCGGTGGCCTCGGACACGACTCGTACGAGTGATTCCGGCGGACGGTGGGTGACGGTCCCGAATCCGAGTTCGGTCACCGGGAGGAATCCGTCGGCGGTCTCGGCGCCCAGGTCGGCGACGGTGATCGCGTCCGCGACGACGAGCGAGCCGAGGGGCGCCCCGGGCGGGAAGCCGCCGCCGATCCCGGCCGAGACGACCAGGCCGTAGGGGCGGCCGGCCAGCGCGGCGGCGGTGAGGGCGCCGGCGGTCGTGGCGGCGGCGAGCGCCGGGCCGACGCCGGCGGCGAGCAGGTCCCAGCCCGTGGCCGTACGGACCAGGGACGCGCCCGGCAGCCGTACCTCTCGGGCCGAAGCGGGCAACGCCCGGGCCACCGCGTCCCGCTCGGCGGGGACCGCGGTGGCGACGAGGACCGGGACCGGAAGAGACGTCGTGATCAGGCCTTCTTCAGCTTGAAGGACCACATGCCCTTGTTCGTGTTCTCGCCCATCCGGATCGACAGGGTGTTGGTGTTGCCCTGGGTGCCGTACTGGACGTTGAAGAACGCGCTGCTCGGGATCGTGCGGTACGTCTCCTTGCTGGAGTCGCTGAACTGGCGGCCGTTGACCAGCACGATCCAGCCGGCGTCGGCGATCTTCGGGTCGACGCCGATGCGGACGGTCTCGTCCTGACCGACCTTGATCGACTTGATGTCGTCGGCGTTCTTGACGCACTCCTTCAGCGACGTCTCGTCCAGCGCCTTGCCGTCGTTGTAGCAGACGGCCTCGGAGTTGACCGAGTGCCCGCCGACGGTGATCGTCGCGACGGGCGTCGGCTTGTCGCAGGCCGACAGGACGAGCAGTCCGGCGGAAACGGCGCCGGCGGCGGCGACGACGCGGCGGCGTCGCGCAACGCGGTGTACATCAGCGGCTTCGCCGCGGGGCAGCGTGGTCATGGCCGAAGGCTATCGGGCGCCCCGAGCCGTCCGCCCACGTGGGGTACGGCGTGCCCGGTTCGTTACGCCACGCGTGCCCGCGCCCCCCACGGCCTCACGCCACCCGGGTACGGGCCCGGCCGCCGTGCCGGGCCGAGGCGAGCAGCCCCTTGAGCGTGCTCAGCCAGCCGGTGGCCACGAACGCGGCGCCCACCAGCAGCCCGACCGTGCCGTTGAGCGGCATCACGATGCCGACCGCGCCACCGAACACCCACGCCATCTGGAGCAGCGTCTCCGAGCGCGCGAACGCCGAGGTGCGCACCAGCTCGGGCACGTCCCGCTGGATCAGCGCGTCCAGCGCCAGCTTGGCCAGCGCCTGCGCGAACCCGGCGACCGCGGCCAGACAGGCCACCAGGAACGCCCCGAAGAAGACGGCGGCGACGACCGCCGTACCGAGCACCACCGCGACCACCGTCACGATGATGATCTCCGGCGCCCGGGAGCGGAGCCAGGCCCCCACGGCCGTGCCGAGGGCGTTGCCCGCGCCGGCCGCGACGCCCACTATCCCCAGCGACACCGCCGCGCTCTCCCCGGTCAGCGGGTGCTCGCGCAGCAGGAAGGCGAGGAAGAAGATCAGGAAGCCGGACAGACAGCGCAGGGCGGCGTTGGCGCCGAGCGCGTGCGTGACGGCCGGACCGACCGTCCGCAGCCCCGGCCGCTTCACCTGCCCCCGGTGCGGCCCGTGCAGATGCTGCTCGTCGGCCGCGAGCAGCGCCACGTCCTCGCCCTTGGCCGAGTCCACCTTGGGCGGCAGGGAGAAGGACAGGAACGTACCGGCGACGAAGATCACGAAGGCGCCGTAGAGCGGCCACGGATCGCCGAGGGCGTGCAGCCCCGCCGCGACCGGCGCGGCGGCACCGGTGGCCAGCAGCCCGGCGAGGGTCACCCGGGAGTTGGCCTTCACGAGCGAGAACCGCGGCGGCAGCAGCCGCGGTACGACGGCACTGCGGACCACTCCGTACGCCTTGGACGCCACCAGCACGCCCAGCGCGGCCGGATACAGCTCCAGGCTGCCGCTCGCCACCGCCCCCGAGATGATCAGCGAGAGCAGCGCCCGCGCCAGCATCGCCCCGGCCATCGCGGCCCGCCGCCCGTGCGGCAGCCGGTCCAGGAGAGGGCCGATCACGGGCGCGAGGACCGTGAAGGGCGCCATGGTGATGGCGAGGTAGAGGGCGACCCGGCCGCGCGCCTCGTCGGTCGGCACCGAGAAGAACACCGTGGACGCGAGCGCCACGGTGACCATCACGTCCCCCGCGCCGTTCACCGCGTGCAGTTCGATCAGCTTGCCCAGACCCGATTCGCCCGCGCCGTGCGCGTGCGTGGCCCTGCGGATGCCCCGGGCCGCACCGGTCACGGGAAAGTGCAGGGCACGGCCGACCGAGCGGACGGCCGTGCCCACCCGGCCCGAACCGCCGCCCCGACCATTCGCCCTGTCCGCGGCTGCCACGACGTTCATAGTGCCCCGAGATACGGCCGGATAGTGCGGATCGTTCGGGTGTGGCGGCACACGGCCCCGGTCGGCGCAGGCAGAGGGGCGGGTGGGAATATGCACGAATCCCGTCCGGTGTAGCGTGCCTATCTCAGCCATAACGCAGAATGGATGGCAGAGGTGCGCCCAGGCGCGCGGATGCAGACGTCGATGCGGTCCCCAGGTCCGCTCCGTCGGCGAAACCGCCGGAGGCAGCCGCACTCGACGAGACGGCGTAGGAGAGAAGCGATACCTGTGAGCGCAGCGACAACGCGAAGCCGCACCCCCGACCGCCTGTGCGCCGAGGCCGTCGACCTCGCCCGCGCCGCCGCCGAGGAGGCCGCCGCGCCCGGCGTGGTCGGCGAGCACGCCGGCCTTGTGTCGGAGGGCGACCGCGTTGTCACGCACTTCTTCGCGTGCAAGGAGCTGGGCTACCGCGGCTGGCGCTGGGCGGTGACGGTGGCCCGCGCCTCCCGCGCCAAGGTCGTCACGCTCGACGAGGTCGTCCTCCTCCCCGGCCCCGACGCCCTCCTCGCCCCCGAGTGGGTCCCGTGGAGCGAACGCCTGCGCCCCGGCGACCTCGGCCCCGGCGACCTGCTCCCCACCGACCAGGACGACCTGCGCCTGGAGCCCGGCTACACGGGCGAGGAGGAGCCGCCGCCGAACTCGGTGGTCTCCGAGGAGATGCGGGAACTGGCGGAGGCCGAGGACGCCGACGTCACCCCCGGCACGCCCGCCGCCCAGCCGACGGCCCCGTCCCGTGGCTCCATCGCGTCCGTCGCCGAGGAACTCGGCATGCGCCGCGCCCGCGTCCTGTCCCGCTACGGCCTGCACAGCGCCGCCGACCGCTGGGAAGAGTCCTTCGGCCCCAAGACGGCCATGGCCCAGGCGGCCCCCGCCACCTGCATGAGCTGCGGCTTCCTCACCCCCATCGGCGGCTCCCTCGGCCAGGCCTTCGGCGTCTGCGCCAACGAGTTCTCCCCGGCGGACGGCCGCGTCGTCTCCCTCGCCTACGGCTGCGGCGGCCACTCGGAGGCGGCGGTCATGCCGAAGCCCCCGCAGCCGGCCTCGCCGGTCGTCGACGAGACCCGGGTCGACCCCTTCCCGCTGCGCCCGGCCCGCGACTCCGGCTCGGTCCCGGAGACCGGCGACGACGAGACGGCGGAGCTCGGCCACTCCTGACCCTTCACGCGCACCTCGGCCCACACCGTCTTGCGCGGCGAGGGCCCGGGCGCCGTACCCCAGCGCTCCGCCAGCGCCTCCACCAGCAGCAGCCCCCGCCCGCCGTCGGCGTCCGGCCCGGGGTGCATGAGCTCGGGCAGCCGGTCACCGCGCGTGTCGGTCACCTCGATACGGAGCGTGTCCCCGACGGCGTACAACGTCAGCCGGAAGTCCCGTCCGGCCACCCGGCCGTGGCCGGCCGCGTTGGCGGCCAGCTCGGCCACGATCAGCTCCGCGGGGTCCAACGGCAGCCCCCAGGACCGCAGTTGCTCCCTGGCGAGCAGCCGGGCGAGACGAGCGCCGCGTGGCGTGGGGGACAGCCGCACCGTGAAGTTCGGGATGGGGGTGGAGATGTGGGTGGAGATTTCCTGGTTCACATCACTCAGAGTGGCGGCAGCTGCTACCCCTGAACAGTGACGAAGCGGTTGCGTAGTGTCACTGTCCAGCGCGTGTCCGGTGGTGTCCGGGCATGTCGAGAAGGGGGTGCTGCGGTGAGCGAGGAAGAGGAGCCGGGCTGGGAGGTCGAGCCGGACGACGAGTGGGGCGTCGCCGTCATCGCCACCGTGGGCCGCCAACTGAGGCTGCGCCGGGAAGCGGTGGCCCTGCGCGCCGCCGACTTCGCCAGGGCCGTGGGCTACAGCGAGGACATGGTCTACAAGGTCGAGTCGGGCAAGCGGATTCCGAGACCGGAGTACCTGGACAAGGCGGACAAGGTTCTCGACGCGGGTGGGTTGCTCGCGGCGATGAAGGAGGACGTGGAGAAGGTCCGGTATCCGAAGAAGGTTCGGGCTTTGGCGGAGGTGGAGGCGAAGGCGGTTGAGTTAGGGGTCTACGTCTGCAGCAGCATCCATGGCCTGTTGCAGACACCGGAGCACGCACGGGCCCTGCTGCAGTCCTGGCAGCCCGCCTATGCGCCGAAGGATCTGGAGCGGCGGGTGGCTGCCCGTATGGCTCGGCAATCCATCTTCGAGCGGACGCCCGCTCCCTCCCTGAGCTTCGTCCTGGAAGAGGCAACTCTGCGCCGCAAGGTTGGGGGCACAATGGTGCGGCAACAGCAGTTCGAACGCCTGCTGGAGATTGGGCGGTTGAGCAACGTCACGCTCCAGGTCATGCCGTTGGACAGCCCGCCGCATCCCGGCATGAGTGGAAGGATCGAGTTGCTCAAGTTCGAGGACGGCACGGCTGTCGGCCGTTCCGACGGCGCCTTCAACGGCCGCACCGTCTCGAACCTGCGGGAGCTGCGCGTCCTTGAGCTGCGGTACGGCACCATCCGGGCGCAGGCTCTTCCCCCCGGGGAGTCGCTGGCCCTCATCGAGCACCTGCTGGGAGAGACATGATCCGCTGGTTCAAGAGCAGTTACAGCGACGGCCCCGACGGCGACTCCTGCGTCGAAGTCGGCCTGGACTGGGTCGCCGCCCCCACCCCCGCCACCATCCACATCCGCGACTCCAAGCAGGACAACGGCCCCCTCCTCACCGTCGCCCCCTCCACCTGGACGGAGTTCGTCTCCTACGCCGCCCGGGGCTGAACGCGCCGAACTAGCCGGTGAGGCTCGCCTCGTGGACCGTGTCGAGGCTCGCCTCCTTGCCGGTGCGTTCCAGGCGCAGGTGGGCCGAACGGCCGTGCAGCGTCAGCGTCATGAGCTGGTTGCCGAACCACGGCCCGCCCCGCTTGCGCCACCGCACCGGCGGCTTGGGGGTGCGGCCGTGCCGGGCGAGGAGGCGGCCCAGCGCGCGGGCCGGCGCGCTCCAGCCGACGCGGAAGCCGACCCGCATCGCCGCCGGTACGGAGTTGTGCACGGGTGAGCAGGTGAGCTGGACGACGGGGATGCCGAGGTCGCCGGACCGCCAGGTCGCCTCGGCGACGTAACCGTGGTGCACGTCCCCGGAGAGCACGCACACGCTCGCGGGGGCGCCCGGTGCCGCCGCGGCCTCGGCTATGAGGCCGGCGAGGTCGGCGAAGGAGCGGGGGAAGGCCGCCCAGTGCTCCAGGTCGGCCCCGCGGCGCAGCCACTCGCCGAAGCGGGCCCAGCGGGCGCCGCGTTCTCCGGCGCACAGGGCCGCGTCCCAGCCCTCGGCGTCGTGCACGAGGTGCGGCAGCAGCCAGGGCAGGGAGGTGCCGATCAGGAGGTGGTCGTAGGCACCCTCGTCGGCCAGGACCTGCTCGCGCAGCCAGTCGGCCTCGCCCGGGTCGAGCATGGCGCGGTGGTCCTCGTCCAGGACGCGTGCGGCCCGGGAGTCGACCATCACCACCCGGACCCGGCCGAAGTCGCGCCGGTAGCTGAAGCGGACCGAGGCGGAGTCGGCGTCGGCCTGTTCGGCCAGGGCGCGCAGCGCCTTCGTGCCGTCCGGGGTGGCTCGGACGGTGGCCCAGGTGGGGTCGTCGGCCAGTTCCGCGGGAGAGAGGTTGCCGAGGTGCTGGTGGACCCAGTACGACATCAGGCCGCTCATGAGCCGTTCCTGCCACCAGCCGGTGGCGCGCATGTCGGCGAGCCAGGAGGCGGAGGTGTTCCAGTCGTCCACGATGTCGTGGTCGTCGAAGATCATGAAGCTGGGCACGGTGGACAGCAGCCAGCGGACCTCCGGGTCGAGCCAGGACTCGTAGTAGAGGTGGCAGTACTCCTCGTAGTCGGCGACCTGGCCGCCGGGCGGCTCGTCGAGGTTCCGGCGGCCGGCCAGCCAGCGCCGGGTCTCCTCGGAGGTCTCGTCCGCGTAAATCTGGTCGCCCAGGAGCAGCAGGACGTCGGGGCGCTCGGCGTCGGGATCGGCCGACAGCCGGCGGGCCAGGGTGTCGAGGGCGTCGGGGCCGACCGGGTCCTTGCCGTCCGCCGGGGGCGCGGCCCAGCGGCACGACCCGAAGGTGACGCGGACGGCGTCGCCGGCGCCGGGCGTGCGGATGACGGAGGGCGGGAAGCGGGAGTCGGGCAGCGGCCACACCGGGGCGTCGTCGAGGAACACCTCGTAGGAGGGAGCGCTGCCCGGTTCGAGCCCGGTCACCGTAACCAGCGCGTAGTGGTGCCCGGCCACCTGGAAGGTGGCGGCCGTGCCGCCCGCGCCGTCGGAACAGCGCACCCGCGCGGTGCAGGGCTCGCTCGCCTCGACCCACACGGTCGCGCAGGAGCCGTCGGTGTACCGCAGCAGCGGTCCCAGGCGCAGTTCGGCCACGTGATCGCCTTCCTGTCTCATCCGTACGGAATCGAACGACCCCAGCGACGGTACAGCGGCGGTGCGGGCGTCTGGGACCCGTCTGCGCGGGCACGTGTGAGGAGAACCGGGCGGGGCGGCCCCGGCGAGAGGTGAGGCGGAGGTGTCGTGGCCGAGCACGAGCAGGCGACGGAGCCGGGGGAGACCCACGGCGCGGTGCGCGAGGACGACCTGCTGCGGGGGTTCGCGGTGGACGACCGGCAGCCGGAGCGGCCGGTACTGCTGGACGCCGGCGGCCGGCCGGTCGAGACCTGGCGGGAGAACCACCCCTACGACCATCGGATCGGCCGGCGCGAGTACGAGCGGACCAAGCGGATCCTCCAGATCGAACTGCTCAAGCTCCAGCGCTGGGTGAAGGACACGGGGCAGCGGATCGTCGTGGTGTGCGAGGGACGGGACGCGGCCGGCAAGGGCGGCACCATCAAGCGGTTCACCGAGCGGCTGAACCCCCGGGGCGCCCGCGTGGTGGCGCTGGACAAGCCGACCGAACGGGAGGCGGGGCAGTGGTACTTCCAGCGGTACGTCACGCACCTGCCGGCCCGCGGGGAGATGGTCTTCTTCGACCGGTCCTGGTACAACCGGGCCGGCGTCGAGCGGGTCATGGGATTCTGCACGGAAGCCGAACACCAGCAGTTCCTGCGGCAGGCCCCGCTGTTCGAGCGGCTGCTCACCGACGACGGCATCCTGCTGGTGAAGTTCTGGTTCTCGGTGTCCCGAGCCGAGCAGCGGACCCGGTTCGCGATCCGGCAGGTCGACCCGGTGCGCCGCTGGAAGCTCTCCCCGACCGACCTGGCCTCGCTCGACCGCTGGGACGACTACACCACGGCCAAGGTCGACATGTTCCGGGCGACCGACACCGCGCACGCGCCCTGGACGGTCGTGAAGAACAACGACAAGCGGCGGGGCCGGCTGGAGGCGATGCGCAGCCTCCTGGACCGCTTCGACTACCCGGCCAAGGACCACGCGGCGGTCGGTACCCCCGACCCGCTGATCGTCGGTGCGGCGGACACCCTGCTCGAACCGGGTGAGGAACCCACGGCCCTGTCGCCGACCCCGCTGGCCGGGCCGGGCGGCGGGCCCGGGAACCACCCGGACCCCGCGGTGACCGCCGGCCGCGGCCACAGGTGAGGAGGGACCCGGACCATGGGAACGGTGGTGCACGTCCCGCAGACCCGGGACATGATCGGGGACGAGCTCTCCGGCGACGAGGCCTTCACCGCGCTGCGGCGCTACGGCGGCGCGCGACTGCTGCTCGACGCCTTCTCCCGGTTCCGCTACGCCGACGGGTTCACCAACGCCCGCGCCCTCGGCTTCCAGATCGTGCTGGGCATGGTGCCGTTCACCATCGCGCTCGTCGGCCTCGCCACGGCCGCGCACACCGAGAGCGTGGGGCGGATCATCGAGCTGACCCTGGGCAGGATCGTGCCGGGCGCCAGCGCCGACGTGGTCCGCGAGGCGCTGCGCGGTACCCGCCGCACCGCCGGCTCCGACGCGTGGAGCACCGTCGCGCTGTGCCTCGGGCTGGCCTTCTCCGTCCTCAACCTCGCCTCCGCCATGGGCCAGGTGGAGCGGGGCGCCAACCGGATCTACGGCATCGAACGGGACCGGCCCTTCCCGCGGAAGTACGGCAGGGCCGTGCTGCTCGCCTTCGCCGCCGGCGTGCCCATGGTCCTGGGGTTCCTGGTGCTGGTCGCCGGCGGGGCCGTGAGCGCCGCGACGACCGAGGCGCTGGGCACCTCCCGGCCGCCCTCGTGGTGGGGCGCCCTGGAGGTGCCCGTGGGAACGGTCCTCGCCTGGATCGCCTCCGCCGTCATCTTCCGCTGGTCGCCGCGCCGGGACCAGCCCGGGTACACCTGGCTGGCGTTCGGTTCCGCCGTCCACCTGGTGCTGTGGGTCACCGCGACCTGGCTGCTGACCCTCTACGTCTCCCGCAGCGGCTCCTTCGGCGCCGTGTACGGGCCGCTCACCGCCTTCGTGGCCCTGCTGCTGTGGGCCAACCTGACCGGGATCGCCCTGTTCCTGGGCATCGCGTTCGCCGCGCAGCTGGAAGCGGCCCGCGCCGGCCTGGGCCGGGCCGTGGAACCGGACCCCGGCCCGGGCCCCTGAGGCACCGGTGCGTCCGTCAGGACCCGACGATCCGGCGCACGTTGTCGACCGAGCCGCACCCGGCCTTCAGCTGGTGCTCGCGCTCCTCCAGGAACGCCGCGCCCAGCTCCTCCCGCCGCTCCATCGCCACGTTCTCGCGCGCCCCGTTGAGGATGGTGCGCTCCTCCTCGTCGGCGTGGTGGGTGACGGCCTCCACCAGCTCCTCCAGCTTCTCGTCCCACTCCTCGGAGCCGACCTCGTCGACCTCCAGCAGGGCCAGCAGGGCCTGGTTGCCCTCGTCGTGCTCGTGCTCGCCGTGCTCGACCTCTTCGTCGTCGATGTTCTTGTACCGCTTCAGGGCGGGATAGACCTTGGCCTCCTCGGCCAGCGCGTGCGCGATCAACAGGTCCGCGAACTCCTCCAGCGCGGCCGCGCGGTCGGCCTCCACACTGCGCATGAGGCGGAACAGCTCCTCCATGCGCCGGTGGTCCTGGAGGATCAGCTCGACGACATCCCGGGTCTCGGCCATGGGACGGACACCACTTTCGTACGTACGGCACTACCGTGCCAACGGATGGGTCCCTACCGCCTACCCTCACCGTCCGTGTTGATGGCCTCCCCGCTCCGCGCTGTACCTTCGTCCTCACGTCGTAGAGGAGAGTCAACGTGAGCAAGTTCGTCCGGCCTGCGGCCGAGGGCGCCGACCCCTTCGGCACCGCCCGTCTGCGTCGCGGTGTCCTCGACGCCTGGGCGACCAGCCCCGCCCGGTTCCGGGAGGACGCCAACGCCGAGGAGGACCTGGTCCTCGGGGGGTACCGGGACCGGCTCGTCGTCGAGCTGGCCCAGAACGCCGCCGACGCCGCCGCGCGGGCGCACGTGCCGGGGCGGTTGCGGCTCACCCTCCGCGACGGCGTGCTCGTGGCCGCCAACACCGGGGCCCCGCTGGACGCGGCCGGTGTCGAGTCGCTGTCCACGCTGCGGGCCTCCGCGAAGCGGGACGCCGAGGCGACGTCCGGTGCCGTCGGCCGGTTCGGGGTCGGCTTCGCCGCCGTGCTCTCCGTCACCGACGAACCGGCGATCGTGGGGCGGCACGGGGGCGTGCGGTGGTCCCTCGCCGAGGCCAGGGAGCTCGCCGCCGACACCGCCCGGCACAGTCCCGGGCTGGGGGACGAGGTGCGGCGGCGGGACGGACACGTGCCCCTGCTGCGGCTGCCCTTCGCCGCCGAGGGCACCGCTCCGGAGCCGTACGACACCGCCGTCATCCTGCCGCTGCGGGACGCCGCCGCCGCCGATCTCGCCGAGCGGCTGCTCGACGGCATCGACGACGCCCTGCTCCTCGCCCTGCCCGGGCTGGCGGAGGTCGTCGTCGAGGTCGACGGCGAGGCGCCCCGGACGCTCAGCCGGCGTACCGACGGTCCCTTCACCATCGTGGAGGACTCCCGCGACGGCGTCACCAACTGGCGTACGGCCACGGCGAACGGGGCGCTCACGCCCGACCTCCTCGCCGACCGGCCGGTCGAGGAGCGGCTGCGCCCGCACTGGTCGGTGACCTGGGCCGTGCCCGTCGACGCCTACGGCGCCCCGGTGCGGCCCCGTACCAGTCCGGTCGTGCACGCGCCGACGCCGAGCGACGAGCCCCTCGGTGTGCCCGCCCTGCTCATCGCCTCCTTCCCCCTCGACACCACCCGCCGGCACGCGGCGCCCGGCCCGCTCACCGACTTCCTGGTGGAGCGCGCCGCCGACGCCTACGCCGAACTGCTCGCCGCCTGGCGGCCGGTGCTGGACGGGATCATCGACCTCGTGCCGGGACCGCTCGGCAAGGGCGCGCTGGACGGGGCGCTGCGGCAGGCCGTGCTGGACCGGCTGCCGCGCACCGCCTTCCTGCCCCCGGCCGTCGAGGCGAAGGGCGACGACGAGCTGCCTCAGGCGCTGCGGCCCCGCGACGCCGAGATCGTGGAGGGCGCCGGCGCCGACACCGTGCGGGTGCTCGCCGAGGTGCTGCCCACCCTGCTCCCGGCGGGGCTGGAGCGGCGCGTCGAGCTGCGCACCCTCGGGGTCGCCCGGCTGCCGCTGGCCGACGCCGTCGACCGGCTCGCCGGGCTGGAGAAGGAGCCGGAGTGGTGGTGGCGGCTGTACGACAGCCTCGCCGGGGTCGACCCCGAGCGGCTGTCGGGCCTGCCGGTGCCGCTGGCCGACGGCAGGACGACGATCGGGCCCCGGCAGGTGCTGCTGCCCGCCCCGGACGCCGCCCGCATCGATGTGGACGTACTGGGCCGGCTCGGGCTGAAGGTGGCCCACGCGGACGCCGCGCACCCGCTGCTGGAGAAGCTCGGCGCGCTGCCCGCGACCCCGCGCGCGGTGCTGACCACCCCGCAGGTGCGGGCCGCCGTCGCGGGCTCGCTGGAGGAGGACGGCGCCCTCGGCTGGGAGGAGGACGCGCCGGACGCCGAGGAGCTGGCCGACACGGTGCTCGCACTGGTGCGGGACGCGGGGCTCGAACCGGGGGACGAGCCCTGGCTGGGCGCCCTCGCGCTGCCCGACGAGGACGGGGAGCTCGCGCCCGCCGGTGAGCTGGTGTTCCCCGGCAGCCCCTTCGCCCGGGTCATCCGGGAGGGTGAACTGGCCGCCGTGGACGCCGACCTGGCGGAGAAGTGGGGGGAGCAGCCGCTCGCCGCGTGCGGGGTGCTCGCCGACTTCGCGCTCGTCCGGGCCACCGACGTCGTCCTCGACCCGGACGAGCTGGAGCCCCGGGAGGGCGACTACGCCGAGCCCGACGACGCCGGTCTGCTGGACGCCGTGGACGTGTGGTGCGAGGACATCCTCGACCGGTTCCCGGACAGCCCGGTGCCGCCGGTCGCCACCGAACTCGTCGCCGTCCGCGACCTGGACCTGGTGGACGACGACCACTGGCCCGAGGCGCTCGCCCTGCTGGCCCGGCCGCCGCTGCGGGACGCCCTCATCGAGCCCGTGCGCATCCTGCTGCCCGACGGCACCCACGAGGCCGTACGGCCGTACACCGCGTGGTGGCTGCGCGGGCACCCGGTGCTCGACGGCCGGCGCCCGGCCGGGCTGCTCGCCGCCGGCGGGGACCCACTGCTGCGCGGGCTCTACGACGAGGCCGACGCCACCGGGTTCGAGGACGAGCAGGTGCTGCGGGCGCTCGGCGTGCGCACCTCCGTCGGCGCGCTGCTGGACGAGCCCGGCGGCGCCGCCGAGCTGCTGGACCGCCTCGCCGACCCGGAGCGGCCCGTCACCCCCGCCCAACTGCACGGCCTCTACAGCGCGCTGGCGGAGCTGGATCCCGAGCAGGTGACCCTGCCGGACGAGCTGCGGGCCGTGGTCGACGGGCGCGTGGAGGTCGTGGACGCCGGGTCGGCCGTCGTGGTCGACTCACCGGACCTGCTGCCGTTCACCTCGGGTGTGCCGTTGCTGCCGGTCCGGCCGGCGCGGGCCGCCGAGCTGGCCGAGCTGTTCCAGGTGCGGCGGCTGAGCGAGTCCGTCACCGGCGAGGTGCACTCCGAGGGGACCGAGCACGACGTGCCGGACGCGGTACGGGTGCTGCTCGGGCCGCGTACCCCGGCCACCTACGTCGAGCACGACGAACTCGTCGTGGACGGCGTGGAGATCGACTGGCGGCTCACCGACGACGGTGTGCTGCACGCGGCCACCCTGGAGGGGGTCGCGGCGGGGCTGGCCTGGGCGGCGGCGCAGTGGCCCCGGCGGTTCGAGGTGGCCGCGCTGCTGGAGGACCCGTCACGGACGGAGGAGCTGGCGCGGGACCGCTGGTTCGACTGACCCCGGCCGGTGCCGCCCAGGCCGCGGACGACTCGGGCATCAAGGGCGCCGCGGAGTTCACCCTCTACGGCGCCGACAACGGGTACGCGGACACGGCGAAGCCCACCTGCACCAAGGTCAACGCCACCGGTGACTTCGTCGACGTGCGGTGAGCGGCGCGGTTCCCGCCCCGGGAGTGCCTGCCGTCGCTCCCGGGGCGGAACGTTCCCTCTCAGTTGTGTCATGTGCTGGTAATCCGAGGCCCAAATCTGGCCGGAACGAGGTCTTGCCGTACAACCGGAGCCCTGCCTCGCGGATCTGATCGCCTGAGTCGACCGACTCCACGATCACTTCTCCCTTCAGGGAAACGCACATGCGCATACGTGCCACCGTGGCCGCCGTCTCCGGCGCCCTGGCCCTCTCCGCCTTCGCCGTCCCGGCCGCACACGCCACCGGTGACTCCGGCACGCCGTACACGCTGAACGTCAGCTTCTCGAACGTCACCATCGCCAAGGCGATCAAGGTCGGCACCACCAACGAGGTCAGTGCCACCTACTCGTACACGCTGACGCACGGTTCCGAGGTGAACATCGCGGCGAAGGACTTCTACACCGACGCCTTCCTGTACAAGGGCTCGTACGACACCGCGACGGCCGAGCTGTACGGCGACGACCCCGCGACCTGCACCCCCGTCACAGCGACGACGGCCACCTGCAAGGGCACCGTCGACATCTACCCGGCCGACGGCGACCTGAAGAGCGCCTGGGCCGGTTCCTGGGGCGTGGCCGCCGAGGCCGTCGCCTTCAACGGCCAGGACCAGAACAACCCCGACCTGAGCAAGGTCGGCTACAAGGACAAGAGCGGCCTCGGCAGCACCCTGGTGCAGCGCTACTCCAAGCTCACCGTCAACGCGGGCCCCGAGCCCGTCGGCAAGGGCAAGACCCTCACGGTGACGGGCAAGCTGAGCCGGGCGAGCTGGGACGACCACCTGTACCACGGCTACACCAGCCAGCCGGTCAAGCTCCAGTTCGAGAAGGCGGGCACGTCCACCTGGACCACCGTCAAGACGGTGTACACGGACTCGTCCGGCAACCTGAAGACCACCACCACCGCGAACTACGACGGCTACTGGCGCTACAGCTTCGCGGGCACCTCGACCACCCCGGCGGTCAACGCCGCGTCCGACTACGTCGACGTGCAGTAGCGGCACCCGACCGGACTCAGTCCGGGAAGCGGCGGCCGACCCACCTCCACAGGTACTCCAGGGCGGCCGCCGCCACCGCGGCCACGCCGACCGCCGTCCACGGCAAGGTCATCCCGACCAGCTTCAGCGCGAAGAAGCCCTGTAGCGCGGGAACGGCGAGGACCAGCAGGAAGGCCACGGCCATCGCGGCCACCAGCGCCACCCGCCACCAGGTGTAGGGGCGGGCGATGATCGCCAGGACCCACATCGAGATCAGGAACAGGGTCAGGGTGGCCGCGCTCGTCTCCGCGGCCAGGGCGCCGGGACCGGTGTAGTGGTGCCGCGCCAGCAGGTACGTGGCGAAGGTCGCGACGCCGGCCAGCACCCCGCCGGGGATCGCGTACCGCATCACCCGGCGCACGAAGTGCGGCCTCGCCCGCTCCGTGTTCGGGGCGAGGGCCAGGAAGAAGGCCGGGACGCCGATGGTGAGCGTGGACAGCAGGGTCAGGTGCCGGGGCAGGAACGGGTACTCCACCTGCCAGCACACCACCAGCACCGCCAGCAGCACCGAGTAGACCGTCTTCACCAGGAACAGCGTCGCCACGCGCGTGATGTTGCCGATCACCCGGCGGCCCTCGGCGACCACCGAGGGCAGGGTCGCGAAGCTGTTGTCCAGCAGCACGATCTGGGCCACCGCCCGCGTGGCCTCCGAACCGGAGCCCATCGCGACCCCGATGTCCGCGTCCTTCAGGGCCAGCACGTCGTTCACGCCGTCCCCGGTCATCGCGACCGTGTGCCCGCGCGACTGGAGCGCGCCCACCATGTCCCGCTTCTGCTGCGGGGTCACCCGCCCGAAGACGGTGCCCGCGTCCAGGGCCTTCGCCATCGCCGGCCGCTCGGCGGGCAGCCGCCGCGCGTCCACCGCCGTACCCTCCAGGCCCAGCTTGGCGGCGACCGCGCCGACCGAGACGGCGTTGTCACCCGAGATGACCTTGGCGCGGACGTCCTGCTCGGCGAAGTAGCGCAGGGTGTCGGAGGCGTCGGGCCGCAGCCGCTGTTCCAGCACGACCAGGGCGGTGGGGCGGGCGCCCCGGGCCGGCTCGACGTCGTCCAGGTCGCGGTGCGCGCGGGCCAGCAGCAGCACGCGCAGGCCCTGCTCGTTCAGGCGCTCGGTCTCGGCCAGTGCCGGGTCGTCGGCGCCGAGGAGCACGTCCGGTGCGCCCAGCAGCCAGGTGCTGGTCTCGCCGTCGCCCTCGCTGAAGGCGGCTCCGCTGTACCTGCGGGCGGAGGAGAAGGGCAGCGACTCGACGCAGCGCCAGTCGTCGCTGTCCGGGTAGGCGTCGATGATCGCCTGGAGGGAGGCGTTGGGGCGCGGGTCGGACTCGCCGAGCGCGCCGAGCACCTTGCGTACGTACGTCTCGTCCGCCCCGTCCAGCGTCCGCAGCTCGGTGACGTCCATGCCGCCCTCGGTGAGCGTGCCGGTCTTGTCCAGGCAGACGGTGTCGACGCGGGCCAGCCCCTCGATGGCCGGCAGCTCCTGCACGAGGCACTGCTTGCGGCCGAGCCGGATGACGCCGATCGCGAAGGCCACGGAGGTGAGCAGCACCAGCCCCTCGGGGACCATCGGCACGATCCCGCCGACCGTGCGGGCCACGGCGTCCTTCAGGTCGTCGTTCTTGACCACGAGCTGGGTGATGACGAGTCCGACGGCCGCCGGGACCATCATCCAGGTGACGTACTTCAGGATCGTGGAGATGCCGGAGCGCAGCTCGGAGTGGACGAGCGTGAACCGGGACGCCTCCTCGGCGAGCTGGGCGGCGTAGGCCTCGCGGCCGACCCTGGTGGCGGTGAAGGCGCCGCCGCCCGCGACCACGAAGCTTCCGGACAGCACCGGGTCACCGGGGCGTTTGACGACGGGATCGGCCTCGCCGGTGAGCAGCGACTCGTCGATCTCCAGCCCGTCCGCCTCCGCGCACACCCCGTCGACCACTATCTTGTCGCCCGGGCCGATCTCGATGAGGTCGTCCAGGACGATCTCATGGGTGGCCACCTCGGTCGCGACCCCGTCCCGCCGTACCGTCGGCCGGGCCTCCCCGATCACCGCGAGCGAGTCCAGGGTCTGTTTGGCCCGCCACTCCTGGACGATGCCGATGCCGGTGTTGGCGAGGATCACGAAGCCGAAGAGGCTGTCCTGGATCGGCGCCACGAACAGCGTGATCAGCCACAGGACGCCGATGATCGCGTTGAACCGGGTGAAGACGTTGGCCCGGACGATCTCCCCGAGCGACCGGCTGCTGCGCACCGGTATGTCGTTCACGAGGCCCCGGCCGACGCGGTCCGCGACCTCGGCACCGGTCAGCCCGGTCGCGGGGCGCCCCGGCAGGGCCACGGGACGCACGGGGTCGATGTCGGCGCCCGCGTCTATATGGCTCATGCAGTCGACGGTACGTGCGATGCCGCCCAGCCGCCCACCGGACCCGCCGGGCCGGAGATCGAGCGTTCGTGGACGGGCTGTTCCGGCCGGCCGAGTCGGGTGGGGTGGGCGGCTGGGAGAGGGGGGTCTGGGGGCGGCGCCCCCGGTGGCCGGCCGGAGCCTGCCGGGCTATTCGGCCGACGTCGCCCTCGAAGCCGCCGCCCGCCTCAGCGCGGCGTCCCGCTTGCGTACGTACCAGACGCCGATCAGCCCCAGCCCGCCCCCGGCCAGGCACGTCCACAGCCACCACAGGTGCCCGTGGTCCTCGAACCAGCCGTAGAAGGGGAGCTGGACCAGGAAGAGGACGAACCACACGAGGGTGCCGCCGGTGATCGTGGCGACCACGGGCCCCTCCAGGGGCTCCGGCGCCTCGTGCTTGGGGGTCCACTTAGCCATGCGCACAGCTTAAGCGCCGTCGGGGTCTACGCGCGGAGATAGCGATCTGCCACTCATACGTTCATACTGAAACCGTTTGTCTTTGACCGCTTCTGATCGTAGGAAACTCCAACGGGGCTCGGGGGAACCCCGCTGGTGATGAGGTCCCGCATGTCCACCTCGGCACCCGCCAAGGTCCCCACCCCCGAGAAGCCGGGTGGCGCGCCCGCCTACGGCGCCCTCGACCGCTACTTCAAGATCTCCGAGCGCGGCAGCAACCTCGCCCGTGAGGTCCGTGGCGGTTTCGCCACCTTCTTCGCGATGGCGTACATCATCGTGCTGAACCCGATCATCCTCAGCAGCGCGAAGGACATGTACGGCCACCACCTGGACAACGGCCAGCTGGTGACGGCGACCGCGCTGACGGCCGCGTTCTCCACGCTGCTGATGGGCGTCATCGGCAACGTGCCGATCGCGCTCGCCGCCGGCCTCGGCGTGAACTCGGTCGTCGCCCTCCAGCTCGCGCCGCGCATGTCCTGGCCGGACGCCATGGGCATGGTCGTCCTCGCCGGTTTCGTGGTCATGCTGCTGGTCGCCACCGGGCTGCGCGAGCGCGTGATGAACGCCGTGCCGTTCGGTCTGCGCAAGGCGATCTCCATCGGTATCGGCCTGTTCATCATGCTGATCGGCCTGGTCGACTCCGGTTTCGTCACCCGTATGCCGGACGCCGCCCAGACCACCGTCCCGGTCCAGCTCGGCACCGGCGGTCACCTCACCGGCTGGCCGGTGCTGATCTTCATTCTGGGCGCGCTGCTCACCTTCGCGCTGATCGTCCGCAAGGTGCCGGGCGCGATCCTCATCTCCATCGTCGGCATGACCGTCCTCGCGGTGATCATCAACGCGGTCGCCACGATCCCGTCCTGGGGCCTGACGGTCCCGAAGTGGCCGGGCAACCCGGTCGCCACCCCCGACTTCGGCCTGGTCGGCCAGGTCAGCCTGTTCGGCGGCTTCTCCAAGGTCGGCGTGCTGACCGGCATCCTCTTCGTCTTCACGGTCCTGCTGTCGTGCTTCTTCGACGCGATGGGCACGATCATGGGCATCAGCGACGAGGCCAAGCTGACCGACGCCGAGGGCTACATGCCGGGCATCAACAAGGTCCTCTTCGTGGACGGCCTCGCGGTCGCGGCGGGCGGTGCCAGCTCCTCCTCGGCCACCACCGCCTTCGTGGAGTCCACGGCCGGCGTCGGCGAGGGCGCCCGTACCGGCTTCGCGAACGTCGTCACGGGCGGCCTGTTCGCCGTCGCGCTGTTCCTCACCCCGATCGCCACGATGGTCCCCTCGCAGGCGGCCACCCCGGCGCTGGTCGCGGTCGGCTTCCTGATCCTGTCGAACTCCATCAAGGAGATCGACTGGGCGGACTACACCATCGCGATCCCGGCGTTCGTGACGATGCTGATGATGCCGTTCACCTACTCGATCACGAACGGCATCGGCATGGGCTTCATCACCTTCACGGTGCTGCGCCTGGTCGCCGGGCGGGCCCGGGAGATCCCGGCGGCGATGTACGTCGTCTCGGCGGTCTTCGCCTTCTACTACCTGATGCCGGCCCTGGGCCTGACCTGACCGGCGGGCGTCAGGTGACGCCGTAGAACTTCTCCGTCTCCTCGACGGCGGCCTGGAACCGCTCGTCGAAGTCATCCCGAATGAGCGTCCGGACGACATAGTCCTGGACGCTCATTCCTCTTCTCGCCGCGTGGTGCCGGAGCCGTTCGAGCAGCTCCCCGTCCATCCGCAGGCTGAGCACACTGGTCCCCATGCGTACGAGGGTCGCCACAGCCGGCCGCCCGATGCGTCGATTTCCCGACCCGGCTCACCCGTACGGGTGAACAGAGGGTTCAGTGGCGGGCGTCACGGGCATCCTGGGCGCGCCCGACTGGTCTTTAGCGAGAGTAATGAGTTACGCTAAAGAACATGCCGGACCTTACCCATGGCGACGACGCGGCCGCCGTGAACGCACTCCGCTCCGCAGTGATGCGGCTGTCCCGTCGACTCAAGCACCAGCGGGTCGACGAGTCGCTGAGCCCCACCGAGATGTCGGTGCTCGGCACCCTCGCCCGATGCGGCTCCGCCACCCCGGGCGAACTGGCCCGCAAGGAGCACGTCCAGCCGCCGTCGATGACCCGCATCGTCGCGCTGCTCGAAGCCAAGGGGCTGGTCAGGCTGGAACCGCACCCCGAGGACCGGCGCCAGAAGGTCGTCACCCAGACCGAGCAGGCCGAGGCCATGCTCGAAGAGAGCCGCCGCAAGCGCAACGCCTTCCTGGCCGGCCTGGCCGACGGCCTCGACGAGGACGAATGGGCGACCCTGCGCGCCGCCGCCCCCGTGCTGGAGAAACTCGCACACCTGTAAGCGCGCCATCCGAGGAGGCGAACCCTTTGAGTACGGGATCCGGAACACCTTCCGCCCCCGCACCGGCCACCCCTACCACCACCCCTGTTTCCCGTAAGTCCTCGATGTTCAGCTCGCTGAGGATCCGGAACTACCGCCTCTTCTTCATCGGCCAGGTCGTCTCCAACACCGGCACCTGGATGCAGCGCATCGCCCAGGACTGGCTGGTCCTCAGCCTCACCGGCTCCTCCGCGGCCGTCGGCATCACGACGGCCCTCCAGTTCCTGCCGATGCTGCTGTTCGGGCTGTACGGCGGCGTCCTCGTGGACCGCCTGCCCAAGCGCCCCGCCCTGCTGGTCACCCAGACCGCGATGGCCCTCACCGGTCTCGTGCTCGCCGCACTGACCCTCTCCGGGCACGTCCACGTCTGGCACGTCTACGTCGCCGCCTTCGCCGTCGGCCTCGCCACGGTGGTCGACAACCCCGCCCGGCAGTCCTTCGTCTCGGAGATGGTCGGCCCCGAGCAGTTGCAGAACGCGGTCAGCCTGAACTCGGCGAACTTCCAGTCCGCCCGGCTGGTCGGCCCCGCCGTCGCCGGCCTGATGATCACCGGAGTCGGCACCGGCTGGGCGTTCCTCGCCAACGGCCTGTCCTTCGCCGCGCCGATCGCCGGGCTGCTGCTGATGCGCGCCCGCGAACTGCACGTGGTCGAGCGCGCGCCGCGCGGCAAGGGCCAGCTCCGCGAGGGCCTGCGGTACGTGGCGAAGCGGCCGGAGCTGATCTGGCCGATCGTCCTGGTCGGCTTCATCGGCACCTTCGGCTTCAACTTCCCGGTGTGGCTGTCCGCCTACGCGGACCACGTCTTCGACGCCGGCGCCGGCGCCTACAGCCTCTTCAACACCCTGATGGCCGTCGGCTCCCTGGTCGGCGCCCTGCTGGCCGCCCGGCGCGGCACGGCCCGGCTGCGCGTGCTGATCGCCGCCGCGCTGGCCTTCGGCACGCTGGAGACCGTGGCCGCGGTGGCGCCGTCGTACTGGCTGTTCGCGCTGCTCATGGTCCCGATCG
The DNA here is from genome assembly GCF_002920615.1 of Streptomyces sp. Ru62. Lineage (GTDB taxonomy): Bacteria > Actinomycetota > Actinomycetes > Streptomycetales > Streptomycetaceae > Streptomyces. The sequence goes on from NZ_PQSU01000001.1 coordinate 193,488, forward strand.
GGATCTTCGGCCTGACGGTGAACGTCACCGCGAACACCGCCGTGCAGATGGGCACCGACCCGGCCATGCGCGGCCGGGTGATGGCCCTGTTCATGATGGTGTTCATGGGCGGTACGCCGCTGGGCGCGCCGGTGGTCGGCTGGATCACCGACACCTACGGCGCCCGGGTCGGCTTCGCGGCCGGCGGTGTGGTGTCGGCGGCGGCGGCCGGGGCGATCGGCCTGGTCCTCGCCCGCATCGGCGGCCTGCGCCTGTCCGTGGGCTGGCACCACGGCCATCCGCGGGTCCGCTTCGTGCCGCGCGAACGGGAGCAGCTCGCCACCGCCGCGTGAGCCTCCTGGCCGCCCCCCGTCAGCGTCCGCCCGGAGGGTCCTGGTCGACCCTCCGGGCCAGCACCTGTCCCGGCCAGTCGTCCGGGCCGTGGGTGTAGGTGTGCGTCGGGGTGAAGCCGTTGGCCTCGTAGTAGGCGACGAGCCCGCGGTCGTCGCCCGCGTAGCAGTCCACCCGGAGCAGGCCCACGCCGGCCCGCCGGGTCGTCTCGGCGGCGTGCGCGAGCAGCGCGCTGCCCACGCCCCGCCCCTTGAAGCGGCGGTCGGAGGCGAGCCAGTGGATGTACCGCTCGGGCTCGCCGGGCGGCGGGAGGTGGGACAGGTAGGCGCCGGGCCCGTCGGTGAGAGTGAGCGTGGCGGCCGGTACGCCGTCCACCTCGGCGATGTACGTGGTGCCCTCGTCCATGGCGCGCACGACCGCCCCGACGGTCCTGGCGTGCTCCGACAGCGGCTCGGTGCCCCACTGGCGGGTCCGCCCCTGTGAGACGAGCCACTCCACGCTGCTGTCGAGCATGCCCAGTATCGCGGGCAGGTCCTCGGGGACGCCTTCTCGGATGGTGATCGCCATGGGGCCATCATGCCCGCCGGGGTCTGCGATCGTGAGGTGCATGAGACTCTTCGCCGCCGTACTGCCTCCCGGGGACGTCGTGGAGGAACTCGCCGCGGAGGTGGCCCGGTTGAGGCGGCTTCCGGGGGCCGGCCGGCTGCGCTGGACCGCCCGCCCCGGCTGGCACTTCACCCTCGCGTTCTACGGCGAGGTCGCCGACGACGTCGTACCCGCCCTGTCGGACCGCCTGGCCCGCGCGGCCCACCGTACGGCCCCCTTCCCGCTCGCGCTCGCGGGCGGCGGCCAGTTCGGCCGGGGCCGGGCACTGTGGACGGGCGCCCGGGGGGACGTGGAGGCGCTGCGGCTGCTGGCCGACCGGGCGGAGGCCGCGGCCCGGAAGGCCGGGGTGCCGATGGGGGAACACCGGCGCTACAAGGCCCATCTGACGCTGGCCCGCAGCCGGGACGCGGTGGACGTACGGCCGTACGTGGCGGCCCTCGCGGAGTTCGCCGGCGGCACCTGGACCGTGGCCGACCTGGCGCTGGTGCGCAGCCGGCTGCCGGCGTCCGGGGTGCCGGGCGAGCAGCCGCGGTACGAGGTGGTCGAGCGCTGGGCGCTGGGCGGGGCCGGTTAGTCTCGAATACGTGGACCCGAAAACCCGGAACCGGATCATGGCCGGTGTGCTTGTGTTGATGTTCGTGGTGGTGGCCTTGGCGTCGGCCGTCAGGTAGCGGTTCGTCCAGGCGTCCAGGCGTCCAGGCGTCCAGGCGTCCAGGGGGCGGGGACCGAGCCGCGGCGGCGGCTGCGGGCCGCCTTCGGCCGGTCGCGCCCGCGCGGCGGAGCCGCATGGCGAATGCGGCCCCGCCGCCCCTTGGGCGTTCCCCGGGTCTACCAGGCGAACGCCTCCGGGGACGGGCCCGGGCCCGGGAAGATCTCGTCCAGGCCGGCCAGCAGGTCCTCGCCGAGCTCCAGCTCGACCGCCCTGAGGGCCGACTGAAGCTGGTCGGCGGTGCGCGGGCCGACGATCGGGCCCGTCACGCCCGGGCGGGTCAGCAGCCAGGCCAGGGCCACCTCGCCGGGCTCCAGGCCGTGCTTGTCGAGCAGGTCCTCGTAGGACTGGATCTGCGCGCGGGCCGCCGGGTCCTTGAGGGTGTCCGCGGCCCGGCCGGAGGCGCGGCGCCCGCCCTGGACCTCCTTCTTGATGACCCCGCCCAGCAGACCGCCGTGCAGCGGCGACCAGGGGATGACCCCGAGGCCGTAGTCCTGCGCGGCCGGGATGACCTCCATCTCGGCGCGGCGCTCGGCCAGGTTGTACAGGCACTGCTCGCTGACCAGGCCGATGGTGCCGCCGCGGCGGGCGGCGACCTCGTTGGCCTGGGCGATCTTGTAGCCGGGGAAGTTGCTGGACCCGGCGTAGAGGATCTTGCCCTGCTGGACGAGGACGTCGATCGCCTGCCAGATCTCCTCGAACGGGGTGCTGCGGTCGATGTGGTGGAACTGGTAGAGGTCGATGTGGTCCGTCTTCAGCCGCTGGAGGCTGGCGTCCACCGCGCGCCGGATGTTCAGCGCGGAGAGCTTGTCGTGGTTGGGCCAGACATCGCCGTCGGCGGCCATGTTGCCGTACACCTTGGTGGCGATGACCGTCTTGTCGCGCCGGCCGCCGCCCTTGGCGAACCAGTTGCCGATGATGGACTCGGTCCGGCCCTTGTTCTCGCCCCAGCCGTACACATTGGCCGTGTCGAAGAAGTTGATGCCCGCGTCCAGCGCCGCGTCCATGATCGCGTGGCTGTCGGCTTCGTCGGTCTGCGGACCGAAGTTCATCGTCCCGAGGACGAGCCGGCTGACCTTGAGTCCCGTGCGTCCGAGCTGCGTGTACTTCATGGTCCACCAGCCAACGGCTTCGAGTGCGCTCTATGCAAGGCCTGCTGAGGCAGGGAGCCGCTCTGATGGTGCACGATCACGCCCAGCCGGCCGGCCGCGTTGATCATGGCGACCGGGTGGACCGGCGCCGTGGTCCGCTCCTCGTCGTCGTGCTTGCGCACGCCGGCCCAGGTCTCTCCTGCCGACCACGGGATGCCGGCCGGCCGCCGCCGTGGCAACGGCGCCCATGTGACCCGCGGCGCCCACGCCCGGGGCCGACGTGGTGTCAGAGGGGTGCCGTAGGGTGCGCGCAGTCACATCGCCCCTGGAGAGTCCCGTGTCCGTCCGTGCCCGGCTCTGTGCCGTCGTCCCCGCGCTCCTGCCGTCCGCGGAGGCGGACGTCCCCGAACTGCTCGGCCCGCCGGGCCGCCGCCTGCTGGCCCAGCGTGGCGACGACGCGCTCTGGGTCCAGCCGCTGGACGACGCCTTCGCGCCCGCCGGGGACCGGGTGCGGCTGCCCGCTCCCTGGCCGCGCCGGCGCGGGACGTGGGCGGTGGCCCCGGACGCGAGCCTGGCGGTGTTCGCGGGCGTGCACGCGGTGCGGGCGGTGGAGCCGTCGGGGGCGACGCGCTGGGAGGTCCGGCACGGCTGCTGGTACGGCGCCTGCCGCGACCTGCACACGTCGTACGAGGAGTACGGCGACCGCGCCGACCACCGTCACCCGGAGCGCGGCTCGGCCGGGTTCTCCGTGGACGGGGCGTACGTGTGGGCGCACGTACGCGGACCGCTGGCGGCGGGCGAGCTGGGCCCGGACGTCGTCGACGAGTGGCTGCTGCTGGACGCGCGGGACGGACGGGTGCTCGCGCGGGCCGACGCCGAGGCCGCGGCGGCGGGCAGCTTCCATCTGCCGCACCCGGTGGATCCCGGACAGATGGGGCTGAGCATCGGGGAGGGCCAGGACGGGTCGCCGCTGCGCTGGGGCCGCTGGGACGGAACGGAGCTGTCCGTCCGTCACGTCGCGGGCGATCTGACCCTGATGGGCGTGAGCCCTTCGGGCGAGCGGCTGATGACGGTGACCCACGACCAGGACACCCTGGCGGTCCGTGGCACCGGCGGCTCGGTGCCGGAGGGCCCGGAGTGGGACGCCGGGACGGCCGTCCCCCGGCATCCGGAGGCCGAGCCGGACAACGACGAGGCGCTTCCCTACTGGGACTGGGCCGGCGGCTTCCTGGACGAGACGACCCTGATCTGCTCGACCGTCGAGGCCGACGAGGAGTGGGGCCAGGGCCGGCACTGGCTCCTGGACACGGCGGGCGCGCGCACACCGGTGGAGGTCGCCTACCCGGTACCGGTCGGCATCCGGCCGCCCATGGCCGCGCTCGGCGACGGCAGGTGGGTGACGCCGGCCGACTCGGGGGAGGCGTTGTACGTGTGGGAGCGGGGTTAGTCGCGGGGGAAGTCGTCGGTTCTGAGGCTGAGGCGGAGCGGGGTTGTCGTGAGTACCCCGGCCGGAAGGCGCCGGGATCCGGTCGGACCGATCAGGCCACGTACGCCCCGCCGACCCCCCACGCCTCCCGCATCGCCCCCGCGAACGCCTCGGCTATCAGGCGCTCCCCGCGCGCGTTGGGATGCGTGCCGTCGTAGGTGTCGGTGTGGATGTCGTACTCCTCCGGCGGCGAGGCCAGCAGGAGCGGCGAGCGCGGCTCGTCCAGGTCGGCCACCGCCTTGGCGAGCAGCACGTTGAACCGGTCGACCTGCTCGGCGAAGGACGCGTCGGCCGCCGCCCGGATGTTCGGGATGACCGGCAGCAGCACCATCCGGATGCGCGGGTCCGCCTCCCGGGCGCCCGCCACGAAGGCCCGTACGTTCTCCGCCGTCTGCTCGGCGTTCGTGTAGAAGCCGAGGTCGATCAGGCCCAGGGAGACCAGGAGGACGTCGGGGCGGTGGGCGCGCACCGCGTCGCCGATCAGCGGGGCCATGTGCAGCCAGCCCTCGCCCCAGCCCGCGAGGTGGGCGCGCGGGAAGGCGGGGTCGGCGTAGGCGAGGGACGTCGGTGCGTCGGCCTGCTTGTCGTACAGCGTCTCGCGCGGCCCGACGAAGGTGAACGGGCCGCCGTACGCCACGGACAGGTGCTGCCACAACCGGTGACGCCATGTGTGTTCGCCCGCGCTCCCGATCGTCATGGAGTCGCCCACGGGCATGAACCTAAGCATCCGGTCATGATGGACGATCTCCGTGACCCATGGGGCCGGTGATGGCTGTGAGGCGGACCACGTCACCCGGTCCCCGGCGGCCGTGTGCCCTGAACCCCCGGCGGGAATGGCAGGCTTGGGGCATGCGTCGATCGTTCGCCGTCCTCGCCGGGGTGCTGCTCGCCGGCACCTGCGTGCTGCCCGCCTCCGCCGCCGAGGGAACCGCCGACGGGGCGGGCGACCAGGGGTTCACCCTCAAGGACCCGCGGATCACCGAGTCCAGCGGGCTCGCCGCCTCCCGGCTGCACCCCGGCGTCTACTGGACGCACAACGACAGCGACGACGGCCCGTACCTCTACGCCGTGGACAGCGCGACCGGGAAGACCGTCGCCCGGATCACCCTGCGCGGCATCGGCTCCCCGCGTGACGTCGAGGCCATCTCCATCGGGCCGCACAACGAGATCTACGTCGGTGACATCGGCGACAACTTCGGCGGCAGGTGGCCTTACGTGTGGATCTACCGGCTGCCCGAGCCGAAGAAGCTCACGGACCAGACGGTCACGGCCACGCAGTACGTCGTGAAGTACTCCGACGGGCCACGCGACGCCGAGTCGCTGCTCGTCCACCCCAAGACCGGGCGCGTCTACATCATCGACAAGAAGGAGGACGGCGGGCACCTGTACGAGGGCCCGGCCACCCTCTCCACCTCGGGCGCGAACGTCTTCAAGCCCATCGCCGCCGTCGACCTCTGGGCCACCGACGCCGCCTTCTCCCCGGACGGCCGGGACCTCGCCGTACGCGGCTACTTCGGCGGCATCCACTACCGCTGGAACGGCGGCCGCATCAAGCGCGAGGGTCGCCTGGACGTCCCGTTGCAGGGTCAGGGGGAGTCCGTGTCGTACTCCGCCGACGGCACCAAGCTGATGTACGGCAGCGAGGGCGCCGACAGCGCCGTACAAGCCGTCGACGCGCCCGACCGACCCGACGCCGAGTCACCCTCGTCGAAGGGCGATCCAGGCGCTTCGGCGGACAAGAGCGCCGGCGGGAGCCTCAAGATCGGCGCCGTGATCGTCGCGGTCGGCGCGGCGGCCCTGCTAGGCCTGCGGCGGCTGCGGCGCGGCTGACCGGGGCGGGATCGGCCCCCGGACCCGGCAGACCCGCCAGACCCGGTACACCAGCCCCCGTCGGGCACCGCCCCGGCAGCGGCGAAGGGGCGCCCGGTGGTGCCGGGCGCCCCTTCGGTCCACCGTGTCCGGGGACGGTCAGAGCTTTTCGATCACGTAGTCGACGCACTTCGTCAGCGCCTCGACATCCGCCGGGTCGATCGCCGGGAACATCGCGATGCGCAGTTGGTTGCGGCCGAGCTTGCGGTACGGCTCGGTGTCCACGATGCCGTTCGCGCGCAGCACCTTGGCGACGGCGGCGGCGTCGATCTCGTCGGAGAAGTCGATCGTGCCGATGACCTGCGAGCGCTTGGCCGGGTCCGAGACGAACGGGGTGGCGTACTTCGCCTCCTCCGCCCAGGTGTACAGCCGGGTCGAGGAGTCCTTCGTACGGGCCGTGGACCAGGCGAGGCCGCCCTGGCCGTTCAGCCACTCAAGCTGCTCGTTGAGCAGGAAGAGCGTGGCGAGCGCCGGGGTGTTGTACGTCTGGTTCTTGCGGGAGTTGTCGATCGCGGTCGGCAGGCTGAAGAACTCCGGGACGTGGCGCCCGGACGCGTGGATCCGCTCGGCGCGCTCGATCGCGGCCGGGGAGAAGACGCCGATCCACAGGCCGCCGTCGGAGGCGAAGGACTTCTGCGGGGCGAAGTAGTAGACGTCGGTCTCGGCGATGTCGACCGGGAGGCCGCCCGCGCCGGAGGTGGCGTCCACGAGGACGAGCGCGCCCTCGTCGGCGCCGGCCACGCGCTTGATCGGCATGGCGACACCGGTCGAGGTCTCGTTGTGCGTGAAGGCGTAGGCGTCCACGCCCGCCTCGGCCCGCGGCTCCGGGTGGGTGCCGGGGTCGGAGGCGATGACGGTGGGCTCGGCCAGCCAGGGCGCGAGCTTCGCAGCCTTGGCGAACTTCGAGGAGAACTCGCCGAAGTTCAGGTGCTGCGACTTGTTCTCGATCAGGCCGTGCGTGGCGATGTCCCAGAAGGCGGTGGAGCCGCCGTTGCCGAGGACGACCTCGTAGCCCTCGGGGAGGGAGAACAGCTCGGAGATGCCCTCGCGGACCTTGCCGACCAGGTTCTTCACCGGCGCCTGCCGGTGGGAGGTGCCCAGCAGGGAGGTACCGGTGGCGGCGAGGGCGTCCAGCGCCTCGGTGCGCACCTTGGAGGGGCCGGCGCCGAAACGTCCGTCGGCGGGCTTGATGTCTGCGGGAATCTGGATGTCGGCCACGGGACGAGGTTAGCCCGTGGCGGAGAGCGAGGTGGAGACGTGTCCGTTCGATGAGACGAGATCACCGGGACGCGGACTTGTGAGGTTGTACGACGATACGTGCGGGCCTGTGGAAAACGTGGGGTGACTGTGCGTGAGCGGATGCATCCTGGACGCATGACGGATCGAGTGGGTGGTGCGGGGCCGGCCGGGGGAGCCGGGGCTGGGGCCGGGGGCGGATGGGGTGGCGGGCCCGATGGCGCCGGTGCCGCCGAGCTGGCCCGTGAGATGCGCGGGGCCGTGCGGGGCGAGGTCGGTTTCGACGCCACCGCCCGGGCGCTGGTCACCATGGACGCGTCCAACTACCGGCGCGTCCCCCTCGCGGTCGTGGCCCCCAGGGACGCGGACGACGTGGCCGCCGTCCTGGAGGTGTGCCGGGCGCGTGGGGTCCCGGTGGTGGCGCGGGGCGGGGGCACGTCGATCGCCGGGCAGGCGACCGGCACCGGCGTGGTGCTGGACTTCACCCGGCACATGACCGCCCTGCTCGAACTGGACCCGGGCAGCCGCACGGCCGTGGTGCAGCCGGGGCTCGTGCTCGACCGGCTCCAGGAGGCCGCCGCACCGCACGGGCTGCGGTTCGGCCCCGACCCGTCCACACACAGCAGGTGCACGCTCGGCGGGATGATCGGCAACAACGCGTGCGGTTCCCACTCGGTCGCCTGGGGCACGACCGCCGACAACGTGCGGGAGCTGTCCGTGCTCACCGCGCGCGGGCAGCGGCTGCGGCTCGGACCGGGCTGGGCGGGCGCCCCGGACGGGCTGCGGGAGCTGGCCGAGGGCGAACTGGCCCGGCTGCGCACGGGCTTCCCTGACCTGCCCCGCCGCATCTCCGGGTACGCGCTGGACGCGCTGCTGCCGGAGAGGGGCGCGGACGTCGCCCGCTCCTTCTGCGGCTCGGAGGGCACCCTGGGCATCCTCACCGAGGCCGTGGTCGGCCTGGTCGAGGCCCCGCGCGCGCGTGCCCTGGCCGTGCTGGCGTACGCCGACGACAGCGCCGCCGCCGAGGCCGCCGCCGGCCTGCTGCCGCTGCGGCCGCTCACGGTGGAGGGCATGGCCGCCGACCTGGTGCCGGCCGGCGCGGGGCTGCCGGCGGGAGGCGCCTGGCTGTTCGTGGAGACCGGCGGGCGGACGGCGGCGGAGGCACGCGCGCGGGCGGAGGAGATCGTCCGTGCCGCCGACGTCGTGTCCGCGGTGGTCGTCACCGACCGGGCGGACCAGCGGACCCTGTGGCGCATCCGCGAGGACGCGTCCGGCACGGCCACCCGGATGCCGGACGGCACGGAGGCCTGGCCCGGCTGGGAGGACTGCGCGGTGCCACCCGCCCGGCTCGGCGCCTACCTGCGCGACTTCCGCGCGCTGCTCGCCGCCCACGGCCTGCGGGGCACGCCGTACGGCCACTTCGGCGACGGCTGCATCCACGTCCGCGTCGACTTCGACCTGCTCACCGAGGCCGGCGTCGGCCGCTTCCGCCGCTTCTCCGAGGAACTGGCCGACCTGGTGGTGGCCCACGGCGGCTCCCTGTCCGGGGAGCACGGCGACGGACAGGCCCGCGCGGAACTGCTGCCCCGCATGTACGGCGAGGAGACGGTCCGGCTGTTCGAGCGGGCCAAGGCGGTCTGGGACCCCGACGACCTGCTCAACCCCGGCATGCTGGTCCGCCCGGCCCCGCTGGACGCCAACCTGCGCTTCTCCGTCCTGCCGAGCCGCCCGGTCGACGTCGCCTTCGGCTACCCGGCGGACGGGGGCGACTTCGCCGCGGCCGTCCGCCGCTGCGTCGGCGTCGCCAAGTGCCGTACGGCCACGGCGGCCGGCCCCGCCGTGATGTGCCCCTCCTTCCGGGCCACCGGCGAGGAGGAGCATTCCACCCGCGGCCGGGCCCGGCTGCTGCACGAGATGCTCGCGGGCGAGCTGATCACCGACGGCTGGCGGTCCCCGGAGGTCCGGGACGCCCTCGACCTGTGCCTGTCCTGCAAGGGCTGCCGCTCGGACTGCCCGGTCGGCGTCGACATGGCCACCTACAAAGCGGAGTTCCTGCACCACCACTACGCCGGCCGCCGCCGCCCCGCCGCCCACCACACCATGGGCCGGCTCCCGGAATGGCTCCGCTGGACCGCCCGGACACCGGTGGCTCCGCTGGTCAACGCCCTGACCCGGGTGGGCCCGTTGGCCGCCCTCGGCAAACGGCTGGCCGGGATCACCCCGGAACGGCAGATCCCGCGACTGGCGACACAGACGTTCACGGGGTGGTGGCGCAACCGGGCCCCTGCGGGAGCTGCCGGAGGGGTGCCGGGCGGGGGTGAGGGGGGCTTGGCTGCGCCGGGCGCTGAAGGTCTGCCCGCCTCCGGTGTCGGTGATCTGCGCGGGCCGGGCGCGCGGGACCTGCCTGCGCCGGGTGCTGCAGATCCGCCCGCACCGGACGCCGAGGATGCGCCTGCGCCGGGCGCCGAGGATCTGCACGACCCGGGCGCAGGGCACCTGCCAGCCCCCGGTGCCGGCGACTTGCCCGCACCGGGCGCGGGGAACCAGCCCGCATCCGGTGCCGGTGATCTGCCCGAGCCGGGCGCCGGCAAGCTGGTCGTTCTCTGGCCGGACACCTTCACCGAGTACCTGTCGCCGTCCGTCGGCCGGGCCGCCGTGCGGGTGCTGGAGGCCGCCGGGCTGCGCGTGGCCCTGCCGCCGACGCTGCTGCTGCGCCGGGGAGCGATCGCCGACGGCAGAACCAGGGCGGCGACCGCGCTGCTCGCGGCCCGACGGGCCCGGGTCTGCTGCGGACTGACCTACGTCTCCACCGGCCAGCTGGACCGCGCCCGCACGGTCCTGCGCCGCACGCTGGACCTGATGGAACCGGTGCTGCGGGCCGGGGCCCCGGTCGTCGTGCTGGAACCGAGCTGCGCCGCCGCCCTCCGCACCGACCTCCCGGAGCTGCTGCCCGACGACCCGCGCGCCGCCCGGCTGTCCGCCGCCGTCCGCACCTTCGCGGAGACCCTGGAACGGCACGCCCCGCACTGGACCCCGCCCGCCGTCGGCCGCCCGGTCGCCGGCCAGACCCACTGCCACCAGCACGCGGTGCTCGGCGACACCCCGGACCGCCGGCTGCGCGCCGCCGCCGGCCTCACCGGCGAGCTGAGCGGAGGCTGCTGCGGCCTGGCGGGCAACTTCGGCTTCGAGAAGGGTCACTTCGAGGTCTCCCGGGCCTGCGCGGAGGAACAGCTCCTGCCCTCGGTACGGCAGGCCGCGCCGGACACGGTGATCCTGGCGGACGGCTTCTCCTGCCGCACCCAGCTGGAGCAGCTCGCCGGAGTCCGGGGCCGGCACCTGGCGGAGGTACTGGCGGACGCGCTGGATTCCCCGGCGGGGGGTGCCGGATGAACGAGGGCGAGGAGTACACCCGCCTGGCGGTCCTCTCCGACATCCACGGCGTGCTGCCCGCCCTGGAGGCGGTCCTGGCGGAGCCCGAGGTGGCCGCCGCCGACCGGATCGTCCTCACCGGGGACATCACGGCGGGCCCGCAGCCGGCCGAGGTACTGGACCTGCTGCGCGAACAGGGCGACCGGGTGCTGTGGATCGGCGGCAACGCGGACCGGGAACTGGTGGAGTACCGGCGGGGTGAGCGCACGGAGATCCCGGACCCCATCGGCCCGTACGCCGCCCGGGCGCTGCGCCCGGACCAGGTCGACTTCCTGGCCGCCCTTCCGCGCACCCGCACCCTGCGGGTGCGCGGTCTCGGCCCGGTCCTCTTCTGTCACGCCACCCCGCGCGACGACGAGGAACTGGTGCTGGTCGACTCGCGCCCGGCCCGCTGGACGGAGGTCTTCACCGGGCTGCCGCCCGGCATCGGCACGGTCGTCTGCGGCCACACCCACATGCCCTACGTCCGGCTGGCCCACGGCCGACTGGTGGTCAACCCCGGCAGCGTCGGCATGCCCTACGGCCGCCCCGGCGCCCACTGGTGCCTCCTCGGCCCCGGCACCGACCTGCGCGTGACGCCGTACGACATACCGGCGGCGGTGGCCCGGCTCACCCGGGAGTGCGCCTACCCGGACATCGCCGCGTGGGCCGACTACTTCCTGTACGCCCGGGCGACGGACACGGACGTGCTGGAGGCGTGGGGGCCGAAGGACGGGCGGAACGCTTCGTAGGGTGAGGACACCCGCGATCTCCACGGACGCCGACGGCATCGCCACGGACACGGCGGCACCGTCCCGGACACATCGTCACGGACACAGCGGCACCGTCACCGAGACAGCGGCACCGTCCCGGACGCCGGCGTTCTCACCGCCCCAGCACCGGCCTCGCCACAGGGACCGGCCCCGTCCCCGAAGGAGCCCCGCCCATGTCGCTCACCCTCCGTCCCCTCACCCGTGCCGAGCACCTCGCCTTCGTGGCCGAGCGGCCCTCAGTCAGTCATATGCAGGTGCCGTCGTGGGGGGACGTGAAATCCGACTGGCGGGCCGAGAGCCTGGGATGGTTCGAGGCGGACGGGCGGCTCGTGGGGGCCGGGCTGGTGCTGCTGCGGCCGTTGCCCAAGGTGAAGCGGTGTCTGGCCTACCTCCCCGAGGGCCCCGTCATCGACTGGGACGCGCCCGGCCTGGAGCGCTGGCTGGAGCCGATGCTGGCCCACCTCAAGGCCCGCGGCGCCTTCTCGGTGAAGATGGGGCCGCCCGTGGTGGCCCGGCGGTGGAGCCCGGAGGCGGTCAAGGCCGCGATCGCCGACCCCGGCACGCACCGGCTGCGCGACGCACCGGCGACATCCTGCGGGCCTGGCCTCGACCTCGCCGAGCGGCTGCGCCGCATGGGCTGGCAGCGGACCGAGCCCGGCGGGGAGGAGGGGTTCGCCGCCGGACAACCCCGGTACGTGTGCCAGGTCCCGTTCGCGGACCGGTCCCTGGAGGACATCCACCGCGGGCTCAACCAGCAGTGGCGGCGCAACATCAAGAAGGCCGAGAAGGCGGGGGTGAAGATCGTCCGGGGCGGCCCGGAGGACCTGCCGGTCTTCCACGGCCTCTACAGCGAGACCGCCGAACGGGACCGTTTCATCCCGCGCCCGCTGTCGTACTTCCAGCGCATGTGGACCGCGCTCACCGCGGAGCACCCCGACCGGATGCGGCTCTACCTCGCCCACCACGACGGGGACGTCCTCGCCGCGGCCACCATGCTGATCGTCGGCCGCCACGTCTGGTACTCCTACGGCGCCTCCACCAGCCGCAAGCGCGAGGTGCAGCCCAACAACGCCATGCAGTGGCGGATGATGTGCGACGCCCATGAACTCGGAGCGCACGTCTACGACTTCCGGGGCATCACCGACACCCTGGAGGAGTCGGACCACCTGCTCGGGCTGCTCCGCTTCAAGGTGGGCGCGGGCGGTGAGGCCGTGGAGTACGTGGGGGAGTGGGACTTCCCGCTGAACCGGCTGCTGCACAAGGCGTTTCACATCTACATGGCCCGCCGCTGAGGTCGCTCTCAGGTTCTCCGCCGAACTCCCAGCTTTACCCAGGGGATTCACAGCGCCCCTTTGCCATTTTTGCCGTTCGGTGGCCGGAGAAGCGTGTAACTTCTTCGATGTCGGGTTCCGGACGCGGAATTCAGAACCACAAGAACAGTGCGACATTAGGAGTCGGAATGAGCTTCAAGAAGCTTGCCCCGCTGCCCCCCAAGCCCAAGACGAAGCAGCTCCCGCCGCCGCAGCCGAAGCCCAAGAAGCACGCGCACAAGCCGTTGCCCAAGCCGCTGGCCGGCCGGGACCAGTGATCGGGCGCTGAACCGGAAGGGGTCGACGGTGCACCGTCGGCCCCTTTTCCTCTTCCTGTCGGGAAGGTGATTCGGAAAGGATTCCTGATGGCTGACGAGGGTGAAGAATTCGAGTGCGAAACACCCACGATTCCCGCCCGTGCCGCGTTCCGCCGTTTCTGGCCGCTGACAAAGGGGCTCAGGAAATGGCTGCTGGCCGTCTGGCTGTGCACCGTGCTCGCCGCGCTCGCGGAGACCGAGGCCATCCTGCTGTTCGGTGATCTCACCGACCACGCCCTCCAGCAGGGCTCGCTCGCCGCGTTCTGGAGCCCGGCCGTGAAGTGGCTGGGGGTCGCGGTGGCCGGCGCGCTCGTCGCGTACGCGGGCAACTCGCTGGCCGCGTGGGCCACCGAGCGCTTCGTGATGCGGCTGCGCGAGCACGTCTTCGACCACGTCCAGCAGCTGCCCCCGCACTTCTTCCAGCGGCACCGCCAGGGCGATCTGCTCTCCCGGCTGACCAGCGACGTCGAGGCGATCGAGACGATGGTCGTGTCCGGCCTGGTCGGCGCCGCCTCGGCGGCCTTCTCCGCCCTCTTCTACGCCGTCGCCGCGTTCTGGCTGCGCTGGGACCTGGCCGCCGCCACCTTCGTCCTCGCCCCCCTGTTCTGGCTGGCCGCCCGCCGTTTCTCCGGTTCCATCAAGGACGTCTCCCGCGCGGGCCGGGTCGCCGACGGCGCGATCACCTCCGTGGTGGAGGAGTCCCTCGGCAACATCGTGCTCACCCAGGCGTACGACCGCCGGGACGCCGAGCGGCGGCGGCTGCGCGAGGAGGCGAACGCCTGGTTCCGCGCCTCCGTCCGCTCCACCCGCCTCAACGAGGCGTACGAGCAGCTGGTCCAGGTCATCGAGACGGTCTGTGTGCTCGCCGTGATCGGCATCGGCGCCTGGGAGATATCCACCGGCCGGATGACCCTCGGCCAACTGCTGGCCTTCGCCGCCTTCCTCGGTTACCTCTACCCGCCCGTCCGCGGCCTCGCCCAGCTCGGCCTGACGGTCACCGCGGCCACCGCCGGCGCCGAACGCCTCATCGAGATCCTCGACGTGCGCCCCTCGGTCGCGGACCCCCGGCGGGGCGCGGAGGCGGGCCGCCCGGACGGCACGGTCGAGGTGCGGGACGTCTCCTTCCGCTACCCCGGCGCCGACCGGACCGCCCTCGAAGGGCTCTCCTTCGCCGTCAGCCCCGGCGAGCTGGTGATCATCACCGGTCCGAGCGGCGCGGGCAAGTCCACGGTGTCCAAGCTGCTGCTGCGCTTCTACGACCCGGACCGCGGGGACGTCCTCCTGGACGGCCTACCCGTGCGGGATTTCCCGCTGGCCCGGCTGCGTGAGTACGTCACCCTGCTTCCGCAGGAGACCCTGGTGCTGCACGACACGGTGCGCGCGAACATCGCCTGCGGCCGGCCCGGCGCCAGCGACCAGGCGATCGAGGAGGCGGCGAAGGCGGCCGACGCCCACGACTTCATCCTGGGGCTGCCCGACGGCTACGACACCCGGGTCGACCCCCACTCGGCCCGGCTCTCCGGCGGCCAGCTCCAGCGCCTGGCCATCGCCCGCGCCATCCTGCGCGACGCGCCCGTCCTGGTCCTGGACGAACCGACCACCGGCCTGGACGCGTTGGCCGCCCGCCGCGTCGTCAAACCCCTCCGGCGCCTGATGGCCGGCCGGACGACGATCATGATCACGCACGACCTGAACCTCGCCCCCGACGCCGACCGCGTCCTCGTGGTGGACCGGGGCCGCATCGTGGAGACCGGCCGCCACGACGAACTCCTCGCCCGGGGCGGCGCCTACGCCCGGCTGCACCGCTCGCAGAACAACGCGGTGCTGGACACGGGAGAGCTGCGCATGCCGCTGTGGGAGGAGCGGCGGACACCGGCGCCGGTGTACACGCACGAGTACGGACAGGGCAACGGGAACGGGCACGCGTACGAGTACGGACAGGGCAATGGGAACGGGTCCACGTACGGGCACGGGAACGGGTACGCGTACGGGCGTGAGGCGTACGCCCCGGCTTCCCCGGACGGCCGACCGTGGTTCCGTGACGAGGAGGCGTGGCCGGGTGGCTGATCCCAGCATCCGGGACAGTTCCGTCAAGGGTTCACGCACCTGTCGTAGTCCATTACCCTGGACCTGGTAGTACACCGAGATGCACGAACCCGATCAAGCCCAGGACCGCTCGTGACCGCCCCACTCAGCACCACCACGCCGACCCCGACGACCTCGGGTGACGGCAGGCGCCCCTCCGCCCCGCGCGGCCCGCTCCGCTCACTCGGCTCACTCGGACCCGTCGGGCTGGTGCTGGCCGGTGGCGTCTCGGTGCAGTTCGGCGGCGCGCTGGCGGTCACGCTGATGCCGAGGGCCGGCGCCCTGGGCGTCGTCGCCCTGCGCCTGCTCGCGGCGGCCGTCGTCCTCCTGCTGGTCTGCCGGCCCCGGCTGCGCGGGCACTCCCGGGCCGACTGGGGCACGGTGATCGTCTTCGGTGTCACCATGGGCGCGATGAACGGCCTCTTCTACGAAGCGGTCGCCCGCATCCCGCTGGGCCCGGCGGTCACCCTCGAAGTCCTCGGCCCCCTGGCCCTGTCCGTCGTGGCCTCCCGCCGCGCGATCAACGCCCTCTGGGCCGGCCTGGCCCTCGCCGGTGTCTTCCTGCTCGGCGGCGGAGGCTTCGGCAATCTGGACCCCACAGGTGTCGGCTTCGCCCTGGGCGCGGGCACCATGTGGGCGGCCTACATTGTCTTCAGCGCCCGTACGGGCCGCCGCTTCCCGCAGGCGGACGGCCTGGCGCTGGCCATGGCGGTCGCGGCCCTCCTCTTCCTTCCGCTGGGCATCGCCGGGGCCGGCAGCCGGCTCCTGAACCCCACCACCGTCGCCCTCGGCTCGGCGGTGGCCCTGCTCTCCTCGGTCCTGCCCTACACCCTCGAACTGCTGGCTCTGCGCCGGCTGCCGGCGCCCACCTTCGCCATCCTCATGAGCCTGGAACCGGCCATCGCGGCCACGGCCGGCTTCCTGATCCTCGGCCAGTCCCTCACCCCCACCGAGGCCGCCGCGATCACCCTGGTCATAGCGGCGACGATCGGCGCGGTACGCACCCAGACAGCCCGGACGAAGCCCGCCCTCCGGGCACCGGAGGCCTGACGCCCGGCGCCACGGGACCCGCTCCCCGCTTCCGCCCCCCGCTCACCCTGCGCATCCCGCCCCTCTCCCGCACACTCCTGAGTGTGGCCTGAAGGGGCGAAGACGGACGGAAGGCGGACCTCGTGACCGACGCTCGTGACAGCCAGCCCGGCCCGCTGAGGGTCACCGCCCGGGGGCGGGCCGTCCTCGGCGATCCCCGGATCAACCGCGGTACCGCCTTCACCGAGGAGGAGCGCCGCGCCCTCGACCTCGTCGGTCTGGTCCCACCCCGCGTGCTCACCCAGGACGAGCAGGCCGAACGCGCCTACGGCCAGTTCCGGGACCAGGCGGGCGACCTGGCCAGGAGCGTCTATCTGACCGCGCTGCACGACCGCAACGAGGTGCTGTTCTACCGGCTCGTCGGCGACCACCTCGAAGAGATGCTGCCCATCGTCTACACCCCCACCGTGGGCACGGCGATCCGCCGCTACAGCACGGAGTACCGACGCCCGCGCGGCGTCTACCTCTCCGTGGACGCCCCCGGCGACATCGAACGCTCCCTGCGCGCGCACGGCCTCGGCGCCGACGACGTGGACCTGATCGTGGCCACCGACGGCGAGGGCATCCTCGGCATCGGCGACTGGGGCGTCGGCGGCATCGACATCGCCGTCGGCAAGCTCGCCGTCTACACGGCCGCCGCCGGCATCGACCCGCGTCGCACCCTGCCCGTCATGCTCGACGTCGGCACCAACCGCCAGGAACTCCTCGACAACCCCCTCTACCTCGGCAACCGCCACCCGCGAGCCGACCGCGACACCTACGACGCCTTCATCGACGCCTACGTCACCACCGCGACCCGGCTCTTCCCGCACGCCCTGCTGCACTGGGAGGACTTCGGCACCGCCAACGCCCGCCGCATCCTCGACCGCTACCGCGACCGGGTCTGCACCTTCAACGACGACATCCAGGGCACCGGCGCCGTCAACCTCGCCGCCGTCCTGTCCGGCGTCCGGGCCACCGGCACCCCCCTGCCCGAGCACCGGATCATCGTCTTCGGCGCCGGGACCGCCGGCATCGGCGTCGCCGACCAGTTGCGCGACGCCCTGATCGCCGAGGGCCTGTCCGCCGAGCAGGCCACCGCCCGCTTCTGGTGCGTGGACCGGTACGGCCTGCTCACCACCGACCAGGGCGACCAGCTCCGGGACGTCCAGAAGCCGTACGCCCGCCCCGCCGACGAGGTCGACGGATGGCGCCGGGACGAGAGCCTGCCCGGCATCCCGCTGGACGAGGTGGTCCGCCGGGTCCGCCCGACCATCCTGATCGGCACCTCCGGCCAGGGCGGCTCCTTCACACGGGAACTCGTCCGCGAGATGGCCCGGCACACCGAGCGCCCGATCATCCTGCCCATGTCCAATCCGACCGACCTCGCCGAGGCCACCCCCGCCGACCTGCTCGACTGGACCGACGGCAAGGCCCTGGTGGCCACCGGCAGCCCCTTCGCCCCGGTCGAGCGGGACGGTACGACGTACGAGATCGGCCAGGCCAACAACGCGCTGGTCTTCCCCGGCCTCGGCCTCGGTGTGATCGTCGCCCGCGCCTCCCGCATCACCGACCGCATGCTCCGCGCGGCGGCCGACGCGGTGGCCCGCCGGACCGGTGACACCGAGGTCGCCCGCGCCGACGTGCCGGTCCTGCCGCCGATCCGCGACCTGCGCGCCACCTCGGAGGCGGTCGCCGTGGCCGTGGCCCGAGCGGCGGTGGAGGAGGGCGTCGCCCGGGCCGGCCTGGACGACGTCGAGGAGGCGGTACGGGCGGCCCGGTGGGAGCCGGTCTACCCGCCGGTGGAAGCGGTGTGACCTCCGGTCGGGGCGGGAGAGCCCAGCGGTGTGACCGACGGTCGGGGTGGGGGAGAGCGCGCGGTGGTGTGACCGACGGTTGGGGTGGAGCGGGTTGCGGTGTGACCTCCGGTCCGGGCGGGGGAGAGCGTGGTGGTGTGACCGATGGTCGGGGTGGAGCGGGTTGCGGTGTGACCTCCGGTCCGGGCGGGGGAGAGCGTGGTGGTGTGACCGACGGTCGGGTGGAGCGGGCTGCGGTGTGACCCCCGGTCCCGGCGAGGCACGCGGTGCTGTGGCCTGCGGTCGGGGCGGAGCGTGTGGTCCTGTGGCCTGCGGTCGGGTGGGGCGGGCTGCGGTGTGACCTCCGGTCCGGGCGGGCTGGAGCGCGTGGCCGTGTGACCTCCGGTCCGGGCGGAGCGAGGCAGCGGTGTGACCTCCGGTCCCGGCGGAGCGAGGCAGCGGTGTGACCTCCGGTCCGGGCGGAGCGAGGCAGCGGTGTGACCTCCGGTCCGGGCGGAGCGAGGCAGCGGTGTGACCTCCGGTCCGGGCGGAGCGAGGCAGCGGTGTGACCTCCGGTCCGGGCGGGGCGAGCCGGTCCGGCCGGGCCGTCCTCCTCCGCGCACCGGCCTCCTGTCGCCTCGTCAATTCATGCAAGCACGCTTGATTGTTTCTGTGTCCGCTGCCATGCTCCCCCCATGGCCGACCCGACGCCCGTCATCGACGACCTGCGTGCCGAAAGCGATGAACTCGACCAGCTCGTGGCCGGGTTGAGCCCGGCCCGGTGGGCCCTGCCCACCCCGGCACCCGGCTGGACCGTCGCCCACCAGATCGCGCACCTCGCCTGGACCGACCGCTCGGCCCTGCTGGCCGTCACCGACGCCGACGCCTTCCGGGCGCTGGTGGAGAAGGCGCTCGCCGCACCCGGGTCGTTCGTGGACGAGGGAGCGGAGGAGGGCGCCGTACTTCCGCCCGCCGAACTGCTGGCGGCCTGGCGCGGCGGGCGCGGCGCCCTGGACCGGGCCCTGCGCGACGCACCGGCCGGTACCCGTTTCCCCTGGTACGGCCCGCCCATGTCCGCCGCCTCCATGGCCACGGCCCGCCTTATGGAGACCTGGGCCCACGGGCTGGACATCGCCGACGCCCTCGGTGTGGTGCGCCCACCCACCGACCGGCTCCGGCATGTTGCCCGGCTCGGGGTGCGGACCCGTGACTTCGCCTTCGGAGTGCACGGACTGACCCCGCCGGCCGAGGAGTTCCGGGTGGAGCTGACCGCGCCCTCCGGCCAGGTGTGGGCGTACGGCGACGAGCGCGCCGCCCAGCGCGTCACCGGCCCCGCCCTCGACTTCTGCCTCCTGGTCACCCAGCGCGCCCACCGGGGCGACCTCGCGCTGACGGCCACCGGCCCGGACGCCGACCGCTGGCTCGACATCGCCCAGGCCTTCGCGGGCCCGCCCGGCACCGGCCGCCCGCCGAAGGGGACCGGCCGGTGAACCCGCTGCGCATCGGCAACTTCTCCGGCTTCTACGGCGACCGCGCGGACGCCCTGCGCGAGATGCTCACCGGCGGCGAGGTCGACGTCCTCACCGGTGACTACCTGGCCGAACTCACCATGCTCATCCTCGGCCGCGACCGGCTGAAGGACCCGGCCGCCGGGTACGCCCGCACCTTCCTGCGCCAGTTGGAGGACTGCCTGGGCCTCGCCCGCGAACGCGGCGTGCGGATCGTCACCAACGCGGGCGGCCTCAACCCGGCCGGACTCGCCGACGGGATACGGCGGTTGGCGGACCGGCTCGGCATCCCGGCGCGGGTCGCGCACGTCGCCGGCGACGACCTGACCGCCGCCCACCCGGGCGCCCTCGCCGCGCACGCCTATCTCGGCGGCTTCGGCATCGCCGCGTGCCTGCGGGCCGGCGCCGACGTGGTGGTCACCGGCCGGGTGACCGACGCGGCACTCGTCACCGGCCCCGCCGCCGCGCACTTCGGCTGGGGACCGGCCGACCACGACCCCCTCGCCGGTGCCGTCGTCGCCGGGCACGTGCTGGAGTGCGGGACCCAGGCCACGGGCGGGAACTACGCGTTCTTCGGCGAGGGGGACGTACGGCGTCCCGGCTTCCCGCTCGCCGAGATCCACGCCGACGGCACCAGCGTGATCACCAAACACCCGGGCACCGGCGGCTTCGTGGACGTGGGCACGGTCACCGCGCAACTGCTGTACGAGACCGGCGGCGCCCGGTACGCCGGGCCCGATGTCACCGCCCGGCTGGACACCGTACGGCTGAGCCAGGACGGGCCGGACCGGGTACGGATCGAGGGGGTGCGCGGGGAGGCGCCGCCGCCCACGCTCAAGGTCGGAGTCAACCGGCTCGGCGGCTTCCGCAACGAGGTCGTCTTCGTCCTCACCGGACTCGACATCGAGGCCAAGGCGGCCCTGGTGCGCGAGCAGCTCGCCGACGCGCTCGCCAAGTCTCCGCCGCAGCAGGTGCGCTGGGAACTGGTGCGGACCGACCGGGCCGACGCGGACACCGAGGAGACGGCCAGCGCGCTGCTGCGGCTCGTCGTACGGGACCCGGACCAGCGGGTCGTGGGGCGGGCGCTGAGCGGGGCCGCCGTGGAGCTGGCCCTCGCCAGCTACCCGGGCTTCCATGTGCTGTCGCCACCCGGCAATGGCGCCCCCTACGGGGTCTTCGACGATGTGTACGTGCCCCATGGGGACGTGGACCATATGGCCGTCCTCCACGACGGACGCCGTGTCCCCGTGCCGCCGGCCCAGGACACACGGCCCCTGGAGGCCGTACCGCCCCCGCACCTCCCGGAACCCCTCCCGCCCGGGCCGACCCGTCGAGCGCCCCTCGGGCTGGTCGCGGGGGCGCGCAGCGGGGACAAGGGCGGGAACGCCAACGTGGGGGTGTGGGCGCGGTCGGACGAGGCCTGGCGGTGGCTCGCCCACACACTGACCACCGACGCCTTCCGGCACCTGCTGCCCGAGACCCGCGACCTGCCCGTCACCCGGCACGTGCTCCCGAACCTGCGCGCGCTCAACTTCGTCGTCGAGGGCGTCCTCGGCGCCGGCGTCGCCGCGCAGGCCCGCTTCGACCCGCAGGCCAAGGCCCTCGGCGAATGGCTGCGCTCCCGCCACCTGGACATCCCGGAGACTCTGCTGTGACGGTTCTGCGGACCGCTCTCGACCCCACCGCCCCCGACCACCAGGCCCACCGCGAGGCCATGCTCGCCAAGCTCGCCGAGCTGGAGGCCGAGCACGCCAAGGCGCTCGCGGGCGGCGGCGAGAAGTACGTGCAGCGGCATCGCAAGCGCGGCAAGCTGCTGCCCCGCGAGCGCATCGAGCTGCTGCTGGACCCCGACACCCCGTTCCTGGAACTGTCCCCGCTGGCCGCCTGGGGCAGCGACTACCCCGTCGGCGCCTCCCTCGTCACCGGCATCGGCGTGGTCGAGGGCGTGGAGTGCCTGATCACCGCCAACGACCCGACCGTGCGCGGCGGCGCCAGCAACCCGTGGAGCCTGAAGAAGGCCCTCCGCGCGAACGACATCGCGCTCGCCAACCGGCTGCCCTGCATCAGCCTGGTGGAGTCGGGAGGTGCCGATCTGCCCTCGCAGAAGGAGATCTTCATCCCCGGCGGCGCCATCTTCCGCGACCTCACCCGGCTCTCCGCCGCCGGCATCCCGACCATCGCCGTCGTCTTCGGCAACTCCACCGCAGGTGGCGCCTACATCCCCGGCATGTCCGACCACGTGATCATGGTCAAGGAGCGCGCGAAGGTGTTCCTCGGCGGGCCGCCGCTGGTGAAGATGGCGACCGGCGAGGAGAGCGACGACGAGTCGCTGGGCGGCGCCGAGATGCACGCGCGCGTGTCCGGCCTCGCCGACCACTTCGCCCTGGACGAGCCGGACGCGCTGCGCCAGGCCCGCCGGGTCGTGGCCCGCCTCAACCACCGCAAGGCCCACCCGGACCCCGGCCCGGCCGAGCCGCCCAGATACGACCCGGAGGAGCTGCTCGGCATCGTCCCCGGCGACCTGAAGATCCCGTTCGACCCGCGCGAGGTCATCGCCCGGATCGTGGACGGCTCCGACTTCGACGAGTTCAAGCCGCTGTACGGCACCAGCCTGGTCACCGGCTGGGCGGCCCTGCACGGCTACCCCGTCGGCATCCTGGCCAACGCCCGGGGCGTCCTCTTCAGCGCCGAGTCGCAGAAGGCCGCCCAGTTCATCCAGCTCGCCAACCAGCGCGACATCCCGCTGCTGTTCCTGCACAACACCACCGGCTACATGGTCGGCAAGGAGTACGAGCAGGGCGGGATCATCAAGCACGGCGCGATGATGATCAACGCGGTCAGCAACAGCAGGGTCCCGCACCTGTCGGTCCTCATGGGCGCGTCGTACGGCGCCGGGCACTACGGCATGTGCGGCCGGGCCTACGACCCCCGCTTCCTGTTCGCCTGGCCCAGTGCCAAGTCCGCCGTCATGGGCCCACAGCAGCTCGCCGGCGTGCTGTCGATCGTCGCCCGGCAGTCGGCGGCGGCCAAGGGACAGCCGTACGACGAGGACGCGGACGCGGCCCTGCGCGCCATGGTGGAGCAGCAGATCGAGTCGGAGTCGCTGCCCATGTTCCTGTCCGGTCGGCTGTACGACGACGGCGTCATCGACCCGCGCGACACCCGCACCGTCCTCGGCCTGTGCCTCTCCGCCCTGCACACCGCGCCCTACGAGGGCGCGCGCGGCGGCTTCGGCGTCTTCCGGATGTGAGGGATCCCGTGATTTCCAGTGTGCTCGTCGCCAACCGGGGCGAGATCGCCTGCCGTGTCTTCCGCACCTGCCGCGCGTCGGGAATCCGCACGGTCGCGGTGCACTCCGACGCCGACGAGAACGCGCTCCACACGCGCGTGGCCGACACGGCGGTACGGCTGCCGGGCGCGGCGCCCGCCGAGACGTACCTGCGCGGCGACCTGATCGTGAAGGCGGCCCTGGCGTCCGGCGCCGACGCCGTGCACCCCGGCTACGGCTTCCTCTCCGAGAACCCCGGCTTCGCCCGCGCCGTCCTCGACGCCGGCCTGGTCTGGATCGGCCCGCCCCCGGAAGCCATCGAGGCCATGGCGTCCAAGACCCGTGCCAAGCGGCTCATGGGCCTCGCCCCGCTCGACCCGGCCGCCGTCACCGACGCCGACCTGCCCGTCCTGGTGAAGGCCGCCGCGGGCGGCGGGGGGCGCGGGATGCGGATCGTGCGCCGCCTGGACGAGCTGGAGGCCGCGCTGGAGGGCGCGCGCGCCGAGGCCGCGAGCGCCTTCGGTGACGGTGAGGTCTTCGTGGAGCCGTACCTCGAACACGGCCGCCATGTGGAGGTGCAGGTCCTCGCCGACACCCACGGCACGGTCTGGCCGCTCGGCACCCGCGACTGCTCCCTCCAGCGCCGCCACCAGAAGGTCGTCGAGGAGGCCCCGGCGCCCGGACTCACCCCGGCGCTCACGGAGGAGCTGCGCACGCTGGCCGTACGCGCCGCGCGCGCCGTCTCCTACGTCGGCGCGGGCACCGTCGAGTTCCTGGTCGCCGACGGCCGCGCCCACTTCCTGGAGATGAACACCCGCCTCCAGGTGGAACACCCCGTCACCGAGGCGGTCTTCGGGCTGGACCTGGTCGCGGAGCAGATCCGGATCGCCGAGGGCCACGCCCTCGCGGGCGAGCCCCCGCGCGCGCGTGGCCACGCCGTCGAGGCCCGCCTCTACGCCGAGGACCCCGCCCGCGACTGGGCCCCCCAGACCGGCACCCTGCACCGCCTCGCCGTACCGGACGGCGTCCGCCTGGACACCGGCTACACCGACGGCGACACCATCGGCGTCCACTACGACCCGATGCTCGCCAAGGTCGTCGCCCACGCCCCCACGCGCGCGGAGGCGGTCCGCCGGCTCGCGGGCGCGCTGGAGTGCGCCACGGTCCACGGCCCGGTCACCAACCGCGACCTGCTCGTACGCTCCCTGCGCCACCCGGAGTTCACGAGCGGACGCATGGACACCGGCTTCTACGACCGCCACCTCGCCGCCCTGACCGAACCCACTCCCGACCCCCACGCCCCCTTGGCCGCGGCCCTCGCCGACGCCCACGGCCGCTCGCGCTTCGGCGGCTGGCGCAACGTCCCCTCCCAGCCGCAGGTGAAGCGGTACGAGATGGACGGGGAGGAGCACGAGGTCCGGTACCGGCACACGAGGGAGGGCCTCGCCGCCGACGGGGTCCGGGTCGTGCACGCCGACGCGGGCCTGGTGGTCCTCGAAGTGGACGGCGTACGGCGGAAGTTCGAGGTGTCCCGGTACGGCGACCAGGTCCACGTCAACGCCACCCGCCTCACCGCCCTGCCCCGCTTCCCCGACCCGACGGCCCAGCTCGCGCCGGGGTCCCTGGTGGCCCCGATGCCGGGCACGGTGGTCAGGATCGCCGACGGTCTGACCGAAGGGGCAACGGTTCAGGCGGGCCAGGGCCTCATCTGGTTGGAGGCGATGAAGATGCAGCACCAGATCTCGGCCCCGGCGGCGGGAACGCTCAGCACGCTGAACGCCGAGCCCGGGCAGCAGGTGGAGCCCGGCACGGTGCTGGCGGTGGTGCAGCCGACCTGAGGGGCGCGGGGAACCGCGCGACCAGCCACCCACGACCCGCACGCGGAGGAATCGCATGACCACCCTCATCGAGCCCGAAGAACACAAGGCCCTGCGGTCGGCGGTGGCCGCCCTCGGCAAGCGCTACGGCCGCGACTACCTGACCCGCACCGTCGCCGAGGGCAAGCCCCCCACCGAACTCTGGAGCGAGGCGGGAAAACTCGGCTACCTCGGCGTCAACCTCCCCGAGCAGTACGGAGGAGGAGGCGGTGGCATCGCCGAACTGTCCATCGTCCTGGAGGAGCTGGGTGCCGCGGGCTCCCCCCTGCTGATGCTCGTCGTCTCACCGGCGATCTGCGGCACGGTGATATCCCGCTTCGGCACGGAGGAGCAGAAGCGGGACTGGCTTCCCGGACTCGCCGGGGGAAGCCGCCTCATGGCCTTCGGCATCACCGAGCCCGACGCCGGCTCCAACAGCCACCGGATCACCACCACGGCCCGCAGGGACGGCGCCGACTGGCTGCTCACCGGCCGCAAGGTGTTCATCTCCGGGGTGGACATGGCCGACGCCGTGCTGATCGTCGGCCGTACCGAGGACGCCCGCACCGGACGCCTCAAGCCCTGCCTGTTCATCGTCCCGACGGACGCGCAGGGCTTCCAGAAGCGACCGATCGACATGGAACTCAACGCGGCCGAGAGGCAGTTCGAGCTGACTCTGGACGACGTACGGCTGCCCGCCGACGCGCTGGTCGGTGGGGGCCCCTCCCACGCTTTCGGCAGTGGGGGAGAGGACGCGGGGCTCCTCCAGCTCTTCGCGGGGCTCAACCCCGAGCGGATCATGACCGCCGCGTTCGCCATCGGCATGGGCCGGTACGCGCTCGCCAAGGCCGTCGAGTACGCCCGCGACCGCACGGTGTGGAAGGCACCCATCGGCGCCCACCAGGCCATCGCACACCCCCTGGCGCAGGCGCACATAGACCTGGAGCTGGCCCGGCTGATGATGCAGAAGGCGGCCCGTCTCTACGACGCCGGCGACGACACCGGCGCGGGCGAAGCCGCGAACATGGCCAAGTACGCGGCGGGCGAGGCCTGCGTGAAGGCCGTGGACCAGGCCGTGCACACCCTCGGCGGCAACGGGCTCACGCGCGAGTTCGGGCTCGCCTCGCTGATAACGGCCGCGCGCGTGTCTCGTATCGCCCCGGTGAGCCGGGAGATGATTCTCAACTACGTCTCCCACCAGACCCTGGGCCTGCCCAAGTCGTACTAGGCGCCCTGTGCGAGGAGGAACCGTGTTCCGCAGCGAGTACGCAGACGTCCCGCCCGTAGAACTCCCCATCCACGAGGCCGTCCTGGGCCGGGCCGCCGACTTCGGCGACCAGCCGGCCCTCATCGACGGCACGGACGGCACCACCCTCACGTACGAGCAGGCGGACCGGTTCCACCGGCGCCTAGCCGCCGCCCTCGCCGAGACGGGCGTCCGCAAGGGCGATGTCCTCGCCCTGCACAGCCCCAACACGATCGCGTTCCCGATGGCGTTCTACGCGGCCACGCGCGCGGGTGCCGCCGTCACCACCGTGCACCCGCTGGCCACCGCCGAGGAGTTCGCCAAGCAGCTCGGCGACAGTGCGGCCCGCTGGATCGTCACCGTCTCCCCGCTGCTGGAGACGGCCCGCCGGGCCGCCGAACTCGCGGGCGGCGTACGGGAGATCCTCGTGTGCGACAGCGCGCCCGGGCACCGCTCGCTGAGCGACCTGCTCGCCACCACCGCCCCCGAGCCGGAGACCGGCATCGACCCGGCCGGGGACATCGCCGCGCTGCCGTACTCCTCCGGCACCACCGGCACCCCCAAGGGCGTCATGCTCACCCACCGGCAGATCGCCACCAACCTCGCCCAGCTCGAACCCGCCGTCCCGGCCGGACCCGGCGACCGCATCCTCGCCGTCCTGCCGTTCTTCCACATCTACGGCCTCACCGCCCTGATGAACGCGCCCCTGCGCAAGGGCGCCACGGTCGTCGTCCTGCCGCGCTTCGAACTGGAGACGTTCCTCGCCGCGATCGAGAAGCACCGCATCACCGGCCTGTACGTGGCCCCGCCGATCGTCCTCGCCCTCGCCAAGCACCCGGCGGTCAGCCGCTACGACCTCTCCTCGCTGAAGTACGTGATCAGCGCCGCCGCCCCGCTGGACGCCCGGCTCGCCGTCGCCTGCGCCGAACGCCTGGGCCTGCCCCCGATCGGCCAGGCGTACGGCATGACCGAACTGTCCCCCGGCACCCATGTCGTCCCCCTGGACCGGCTGCGCGAGGCTCCCGCCGGCACGGTCGGCAGGCTCATCGCCGGCACCGAGATGCGGATCGTCTCCCTGGACGACCCCGGCACGGACCTGCGCACCGGCGAGTCCGGCGAGATCCTGATCCGGGGCCCCCAGGTGATGAAGGGCTACCTCGGCCGCCCCGACGCCACCGCCGCGATGATCGACACCGACGGCTGGCTGCACACCGGGGACATCGGGTACGTCGACGCCGACGGCTGGCTGTTCGTGGTCGACCGGGTGAAGGAACTCATCAAGTACAAGGGCTTCCAGGTGGCCCCCGCCGAACTGGAGGCGCTCCTGCTCACCCACCCGGACATCGCCGACGCGGCCGTCATCGGCGCGTACGACGAGGACGGCAACGAGATCCCGCACGCCTTCGTCGTCCGCGCCCCCACCGCCGACGGCCTGAGCGAGAACGACGTCCTGCTGTACGTCGCCGAACGCGTCGCCCCGTACAAGCGCGTCCGCCGGATCACCTTCATCGACACCGTCCCCCGCGCCACCTCCGGCAAGATCCTGCGCCGACAGCTCAGGGAGCACACGTGACGCACCACCCGACCGCACGGATCGGCCGCACACGCGCGCGTGCCGTCGACACCCTCAGCCTGGACTCCACCGGCACCCGCAACGCCCTCTCCGCCGCACTCGTCACGGACCTCGCCGAGGTCCTGACCGACTGCGGCAAGGACCCGGACGTACGGGCCGTGGTCCTCACCCACACCGGTACGACGTTCTGCGCCGGCGCCGACCTGCGCG
Organism: Streptomyces sp. Ru62; assembly: GCF_002920615.1. GTDB lineage: Bacteria > Actinomycetota > Actinomycetes > Streptomycetales > Streptomycetaceae > Streptomyces. The sequence goes on from NZ_PQSU01000001.1 coordinate 221,233, forward strand.
ACCCGCCCGACCCCGACGCCCTGGTGGCCCTGCTCCGGCAGATCGTGGAGCTGCCCAAGCCCGTCGTCGCCCGGATCACCGGCCATGTCCGCGCCGGCGGCCTCGGCCTGCTCGCCGCCTGCGACATCACCGCCGCCTCCACCGACGCCACCTTCGCCTTCACCGAGGTGCGCATCGGCGTGGCCCCCGCCGTGATCTCCCTGCCGGTGATCCCCCGCGCCGACCCCCGCGCCCTGGCCCGCTACTACCTCACCGGCGAGCGCTTCGGCCCGGCCGAGGCCGCGCGCCTCGGCCTGCTGACGCTGACGGCGGACGACGTCGACGACGCCCTGGCCCCCGTCCTGGACGGCCTGCGCCGCTCCTCCCCGCAGGCCCTGGCCGAGACGAAGCGGCTGCTCACGGCTAGGGTGCTGGAGACATTCGACCGGGACGCGGCCGAGCTGACCGCGCTCTCGGCCCGGCTGTTCTCCTCCCCCCAGGCCCGGGAGGGGATGACGGCCTTCCTGGAAAGACGTGATGCGGCATGGGTGGTGTGAGTACGACGGAACGGGAGCGCGTTCCCAAGCAGGACCGCAGCCGGGCCACCCGGCAGCGGCTCCTGAAAGCCGCCGTGGCCTGCCTCGCCGAGCGCGGCTGGGCGGGCTCCACGGTCGCCGTCGTGGCCGAGCGGGCCGGCGTCTCCCGGGGCGCGGCCCAGCACCACTTCCCGACCCGGGAAGACCTCTTCACCGCCGCCGTCGAGTACGTCTCCGAGGAACGCTCCCTCGCACTGCGGGCCCTGTTCCCGGACGGCGCCGCCGACCGCCGGGCCGTCGTGTCGGCCCTGGTCGACCTCTACACCGGCCCCCTGTTCCGGGCTGCCCTGCACCTGTGGGTCGCCGCCTGTGACGAGGAACAGCTGCGCCCGCGCGTGACCGAGCTGGAGGCCCGCGTCGGCCGCGAGACCCACCGCATCGCCGTCGACCTCCTGGGCGCCGACGAGTCCCGCCCCGGCGTCCGCGAAACCGTCCAGGGCCTGCTCGACATGGCCCGGGGCCTGGGCCTCGCCAACCTCCTCACCGACGACACCGCCCGCCGCGAACGGGTCGTCGCCCAGTGGGCGGCGCTGCTGGAGGAGGGGCTGGGCTGAGGCCGGGCCCGGCCGTGCCGGCTCCGGGAGCGTGCCGGGGGAGCCACCGTGCGGGCGCGTTACCCTTGGGCCCATGCTTCCGATGCTCGTTCGCCGACGCCACGTGGACTACGTGCGCGTCACGAGCATGGGCTGTCGGCGCCTCTCCGCCTGACCAGCCCCCTCTTCTCTCCTTCTCCTTTTCCCGGCACCCGGGGGCCGCCACCACCCCTCGGCGGTCACCCCTGCCCCGTACACCCCGCGGACGCATCATGACCACGCACACAGTGACGTCGTACGACCAGCTCCCGATCATCGACCTGTCGGCCGCCGACGGCGACCCGCGGGCCCGCGCCCTGCTCCACGCCCAGTTGCACAGCGCCGCACACGACGTCGGCTTCTTCCAGCTCGTCGGCCACGGCGTGACCCGGGCCGAGACCGACGCGCTGCTCACCGCCATGCGCGCCTTCTTCGCCCTCCCCGAGGCCGACCGGCTCGCCCTGGACAACGTCGGCTCCCCGCACTTCCGGGGCTACACCCGCACCGGCGACGAACGCACCGGCGGCGCCCGTGACTGGCGCGACCAGCTCGACATCGGTGCCGAACGCCCCGCCCGCGTCCCCGGCCCCGGCGAGCCGCCGTACTGGTGGCTCCAGGGCCCCAACCAGTGGCCGGCCGCCCTGCCCGAACTGCGCACGGCCGCCCTCGCCTGGATCGACAGGCTGAGCGGGGTCGCCCACCGGCTCCTTCGGGAACTGCTGACCGCCATCGGCGCCCCGGCCGACTTCTACGACCCGGTCTTCGGCGACCGCGCCCACCCGCACCTCAAGCTCGTCCGCTACCCCGGCAGCGCGGACGACGGCACCGACCAGGGCGTCGGCGCCCACAAGGACTACGGCTTCCTGACCCTGCTGCTCCAGGACACGGTCGGCGGCCTCCAGGTCCAGCGCGAGGACGGCCGCTTCCACGACGTCCCGCCCATCGAGGGCGCGTTCGTCGTCAACCTCGGCGAACTGCTGGAGGTGGCCACCAACGGCTACCTCCTGGCCACCAACCACCGGGTCGTCAGCCCGCCCGGCGCCACCGAGCGCTTCTCGGTGCCGTTCTTCTACAACCCCCGCCTGGACGCGAGGGTCGAGCCGCTCCCGTTCCCGCACGCGTCGCAGGCCCCCGGCATCACGACGGACCCGACGAACCCCCTCTACGCCGAGTACGGCTACAACGAGCTGAAGGGCAAGCTCAGGGCCCACCCGCTGGTGGCACAGCGGCACCACGGGAACTTGTTGACCCCGGCCTGATCAACTCCCTGGGGCGCGGGGCCGTATCGATGCGCGGCCCCGCCACGCGGGCGCGACGAGCCACAACCGGCCCGCAGTCGCCCCCGCGCCCCAGGCACCCCCTCAGTGGCCGATATCCGCGTACCCGGCGATGTCCTGGGGCCGACGCGGCCCCGGCCCCACATACCGGGCGGAAGGCCGCACCAGCCGCCCCGTCCGCTTCTGCTCAAGGATGTGCGCCGACCACCCGGCCGTACGGGCGCACGTGAACATCGACGTGAACATGTGCGCCGGCACCTCGGCGAAGTCCAGCATGATCGCGGCCCAGAACTCCACGTTGGTGGCGAGCACCCGGTCCGGCCGCCGGTTGTGCAGCTCCTCCAGCGCGGCCTTCTCCAGCGCCTCGGCGACCTCGAACCGCGGCGCCCCCAGCTCACGTGCCGTACGCCGCAGCACCCGGGCCCGGGGATCCTCGGCCCGGTACACCCGGTGCCCGAACCCCATCAGCCGCTCGCCCCGGTCGAGCGCCCGCTTGACGTACGCCTCCGCGTCCCCCGTGCGCTCGATCTCCTCGATCATCCCGAGCACGCGCGAGGGCGCACCGCCGTGCAGCGGCCCGGACATCGCACCCACCGCGCCGGACAGCGCGGCGGCGACATCCGCGCCGGTGGAGGCGATGACCCGGGCGGTGAAGGTGGACGCGTTCATGCCGTGCTCGGCGGCGGAGGTCCAGTAGGCGTCCACGGCCGCCACGTGCTTGGGGTCCGGCTCGCCCCGCCACCGGATCATGAACCGTTCCACCACCGAGTTCGCCTTGTCGATCTCGCGCTGTGGCACCATCGGCAGCCCCTGGCCGCGCGCGGACTGGGCGACGTACGACAGGGCCATGACCGCGGCCCGCGCCAGGTCCTCCCGGGCCTGCGCCTCGTCGATGTCGAGCAGGGGCCGCAGCCCCCACACGGGGGCGAGCATGGCGAGCGCCGACTGGACGTCCACGCGGATGTCACCGGAGTGGACGGGGATCGGGAACGGCTCGGCGGGCGGCAGGCCGGGGTTGAAGGCGCCGTCGACCAGCAGTCCCCACACGTTCCCGAAGGAGACGTGGCCGACCAGGTCCTCGATGTCGACGCCCCGGTAGCGCAGGGCGCCGCCCTCCTTGTCCGGTTCGGCGATCTCCGTCTCGAACGCGATGACCCCTTCGAGCCCGGGTACGAAATCGGACATCAGGCGGCTCCTCGTGATGTGTGGGCGGCGGTCACCCCGGTGATGCCCCGATCCGTCGGTGGTCACCCGTGGTCAACCCAACCGCAAAGGGAGCAGCACGATAACCCCCGGTGCCACAGTTGGGGATACCACGCGACACTCAGTGCCATACCCGTTCGATACGGCAAGATGACCGCGTGACCGACCGTGACCCGCTCCTGGATCCCGTCCTCGATCCCGCCGCCATGCGCAAGCAGTACCGGGCCGACGGCCTCGCCGAACAGGATCTCGCCACCCATCCGATGGACCAGTTCACCCGGTGGTTCGAGGACGCCGCCCGCGCGGCCCTGCACGGCACGCTCTACGAGCCCAACGCGATGGTCGTCTCCACGGCGGACGCCGAGGGCCGTCCCAGCTCACGCACGGTGCTGATGAAGCAGTTCGACACCGACGGCTTCGTCTTCTTCACCAACTACGACTCCCGCAAGGGCCGCGACCTGACGCAGAACCCGCACGTCTCGCTGCTCTTCCCCTGGCACCCGCTGGCCCGCCAGGTCATCGTCACCGGCACCGCCCGGCGCACCGGCCGCGACGAGACCGCCGCCTACTTCCGCACCCGCCCGCACGGCTCCCAGCTGGGCGCCTGGGCCAGCGCCCAGTCCACGGTGATCGCCTCCCGCACGGAGCTGGACACGGCCTACGCCGCGCTAGAAGCCCGCTACCCGGAGGACGAACAGGTCCCGGTCCCCCCGCACTGGGGCGGCTTCCGCGTCACCCCGGAGACGGTCGAGTTCTGGCAGGGCCGCGAGAACCGCCTCCACGACCGCCTGCGTTACGCCGCCCGGCCGGACGGCACCTGGAAGGTCGAACGCCTCAGCCCCTGACCGGGACCCGGAGGAGGCGGGCGGGAACGCAGACGACCCGCGGGCTGGGTTCCTCAAGGAGGAGCCGGCCGGACGTACCGGCAGCCCGCGGGTCGGGTGACTGCTTGGGATTGGGCCGGCTGCACGCACCGTTCGCGTGCTGGTCCGGCACCGCACATGGTGTGGTGACGGGCCGCTAGCCCGCAGCCACCTCACGCGTCCGGTTCTCATACATCTGCCGAACCACCTCCCTTCTCGTGTAACCGACACCCTAAGAAGCCGTCGCGACGGGCTCAACTGTTTTTTCACCGGCGCGGTGACTGGTATAGGTGCTCGTGTGACGGATCTTCGAACAGTGGGCGTCGACGGCGACGGGATGCTCGAACAGTGGCGGCACGTCCACAACGTGGTCGTCCCGCCCGCCGCGATGTCCGCCGAGGAGGCACGGGAGCGGCAGGACCGGTACCGGCTGGCGAACGCGTACCTCGGCGAGGTGCTCGTCGGCTGTTCGACCGTGCGCCCGCCGGCGGGGGAGGGGAGAGTGGCGACCGTCATCGCGCGCGTGTTGCCGGAGTTCCGGCGGCGGGGCTTCGGCACGGCGATCCACGAGGACGCGCTGGCCCACGCGCGCGTGCTGGGCGCCGAAGCCGTCGAGACGTGTGTGCTGGCCGCCAACGAGGACGGGCTGCGGTTCGCCGCGCGGCACGGGTATGCCGAGATCGACCGGTATGTGCTGGACGGGGAGCGCGACGAGTGGGTGGACCTGCGGCTCTCCCCGGGCACCCCGGTGCATTGATCCCCGCAATCTTGCGGGAACAGGGTGTGGGGTGTGTCACGTTCGAGTTGAATGATGGGCAGTGAGCGAACCGAGCGCCGTGCGTGCGCGGACGCAGTCTCCAGGGGGTCCAGGTGAGTGCTTCGCGGCGGAGTGGGACCACTGATGAACTGGGGCCGGACGAGCCCGGTGAGTCCGGCGGCTCCGATCTGCTCGCAGCGCTGCTCGACGGCATGGACGCGGCGCTGTGCGCCTTCGACGCCGACGGGGTCGTGACCCACTGGAACCGGGAGGCCGAGCGGATCCTCGGCTGGACGGCCGCCGAGGCCGTCGGACGGCACGGGTTCGCCGGCTGGGCGGTACGCAGCGCCGACGCCGAGGAGGTGCAGGCCCGGCTGCTGTCGGCGATGCGGGCGCCGGGCCGGCAGGTGCACGAGTTCGCGCTGGTCACCAAGGACGGTGGGCGGGTGCTCGTGCGGACCCAGTCGGCCGCCGTGCGCGGACCCGACGGGAAGCCCGCGGGGGTGTACTGCGCGTTCAGCGAGGTGCACGCGCAGATCGACCTGGAGCGGTCGATCGCGCTGAGCGAGGCGCTGTTCGAGGACGCGTCCTGGGGAGTCGTCCTGGTCGACGCCGACCTGCGGCCCGCCGTGGTGAACGCGCACGCGGCACGGGCGCTGGGAGTGGGGCGCACGTCCGTGCTGGGGCGTCCGCTGGGCGAACTGCTCGCGCAGGGCGTGGAGGAGCTGGAGGCCGCGCTGACCCACGTCCTGGCCGAGGGCGCGCCGCCGGCCCCCGCCGAGATGTGGGTGACCGTCCGCGCCCCGGAGGGCGAGAAGCGGCGCTGCTGGCGCAGCGGGTTCCTGCGGCTGTCCTCACCGCTCGCCGAGGAGCCGGTGCCGCTCGGGGTGGGGTGGCTGTTCGAGGACGTCACCGGGGCCAAGCAGGCGGAGCAGGAGGCGGCCCTGCTGCGGTTCCGGACGAACCAGTTGCACCGGGCGGCACGGGCCGCGGCCGAGTGCGAGGACCCGGCGGAGGCGGCCACCGTCCACCTGGACTTCGCCCTCGCCGGCTTCGCCGACCACGCCCTCGTCGACCGGGTGGCGGACCGCTCGCGCGCGCACGACGCGGACGGCCCGGGTCCGGTCCGGCTGGTACGGCTCGCGGCCACGCCCGCCGGGGCGCCGGGCCCGAGCCTGCTCACGGGCGCGGCCGGGCTCCCCGTGCGCTACCCCGAGGGCCACCCGGCGATCCAGTGCGTGGAGCGGGGCGGCACCGTGCGCGCGGACGCCGGACCGGTCTCCGCCCAGCGGGCGCGGGAATGGGCACGGGAGCGCCAGTGGCCCGACGACGCGGTGCACGCACTGTGCGCGGTGCTGCGCAGCCGGGGCCGGACGCTGGGCGTCGTGACGTTCCTGCGCGGTTCCGGCCGAAGCCGCTTCGAACGGTCCGACACGGCGTACGCGGAGGACGTGGCCGTACGGATCGCGACGGCACTGGACCTCGCGGAGACACTGCGCGAGCGGCCGGAGGAGCAGACACCCTGACGAGCGCGGGGCGTTGTCAGTGCCGGTAGAAGATCCGGTCGCCGTACTCCGTCATCACCCGGCCGTTCCACTCGTGTCCGCCGTCGACGTTGCCGGAGCGCAGCAGCGGGGGTTCGATGCCGCGGTCGGCGAGGGTGGCGGCGGCGGTCGCCATGACGGCCTGCATCAGGGCGCTGGTGACGACCGTGGACGCGGGGGCGAAGGGCGCCGGGATGGTGTCGAGGGTGAGTTCCGCGTCCCCGACGGCGATCTTCGAGTCGAGGACGACGTCGCAGTGGTCCTTGAGGAAGGTGCCGGAGGCGTGCCGGGACGTCGTCTCCGAGGCGTACGCCACCGAGGTGACGCCGATGACCTTCACACCGAGGGAGCGTGCGGTGAGGGCCATCTCCACGGGCAGCGCGTTGCGGCCGGACAGGGAGATGATCACGAGGGCGTCACCGGCGCGCAGCGGCGACGTCTCCAGCACGGCGCTCGCGAGGCCGTCGACACGTTCGAGGGCGGAGCCGAGGGTGGCCGGGATGACGTCGACGCCGACGACGCCGGGGACGGCGAGCAGGTTCATCAGGGCCAGTCCGCCCGCGCGGTAGACGACGTCCTGGGCGGCCAGGGACGAGTGCCCGGCGCCGAAGGCGAACAGGCGGCCGCCGGCCGTGACGGTGTCGGCGAGCAGGGTGCCGGCCGCGGTGATCGCCCCGGCCTCCTCGTCGCGGACCCGTTGCAGCAGGCCGATGGCGGCGTCGAAGAACAGGTCGGCAGGCGTGCCGTCGCTCATGCGGTGCCCCTTCGCAGCGTCTGTGTCGCGGATCACCGTGCGGTCTGGACCAGTGCGGTGTCAATACGGCCGGGCGGCAGCGCCCCGCAGGGGGACCGGCCGGCACCCCGAGCCGGCCCCCGTTTCGCCGGTGCGGCCCGCTTGTCAGTGGTATCCGGCAGAATTGATGCCAGGGCCGGCGCACGCGGCCGGCTGCCGGCAGAGGTAATCGAGGGGCACGTATGTCCGGACTGATCGACACCACGGAGATGTATCTCCGCACCATCCTCGAACTCGAAGAGGAAGGCGTCGTCCCCATGCGCGCCCGCATCGCGGAGCGGCTGGACCAGAGCGGGCCGACGGTGAGCCAGACGGTGGCGCGGATGGAGCGCGACGGCCTGGTCTCCGTGGCCAGCGACCGCCACCTGGAGCTGACGGACGAGGGCCGTCGGCTGGCGACGCGCGTGATGCGCAAGCACCGTCTGGCCGAGTGTCTGCTGGTCGACGTGATCGGGCTGGAGTGGGAGCAGGTGCACGCCGAGGCGTGCCGCTGGGAGCACGTGATGAGCGAGGCCGTGGAGCGCCGCGTGCTGGAGCTGCTGCGGCACCCCACCGAGTCGCCGTACGGCAACCCCATCCCCGGCCTGGAGGAGCTGGGTGAGAAGGACGGCGCGGACCCGTTCCTCGACGAGAGCATGGTGTCGCTGGCCGACCTGGACCCGGGCTCGGACGGCAAGACGGTCGTCGTCCGCCGTATCGGCGAGCCGATCCAGACGGACGCGCAGCTGATGTACACGCTGCGGCGCGCGGGTGTGCAGCCCGGTTCGGTGGTGAGCGTGACCGAGTCGCCCGGCGGCGTGCTGGTGGGCAGCGGCGGCGAGGCTGCCGAGCTGGAGGCGGACACCGCCTCCCATGTGTTCGTCGCCAAGCGCTGAGACGGAGAGGGCCCCGGCGCTTGCGCGCCGGGGCCTGTCCTCCCCTGTGCTGACCCGGAGCCCCGAGCTCTCAGGGTCACCCCCTCGGACCGGCTTTTCCCCGAGCGGTCCGCCTCCCGCCAGAAACATCCCCTCGGCTGAGACGATCATTCCCTGAGGGGTGTCACTCAAATGAGGGGTGTTGAACGCGGAGACGCAATTTTCGAATAGGCATTCGATAGCCTGAAGTGGCTGGACGACGAGGACGGCGGAGCTGGGGGGCCAGGTCAGATGGCACGGCGTATCGATGTGACGGGAGCGGGCGGGGTGCGCCTGGCCGCCTGGGAGTTCGCCGACCCTCCGAAACCGGAGGCGGATCCGGACACCGAGGGGGAGGCGGAGTCCGGCGCTCCGGGCGTGCTCTTACTCCATGGTCTGATGGGCCGCGCCTCCCACTGGGCGCCCACCGCCCGCTGGCTCGCCGGCCGCCACCGCGCCGTGGCGCTCGACCAGCGCGGCCACGGCCAGAGCGAGAAGCCCCCGCGCGCCGCGTACACCCGCGAGGCCTACGTCGAGGACGCGGAGGCCGCCGTGGAACAGCTCGGCCTCGCCCCCGTCCTCCTCATCGGCCACGCCATGGGCGCGCTGACCGCCTGGCAGCTCGCCGCCAAGCGCCCCGACCTGGTGCGCGGCCTGATCATCTGCGACATGCGGGCCTCCGCCCTCGGCGCGGCCTCGCAGCGCGAGTGGGCCGACTGGTTCCGGTCCTGGCCCGTCCCCTTCGCCAGCCTGGCCGACGTCCGCAAGTGGTTCGGCGAGGACGACCCCTGGGTGGAGCGCCCGAGTCCCGCGCGCGGGGCCTTCTACGCCGAGGTGATGCACGAGTGCGAGGACGGCTGGCGGCCCGTCTTCGACCCCGAACAGATGCTCAGCTCCCGCGATACATGGGTCTACGACGCCCACTGGGAGGAGCTGGCCCAGGTCCGGTGCCCGACGCTGGTGGTGCGCGGCGTGGACGGCGAGCTGGGGCGGGCGGAGGCCCAGGAGATGGTGCGGGTGCTGCCGCGCGGGGAGTACGCGGAGGTCCCGGATGCGGGGCACCTGGCCCACTACGACCTGCCGGCGGCTTGGCGGGCCGCCGTCACACCGTTCCTCGACGGCTTGCCCGTGGGGTGAGTGCCTACGCGTCTGCCGGGTCGTCCTCTCGTCGGCGGGCGCGGGCCGGTGGTGCGACCAGCCACGACGACCGGTGGCCGCCACGTCACCGGCACCCGGCAGACGAGTGGGCGCCGGCTACCGATCCCTCCCGCACGCATAGGCCAACGGCGAGATCAACTCCTCCGCGTCCGGCAGCCACCGGTTCGCCGGCGTCGGCCGGCGGGCCCACTGCGCGGCCCCCCGGGACCCGAACCGCGTGGGAGGCGCCGCCACGTACGCGCCCTCGCCCAGGGTCATGAGGTCCAGTGACGCCGGCGACCAGCCGAGCTTCCGTACCAGCTCCGGCACCTTCGCGGTCGCACCGGGCAGGACGAAGAACTGCATGCGCCGGTCCGGGGTCAGCGTGACCGGTCCGAGTGTCAGCTGCATCCGCTCCATCCGGGCGAGCGCCAGGAACCCGGCGCTCTCCGGGACGGACAGCGCGTCGAACGTCCGGCCCGTCGGCAGCAGGATCGCCGCCGTCGGCTGCTTCTGCCACATCCGGCGCGCGACGGTCGCACTGCCGGTCGCCTGGGTCGCCCAGTCGGGGCGCGCGGGGTGCGCACCCGGCGCAGGGCAGGAGGCGTCGCCGCACGAGCAGCGCTGCCTGCCGTCGACGGCTTCCAGCCAGGTGCCCGGGAACACGTCCCAGTGCCGTTCCTCGGCGTAGCGTACGGCGGTCTCCAGCAGCGACTCCCCGCGCTGCTGCGGGATGTGACCTGCCGTCTGAGTGTCCTGGGCGCCCGCGATCGTCTCTTCCACGTCCCACTCAACTCCCGCACCCACCTGGAGTTACGGCCGTAACGCGCGCGGGGGAGGAGCATCGATTCGGCAGTCGGGGCGCATGGGTGCATGGCCGGGGGCGCGCGGGAGGGGGCGGGGCGTGAGATGGGTAGTCAGGGATGGGGGGAACCGCCTTTACCCCGGCAATCCGCATATGTCACGCATTGACGTTATGTCAGCTGGGCAGTGATCTTCCGGCCGGATCTTTGTGCTCCGGAGGATCGCAACACGCTCCAGGGGATCGCAACGCAGGGGGTAGCACATGGCCGCAAGGCCTCTCGTGGCGAGGCAGCCCAACGAACGGCTGCAGGCACTCATCCAGGAAGCGGGGTGCTCGAACGCCGGGCTGGCCCGGCGGGTCAACATGTGCGGCGCCGAGCACGGCCTCGACCTGCGCTACGACAAGACGTCCGTGGCGCGCTGGCTGCGCGGCCAGCAGCCGCGGGGCCGGGCCCCGGCGATCATCGCCGAGGCGCTCGGGCGCAAGCTCGGCCGTACGGTCACGATCGACGAGATCGGCATGGCCAACGGCAAGAACCTCGCCTCGGGGGTCGGTCTCCAGTTCTCGCCGACGGTACTGGGCGCCATCGAGCAGGTCTGCGAGCTGTGGCGCAGCGACGTGGGGCGCCGGGACTTCCTGTCCGGCTCCTCCGTCGCCGCCTCCGCGCTGGTCGAGCCGAGCCGCGACTGGCTGATCTCGGCGCCGGACCCCCAGGTGGCCCGGCAGGCGGGCCCGCGCGTCGGCCAGTCCGACGTGGCGGCCGTACGGTCCATGACCCGGGCGTTGGTGGACCTCGACCACCAGTACGGCAGCGGGCATGTGCGCCCGGTCGTCGTGCACTACCTCAACAGCGTCGTCTCCGGTCTGCTCGCGGGCTCCTACCGGGAGGCGGTCGGCCGGGAACTCTTCGCCGCCGTCGCCCGGTTGACGGAGCTGGCGGGGTACATGGCCGTCGACACCGGGCAACCGGGCCTCGCCCAGCGGTACTACATCCAGTCGCTGCGGCTCGCGCAGGCCGCCGGGGACCGCGGGTACGGCGGTTACGTGCTCGCCGCGTCCATGAGCCACCTCGCCGCGCAGCTCGGGAACCCGCGCGAGATCGCCCAGTTGGCGCGGGCGGCGCAGGAGGGGGCGCGCGGGCAGGTGACCCCGCGCGTGGAGGCGATGTTCCACGCCGCCGAGGCGCGCGGGCACGCCCTGCTCGGTGACGCGCGCGCGGCGCAGGAGGCCGGCGGCCGGGCGATCACGGCGATGGAGGGGGCGGACGACTCCGCCGGGGACGACCCGGTGTGGATCGCGCACTTCGACGAGGCCTACCTGGCCGACGAGTTGGCCCACTGCCACCGCGACCTCGGGCAGGCCGACCAGGCCGCGCGGTACGCCGAGCAGTCGCTGGCCGGGCACCCGGAGTCCCGGGCCCGCCGGCGCGCCATCGGCTATGTGCTGCTCGCCACGGCCCAGGTGCAGCAGCGCGAGATCGAGCAGGCCTGCACCACGGGCATGAAGGCGGTGGAGCTGCTGGAGACACTCCGCTCCAACCGGGGCGCCGAGTACCTGGACGACCTCCAGCAGCGGCTGGAGCCCTTCCGGGAGGAAGCGGTGGTACGGGAGTTCGGGGCGCGGCTCGATCTCCAGCAGGCCGCGTGAACACCAGCCCGGTCGGAGCGTGAACGAACGGGAAACGGCACCCGGGTGTGCGCCGGGTGCCGCGCACAGCGCTTTCGCGGGGCGCTGGTGTTACCGCTGTCACAGGGAGGAGGTCGCGAACCGCACTGCGTGGCACGGGGCTCGGGGGAGCCGGTAGCGTGAGCCGACGATTCACAAGGTCCCCCATTAGTAGGAGTCCCGGTGACGCAGAGTGGACAGGGCGATGAGCCCTCGGCGCGGACCGCGCGCGAAGGCATCGTGCTGCCCTCCGACGGAGGAGAGCCCCTGCTGCCGGGCATGACAGGGACGCCCGCCCCCGCCCACCCGGCCGGCGGGCAGGCCTGGGGCGGTTCGTGGGGCCCCGAGCAGCAGGCGCCCCAGCCGGGCCAGGGCTGGCCCCCGGCGGCGGCCCCGCAGTGGGACGCCCCCGGCGGCCCCGACCAGCGGCCCCCCTCCGCGGCGAACCCCGGACCGCTGCCCCCGGAGGGCGCCCCGGCCCCGTCGTACGGCGGCCAGGCCCCTGCCTACGGCGGGCCGACGGCTTCCTACGGCGGCCAGGAGGCGCACTACGGCGGTCAGGACGGTCCCGGCGCCTACGGCGCGGCCGAGCAGCCCGCGTACGGCGCGCCCGATCCCTACCAGCAGCACGCGCAGCAGCAGCCGTACCCGGCGCAGCCCGTTCCGGGTCAGCCCTCCGCCGCGCCGCATCCGTCCGCGTACCCGGCCGCGGGCGCCCCGCTGCCCCCGAGCGCGGACGGCGCGACCCAGTACCTCCCGCCGGTGCCCGCCGGCCCGGCCGCGCCCGGCGACGAGGGCGCCACCCAGTACATACCGCCCGTGCAGGCCGACGGCGCCACCCAGTACATACCGCCGGTCCCCGCCGGGGGCGGCGTCCACGAGGCGGCCACCCAGTACATGCCGCCGGTCTCGCCCGGCGCGTTGCCGCCGGAGTCGGCCGGCGAGGAGACGCGCTACCTCGGCCAGACGCCCCGGCAGGCGGCGCCCGCGGCCTCGGACGCGGAGGCCACGCAGTACATCCCGCCGTACGCCGCCCAGGCGCAGGCGCAGGGGGCGGACCGGCAGCCGCCCGCCGAGTTCGACAACCTCTTCCGCGGCGGCCCCGGGGGCGGCGACAGCCCGGCCGGGTCAACCCAGCAGCTGCCGCGGGTGCAGCAGGACGCCTACCCCGGCCCCGCGCAGGCGTCGTACCGCCCGGCGCAGCCGTCGTACGACGCGGGTCCGGACGACGACGGCGGGCGGCGCCGGGGCCGGTCACGGGTGCCGCTGATCGCCGCGATCGGCGTCGGCATCGTCGTGCTCGGCGTCGGCGCCGGCGCGCTGCTCAGCGGCGGGGGCGACAAGGACCGGGGCACGGACGACAAGACGGTCGCGGCCACCTCCCCGGCCACCCAGGACTCCGCCTCGCCCGCCGCCGACCCCGTCCGGCAGCAGGCCGTCGAGCTGGACAAGCTGCTCGCGGACAGCGGCAGCAGCCGGGCCTCGGTGATCCAGGCGGTGGCGGACGTCAAGCAGTGCGACAACCTCGACCAGGCCGCCTCCAACCTGCGGGACGCGGCCCGGCAGCGCGGCCAACTGGTCACGCGGCTCGGCAAGCTGTCCGTGGACAAGCTGCCCGGCAACGCCGATCTGACGGCCGCGCTGACCAAGGCATGGCAGGCGTCCGCCGCGGCCGACAACCACTACGCGGCCTGGGCCGACCAGGCCAAGGGGCACAAGGTCTGCCGCAAGGGGCACGCCCGCACCACCGGCGAGACGCAGGCCGGCAACCGGGAGAGCGGCACCGCCAGCGCGCAGAAGACGAAGGCGGCGGCGCTGTGGAACGCGATCGCCAAGCAGTACGGCCTGACCCAGCGCCAGCCGACCCAACTGTGACGGACGACCGTCACGGCACGTCGGCGTTCTCCAGGGTCGAGGTCATGTCGGCGATCCCGTTGGTGCCGCCGATGTCCTTGCGGGCCGCGACCAGCTTGCCGTCCCGGACCACCTGGAGGGTGACGTCGGCGTTGACCAGCCGCGGGAAGCCGACCGCGGCCAGCTTGCTCTCGTAGGGCCAGTGCAGGGTCGGGGTGAGGCCGCCGGTGGACACCCGCAGGCCGTCGTTGAGGGTGCGCCGCACGGTGTCGGCGCTCACCTCGCCCTCGCCGATCTTCTCCAGGACGGCCTTGAGGACGGTGTAGGCGATCCACGTGGTCTGCACACCGGCGTCCGCGGGGTCGATGCGGTTGTCGCCGAAGGCCTCCTCGTTGATCACCTTCTTCATCGGGTCCCAGCGGTGGTCGGAGGCGACCGGGTACCAGCCGGTGATGTACGCCCCCTCGTACGGCCCCGACGCCCCGCCGGTCGCGTTGATCACGGTCTGGTCCACGCTGCCGAGCACGGTCGCCGTGCGTACGGCCGGGAAGTTCTCGCGGGCCCGCCGGAAGGAGTCCATGAAGGTGTCCGTGCGGTCCCCGAGGGCGGGCACCACACAGCCCTTCCTGGTCACGTCCTCGGTCGCGTGGCGCAGCGCCTGTTCGGCCTGACCGCCGTACTCGGTGGCGTCCTCCGCGGCGAGCTGGTCGCCGGCGTCCGCGTGGCCGCCCGCCTTGAGACCGGCGTCGAGCATGGCGGGCAGCTGGTCGCCGGCGATGCTGTCCGGGCGGACCAGGGCGACGTTGCCGCAGCTCTCCGCGAGGGCCCTGCCGAGGCCGGCCAGGAGCGCGGGCTGGCCGCCGTTGACCGGGTAGGACATGGCGCCGGTGAACTCGTCGTTGGTGACGCCGTAGCCGCCGATGTAGGGGATGCCTGCACCCTCCAGCGGGGCGAGGTAGGAGTCGCCGAACTGGCTGTAGGAGCCGACGACCGCGACCACGTTCTCGGTCGCCGCGCGCCGGGCGCACCGCGCGGCGCCCACGCCGTCGTTGTGGTCGTTGCAGGTCAGCACCTGAAGCTTGCGGCCGTTGATGCCCCCGTGGGAGTTGATCCACTTGGCGTAGGCGCGGGCCATCGCGGGCATGCCGGGCTTGTTGGTCGCGTCGGTGTCCTGCGGGGCCCAGGTCATCACCTTGACGGGGTCATCCCCGGAGCCCCCCGTGGCACCGGGGATGACCCCGCACGCGGCGGTGAGGGACGCACAGAGGGCCACCGCGCCCGCCGCGAGGACGGTGGCTCTGACGGGGCGGGGAAGGACGGGGAGAGGAGTACTGCGCGTGCGTCGCCTGCCGGTCATGCACACGCACGATTCCCTCACAGGACCAACCCCGGAGTGACTCTTGGTCAACGAAGGGTGACACGGAGGTGAATTACGGGGGCCGGTGAGATACAGGGGACGGGGAACGTACGATCGATGACCGTGCAAGGTTCGGAGAACTCTTCCCGTCGCGGCCGTCGCTCCTCCACCATGGGCGGCATGCCCTTGAACGACATGCCGTGGTGGCGGTGGCGCAGCAATGTGCGCTCGGCGCTGCACATGCTCTCCGACCCGGTGTTCCAGCGGGACGTCTGGCTGGCCGGCGTGGACGGCTACGGTGACGTCACGGACGCGGTGTACCGGCTGGTGGAGGACACCTGGCTGGACAGCTGGTCGGCCGAGAAGTACGTCGGCACCATATTCCGGGACTCGCAGGAGGCGGCGCTCGTCGACACCGCCGTGCTGCGGGTGCTGCGGATCATGCACCAGGTCGGCCCGGACG
This sequence comes from Streptomyces sp. Ru62, assembly GCF_002920615.1. Lineage (GTDB taxonomy): Bacteria > Actinomycetota > Actinomycetes > Streptomycetales > Streptomycetaceae > Streptomyces. The sequence goes on from NZ_PQSU01000001.1 coordinate 236,991, forward strand.
CGCCCGTCGCCGCCTACCTGGACCACTCCGGCTGGCCGGACGCGGTGCGGGCGGCCCGGGACGCGCACGTGCGGATGTCGGTGAGCGACGGGGAGGACCCGGACGTGCCGCCGAAGAGCCTGGACGTGCTGCGGATCCTGACGAGGTCCTGACGGGTCCTGGCGGGGTCCGCGTGGCGGACGGCCGCCCCATGGCGGGTGGCCGGTGTGGGACCCTGTGGTGCATGACCGATCAGTCCGCCTCCGCCGCCGCACCGGCCGACCAGTACATCCTCACGCTCTCCTGCCCGGACAAAAAGGGCATCGTGCACGCCGTGTCCAGCTATCTGTTCATGACCGGCTGCAACATCGAGGACAGCCAGCAGTTCGGCGACCACGACACGGGACTGTTCTTCATGCGCGTCCACTTCTCGGCCGAGGCGCCGGTGACGGTGGACAAACTGCGGGCGAGCTTCGCCGCGATCGGTGACTCCTTCCACATGGACTGGCAGATCCACCGGGCCGACGAGAAGATGCGCATCCTGCTGATGGTCAGCAAGTTCGGGCACTGCCTGAACGACCTGCTGTTCCGGGCCCGGATCGGCGCGCTGCCGGTGGAGATCGTGGGTGTGGTGTCCAATCACACCGACTTCGAGGAGCTGGTGGGCTCCTACAACATTCCCTTCCACCACATCCCGGTGACGAAGGACACCAAGTCGGAGGCCGAGGCGAGGCTGCTGGAGATCGTCCGCGAGGAGAAGGTCGAGCTGGTCGTCCTCGCCCGCTACATGCAGGTCCTCTCCGACGACCTGTGCAAGCAGCTCAGCGGCCGGATCATCAACATCCACCACTCCTTCCTGCCGAGCTTCAAGGGCGCGAAGCCGTACCACCAGGCGCACGCGCGGGGGGTGAAGCTGATCGGCGCGACGGCGCACTACGTCACCGCGGACCTGGACGAGGGCCCGATCATCGAGCAGGAGGTCGAGCGGGTCGGGCACGACGTGACGCCGGACCAGCTCGTGGCCATCGGCCGGGACGTGGAGTGCCAGGCGCTGGCGCGGGCCGTGAAGTGGCATGCGGAGCGGAGGATCCTGCTCAACGGGCGCCGCACGGTGGTGTTCGCCTAGCCGCTCGGGCGCTTTCCGTCGCGGGGCGGCTGGGCGCCCCTCCGGGGGCGCGGGGAACCGCGCGAGCAACCCCAGGTCACCCGCAGCCCCGACGCGTCCGGCCCCGCCCCTACATCCGGCTCAGTGACGCAACCGCGAACAGCACGTCCCTGATCGCTTCGCGGTCACCGACCTGACCCGCCGCGGCTTCCTCCGGAGGCACATGCCCCGCCGCCAGCTTGCAGAACTCCACGCCGTCCAGGGCCACGTGGGCCACCTCGAAGTCGGTGGAACCCACCGCCGCCGGTGAGTCGAGGGGGATCAGCCACTCGCCGCCGGCCGCGCCCTCGATCTCCAGGCGCAGGCTGCGGCCGGGCGCGCCGGCCGGGACCAGGTGCGGGGTCCGGCGGCCCGGCGCGGACAGTCCCGCCCGGCGGCGCGCGGCGAGCGCCGTCGGCAGCAGACGGGCCGCGAGGTCGATCATCTTGTTGAGGTGCCGCGGCGCCGGCGGCTCGTACGGATAGTCCACCGCCTCGGCGATGTCCTCGGCGTGCACCCAGCACTCGAAGGCGCGGTCCAGCATCGCGTCGTGCAGCGGCAGCGCGAAGTCGCCGTACGGCACGGTGAGACCGCCCGCGTGGCCGCCGGTGAAGGACACGGTCCGCACCAGGCTGTGGCTCTGCTCCCGCCACGGCCCCCGCACCGAGCGCGTCGGCGGGAAGTGCGAGGCCCGCCAGAACGCCTCCGTGCGGCCCGCCGGACCCACGGCCTCCTTGTCGGCGTCGGCGACCTCGGCCAGCGGGTCCTCCAGACCGAGCGCCGTCGCGATCAGCCCGTCCACCGACAGCAGGTGCGCGATCACCCCGGCGACGGTCGTACGACGGCTCGTCGGCGCGTCGGCCTCGAACCAGCGCAGCCGCACCGGCGCGTGCCACTCCGCGTCCCCGAAGTCCTGGAGCAGCGCGTCCAGCCGCGCGGTCTCGGCGTCGTACGGCGCCGCCCAGTCGGGCACCGGGATGCGCGGCGGCCGGCGCTTCAGGCAGGAGGCCAGGACGCGGGTGCGCAGCGCCGGGTTGAGGTCCAGGGTCTCCGGCTGGTGCAGCAGGCCGACCGCCTCGCGCAGCCGGCGGGCCTCGTCGGCGCAGGAGCCGCAGTCGCCCAGGTGCTCCTCGACGGCCGCCGTCTCCGCCGCCGAACAGGCGGCCAGCGCCCAGGCGCCGAGCAGCGACTTCAGGACGTCGTGCGACAGGTCGAGCGGCACGGGTGTGAGGTCTCCCGGATCGGCGAGGTCGGGCAACGGGAGCCCGCTGTCCTCCACGGACGCGCGGGGCGTGGGTATCCGCGGCGCCGGGGCGGGTCCGGACCCACCGGCAGCGGGCGGCACGTCCCCCGAACTGCCGCCGCGCCCGCCGGAACCCCCGGCACCGGAACTCCCGGCAGCGGATCCTCCGGAACCACGCCGGTCGTGCCCGGAGCCGCGCCCGCCGAAGTCGGCGTCCCCCCGTGGCCGTTCCCCGCGCGCGTCACCGCCGTGGCCCTCGTCTCCCCCGTGGCCGGCGTGTTCGCCGAACCCGCCGAACCCGCCGAACTCGCCGAACTCGCCGTACTCGTCGTGCGCCCCGGAGCCGCCCGTCCCCTTCACACCGCACCCCGGTATCCCGGCGGTGTGCCGGTGTCATGGGCGGTGGAGAGGAGCTGGAGGCCGAGTCGGAGCCGACGGCGGGCCTCGTCCTCGGTGACACCGAGGTCGGCCGCGGTCTGGCGGTAGTCGCGGCGCTGGAAGTAGGCCAGGTCGAGGGCGGCGCGCAGCGGGGCCGGCATGGAGTGCACGATGTAGTCGGCGCGGGCGGCGACCGAGGCGCGGCGCACCTTGCTCTCCAGCTCCTCGCGCCGCGGCTGCTCCAGCTCCTCCCGGTCGCGCAGCCGCTGTACGGCGACCCGGTGGGTGACGGCGGCGATCCAGGAGCGCAGGGGGCCCTGCTGGGGGTCGTAGGTCTCCGGGTGTTCCCAGACGTGGGCGAAGACCTCGCGGGTGGCGGCGTCGGCGTCCTGCTCGTCGGCGAGGACGCGGTGGGCGAGGCTGTGCACGAGGGAGGCGAAACGGTCGTAGAGCTCGCCGAGGGCGGCCGCCTCACCGCGCGCGAGCCGCTGCTGCATCTTGCGGTCCCAGCGGGGCGGTACGTCCCTCCTGGCCATGCGGTCCCCTCCCCTCGCCCTGTCCGGCCCGTCCAGCCTGTCGGTCCTGCCCTCTCGAATGTAGTCGGCACGTCAGACGGTGCACGCCCCTTTGTGTCAATGTGCGCCCCCGCAAGGGCCGCAGGTGATAGTGCCCCCTTCACACATCCTTCACACAAGATGCGTGCACCTCTGATCGAACAGGACCGATAGTGACCGAAACAAGCCCTTAGTCGATCGACTGTCGTTTGTTGCGTCACGTTTCGGGGAACGGCCGCTGGGCAGCCGCGCGACAAGAAACGTAGGAACTGCTTCCGTTTCCGGGCGGTTCCGGGACATCCGGCGAGCGGAGGGCAGGGCCGTGGCATTCAGCGTGACCGGCGTCGAGCAGGGCGAGTGGGCCGTCCTCCGGGTGTCCGGGGAACTGGACCTGATGACCTCGCCGGTGCTGCGCCAACGGGTGCACGACAGCGTCGCCGAGGGGCACCACAGCCTCGTGGTGGACCTCTCCGACGTGTTCTTCTGCGACTCCAGCGGGGTCGGCGTCCTCATCGCCGCCCGCCGGCTGATCCGCTCCTGCCAGGGCCGGCTGCGGCTGATCCTGCCGGACCGGGGAGCCGAGGACGGCTCGCACGTCAACCGCGTGCTCGGCGCGCTCGGTGTGCGCCGTCTCTTCGACGTCCACCCCGACCTGGACTCCGCGACCACGGACGAGGCCGGGCCCCTCTCCGCCTGAGCGGCCGTCACGGCATCGCGACACGGCCACACTGGTGTCGCAGAATTCCCCCGGTCTTGGCACAACCGCCGGTTTCCCGCCGTCTGCCGGTCATCCGCGTCGTACGCTCCCTGCCAGGTCACCCCCACCCACGGGCAGGACCACCCGTACGACCCTCATGTAAGGCGGCCCGAACAGACATGGTCAGCACCGAGTACGAGCGCAGGATCGCCGCCCGGTTCGCCACCTTCGACCAGGACGGCAACGGCTACATCGACCGGGAGGACTTCAACGCGGCGGCCAAGGCACTGCTCGCCGAGTTCGGCGTGCCCGCCCGCTCCGACAAGGGGCAGGCGCTGTACGCCGGCGCGGAGGCGTTCTGGCAGGGCATGGCCGGCATCGCCGACCGGGACGGCGACCAGCGCATCACCCGCGAGGAGTTCGTCACCGGCGCGGTCAAACGGCTGCGCGACAACCCCGGCCGCTTCGCCGAGATCGCCCGGCCCTTCCTGCACGCGGCCCTGGCGGTGGCCGACACGGACGCCGACGGCCGGATCGGCAGCGCCGACACCGCGCGCGTGCTGCGCGTGTTCCGCGTCCCGGAGGAGGCCGCCCGCCAGGCCGCCGCCGCCCTCGACACCGACGGTGACGGCAGGATCGGCGAGGCGGAGGTCGTACCGGCGTTCGCGCGCTACTTCACGGTCCCCGAATAACGGGGACTCCGCGGTCCCCGACGGCGGAAACCACCGCCGTCCACGGACCAGTTCGCCGCGCTCGGCGTCCGGCAGGCCGATCACGGCCGCGTCGCCCACCGCCGGATGCGCGGCCGGCAGGTCCTCGGTCTCCTGGGCGGAGATGTGCGGCTGAGCCGCCGGTGGCGTTCCGGCCCGCCGCGCCCGGGAAGTCATGGCCCACGATGTAGCGGATCGTGGCCTGCCGGGGTCACGGAGCGTTGATACCGGGTTGTGTCCTTCGCCGGACTCGTCACGGCCCGGAGTCGGGTGTCCGCTCGGGTACCTTGTGTGAGATGCGAGTGGCTGCGCGTACGAGCCGGGTCGGCGGTGCCCCTGGGGCGGTGCCGGGTCGTGCGGTGCGCGCCGCAGCTCGCGGGGTGGTCAGGCCCGTTGTCCCCGTCTGTTCGACTCCCCGGCACGAGCGTCGCACAGTATGCCCTACGCGTACTCCTTCGCGCGGGAATATGCCCGAAGCGCTTGTTGGGGTGACTGTACGTCAACCATGCTGTCTCGCAAGGGAGTCACGGTCCGTGACCCTTGCTCTGGCCGTTGTTCTGGCCATGCAGAAAATGGCTAGGATCGTGGCCCTCGTGATCGCCGCCGCGGCTGAGACCGCGGAGCGCGGTTGGCGTGGGGTCATGGATCCGCCGGTTCGGATGGTGTGAGCGGTGCAGGTGCTTCAAGTGCAGCTGGAGATCCGGCCCGACCCCGCGGAGGTGGGGCGGGCGAGGAGGTGGGCCCGCTCGCGGCTCGCGGGATCGGGGATAACGGCCGACGAGCCGCTGGCCGAGACTCTGATCCTGCTCGTGTCCGAGCTGGTGACCAATGCCGTGGTGCACACGGGCCGGCCGGCCGTGCTGCGGCTCTGTCTGCCGGGTCCGGCGGCCGAGAAGTGCGCGTCGGCCACGGTGCGGGTCGAGGTGACCGACCGCAGCTCGCGCGCGCCCGTGCCCCGCTGCGCCGACGACGACGCCACCGGTGGCCGGGGTCTGGCCCTCGTGGACTGTCTCGCCGACCGCTGGGGCTGGAGCCCCGACGACGCCGGCAAGAGCATCTGGTGCGAACTGGACCGCTGTACACCGCCCCGGCAGAGCGCCGCGGTGGCGTACGGGGGCGGACTGTCCGCGTACGAGGATCTCGCCTTCGAAGTGGTGTAGCGGCCCGGAGCGGTGGTGCGCCGGGGGGTGCGCCCGTGCGCGGGTGCCGTGAGCGGGCTGCCGCAACACAGGCCCGTACCGGCGTTGACGTTCCCTGGGTGCCTGATCAGGCTGGGGTGCGTCGATCCGCCGCGAGGGGACGGCGAGGGCCCGGGATGACGGCGGTCCTCGCCGAGTGCGGATCGCGTCGGACGGCGGCGCGTGCGCGTGACGGTGGGGGAGCCACGCGCCGCCGACCGCGGCCGCGCTGCCGCCGTACGGCCGTCGTGCCGCCGCGTGCCGCGTTGTACGGCCGAAGTGCCGCCGTCGCTCAAAGGATCGCCATGCCACCGGTGCCACCGGTGACCCCGTCGCGCCCGCGAACGGCTCGGGCATCGGCGACAGCAGGAGCATGCGCCGGCCCGTTTCTCCACAGGCTGTGGACAACTCTTCGGGATTCTTCGGCGAGCGGCGGGGTCTTCTTCGGCGGGGCACGCGCGTGTGTGGCGCACGTCGTCGGGGGAGAGGGACAGGGCCGGCAGATCGGCTTCGCCCAGGAGCCGGCGGGAGTCGTCTCGGCCGCCGTGGAGACCGGGGCCGTACGCGACCCGGTGCCGCGCCGGCGGTTGGCCCGCCGACGGGCCGAGTTGCGCGCCATGCGGGCGATTCTGACGTTCCGGCGCCGGGTGAGCCCCCGTCAGGCATCGTCGGCCGAAGTTGTCCACAGGCTCGGGAAAAGGGGACGGCGGTTGTCGGTGGCGGCCCCTACCGTCGAGGCATGAGCTACCGCGATGTCGTCTCCCGGCCGGTCCTGACCTGGGCCCTGGTGGCCGTCGGCGCCCGCATGCCGGTGGCCATGGCCCCGCTGGCCCTGGTCTTCCTGGTCCGTGAGCGCCCCGGCGGCTACTCGCTGGGCGCGGCCCTCGCCGCCGCCTACGTCATCGGCGAGATCATCGGCGCTCCCGTGCTCGGCATGCGCCTGGACCCCCGGCGGGCCCGCCCGCACCTGGCCGCCGGGCTCGTCGCGGGTGCCGTCGGATTCGCCGGCCTCGGCGCGTTCCCCGGCGCGCCCGCCGCGATACTCACCGCCTTCGCCTTCCTCGCCGGGGCCGGGCCCGCCGCGGCGCCCGGCGGGCTGCGCACCCTGCTCACCTCCCTGGTCCCGGCGCACGCGGCGGCCCAGGCGCTGTCCGCCGAGTCGGTGCTCACGTTCGGTGTGTGGGCCGTCTCCCCGGCCACCGTCACGGGGCTCGCCCTCGGCGCCGACCCCCGCCTGCCGCCGCTGCTCGCCGCCGCCCTGATGGCGTCGTCCGCCGCGGGCCTGTGGTCGCTCCCGGCCGGCTGGGCGGCGGACGGCCCCGGCGGTCCCGCCGAGCGGGGCGACCGGGACAGCGAGGGCGTGTCGAAGCGGCGTCTGCTGGCCCGGGCCTGGCCGGTGTACGTCACGGGCGCGGCCAGCCTGTCCCTGCTGGCCCTCGCCGAACTCGTCCTGCCCGCCCTGCTCGAACAGCGCGGCACCGGCGTGGGCTGGGCGGGCCCGCTGCTCACGGTGATGGCGGTGGCCTCCGCCGTCGGCGCCTTCCTGTACGGCTCACGGTCCTGGCCGGGGCTGCTCCGCACCCGCAGCGCGGTCCTGATGACCGGCATGTCGGCCGCGGTGGCCGCGGTCGCCCTGATACCCGGCGCCCCGGGCATCGCGGCGGCACTGGCCGTGGCCGGGCTGTTCCAGTCCGGCGCGATGCTCACCCGGAACCTGTCCCTGCGCGAGGTGCTCCCGCCGGACGTCCTGGCCGCCGGCTACTCGGTCATGTACGCCGCCGTGGGCGCCGGTTACGCGGCGACGGGCTCCCTCGCGGGCGCCCTGCTGCCGCGCACCGCGCCGTCCACGGCGATCCTGGCCGGGGTGGCCCTCACCCTGCTGCTGACGGCGGTCGGCTGGTGGGGCGAGAGACGGGCCGGCCGGTCAGCGCCGGGTGCCGACGCCGTGCTGCCGCTCGGCGCCGCCGCCGGTGCGGAAGGCGCGCCGGTAGGCGGTGGGCGTGACCCCGAGGGCGGCCTGTAGGTGCTGGCGCATCGACTGGGCCGTGTTGAAGCCCGACTCCCGCGCCACCTGGTCCATCGACAGGTCCGTGGACTCCAGCAGGTGCCGGGCGCGCTCCACGCGCTGCTGGGTGAGCCACTGGCCGGGGCTGATGCCGACCTCCTCGCGGAAGCGGCGGGTGAAGGTGCGTACCGACATGGCCTCCTGCTCGGCCAGGTCCCGCAGCTGGATCGGCTCGTGCAGCCGGCCCAGCGCCCAGGCGCGGGCGGCGGTCGTCGTGGCGACCTGGGGGTCGGGGACCGGGCGGTGGATGTACTGGGCCTGGCCGCCGTCGCGGTGGGGCGGAACGACGGTGCGGCGGGCCACGTCGTTGGCGACGGCCGTGCCGAAGTCGCGGCGGACCATGTGCAGGCACAGGTCGATCCCGGCGGCGACCCCGGCCGAGGTCAGCACGTCCCCGTCGTCGATGAACAGCACGTCCGCGTCCACCTTGACCTTCGGGAACATCCGCTGGAAGCGCTCGGCGTCGGCCCAGTGCGTGGTGGCCGGGCGTCCGTCGAGGTGGCCGGCGGCGGCGAGGACGTAGGCGCCGGTGCAGATGGAGGCCAGCCGGGTGCCGGGGCGGATGCGGGCGAGGGCGGCGGCCAGTTCGTCGGTGAGCCGGCCCTCGTCGTAGAGCGGGCCGAGTTCGTAGGACGCCGGGACGATCACCGTGTCCGCCGTCGCCAGTGTCTCCGGGCCGTGTGCGACCTGCACGGCGAAGTCGGCGTCCGTCTCGATCGTGCCGGGCGGCCGGGCCGAGCAGGTCACGACCTCGTACAGGTGCCGGCCCTGGGCGTCCCGGGGGCGGCCGAAGATCCGGTGCGGGATGCCCAGCTCGAACGGCAGCAGGCCGTCCAGGGCGAGGACGGCGACCCGGTGCGGCCGGAATTCCCCTGTGACTGCGCTCGTCATGGCCCGATCCTAGCGAAGGATGTCCACCGGGCCACTCGATGCACGAGCATACGCACGGGAGGGTGGGTGACGTGACTCAGACAACTCCAGCCGCCGCTCCCGTCCAGGCCCCGCCCGCCCGGCGCGGCCGCGTGCACCGTGCCTGGTTCGTCGCCGCCGTCACCTTCGTCACGATCACCGGCGCGGCGGCCTTCCGATCCCTGCCCGGCCTGCTCATCGACCCGCTGCACCAGGAGTTCGGCTGGTCGCGCGGCACCATCGGCGCCGCCGTCTCCGTCAACCTCGCGCTCTACGGCCTCACCGCGCCCTTCGCCGCCGCGCTGATGGACCGTTTCGGCATCCGCCGGGTGGTGGCCGCGGCGCTGACCGTGATCGCGCTCGGCTCCGGACTGACCGTGTGGATGACGGCGGCCTGGCAACTGCTGCTGTGCTGGGGCCTGCTGGTGGGGCTCGGCACCGGCTCCATGGCGCTGGCCTTCGCGGCGACGGTGACCAACCGCTGGTTCACCGAGCGGCGCGGTCTGGTCACCGGCATCCTCACCGCCGCCTCGGCCTCCGGCCAGCTGGTCTTCCTGCCGCTGCTGTCCTGGATCGTCGAGCGCCACGACTGGCGGCCCGCCGCGGTCACCGTCGCCCTGGCCGCGTTCGCCGTCGTCCCCTTCGTCTGGCTCCTGCTGCGCGACCACCCGGCCGACGTGGGCGTGGCGCCGTACGGGGCGCGGGAGTTCGTGCCCAAGCCGCCGCCCGTCACCGGCGCCGCCCGCCGCACGCTCGGGGTCCTGTCCTCCGCCGCCCGCACGGGCACCTTCTGGCTGCTCGCCGGCACCTTCGCGATCTGCGGTGCCTCCACCAACGGGCTGATACAGACGCACTTCGTGCCCGCCGAGCACGACCACGGCATGCCCGTGACGACGGCGGCCTCCCTGCTCGCGGTGATCGGCGTGTTCGACGTCGTCGGCACGATCGCCTCCGGCTGGTTCACCGACCGCTTCGAACCGCGCCGCCTGCTCGCCGTCTACTACGCCCTGCGCGGCCTGTCCCTGCTGTTCCTGCCGATGCTGCTGGGCCCCGCCGTCCACCCGCCGATGCTCTTCTTCATCGTCTTCTACGGCCTCGACTGGGTCGCCACCGTCCCGCCCACCCTGGCCCTGTGCCGCGAGCAGTTCGGCGAGGACAGCGCCATCGTCTTCGGCTGGGTGCTCGCCTCCCACCAGGTCGGCGCGGCCGTCGTCGCCTACCTCGGCGGAGTCGCCCGGGACGTCTTCGGCTCCTACGACGTCGTCTGGTACGCCTCCGGCACCCTGTGCGCCGCGGCGGCCCTGATGGCGCTGGTCATCCGGCGCACCCCATCGGCCGCCCGCACGCTCGCCGTATCCTGACGGCACCACCGAACGCACACCGGTCGATCCGAGCAACGTTCCGCCCGCCTCCTGTGAGACAGCGGCGGGCGCAGTTGCCACGCGGCTAGGTCAGCTTCTTCGCCACCGCCTTCGCGATCCGCCCCGCGTCGATCGACAGCTCCCTGAGCATCCCGCTGAGGGGGTTGGTGAACCCGGTGAAGTACAGGCCGGGCGCCTGCGCGGGTGTGCGGCCGCCGTGCACCACCGGTCTGCCGCGCCCGTCCAGCACCCCGAGGTGCCCGACCAGCCCCTCCAGCGCCCGCACGTACCCGGTCGCCGCGATCACCGCGTCGGGAGAGACCCGGCTGCCGTCGGCGAGGACCACCTTGCCGTCCTCGAACGCCTCCACGGCCGCCACGATCTCCACCTTGCCCGTGCGCACGGCGTCGATCAGACCGACGTCCTGGACCGGGATCGCGCCCTGCTTCACCCTGCTGTACAGGCCGGTGTCCGGACGCGGCAGCCCGTGCGCGGTCAGGTCCGGCGTGCTCAGCCGCCCCACCGGCCCGGCGAGCCGGTCCACGAGCCACACCGGCAGCCGCCGGACCAGCACGCCCGAGTACTGGGAGGCCCAGCCGAGCGTCGACCGGCGCAGGATGTGCGGCGCCGTGCGCACCGCCAGCCGCACCCGCGCGGCCCCGCCCTCCACCAGGTCCACCGCGATCTCCGCGCCCGTGTTGCCGATGCCGACGACGAGCACGTCACGGCCCCGGTACGGTCCGGCGTCGCGGTACTCGGCCGCGTGCAGGAACTCGCCGCCGTACGACTCCCGGCCCGGCCAGTCGGGGATGCGCGGGGTGTGGTTGAAGCCGGTGGCGACGATCACCGCGCTGCCGGTCAGCTCCCGGCCGCCGGAGGCGTGCAGCAGCCAACCGGTGCCGTCCCCGCTCCGCTCGACGCGGTGGACCTCCACACCGGTGACGATCTCCAGTTCGTGGTGCTCGGCGTACTTCTCCAGGTAGCGGACCACGTCGTCCCGGGAGACCCAGCGGCCGAACTTCCGCGGCATGGCGAGCCCGGGCAGCGAGGACAGCCGTCGGGTGGTGTGCAGGTGCAACCGGTCGTAGTGCCGACGCCAGGAGGCGCCCACCTGGTCGGACTTCTCCAGGACCACGGCCCGTACCCCCCGCGCCCGCAACGCGTACGCGGCGGCGAGACCCCCGGGGCCGGCTCCGATCACATAGACCGGGCGGTCGGCGGGGGTCGGCGGCAGGGGAGCGGGGGAGGGACGGGAGACGGCCATGAGCGGGAGCGTAACCACACACCCGGTTGATGGGTCTCGGTCAAGACCGGAATTGGTTGCGGATTGATCACGGGTGTACGGGAAGGGTGTCCCGGCCGTGAAGAAGGCGCCCGGCACCGCTTCTGTGCCCGCTGCCGCCGCTACCGCTTCCCGGCGCGGTGACCCGTGATCCGGGCGATCCAGGCGATGAAGTCGCCGGGGTCGGTTGGGCTTACTCACAGGAGCCGAGGGGAGCGGGGCAGCGGCATCGCCTGGGCGGCGGAGGTGGCGGCGAAGCACCGCTGGACCCCGGTTTGGGCGGGCTTCGCCACAGCGGTCGGACCCCGTCCGACGCCGATGGCGTACGTGGTCGCCTATTTCCTCACGGCCACAACAACACCCTGCTCCAGCCGAACCCGGTGCTGCGGTACTCCAGGCGCACGTGCCGCCGTTCCGCGTTCCCCTGGAAGAACTCCACCGTCTCCGGGTGCAGCCGGTACAGGGTCCAGGTCGGCGACGGCTCGCCGGGGTTCTGCCGGGCCCGCTCCCAGGCCGCCTCCGAGGCCCGCCGCAGCTCCTCCACGGAGGGCAGTTCCTCGCTCTGCCGGCCGGTCAGCGCGGCAGCCAGCGCACCCGTGGACCGCGCGTGCAGATCGGCCTGGCTCTCCTCGGCCGGCGCCGACGTCACCGGCCCGCGCACCCGCACCTGGCGGCCGAGCGCCGGCCAGTAGAAGGAGAGGGCGGCATACGGCCGGGCGGTCAGCGCGCGGCCCTTGCGGCTCGTGGCGTGCGTGGCGAAGGACCAGCCGTCCGCGTCGGCGCCGTGCAGCATCACGGTCCGCACGTCCGGCCTGCCCTCCTCGTCCACGGTCGCCAGTGACATGGTGTGCGGCTCCGGCTGCCCCGCCGCGACGGCTTCCGCGAACCAGTTCGTGAACAGGGTCAGCGGGGTGGGCGGGGCGGTGTCCGGGTCGAAGGGCCGCAGCTCGGTCACCTGGGCGTCCCAGACCCGCAGCGACCGGAGCAGCTCGTGTAGATCGTGCTGTGCCATGGGGCGAGTATCACCCTTGCCGACGCGCGTCCCCGCGCGGCGCAGGGCCGTACCTCAGTCCCTTCCCGGCGCCACGGTCCCCGAGGAGCAGAACCACCCCACGGTCCCGGAGGCCACGCCACACCCAGCCGGGGCGCTGCCGGCCTTCCCCGGCTCGGCCGGGACCCGGATCAGAGCGTCGCCAGCCGTTCCACCAGCAGCAGTGCGCCGATTCCCAGCATGGCCGCGCCCGAGGTGCGGGTCACCGCCCGGGCCGCTGCCGGGCGGGCCCTGAGAAGGGCGCGGGCGAGCGTGCCCACGGTGAGGTAGACGGCCGCGCAGCAGGCCATGTGGAGGAGGCCGAGGGCCGCCGTCTGCACGGGTACGGGGAGGTGGGCGCCCCTGAGGGTGAGGAACTGGGGGAGCACGGAGAGGTAGAGCAGCAGGCCCTTGGGGTTCAGGCCGCTGATCGTCGCGCCGCGCCGGAACAGGCGGCCGTCGGGTGTCGCCGCGGTGCCGGCGTCCGGGACCGCCGGGTGGCGCAGGACGCCCCAGCCCAGCCACAGCAGGTAGCCCGCGCCTGCCACCGTCAGGGCCGTCAGCAGCCGGGGCGAGCCCGCCACCAGCACCGCCAGGCCCGCCGTCGCCAGGGCGGTGTGCAGGGCGTAGCCGCAGACCAGGCCCGCCACCGCGCGCGGGACCGAGCCGCCGCGCAGGGCGGTCGCGATGACGTACGCCCAGTCGGCGCCCGGTACGCACACCAGCAGCACGTCCACGACGAGGAAGGAGAAGAGCAGCCCGGATTCCATACCGGGGACATTAGGCGCGAAAGTCCCGAAAGTGTTCCCGAAGTTTGCTCATGATCGCGCACTCTGCGCAAATATCTTCTTCATGGACGACGTGGACCGGAAAATCCTTGCCGAACTGCAGCAGGACGGGCGGCTGACCGTGACCGAGCTGGCCGCCCGGGTGCGGCTCAGCGTCTCGCCCTGCCACCGGCGGCTGCGCGAGCTGGAGCGGTCCGGCGCCATCCAGGGCTACCGCGCGATGGTGGACCCGGCCTCGCTCGGCCTGAACTTCGAGGCGCTGGTCTTCGTGTCCATGCGCCAGGAGGACCGGGACACGGTCGCCGAGTTCGAGCGGGCGGTCAGTGAGCTGGAGCATGTGCTGGACGCCCAGCGGCTGTTCGGCGAGCCGGACTACCTGCTCCGGGTGGCCACCGCCGACCTGGCCGCCTTCCAGCGGCTCTACGACGAGCGGCTGGCGACGCTGCCGGGGGTGCAGCGGCTGACGTCGACGCTCGTGATGAAGCACGTGGTGCGGGACCGGCCGTTGCCGGCGTAGACGGAAGGCGGTGGCTCACCGTGTGAACCACCGCCTGCCAGACAGGACTTGGACCAGGACGTGGACCCTGGCAACGGGCGCGCGCTTACTTGGAAGGCTTCCTGCCCGTCACGCCCAGGTGCACCAAGAGTGCGAGATTCGGCTTCAGTTCGGCGGGCTTCACACCCCAGGCCGAGAAGCCCTTCTGGTGGGACGCCACCGCCGCGAGCATCGCGACCAGCGAACCGGCCACCGCGGCCGGGTTCACGTCCTTGTCGATCCGGCCCTTGGACTGGAGTTCCGCGATGGAGTCCGCCAGGGAGTTGTTGACCGAGTTCAGGATCTTCATGCGGATCTTGTAGAACCGTTTGTCCCCCTCGGCCGCACCGAGGTCGACCACCCGCAGGATCGCGTCGTGCCTGCGCCAGAACTCCAGGAACCCGTCGACGAGTTCCTGCGCCGTCTGCCAGCCCGACTTGCCGGTCCAGGTGCGCCCTTCGAGCAGTTCGGTCAGTCCCGCGCCCTCGGCCGCCATCTGCTCGGCGATCTCCAGGACGGCACCTTCGACGTCCGGGAAGTACTGGTAGAAGGTCGCGGGCGAAGTGCCCGCCTTCCGGGCGACATCGATGACCTTGACGTCCCGGTACGGGGAGGAGCTGAGCATCTCGCTGAGGCAGTCGAGCAGCTTCTGCCGGGTCGCCTGCCCACGCCGGCCGGCCACGCGGCCGTCGACGGTACGCACTTGTCCTGTCATGTCGTCAGCTTACCGAGGGGTGATCTGAGCGCGATTCGGCCGACTGCAAATGGGGTGCACGGGGGAAACGGGGGTGGTGTGCCTGGTCTGCGCGGTGCGCGCGGCCCGGTTACTTTGACGACATGGCCGAAAACAGGGCATCCGCGAACGAGGAGACCTACGGGGAGGGCGTCCCGTGCTGGGTGGACGCCCAGCTGCCCGACGTCGAGGCGGGCAAGCGGTTCTACGGTGATCTTTTCGGGTGGACCTTCGAGGAGTCGTACGGCTCCTCCGTGTGGGCCCTGCTGGACGGCGACCCCGTCGCCTCGCTGGCCCCCAAGACGGACGGCCGGATGCCCACGGTCTGGACCGTCTCCTTCGCGACCTCGGACGCCGGGGCCCTCGGCCGGCGGATCACGGCGGCCGGCGGGCAGGTGGTCATGGCCCCGTTCCCGGTGGGCGAGCTGGGCGTCGCCGCCCTGGCCGCCGACCCCGAGGGCGCCGTCTTCGGCCTGTGGCAGGCCGGCACCCATCGCGGCTTCGGACGGCGGCGCGAGCCGAACACCTTCGTCTGGGCCGAGCTGTACACCCGGGACACCGCCGCGGCCAACACGTTCTACGGCGGTCTCTTCCACGACGCCCTGTTCGGCACCGGCGCCGAGCCCGACTTCGGCCGCGCGGAGGTCACCGACGTCTTCCCGGCCGAGATGCCCCCGCACTTCCTCGTCCACTTCCGGGTCGCGGACCTGGCGGACTCCCTCGGGGCCGTCCACCGGCTCGGCGGGCGGGTGCAGGCGTCACCCTTCGGGACGTCGTACGGAGTGGTGGCCGTCGTCACCGACAATCAGGGGGCGTCGTTCGCACTGCTCCAGCGCTGATGCGCCCCCTTTGGGATGCTTCAGTGTGAGACACCCCGATTGTCACCGGGTTCGCAACCAGCCGCCCGGCCAGGAAGAATCAGGGTGCGTGCCGCCATGGCGGTGCGGTGGTGAGACGCTGCACTTCGGTCGCGTACATATGGAGAGTGGCGCGGCTCGTACGGGGAGGTGGCAGGCAGTGGTGGATCAGCTGACGCAGCACGATCCGCGGCGGATCGGGCCGTTCGAGGTGCTGGGCCGGCTGGGCGCCGGCGGCATGGGGCTGGTCTATCTCGCGCGCTCGGCGTCCGGCCGGCGCGTGGCGATCAAGACGGTGCGCACCGAGCTGGCCGAGGACCAGCTCTTCCGCGTCCGCTTCACCCGCGAGGTGGAGGCGGCCCGCGCGGTCTCCGGCTTCTACACCGCGGCCGTGGTCGACGCCGACCCGCGCGCCGCCGTGCCCTGGCTGGCCACCGCCTACGTCCCCGCGCCCTCGCTCGAAGAGATAGTGAACGAGTGCGGGCCGCTCCCGGCCCAGGCCGTGCGCTGGCTCGCGGCCGGCGTGGCGGAGGCCCTGCAGTCCATCCACGGCGCCGGGCTGGTCCACCGCGACCTCAAGCCCTCCAACGTGCTCGTGGTCGAGGACGGCCCCCGGGTGATCGACTTCGGTATCGCCTCCGGGGTCTCGAACACCCGTCTGACGATGACGAACGTCGCCGTCGGCACCCCCGCCTACATGTCCCCGGAGCAGGCCAAGGACTCCCGCAGCGTCACCGGCGCCAGCGACGTCTTCTCCCTCGGCTCCACCCTCGTCTTCGCGGCCACCGGCCACCCGCCCTTCCACGGCGCCAACCCGGTCGAGACCGTCTTCATGCTGCTGCGCGAGGGCCCGGACCTCACCGGCCTGCCGGACGAGCTGCGCCCGCTGATCGAGGCCTGCATGCAGATGGAGGCCACCGGCCGCCCCACCCCGGCCGACCTCCAGGCCCAGCTCGCCCCGCACCTGTTCGGCTCCGGCTCCGACGACAGCGGCACCGCCTCCGCCTGGCTGCCGGAGAAGGCGGTCGCCCTCATCGAGTCCCGCCGCGGCGGACGCCCCGCCGCCAAGCCCGCCCCGGCCCCGGCCGGCGGCCCGCGCAGCGGCGGCCGGCAGGCCGTGCCCCCGCCCCCGCCGTACGACCCACCGGTCCCGGCGCCCGCGAGTGCCGCGGTGTCCGTCCCGGCCGGCGCGCCCGACACCGGCCCGGTCCGGCTGGCCGGCGCTCCGGTGCCCATCGGCCCCGGCCCCCGGGTCGCCGACGCCCGCGCCGCCGCCGTCAAGGCGCCCCCGCCCGAGGCCGGCCTGGTGGCCAGCTGGTCCCGGCCCCGCCCCGGCGTGGCCGGCGCCGACCCCGCCGTACCGCCCGTGCCGCCGCAGCCCCCGGAGACGGCGGCGGGCTGGCGCCCCTGGCGGTTCCGCATGTCCAACGACGTGTGGGGCACCCCCTCCGTCGACGGGGACCTCGTCTACGTCACCTCCTTCGAGGTGCACGCCCTGGACGTGGCCACCGGCCGCCGCCGCTTCAAGACCCGGGACGTCGCCTGGTCCATGGCGGTCGCGGACGGCCGTATCCACGCCTCCGACGGCCCCACCCTGTTCGCCCTGGACGCCCGCGAGGGCACCGACCTGTGGCGGCTGTCCACGGACGCCTGGGTGTACTCCCTCAAGGCAGACCGCGGCACGGTCGTCACCGGCACCCGTGGCGGCGGCGTCCAGGCGTGGGAGGCGACGAGCGGGCGGAAGCTGTGGGAGATCACCGGCTGCCAGACCGACTTCGAGTCCCCCGAGGCGGGCGCGGTCGTGCACGACGGCACGGTCTACGTCTGGCAGGACGCCCGGCTGCGCGCCCTGGAGGCCCGCACCGGCGAGGAACGCTGGTCGTACCCCATCGGTGACGCGGCCTCCTGCGGCGGTGTCCCGGTCCGGCTGGCCCCGGCCCCCGACGGCTGCGTCTACGTCTCGGCGGGCACCCGCGTCCTCGCCGTCGAGGCGGTGAGCGGCCGGGTCCGCTGGCACTTCGAGGCCCCGGCGGTCTTCCTGAGCCCGCCGGCCTTCGCCCCGGGCCCGGCCGTCACCGGCGGCGGCATCTACCTCGCCGACTACCTCGGCACGGTCTACGCCCTCGACGCCGCCGACGGCCGCGACCGCTGGCGCATCGCCACCGAGGCCCGCTCCTCCGTCGAACCGGTCCTGGTGGCCGCCGGGCACGTGCACGTCGGCAGCGGCAAGGGCCTGTACACCCTGGACGCGGTCACCGGCACCCCAAAGTGGCGCTTCCAGGCGGGCGGCGACGTCGTGGGCGCGCCCGCGGTGGCGGCGGGCCGCATCCACTTCGGCTCCACCGACCACCTCCTCTACACCCTGAAGGCCGACGACGGACGCCTGCGCTGGAAGCTGGCGACCGGCGGCGAGATCACCGGCTCCCCGGTGGTCAAGGACGGCGTGGTGTACGCGTGCAGCAAGGACCGGTGCGTGTACGCGCTGGACGCGGAGAAGGGCACGGGCACCGCGCGGACCGCGTGAGCCGCGCGACGGCCGTCGTACCGGCTCTGCACGGAAGGGCTCCGGACGGCGGCCGTCCACGCCGACGCTACCTCCGGCGCCCGGCGGCCGCCATGCGGTGCGCCGGCGGCTAGTCTGCTGGCATGTTCATGCCTTCAGGGACGCGCGTACTCAGGTTCACGGCCGTACTGACCCTGGTGGTGCTCAGCCTGACCGGTTTCTCCTCCGGTCGGCACCACGGCAGCCGGGGGCACGGAGGCGGCGGGGGCGGGTGCAGCAGCTCGCACCAGGACCACGACGGTTCGTCGTCCACCTCGGGCGGCTCCTCCTACCGTGACGACGACGGCTACGGCGGCACGGGCGGCGGCTCCTACCGGCGTACCCACCGCCCCACCTCCACACCGTCCGGCAACGGCAGCAGCACCCCGCTGAAGGACGGGACGGCCAGGCTGGTCGCCTGCGCGAGCACGGGGAAGCCGTACGCCACGGTCGAGGTCACCAACCCCAACCGCCGCAAGGCGACCTTCACGGTCGAGGTGCTCTTCCTGCCGGAGAGCCCGCCCGCCATCGACTCGGCCCGTACGGAGGTCTCCGTACCCGCCCGCGGCACCAGGACGGTCCGGCTCCCGTTCGGGCAGAACGCCCACCTGGACCTGCTCGACCACTGCGAAGTGGACGACACGGCGCCCCTCGCGTCCTGACCGGGGTCAGCCCTTCAGGGAGCCGAGGAAGGCACTCCAAGCGGGGGGACGGAAGAGGAGCACGGGTCCGTCCTCGGGCCTCTTGGAGTCGCGGACGGGCACGAGGCCGGGGTGTGCGTCGGCCACTTCGACGCAATCGCCGCCGCTGCCGTTGCTGTAGCTGCTCTTGCGCCACACGGCGATGCTCAGGTCAGTCCCGGTGCTTGCCATCTCGATAGTCCTCCGCCGCTCGTTCGACCATGGCCAGGGACGCCTCTGGTGGTAGTGCCGCGGCCCTGAGCAGATCGTACGACCTGCGGTAGTCCTTCACGAGCGCCGGATAGTCGATGAGTTGGCCGTTGTGGAGCCCTTCGGTGTAGGCCACCGGCGGGGCGTCCGGAAAGGTCATCACCTTCATCATGCCCATCATGAACGGGTGGGCGTGCGCCGTTTCCGGGAGGATCTGCAGAACGCCCTGAGTGGAGCGGATCACCTGAGCGATGTGCTCCAACTGCTCAGCCATCTCCGCCGGGGGCAGCAGGGGCTTGCGGACGAGGGACTCGTGCAGCACCGCCCAGAACGACGGCCGCTCCTCCCGGTCCCAGATCTTCGCGCGCTCCAGCCGGGCCCGGACCTGCTTGTCGACGGTCGCGGGCGGCAGCCAGGGCAGCGACGTGTGGACGACGGCCTCCGCGTAGGCCTGCGTTTGCAGCAGGCCCGGTACGAGCATCGGAGCCCATTCTTCGATGGTCTCCGCATGCTGCTCCATCTCCGCCACATCCGCGAAGTACTCCGCATGCCCCGACTGCCGTGCCCGGCGCGCATCTTCACAACGCCGCTCGAAGAACCCGTCCGTCCCCAGCACCTTGTCGACGTGCCGGGCCAGATCCACCGGCATCCGCCGCTCGCCCCGCTCGATCTGGCTCAGGAACGGCACGCCCCGGAAGCTTCCCTCCGCCAGCTGTTCCAAGGTCAGTCCGGCCAGCTCGCGCTGGTAGCGCAACTCGGCGCCGTAGAAGGAGGGGACGTTCGCCGAGGCGTCCGGGTCTTTGCGTGGGGGCATAACTCTTCACCGCCGTTTGCCACTTGCGCTTGCGCAGCCGAAACCTCTTCAAACGGTACCGGTGCGGGCATCACTCTGTAGCCGTTTCGTCACAGAACGCAGCAAAGGAAGGCGTACGCAACCGTGTCGTCCTCGAATCTCCCCTCCGCCCAGCGCGGCAACTCCGCCTACGACACCACCCTCTGCGTGGACGACCTGCGCGACGCGCTGTCCACCCACGGCATCACCCTGCCCTCCCTCCGGGTGGACCTGCCGAGCTTCGCGGGCAAGTACCAGCCGCCGGCGGGCCTCGTCGCGCTCGGCAACTGCAACACGGCGACGGCGCGCAAGCTGGCGAGGGCGCTGCGGGGTGGGGAACGTGCACCGAGCCGGCCGCCATTGGACGTCGAGGTCGTCGCCGTACCGAAGGCACTCCAGGGGCTGCGCCGTACCGTCAGCCGCTACCTGGACGCACCCTGCGCCGACGTCCAGCTCTGCGTCACCGAACTCGTCGGCAACGTCATCCGGCATGTGGGGGAGGGGGTTTGTGTCCGTGTACGGGTGGCCCGGACGGACGGCGGGCGCATTCGCGTCGAGGTCACCGACCCGGACGCGAAAGCCGTACCGGTGCTCCTGCCTGCCGGCGACGACGATGAGGCGGGCCGCGGCCTCGCCCTGATCGACGCGGTGACCGTTCGGTGGGGTGTGGAGCAGGGGGTGGAGAAGACCGTGTGGTGTGAGCTGGCGGAGGGAGAGTGACCGGTCACCTCGGCGGGGCCACACGGCGAGGGGCCGAGCTTCCGCCCGGCCCCTCGGAGGTGTGCTGCCGTGTCACGGCATGTGGCTGTCCTGCGGGATGACGACCGTGGTCTGGCCGTTTCGTCCTCCCGTTGTTGAACCGGCATCGGCGGGCTCGCCGTTAGCTCCCTAGGGGCGGGAGTTGTTCGATGGACTCGAACAGTTCCCGCCGAGGAACGGCTGGATCTTGCCCGGACACGCCTCGGCCGCGGCGGCTCCCCCTCCGCGCCGCCGCGGCCGATCCCCGTCGGGGTGGTGGCTTACTTGTTGCCGTCCAGGTTCAGGGCCGGCGGGGCGGGCATGGCGTTGTCCATCGTCTTGATGGTGTCCTTGAGGGGCCCCGTCGGCATCGCATTGTCGAGCGTCGTGACGGTCTCGTCTTCGGCAGGCGGTGTGGGCATCGCGTTGTCCTGCGGAGTCGCTGCGGCGTCCTTGATCTGGTCGCTCATGATCTGTGTTCCTCTGCTGTTGTGACGAGTGAGGAACGCCCGTCCAGGGGCTCCCCCGAGGGCCACTGGACGGGCGTTCGGAGCCGCACTCTAATGGGTCGGGCTCCTGTCAGACCGCCTGCCCCCCGACGCGACGGTCCGGTACGTAAGAGAGTGCCTGTTGCCGATAAACGAATGCTGAACGGCACGGGAGCGCGTGCGTATCCCGAGTCTCAGGCGGTTGACGCCGGTCTGATCAATGCGCGGACGCTGCTGGCTTCCGGGGCGCAGCTCTGCTCGTACAGGTTGAGCGCCTCGCGCCAACACGCCTTTGCGCGATCCAATTGTCCCAGTTTAGTCAATGCGTGTCCGAGGAGGGTCAGTACGTTCGCACGCATGCGGTCACCACCGATGCAGCCCAGTGCGAGCGCCTGCTCGGCGTGCTGGGCGGCCTGCGACGGGTGCTGGGCGGCCAACTGGACCTCGGCGATGCGGAAGTTGGCGGTACCTTCCCAGAGCCGCTGTCGGTGGTCGCCGAAGATGCGCAATGCGTCGGAAAACTGGCTGAGCGCTTCGCTGTGGCGGCCGGCCTGGATCATGGCGACGCCCAGCGCGTAGTGGCTGTTGGCGAGCCGTACCGTCCGGCCGATCTCGCTGTGCGCGGCTACTCCACGCTGCGCGATCTCAACTGCTCGCGTGATGTCGCCCATCCCCAGGTACGCGCGAGACAGATTGCCCAGGCTGGTCGCTTCGAATGGCCTGTTGCCCGCTGCGCGCAGTCCCTCGATGGCCCTTTCGAAGAAGGCCTTGCCCTCCGCATGCCTTCCCTGATGAAGGCACATGAGCCCCCGATTGTTGGCCACCCAGCTCACAGCGGTGGAGTCGCCCACCTTCTCGGCCAGTTCCATCGCTACACGGGCTTCCGTCTCCGCTTGCTGGATACGCCCGGACACCAGGAGCACATCGGTCAGCACGGTGCGGGCTCTGCCCTCCGCCCGGGGGTCCCCCGCTCTCCGGGTGGCCTCGCACATCGCCCGGGCCGTCGTCTCGTACTGGTGCGAGTTGGCCCCGGACTCGGTCAGGTCTTTGGCCGCCCAGAGCAGATCGACACCGCGTCGCAACCGATCCGAACCTGTCGATTGTCGTGCACAGGCCAGCAGTGGGGCCGCCTCGGTGTACAGCCAGTCGAGCGCCGCCGCCGCTTCCGTGAACCGCAGCCCTGGGTACTCCGTCGGCTCCAGATCGTCCACCAAGCGGTCGCCGGGGCGCTCCATCGCGTACACACCAGCAGTCGTCGCCAGATAAAAATCCAGCACCCGAGACATAGCCGCCTCCCGCTCACCAGGCGGCCACTCGTCCCTCTCCGCACAAGCCCGCGCGTACAGCCGCACCAGGTCGTGGAACCGGTACCGCCCAGGCGCCGCCGACTCCAGCAGGGACGTGTCCACCAGGGACTCCAGCAGGTCCTCGGTCTCCTCCACAGGGAGGTCCAGGACCGCGGCCGCAGCAGCCAGCGAGATGTCCGGGCCGTCGGCCAGGCCCAGCAACCTGAAGGCGCGAGCCTGGGCCGGTTCCAACTGCCCGTAGCCCAGTTCGAACGTGGCCTTCACCGCCAGGTCGCCGGCCTGCAGCTCGTCCAGGCGGCGCCGCTCGTCCGCCAGCTTCGCCGCCAGGACCGAGACCGTCCAGGTGCGGCGGGCCGCCAGGCGGGAGGCCGCGATGCGGATCGCCAGGGGGAGGAAGCCGCAGGCCGCGACCACGTCGAGGGCGGCCTCGCGTTCCGCCGCCACCCGTTCCTCGCCCACGATCTTCGTGAAGAGGGCCAGCGCCTCGTCGGGGGACATGACGTCCAGGTCGACCAGGTGGGCGCCGGCGAGGTCGAGCATGCGGACGCGGGAGGTGACCAGGGCGGCGCAGCCCTCGGTCCCCGGCAGCAGGGGCCTCACCTGCGCCGCGTCCTTCGCGTTGTCCAGCAGTACAAGGACTCGGCGGCCGTCCAACACCGAGCGGTACAACGCCGCTCGCTCCTCCAGCGAATCCGGGATCGATGCGTCCGCCGTGCCCAGCGCCCGCAGGAAGGAGCCGAGGACCGTCTCCGGTTCCGCCGGGCGGGGGCCCGCGCCCTGGAGGTCCACGTACAGCTGGCCGTCGGGGAAGGCCGGGCGGGCCCGGTGGGCCACGTGGACCGCGAGGGTCGTCTTGCCCACGCCGCCGATGCCGGCCAGGGCCGAGACCGCCATCACCCGGCCCTCCGCCTCCGATGCGGAGGACAGGACGTCCGTCAGTTCCGACACGAAGGAGGAGCGGCCGGTGAAGTCGGGGACGGAGGCGGGCAGCTGGGCCGGGCGGACCGGGGCCGCCGTCGGCTCGGTCACGGGGGCGGACGGCTCCGCGAGGGCCGGGTCCGCCTGGAGGATGCGCTGCTGGAGTTCGCTGAGGCCCGGGCGGGGGTCGACGCCGAGCTCCTCGGAGAGCAGGCGGCGGGTGTCGGCGTACACCGCGAGGGCCTCCGCCTGGCGGCCGCTCCGGTACAGCGCCAGCATCAGCAGCTCGCGCAGGCGCTCCCGGAGCGGGTGCGCGGCCGTCAGGGCCGTCAGTTCCGATACCGCCTCCGCGTGGCAGCCCTGTTCGAGGTCCAGGTCCAGACGGGTCTCCAGCAGGCCGAGCCGCCACTCCTCCAGGCGGGCCCGCTGGGCCTCGGCGTAGGGGCCGGGTACGCCGGCCAGGGGTTCGCCGTCCCACAGGTCGAGGGCCTGGTTCAGGACCGCTCGGGCTCGGCTCAGGTCACCCGCACCCCGCGCCTTCTCCGCCTCCGCAGCCAGGTCCTGCGCGACCGCGAGGTCCAGGGCGCCCTCGCGCAGGCCCCGGATCGCGTACCCGCCGGACTCGCTGATCAGGACGCCGGGGGTGAGCACCTTCCGCAGCCGGGAGGCGTACGTGCGGACCGCCGCCAGTGCCTGGGACGGCGGCTCGGCTCCCCACAGGGCGTCGATGAGCTCCGCCGCCGTGGCCGTACGGCCCTCGCGCAGCAGCAGGGCGGCCAGCAGGGCGCGCTGCTGGGGGGAGCCCGTGCTGAGCGCTTCCTCGCCGTGCCAGGCCCGCACCGGACCGAGCACGCCGAAGCGCAGCGGGCCGGGCTCCGCGACGGGCGCGGAGCCGGCACGCCGCTGCTCGGGTACTCGCGGCCCACCGTCCATGCGTTCGTCCCCCTCGGCATCACGAACAACCCCGTCAGTTTGCCTTGTTCCGGGCGGTTGCGTCAGCCGTGGGAGACGCCGATCACAGCGGGCCGCACCTGGGTGCACAGAGCCCTCACAACCTCTCCGCACGCCGACGGCCCGGCACCGGAAGTCAACGGACGGTCAGTCGGCCAAATCCACCCGTACGGTCAGCAGGTCCGTGCCGAACGCCCGTACGGCCGTGCTGTTGAGACGGGGCAGGGTGCGCAGCCGGGCCACGGGGTCGTCGTCGGGAAGCAGGTGGGCGGTGCCGTGGTGCCAGCGGCCGGCGATGCGGACGCGGACCGTGGGGTCGGCCTGGATGTTGCGCACGTACTGCGACTTCAGGCCGAACTCGGAGACCAGCCAGAAGGAGCTGCCGACGCGGCGCCCGCCGACCGGTGTCCGCCGGGGCAGGCCGGACGTCCGGCCGGTGGTCTCCAGCAGGGTCTGGAACGGCAGGCGCCGGTTGAGCGGGTTGGCGACGTACCGCTGGAGGCGGGTGACGACGCGCTGCTTGCGGTCTGCGCGACCTGACATGACTCCGGCTCCCCTGCTCTCTCCCGGCGCGAGGATGCCAGCCTCCACCGGGGTGCGCCGGATCGCAACGGGGGCGCGGGCCGGCACACCTCAGTTCCCCAGGAACACCGGGTTGGTGAACGCGGCCATCGCCCCCGGCAGCGGTCCCAGCGCCGTCTCGTGGCGCAGTTCGGCACGCACATAGGCCGCGCGGTCCGGGGTCGTGCGCCACTCCAGGGTGCCCGTGCCGGACACCGGCAGCGGATCGCCGGTGCACAGCACGCCCTGGTCGGTGACGAACCGCACCGAGCAGCGCGGCGCGCCGGACACCTCCAGCCGCACGGTCACCGGGGTGTCGTGCGCGACCGCCAGCCGCTCCCCGATCCCGGCCCGTTCACCTCCCCCGGCCGTCACGGAGAACGCCAGCGAGACGTGCCGCGACTCGGCCACGTACGACCGCCCCGCCCGCAGCCCCTCCTGGATCGCCTCCCGGGTCAGGCCGTCGGCGAGGACCACCGTCTGGGGCAGCCCGACGACGTCCGGGGCGCGGTGGGCGTCGCTGTTGCCCATCGCCGGCAGCCACGCCCGCCCGCCCCGCGCCGACGCCACCAGCCCCGCGTCCCAGGCCGCCAGCGCCAGTTCGTCGTCGGGTGTCCAGGGTCCGTTCCACACCTCCACGGCGTCCGCGTGCGCGAACCCGAACTTCCAGGCGCAGCCCACGCAGTCGGCGTACGGATGGGCCGGGACGACGAGACCGCCGGCCCGCCGGATCTCCCGCGCGAAGTGCGCCCAGCGGCCGTCCCGGGCCCGGTAGCGCCAGTCGACGAAGGTGCCCGGCTCGGTGCCGAGGGCCAGGACGTGCCCGTTCCTGGTGGTGACCTCCTCGCCGAGCAGCACCAGCAGGTCGTCGCCGGCCGCGTCGGCCCAGTGGGCGTGCGAGGCGTGCGTGTTGTGGTCGGAGCTGTTGAGGAAGTCGAGCCCGGCCGCGCGGGCCAGGTCCGCGATCCCGGCCGGGGTGCGGCGCCCGTCGGAGTGCCAGGAGTGCAGGTGGCAGTCGCCCCGGTACCAGTCCCGGCCCCGCCCCCGGGCCCGGTCCGGCGGGTACACCGTCCGTGGCGTCTCCCCGGCCGCCCCTTCCGTCAGCGTGACGGTCACCTCGTACGGCAGCCCCTGCGGTGCCACGGTGTACGGCCCGAGCGCGATGTACCAGGTGCCGGGGGACAGCGGCCCGGGGAGATATCCGGGCGTGGCCTCGTCCGCCCGTACGAAGAACTCGCTGCGCGCCCCGCCCGACCACCCCCGGAACCCCCGCCCGCCCAGCTCGGTGCCGCGCGTGTCGAACAACCCGATGTCGAGGGCGTTGCCGGGGGTGCCGGGTGGCACGGGGGGCTTGTCGTAGCTGTAGGAGACCTTCAACTCGCCGGTCCCAGGCGGTACTTCGAAAGGGAGGTACACGTAGTCCGGCGAACCCGGTGCCAAGGTGCCGCGCAAGGTCGTCACAAGGGCCACGGTAGGCGCCTGAAGGGGCGCGGGACAGTATCAAGAGGCGACTTTGCCGCGTGGGCGCGACCAGCCACACCGAACCCGCGCGCACCCCTGACGAGCAACCGACCAGTCGGTACGATGCCTCATGCGCATCTCCGTCACGATCTTCCTCACCGACGAGACCATCACCCCCACCCACCTCGCCCGCGAACTGGAACAGCGCGGGTTCTCCGGCCTCTACCTCCCGGAACACACCCACATCCCCGTCGACCGCACCACCCCCTACCCCGCCGGCGGCGACCTCCCCCGCGAGTACGGCCGTACCCTCGACCCCTTCGTGGCCCTGGCCCAGGCAGCGGCCGTGACCGAGCGGCTGGCGCTCGGTACCGGCATCACCCTCGTCGCCCAGCACGACCCCATCGACCTCGCCAAGCAGATCGCCTCGCTCGACCACCTGTCCGGCGGCCGCTTCACCCTCGGCCTCGGCTACGGCTGGAACGTGGAGGAGGCCGCCGACCACGGCGTCACCTGGCGGACCCGCCGGGAACTGGTCCGGGACCGGATGGCGCTGATGCGCGCGCTGTGGAGCGAGGAGCCGACCGCGTACGAGGGGGAGTTCGGCGCCGTACGGGCCAGCTTCGCCCACCCCAAGCCCGTGCAGAAGCCGCGCGGCCCGGTCGTCGGCCCCCGCACGCTCGTCGGCGGGGCCGCCGGGCCCAAGCTGTTCGCGCACATCGCCGAGTACGCCGACGGCTGGCTGCCGATCGGCGGGCGCGGACTCTCCGAAGCGCTGCCCGTGCTGCGCTCGGTGTGGGCGGACGCGGGCCGCGACCCGGCCGCCCTCCAGGTCGTCCCGTACGCCGTCCGGCCCACCCCCGGCAAGCTCGCCCACTACGCCGAACTGGGCATCGAGGAGGTCGTGGTGCAGTTGCCGCCGGTCCGGGAGGCGGAGGTGCTGCGGGCGCTCGACGCCTACGGCCCGCTCCTCCCGGACAGTGCCCCGCAACCGTGATCAAAGCGAACGTATGCTCAAGGGATGACGACTTCCGCGACCTCCGGAACCGGCCCCACCGAGAACTCCATGCGTCGCGCCCTCAAACGCGCCCGGGACGGCGTCGCCCTCGACGTCGCCGAGGCGGCGGTACTGCTCCAGGCGCGGGGTGAGGACCTCACCGACCTCGCCGCCTCCGCCGCCCGGGTGCGGGACGCGGGCCTGGAGGCGGCGGGCAGGCCCGGCGTCATCACGTACTCGAAGAGCGTCTTCATCCCCCTCACCCGGCTGTGCCGGGACAAGTGCCACTACTGCACGTTCGTCACCGTGCCCGGCAAGCTGCGCCGCGCCGGGCACGGCATGTTCATGTCCCCCGATGAGGTGCTGGACATCGCCCGCAAGGGCGCCGCCCTCGGCTGCAAGGAAGCCCTGATCACCCTCGGCGACAAGCCGGAGGACCGCTGGCCCGAGGCGCGCGAGTGGCTCGACGCGCACGGCTACGACGACACCATCGCCTACGTCCGCGCCATCTCCATCCGCATCCTGGAGGAGACGGGACTCCTTCCCCACCTCAACCCGGGCGTGCTGACGTGGACCGACTTCCAGCGGCTGAAGCCCGTCGCGCCCAGCATGGGCATGATGCTGGAGACGACCGCGACCCGTCTGTGGTCCGAGCCGGGCGGCCCGCACCACGGCTCCCCGGACAAGGAACCGGCCGTCCGGCTGCGCGTCCTGGAGGACGCCGGCCGCTCCTCCGTCCCCTTCACCTCCGGCCTGCTCATCGGCATCGGCGAGACCTACGAGGAGCGCGCGGAGTCCCTGTTCGCGCTCCGGAAGGTCTCCCGGGCCTACCACGGCATCCAGGAGCTGATCATCCAGAACTTCCGCGCCAAGCCGGACACGGCGATGCGCGGCATGCCGGACGCCGAACTGGACGACCTCGTCGCCACGGTGGCCGTCGCCCGGCACATCATGGGCCCGTCGGCCTGCCTCCAGGCCCCGCCGAACCTGCTCGACGCCGAGTACGAGCGGCTGATCGGCGCCGGCATCGACGACTGGGGCGGGGTCTCCCCGCTGACCATCGACCACGTCAACCCCGAACGCCCCTGGCCGCAGATCGACGAACTCACCGAGCGCTCCCGGGCAGCCGGCTTCGAACTGCGTGAACGCCTCTGCGTCTACCCGGAGTTCGTCCGCCGCGGCGAGCCCTGGCTGGACCCGCGGCTGCGCCCGCACGTGTCCGCCCTCGCCGACCCGGAGACGGGCCTCGCCCTGCCGGACGCGCCGGTCACGGGCCGGCCCTGGCAGGAGCCGGAGGAGGTGTTCACCGCCACCGGCCGCACGGACCTGCACGCGTCCATCGACACCGAGGGACGCACCGGTGACCGGCGCGCCGACTTCGACGAGGTGTACGGCGACTGGGAGGCCCTGCGGGAGGCGGCGGCCCCCGGCATGGCGCCGGAACGCATCGACGCCGACGTGCGCGAGGCGCTGCGCACGGCGGCCGACGACCCCACCCGGCTGACCGACGCCGAGGCCCTCGCCCTGCTGCACGCGGACGGTCCGGCGCTGGACGCGCTGTGCCGGGTGGCCGACGACGTCCGCAGGTCCGCGGTCGGCGACGACGTCACCTACATCGTCACCCGCAACATCAACTTCACCAACGTCTGCTACACCGGCTGCCGGTTCTGCGCCTTCGCGCAACGCCGCACGGACGCGGACGCCTACACACTCTCGCTGGAGCAGGTCGCCGACCGCGCCCAGCAGGCGTGGGAGGTCGGCGCGGTCGAGGTGTGCATGCAGGGCGGCATCCACCCGGACCTGCCGGGCACCGCGTACTTCGACATCGCGAAGGCGGTGAAGGAGCGCGTCCCGGGCATGCACGTGCACGCCTTCTCCCCGATGGAGGTGGTCAACGGCGCGACCCGGACCGGCCTTTCGATCCGCGAGTGGCTCACGGCCGCCAAGGAGGCGGGCCTGGACTCCGTCCCCGGCACGGCGGCGGAGATCCTGGACGACGAGGTCCGCTGGGTGCTGACCAAGGGCAAGCTGCCCACGGCCACCTGGATCGAGGTGATCCGCACCGCGCACGAGCTGGGCATCCGCTCGTCGTCCACGATGATGTACGGGCATGTGGACCAGCCCCGGCACTGGCTCGGCCATCTGCGCACGCTGGCCGGGATCCAGCGCGAGACGGGCGGCTTCACCGAGTTCGTGACGCTCCCGTTCATCCACACCAACGCGCCGGTGTACCTGGCCGGCATCGCCCGGCCCGGCCCGACGCTGCGGGACAACCGGGCGGTGACGGCGATGGCCCGCCTCCTGCTGCACCCCTGGATCCCCAACATCCAGACAAGCTGGGTCAAACTGGGCACCGAGGGTGCGGCGGAGATGCTCCGCTCCGGCGCGAACGACCTCGGCGGGACACTCATGGAGGAGACGATCTCCCGCATGGCGGGCTCCTCGTACGGCTCCTACAAGTCGGTCCGCGACCTGGTCGCGGTGGCGGAGGCGGCCGGCCGCCCCGCGAAGCCGCGCACCACCCTCTACGGCGAGGTACCGGAGGAACGGCAGCGGGCGGCCGAGGCGTCCGACGGCCACCTGCCGGACCTGCTCCCGGTCCTGGACTGAGCGGCCTCCCGGACCGATCCCCCTCCGCGGACTGAGTACGATGATCCGACCCCTGTGCTGAGAAGGGGGACCCGTAGCGGAGGAGATGCGTCCCGTGGCTGCCCGACTGCCCTCGTGGGCCTGGGTCACCGGTCTGACGGCGGGGGCGACCGCTGCCGTCGTCGCCCTCGCCGTGCAGGCGAACCACGGGCCGCATCCCACGGCCGCCGTGACCAGGCCCACCGCGTCGGCGTCCGCGAGCCCCCACGCGTCCCTGACACCGAGGACGCCGTCCGCCCCCGCCCTGCCGGACGAGTCCGGCGAGGGCCGCCGGATCGTCTACTCGCTCGGCGAGAAGCGGGTCTGGCTGGTCGACGCGACCGGCAAGGCGGCCCGCACGTTCACGGTGTGGCCGGGCACGGTGAGCCCGCAGCCCGGCCGCTACTCGATCACCCTGCGCACCCAGTCCCTCAAGGGCTCGGACGGCGTGCAGATCGAGCACATCATGTACTTCACCAAGGTGTCCGATGTGAACATAGCCTTCTCCAACGCCCTGGACGGCTCCTCGCCCCCGCCCGCGAACGGCCAGAAACTGGGCGGCATCCGCCTCCACAAGGAGGACGGAGCCGCCCTGTGGGCCTTCGGCGACCAGGGCACCCGGGTCACGGTGGTCAAGTAGCGTCCCCGCGGGACCACTCGGAAGCGGGGGTCGACGTGGTGCGGTCCGGCGGAACCGGGGTCGCGGTCGCCGTCGGCAGATCCTCTTCCGGCCGGTGCGCACCGGTCCACTCCGTGGCGCCGTCGACCCGTACGTCCGCCAGGCCGGCCCCGGCGAGTTCCGCTCCGGTCACATCCGCTCCCCTCAGGTCCGCCTCCGTCAGGTCCGCCTCCCGCAGGTCCGTCTTGTAGAGGTTCGCCCGGGACAGGTCGGCACCGCGGAGGTTCGTCCGCCTCAGCGCGGCACCCCGCAGGTCCGCGCCGGACAGCTTCGTGCCTCCCAGGTCACCGCGCGAGAACACCGCGTCGGCGAGCAGCGCACCGCTCAGATCGGCGCCTTTGAGATCGACGTCGGCGAGCTGGACGCCCCGCAGATCGATGGCCCGGTCCCCGTCGTGCGCGGCATCGCGCTGGCCGAGCACGGAGAGCGCCGCCTGGATGTCCGGTGCCTTCTGCGCCGAGGTCACCTTCTTGGCCGCGTGGGTGCGGATGTACTGGGACAGGTCGTCGATCACCGCCGGCTGCTTCCGCGGCGAGTCCTCCATGATGCCCTGCAAGGAGAAGATCGCCCCCCTGCGGATGTTGACGGAGTCGTCGTCCAGCCGCTCGATCGCCTTGTCGTACCGGTCCGCGATCTGCCCCTGCTCCGAGATGGTCAGCTCCTCGGACACCTGCGTGACGGACACCCAGGTGAAGACCAGGGTGGCGACCGCTGTCAGCCCGGGGAGCAGCGTCGCGAGGAGCCCCGCCCGCTGACCCCAGCCCTCCGGGCCGGCCGCCGGACCGGTCCCCGCCCCCGCCGTTCCGCCGGTCCGCTCCGGGGCCCTGGGGCGGTACCCGGGGCGACGCGCGCCCAGCGGAGCCCGGGGCCGCTGCCCGGCCGCCCGGCCGGCCCGCGCCCGGCGCTCGGCGATCCGCCGCAGCTGTCCGCCCCGCGCCCCCGCCCGGGGTGTGCCCCGCGTCATGCGGAGTCGGCCCGCCGGACCGGTCCCGGCAGCAGGTTGACGATCAACGCGACGCCGCTGAGCAGGAACACGCGGGTCGCCGCGTCCAGGCCGTTCCACGTCTTCGACTGCCACATCGCGAACCACTCGCCGCCGATCGCGATGAACCCGGCGCCGAAGAGCAGCAGGAGCATCAGCAGACCGTAGGTGGACCAGCGCCGGGCGAGGTCGTCCCTCCGCCGCGCCCACAGATACGTCCCCCGGATCAGCAGCAGGGCCGCCACGCTCTCCCACACGATGATGAGGACGTACGCGGTGTCCTCAAGTGCCGTACTGGTGACGGCCCGCCACATCAGGTCGTCGTCCTTGAACGTCGTGTCCATCGCCAGTACGTGCCGTACGAACTGCTGGTTGGTCCCGAAGTCCGTGATGTTCCCGAGCGCGACGAGGGCGATGTAGAGGGCGAGTATGCCGGTGAGCACACCGGCGGCGAGTCTGAGGCCGGTGTGATGGGTGGGGGTGGTGGTCATGGCTGGATTCTTCCCGGTGGCCGCCCCGGTCCGCCGTACGCATTGCGCCAGAATCCGGCCGCGCGGCGCTGAACGGACCGTTCCCGGTCGATTACAGTGCTGGGCGTCGTACAGGCGGACGGTGCCAGGGGAGGTCTGGTGGGGGCGACAGCCGGTGCCGTCTGGGGGCGTGCCGAACAGCAGGACTTCCGGAGCCGGGTGCGGGGCACGCTGCTCGGGGCCGCGGTGGGCGACGCGCTGGGCGGGCCCGCCGATCCCCTGTCCCTCGCGGAGATCCGGGCCGCGTACGGCGGTGAGGGGCTGCTGGACCTGGCCTTCGGGCACGGGCGGCGCGGCACGGTCACCCATCACACCCAGCTGACCCTGTTCACCGTGGACGGGCTGATACGCGCCCAGGTGCGCCGCGACACCGGCGCCTGGCACCCGCCGACCGATCTGCACCGGGCCTATCTGCGCTGGGCGGCCACCCAGCGGGACTGGGGTCCCGACGAGCGCCGCAAGGACGACGGCTGGCTGGCCCGCGAGGAGTGGCTGTATGCCCGCCGGGAGCCCACCCGCGCGCTGCTCATCGGGTTCGGCGACGACACCATGGGCACGCTGGAGTCCCCGAAGAACCCGGGGGAGCTGGGGCCCGAGGCGGTCGCCCGCTCGGCACCCTTCGGCCTCCTCGTCGGCTGGGAACCCCAACTGGTCGTCCAGCTGGCCGTGGAGTGCGCGGCCCAGACCCACGGCCACCCCATCGCCTACCTGTCGGCGGGCGCGTACGCCGTGATCGTGCACGCGCTGGCCCGCGGCGACAGCCTGGACGGCGCCGTGCAGCGGGCCCTCGCCCTGCTCGCCGTCCGCCCCGGCCACCAGCCGGTCTCCGACGCCCTCCAGCACGCCCTCGGCGCGGTACGGCAGGGGATGCCGACCCCGGCCCGGGTGGAGGAGCTGGCCGGCGACGGTACGGCGGACGGGCTGCTGGCCGCCTCCGTGTACTGCGCGCTGGTGGGGGAGGACGTACGGCACGGGCTGTCCCTGGCGGTGAACCAGAGCGGCCCCTCCGCCGCGGCGGGCGCCCTCACCGGCGGCCTCCTCGGCGCCCTGCACGGCGAAACGGCCCTCCCGCCGGCCTGGCTGGCCGAACTGGAGGGCCGTCCCACGATCCTGGAACTGGCCGACGACTTCGCGATGGAGATGACCCAGGGCCCCGCTCTCCACGGGCCGGCCGGTTCGTCACCGGGGTGGCTGGCCCGGTATCCGCGGGCGTGAGCGCCGGGAGGGGGCGCGGGGCCGTGTCGGACATGCGGCTCCGCCGCGTGGGCGCGAGCGACCCGAGGGACCCGCGCCGAATCCCCGCGGCAACCCCTACGGCGCTCCGACCACGTCGTCCCCCGCACCCGCGGGGACCGGCACGGCCGCCGCGGCGCCGGCGTCCCCGTCCGTGTTGACCTTCTCGATGACGGCCAGGCGGGCCGGGGTGTCCTCCGGCTTGAGGTAGCCGATGAGGATGTACAGGATCAGGGAGACCGCGAGCGGGATCGAGACCTGGTACTGGAGCGGGACGCCACCGTCGACGTTCCAGTTGATGGGGTAGTTGACCAGCCAGAAGGCCAGCAGACCCGCCGCCCAGCTGGTGAGCGCCGCCGTCGGGCCGGAGCGGCGGAACGGGCGGAGCAGGCCGAGCATCATCGGGATCGCGATCGGGCCCATCAGACCGGCGACCCACTTGATGACGACGGTGATGATGTCCTTGAAAGTGGGGGAGTTGACCTGGGTCGCGACCGCCATGGACAGGCCGAGGAAGACGACCGTCGTGACGCGGGCCGCGATCAGTCCCGACCGCTCGTTCCAGCCCCGTGCCCTGGCCGACAGCACCGGCGCCACGTCCCGGGTGAACACGGCGGCGATCGCGTTGGCGTCGGAGGAGCACATCGCCATGGTGTGGGAGAAGAACCCGACGATGACGAGGCCCAGCAGGCCGTGCGGCAGGAGCTGTTCGGTCATCAGGGCGTAGGAGTCGGAGCCGTCCGGCTTCTGCGCGTGGACCAGCAGCGGGGACATCCACATCGGGAAGAACAGCACCACCGGCCAGACCAGCCACAGCACCGCCGACAGCCGGGCCGAGC
Source organism: Streptomyces sp. Ru62 (assembly GCF_002920615.1). GTDB lineage: Bacteria > Actinomycetota > Actinomycetes > Streptomycetales > Streptomycetaceae > Streptomyces. The sequence continues at coordinate 271,010 of NZ_PQSU01000001.1, forward strand.
GCTCGGCCTCGTAGGCGCTGCCGGTGGCCATGTAGCGCTGGGCCTGGTTGAGCATGCCGCCGTTGTACTCGAAGAGCTTGATGAAGAGGAACGCGAGGAGGAACACCGTGCCGTAGGGTCCGACCAGCGGCTTGCCGTGCCCGTGCAGGGCCGGCTCGTCCCAGGCGCCGAAGAAGCCGATGTTCTTGTCGTTCAGCTTCAGCACGACGGCCACGAACATCGCGATGCCGGCGAGCAACTGGATGACGAACTGGCCGAGTTCGGTCAGCGCGTCCGCCCACAGGCCGCCGATCGTGCAGTAGACCGCGGTGATCGCGCCGGTGATGAGGATGCCCTGGTTCAGCGAGATACCGGTGAAGACGGACAGCAGGGTGGCGATGGCCGCCCACTTGGCGCCCACGTCCACGATCTTCAGCAGCATGCCGGACCAGGCGAGCGCCTGCTGCGTGGGCAGGTTGTAACGGTTCTTCAGGTACTCCAGCGGGGAGGCCACATGGAGCCGGGAACGCAGTCGGTTGATGCGGGGCGCGAACAGCTTCGACCCGATGGCGATGCCGAGCGCGATGGGGAAGGACCAGGTGATGAAGGAGGTGACGCCGTAGGTGTAGGCGATGCCCGCGTACCCGGTGAACATCACGGCGCTGTAGCCCGACATGTGGTGCGAGATGCCGGAGAGCCACCAGGGCATCTTGCCGCCGGCCGTGAAGAAGTCGGAAACGTTGTCCACGCGCTTGTGCGACCAGACGCCGATCGCGACCATCACACCGAAGTAGCCGATGAGCACGGCCCAGTCGAGACTGTTCATGTGCCCGATCGTGGGTCCGCCCACGTGAACACGACAAGCAAGCGTAAGGTCAAGTCAGAGTAAAATTGTTCGGCTTGCTGATCTGTGTTCATCAGTGTGAACCGCCCGACGCGCGGGGAGAGTTGGGTCAGCGCATCAGCTCTCGCGCGTTGACCAGCAACGACTGCTCCGTGATCGCCCGCCTTCAGCGCCGGCCGCTACGAAGGCCGCATGAGGCACGTCTTCATGGCCACGGCGGGACTGGGCCGGGTGGAGCTGGTGGCGCCGTTCATCCCGGCGGCGCCGGGCACGGACACGTACGCCGATCGGCTCCGCCGACCGTCAGGGCCTCTTCAGCTCGTCGGGGCACGGCGTGCCGCGCGGCAACTGGTACGGCGCGGCCAGCCGGTACGTGCCCGGCCTCGGCGCGAGCAGCGTGGTCCACTTGTCCCCGTCGACGTCCTCCGGCGTCGCCATCAGGCACGCCTTGACCTTGTCGTAGGACTGGCTCTTGCCGTGCTCGTCGACGATGCTCAGCCAGGGCGAGTACGGGATCCGGATCAGGATCCGCCCGGCCTTGCTCACCCGCAGCGTCATCTCGCCCTGCTCGGCCCGGTCCACCACCGCGTTCGGCTCGGCGAGCGGCGCCGGATCGGTCACCTTGAAGAGCTGCCAGTTCGCGTCGCCCCAGATCTGCTTCAGATACGGCATCCCGCGCCGCAGCAGCTGCCGCTCGCGCTCGCCGCCGTCACCGTCCGGGTTGTCCTTGGGCAGCACCACGTAGTGCACGGCCCACCGCTGGAGCCACTCGTGGTAGTTCGCCGAGTTGAGCGTGTCGTCGTAGAAGAGCGGGTTGCGCTCCATGTCGGCCTGCCGGTTCCAGCCGCGGGCCAGGTTGACGTACGGCGCGAGCGCGGAGGCCTCGCGGTGCGAGCGGGCCGGGACCACCTCGACCCGGCCCTTCTCCGCGCCGACCTTCTGCAGCTCGTTGACCAGCGGGGCGAGCTCCCGCGCCCAGGAGGCGGCCGGGGTGGTGTGGATGATGTCGTCCACCGATTTGAAGCCGATCCAGCCGGCGAAGCCGAGGAAGGCCAGCACGGTCACGTACCACTTGCGGGACTTCGGGACGGTGTACGGCAGGGCCGCGATCAGGGCCGCGCCCGCGAACATCATCGGCAGCCGCGAGATGTTGGACCCGATCTGCGAGCTGATCAGCCACACCAGGACCACGGCGACGCTGTAGACGGCGGCGGTCAGCCGGACCGTCACCCACTCCTTCGGCACCAGGAACAGGCACAGCAGGCCGTACAACAGCGGCATGATCACCGAGCCGAACCCCATCGGCTGGGTGCCGGAGAACGGGAACAGCCAGGCCGACACCGCGACCACCGCCGCCGGCGCCAGCCCCAGCGCCCACGCGCCCGGCCGCCGCTTCTGCAGGAACAGGGCGACCGCGACCAGACCCACGAACAGTCCCGCGACCGGCGAGGCCATCGTGGCGAGCGCCGCCAGCGGGGCGGCGACCAGGGCCTTCGCCCAGCGTTTGAACCGCCACCGGTACGGCCAGCAGAACACCGCCGCGACCGCGCCGAGCGCGAACATCGTGCCGAGCCCGAAGGTCACCCGGCCGGAGATCGCGTTGCACAGGAACGCGAAGACGCCGGCGAGCGAGGCCCACAGCGGGTTCCTCACCGCCCGGCTGCGGATCAGCACCATCGTCAGCAGGCCGGCCGAGACCGTCCCGGCGATCATCATCGTCGTCCGCACCCCGAGGACCGACATCAGATACGGCGACACCACGCTGTACGACACCGGGTGCATGCCGCCGTACCAGGCGAGGTTGTACGCCGAGTCCGGGTGCCGGCCGACGAACTCCGCCCACGCGTCCTGCGCGGCGAGATCGCCACCGCTGTTCGCGAACGTGAAGAACCAGATGATGTGCAGCACGCCCGAGAGCGCCGTCATCGACAGCGCGGGGTGCCGGAGCAGCCGCTGCCGGAGCGGTTCCAGGGCGGCGAGCAGCCGGGCGCGTCCGCCGGGGCGCACCCCGGCGTCGGGCCCGGCGACGCGCCGGGCCGGGTCAGTCGTGGACAGACGTATTCGCGGGCCGGATCCCGGGCCCGGATCCGCGTCGTCGGCGTGTGTCGGCTCCGCTGTGGCCACCTGAAGGCACTCCCCGTGTCCCGTCTTCTGTTCTCGGCCGCTTCCCTCGGAGTACCCGGCCGCGTTCCGTCCAGTTCGCGGCCCTGTCCCGGGACCGGCGACCTGCCCCGATTCGTGACGCTAGCACGCACCCCGCCACAGGGCTCCCGGGTGGGGGCTCCATGACGGGGTGCGCGGGGGACGGGGACGGGCGGGCGGGGGCGTACGGCCGGGGTGGGCGGGGGCGCACGGCCGGCCCCGGCCGGTCAGCCCAGCCGGGTCAGCCTGGCGCCGATGCCGGGCTCGGTCAGGTCCTTCTGGAGGGCCACCGGGACCTTCACCGCACCGGCCGAACCGTCACCCACGGTGAGCGTCCCGACCCGGGTGCCGGCCTTCGCGCTGTGCGGCACGGTCCCGGACGCGAAGGACAGCTCCACCTTCATCCCGGCCCAGCCGGCCGCCGTGACGTCCTTCGTCACCACGACCGGGGTACGGCCGCCGAGCCGGTCGTCCACGTACCCGACGACGTCCCCCTTCTTCACGATCTTCGCCGACGTCAGCGCGTCCTGGGCGGCGAGCAGCGCCGTCTTGCTGACCGCGTTGACCGTCTGCAGGATCTCCCGCTTGTGCTGGCCGAGGATCGCGCCGACGATCGTCACCGTCTGCCCGCCGACCTGCTTGCGGGAGGCGAAGAGCAGGTTGCCGCCGGCCGCCGTGGTGCTGCCGGTCTTGATGCCGATCGCGCCGATGCGGTACGGCAGCTCGTTGTAGTTCGGCCAGAACTTGCCGGAGGGGTCCGTCCAGCTCGCCGCGCTGCTGATCGCGACCAGGGCCGGGACCTTCACGAAGGCGCGGCCCAGCTTCACCTGGTCCTCGGCCGTGGAGACGGTGGTCTCCTTCAGCCCCGAGGGGTCGGTGTACGTCGTGCCGGTCATCCCCAGTTCCTTGGCGGTGGCGTTCATCTTCTTGACGAACGCCGCCTCCGAGCCCGCGTCCCAGCGCGCGAGCAGCCGCGCGATGTTGTTGGCGGAGGGGATCAGGACGGCCGACAGGGCCTGCTTCTCGGTGAGGGTGTCACCGGCCTTGACGGTGTCGAGCGTCGACTCGCCGGCCTTGTTGTAGCCGCCCTCCTTCTCCGCCGTCGCGTCGACCTTGATCTTCGGGCCCTCCTGGCCCGGCTTCAGCGGGTGGTCCTTGAGGATGATGTACGCCGTCATGGTCTTGGCGACCGAGCCGATGGCCACGGGGGTCTGCTTGCCGAAATGCCCCATCGTGCCCACGCCGTCCACGTCCATCCAGCCCTGGCCCTCGCCGGGCCAGGGCAGCTGGGTGCGGTCGCCGGCGAAGGTGTAGCTGTCCTTGCCGGTGAGCGCGAGGGTGGACGTCGGCAGGGGGCGCACGGCCTGTACGACCGCAAAGATGATCGCGAGCAGCAGGACCAGCGGGGTCCAGATCTTGATCCGCCGCACGAGCGTGCGGACCGGGGTCTCCGGGGGCGGGGGCGTGTTCGTCAGCTCCGCCAGCAGGTCCAGCGGGGGCTTGGGCGGGAGCGGCTGCTGGGTGGTGCGCTCGGGGCCGACCTGGGGGACGGGGGTGGTGGCGTCCGGGGCCTTGGCCTCGGCGGCCGGCTTGCGCAGGTCGTCCTTGAGCGCGACGAACTTGCTGGTGCGTTCGGCGTCGGACTGTCCGGAGTCGGACTCCGGGGTCTTCGGCTTGCCTTCCGGCTTGCCGCCGACCTTGAGCATGGTCGTCGGCTGGTCGACGGGGGGTGTCTTGGGGCGGACGGCCTTGAAGACAGTGGTGGGCTGGTCCACGCCGGTGTCCTTGGTGGCGGGGTCCTCAACGGAGGGCTCCGTGCGGGGCTCGTCGCCGTCCGCCGCCTCGGCTTCGCCTTCGGCGTCCGTGTTCCCACCCGCACGGGGTGCCTGCGGCGGCGTCGGCCGCGGGTCCGCCTCGGCTTCGCCTTCGGCGTCCGTGTTCCCACCCTCACCACCCGTGCGGCTCTCGTCGTCTGCGGGTGGCCCCTGTGGGGCGTCCCCGCCATCGGCGACCTCCGGGCCGTCCTCGCCCTCAGCCGCCTCGTCCTCGACGGCCGTCTTGGCGTCTGCAGCGCTCTCCGCGTCCGCCTCGTCCTCCCGGTCCGTGGCAGACGGGGCGTCAGTCCTGGCCTTCGCGTCGGCAGGGTCCTCCGTCTCGGTCTCCCCGGCCGCGTCCGCGCCCGCGTCAGACGGTCCCTCGGTCTCGCCCTCCGGGCCGGACGAAGCCTCCGCCTCGTTCCCGGCGTCGGCGTCGGCCGACTCCCCCTCGGACGGAGCGTCAGCCTTCGTGCTCTTCTCGCCGGTGTCGTCCGTGTCGTCGCTGTCGTCGGCCTTCGCGGGTGTGTCCCGGCTCGGTTCGCGTACCCAGGTCGACACCGCCGCCTGGAGTTCGGTGTCCTCGGGGTCGGCGGACTGCTCCCGCGCGGTCGGGGTCTCGGGTCGTACCGTCAGGACCTTCGTCGCCGTGTCGCCGCCCGAGGACTTCCGTTCGCGGGACACCGCGAGACGCGGATCGCGCGCCTCGGGAACCGAACCCGCGCTCCCCGACGCCGGTTCCGCCGACGACTCGCGCTGCTTCGACCTGTCGGGGGACTCGCCCGCCACCGATGCCTCCTCCATGCGCCGCACGCCTACGCGCGCGCCCTGTCCGAACCATGTACCAGTGTCCTGTGTGAGGGCTTGGCCCCTGCGGTAGACGAGAACGACATACCTACCGGTTCCCTCACGAACCGGTCACGCACCCTCGACAGACCAATGTGAGAGGGGTCACCCTGTCATTCATCCACGCGGGGAGGCATGGATGGGCAGGAGCCGCAGAACACTTCCGGAGGAGCTTCTGTTGCTCGCACTGGACCCGGCCACGGGTACCACTGCGCAGCCGCAGTCGCTCGACCTCGGTCTGGCCGGTGCACAGCTAGTGGAGCTGGCGCTGGCCGGACGGATAGCCCCAGACGGGGATCGTATCGCCGTGGTGGTGCCACGGCCGACAGGAGATCCGACTCTGGACTGCGCGTTGGAGTTGCTGCGAAGGCGTGGCGCTCCCGTGCGTGCCGTCCACTGGATCGGCGGGCCCCGGCTGGGGCTCAGGCAGACCTACCTCTCGCATCTGGAGCGGTGCGGCATGGTCGCCGCCGTACCCGGCCAGATGTGCGGGGTGCTGCCGACGACGCGTTACCAGGCGACGGACACCGCCATCAGCCGGGAGATCCGCTCCCGGCTGGATTCCGCGATCCGCACCGGCGTGCCGCCGGATCCGCGGACCGCGGCGCTCGCCGCCCTGGCGCACGCCGTCGGGCTCGGCAAGCACCTGTATCCCGGGAACGAGGGCCGGTCGTCCCGGTCCCGGTTGCGGGATCTGATCCGGCACGACCCCATGGGCGGGCTCGTCGCCCACGCCGTCATGGACGTGCAGAACGGCGCGGCGGCAGCCCAGCCGCGTCGTGGCCCGGCCCCGGCCGGCCGGCAGGCCGCGCCCGGCGTCAGGTCCGCGCCGGAACCCGCGCGCGGGATTCCGACACAGCCGCGTCGCGGGTCCATGGCGCGTGCCGTGGCCCACTGAGCCGTAACCCCGGTCCCCACAGACCCGGTTCGGGAGCCGCAGGTCCGAGCGGGGCGGTGAGATCCTTGTGGTCTCGCCGCCCCGCTCGGCCGCGTCCCCGGCTGCATATCCACGGTTTCCCAGCGGTAGAAAGCACCTTGGTGGCAGTCTGCTCAACAGCAGATACGCAAAGTGTTAAGCAACAGGCAGGCAGCCGGAGGTGCGCGTCCCGTGGCGTCCAATGTCAATCCCACCGTCAGGCGGCGCCGGCTCGGCCAGGAGCTGCGCAGGCTCCGTGAGCTCAAGGGCATGACGGCCGAAGAGGTGGCGGAGCGGCTGCTGGTGTCGCAGTCGAAGATCAGCCGGCTGGAGAACGGCCGGAGGAGCATCAGCCAGCGCGACGTGCGCGATCTGTGCGGGGTGTACGAGGTCGAGGACCAGCGGATCGTCGACTCGCTGATGGAGATGGCCCGGGATTCCAGACAGCAGGGCTGGTGGCACACCTTCGGCGACATCCCGTACAGCGTGTACATCGGTCTGGAGACGGACGCCGAGTCGCTGCGGGTGTACGAACCCCAGTTGGTGACCGGGCTGTTGCAGACGCGGGCCTACGCCGAGGCGCTGGTGCAGGGCGCGTTGCCGGAGACGTCGACCGCGGAGATCGAGAAGCGTGTCCAGGTGCGGATGCGCCGACAGGAACGTATCACCGCCCAGGCCAACCCGCTCCGGCTGTGGGTGGTGCTCGACGAGGCCGCGCTGAAGCGGGTCGTGGGCAGCCGGCTGGTGATGCGGGAACAGCTGGAGCACCTGATCGAGATGTCGCAGCTTCCGCACGTCACCGTGCAGGTGCTGCCCTTCGACGTGGGCGCGCATCCGGGGCTCAACGGCCAGTACGCGATCCTGGAGTTCGCCGACGCGGCCGACTCCAGCGTGGTGTACCTGGAGGGCGTGACCAGTGACCTGTACCTGGAGAAGGCGCAGGACGTGCAGAAGTACGCCGTGATGTACGAGCATCTGCGGGCGCAGTCCCTCAACGTGGAGGCGTCCCGGAAGTTCATCGCGGACGTGGCGAAACTGTACGCGGACTGATGCGCTGTCACGCAGGGCGCGGGATCGTACACCGCCGGTCCACTCCAATGGAAGGCTCACCTGGAATATGCCATCCGGTTGAGTGAACGACTCCTCCGTGGCGCGCAGTTGCCCGGTAGCGTCGATCACGCCAGTCAGACGACATGGTTGGCGTGAACCGCACTACCGCAACTCGCAACAGGAGTGGACATGGCACTGATTCAGGGCGCTTCGGAGACGTGGATGAAGTCTTCCTATTCCGCGGGCAACGGCGCCTGCGTCGAGGTCAAGTCGCCCACCGCCGCCGAACTCGCCGTTCGCGACTCCAAGACGCCCGAGGGTCCGATCCTGGCCTTCCCCGCCGACGCATGGAACGCCTTCGTGTCCTCGGTCAAGGCGTGAGGGGTTCTCCCTGACCCTGGTCCGGACAACAACTGCACACGCACCACCAGGAGAGCCCTCTCGACCAGTCGCCGTCCTTGCCGAGAGGGCTCACCGCCTTCTACCGGGCCACCGGGAGGCCCGAGCCGTGCTCAGCCGAGCTGGGCCTCGATCGCGGAGACGACCTCGGCCGACTCCGGCTCGGTCTGCGGCGAGAACCGCGCGACGACCTGACCGTCCCGGCCGATCAAGAACTTCTCGAAGTTCCAGCGGATGTCCCCGCTGTGCCCCTCGGCGTCGGCGAAGCCCACGAGCCGCTCGTACAGCGGATGCCGGCCCGGCCCGTTCACCTCCACCTTCTCCGTCAGCGGGAAGGTCACGCCGTAGGTCGCCGAGCAGAACTCCGCGATCTCCTCGGCGGTGCCGGGCTCCTGCCCGAGGAACTGGTTGCAGGGCACGCCCAGCACGGTGAAGCCCTGCTCGGCGTACCGCTCCTGCAGCTTCTCCAGCCCGGTGTACTGCGGGGTCAGCCCGCACTTGGAGGCCACGTTCACGATGAGGACGGCCTTGCCCGCGAACCGCGACAGATCCGCGGAGCCGCCCTGGAGGGCCTCGATCTCGACGTCCAGCGGGGAGCCGCTGTGCTCAGTAGTCGTCATGCCCGGATGCTAGCCCCGCCGCCCCCCACGCCCCCGCCCGACCTCACCCAGCGCGTCCCCGGCTCCCTTGTCCGGCTTCACCGAGCGCGTCCCGGCTCCTCTGCCTGACTCCGCCCAGCGCGTCCCCGGCTCCCTTGTCCGGCTTGCCCAGCGCGTCACCGGCTCCCGGGCGCAAACGTCACCGGCCCCCGTACGTCACGTCACAGGCCCCCTCGTCCCGCCTCGACCAGAACGTCGCCGGCCGTCGTCCGTGCGTACAGCACCGACCGCCCGGCCCGTCGTCGCGTCACCAGACCCGCCTCCCGGAGCACCTTCAGGTGCCGGCCCACCGAGCCCAGCCCCTGCCCGGTCACGGCGGTCAGCTGGGTGGTGCTCAGGGGGGAGCCGAGGAGGACCAGCACCGCGGCCCGGCCCGGCCCGAGCAGCGCGCTCAGCCCGGCGGGCACCGCCCGGTCGCCGTCCCCGGCCAGGACACCGGCACAGGGGTAGACCACGGCGTACCGCTCATCGCCCTCCCAGGCGACCCAGCCCATGTGCTGCGCGGTCACCGGCACGAACACCAGCTCGGCGCCGGAGATCTCGCGCGGCGGATACTCGTGCAGGTTGATCTGGAACCGGTTGTCCCCGAGCCACCGCGTGCCGCCCGGCCGCAGCGAGTCCAGCACGCTCGCCCAGCCGCCCCGGCTCGCCTGCGCGGTCCGCGCCACCACGTCCGCCTCCAGCACCCGCCGGCGCCGCGCCCAGTACGGTCGTACGGCCTCCTCCCACACCCACTCCAGCAGTACGGCGGCCCGCTCGGGCAGGTCGTCCCGGTCCAGCTCGGCGGGCAGCGGTCCGGCCAGGGAGAGCCGCAGGTGCGCGCGGGCGTCCGCCGGCCGGGTGGCGCGGACACGGGCGATCCCGTCCCGGAAGGTCTCGGAGTCGCGGGGCGTGGGCGTGAGGAAGTCGGCGATCCACTCCCGCCCCAGCCCCGCCCGCACCAGCCGGGCCGTCACCGGGTCGGCCGCGAGCCTGTCCCGGTAGGCGGGCAGGTGCGTGCCCAGCCAGGAGTGCTCACCTGGATGCGTCCCCTGCCCGGCGTGCAGCAGCTTGAGCCCGGCGAAGGTCTCGGCGAGCGGCGAGATGACGAACCGGCTCCGGGCCAGGGTGTCCGCGTTGAGCTGCCACCACCCCACGAGCGCCTCCTCGTACGCCGCGTACGGAACCTTCGCCTACGGGCCCTTCGCGTACGGGCATTTCGCGTACGGACCTTTCGCACGACGGCGAAACAATAACGAGCCCGCTGCGGGCCGTCCGAGACTCCGGAACATGACCGGCTACCGCCCCCTGTTCCGCACCCCCGAGTTCACCCCGCTCTTCCTCGGCGCCGCCGCCCAGACCGCCGCCGGCACCGTCGGCGGCCTCGCCCTCGGCACGCTCGTCCACCGGGCGACCGGCTCCCCGCTCCTGTCGGCGCTGAGCATGTTCGGCCCGTCCCTCGCCCAGGTGCTCGGCGCGACCTTCCTGCTCTCCGGCGCCGACCGGCTGCCCCCGCGCACGACCCTCGCCGCGATCTCGCTGGCCTTCGCCGCCGGCACGGCGGTGCAGGCGCTGCCCGGCCTGCCGCTCGGCGCGCTGTTCACAGTGGTCCTGGTCCTGGGTCTGGTCGCCTCCCTCGGGGGCGGGGTCCGCTGGGGCCTGCTGAACGAGATCCTCGCCAAGGACGGTTATCTGCCCGGACGTTCGCTGTTCAACATGATGAGCGGGCTCATGCAGATCGCCGGGTTCGCCACCGGCGGCGCCCTGCTCGCCATCTTCTCCCCGCGGGCCTGTCTCCTGCTGGCCGTGGCCCTGTACCTGACGGCCGCGCTCGTCCTGCGCCTCGGCCTGACCGCTCGTCCGCCGCGGGCCACCGGCCGCCTCTCCCCGTCGGCGACCTGGCGCGCCAACGCCGAGCTGTGGTCGTCCCGCCCGCGCCGCCTCACCTACCTGGGCCTGTGGCTGCCCAACGGCATGGTCGTCGGCTGCGAGTCCCTCTACGTGTCGTACGCCCCGCACGCGGCCGGCACCCTGTTCGCGTGTGCCGCGCTCGGCATGTTCGCCGGGGACGTGACGGTGGGCCGGCTGCTGCGGCCCGCGGTCCGGCGCCGGCTGGCCACCCCGCTCCTGCTGCTGCTCGCGACGCCGTACCTGTTGTTCTTCGCGCACCCGCCGGTGCCGGTGGCGGTGGTCTGCGTGACCGTGGCCTCCGCCGGTTTCGGCGCGGGCCTGGTCCAGCAGGAGCGGCTGATGAGCCTGACCCCCGGCGACCAGGCCGGCCAGGCGCTGGGACTGCACTCGGCCGGCATGCTCACCTTCCAGGGCGTGAGCGCTGCACTGGCCGGTGCGGTGGCCCAGTTCACCTCGCCGGCCACGGCGATGACCGTGATGGCGACGGGTTCGCTGTGCGTGACGCTGGCGCTGGCAACGGCCGCCGGCCGGGTTCCGGCCCGCTCCCGTCCCGAGCCGGTGCGGGAACCGGGGTGAGACGCGCGGGGTCCCGGCCCGCTCCCGCGCCGAGCCGGTGCGGGAACCGGGGTGATGCGAGCCGGGGTCCGCCCACCGACGTACGGCGTGATCGTCCGTCTGCATGAGGGTGGTTCGGCAGGTCGCGGGCCGCCGGGAGGGCATCCCGTGCACGCGCGGATTCTCCGCTGTTTTTCCTGGTTCCTCCACGTGTGAGCTGGGCTATGGTGCTCATGTGGACTTGGGGATGATCCAGCAGTGGTACCCCGTGGGTACGCATGTCGTGGTCTATCTTTCCGGGGGACGGTCCGCTCGGGGGCGTCTGGAGGCCGTCGGTCCCGACAGCCTGGTGCTCGTCACCGAAACGGGACCCACCCTGTTGCAGGCCACCGCGATCGAGCAGGTGGAGGCCATGAGCCCCGTCGTGCCGGGCGCCAGGGCCGTCGCGCCGGATCCACCGGCACCGCCGGACCCGCCACCGCCTCCCGCTCCCGTGGTGCTGTCCGCCGCCTGGGACGCGCTGGCGGCCGAGTTCGCGACGGACGTCGGCCAAGCCCGGCTGACCACCCCGGTGTTCGGCCTCGACCCCGACTTCGAGCTGGGGTACACCGAGGCCAAGCAGATCGAGGGGCACATCAACCGGGCCAAGAACCGCCTGGATTCCGCCCGGAAGTTGGGCGAACCGTCGCGCGTGCCGGGGGCGTTACGCGATCTGGCGGCCGCCGCCGACGCGTGCGACTACCCACCGGCGTTCCACCTCGCCGCACTGCTGCTCCTGGAACGGGTCGGCACGGACGCGGCCCGGCGCCAGGCCGAGGCGTGGATGGCGGAGGCCCTGTACTGCGGCAACCGGTACGTGTGGGACCTGGCGGTGCTGCGGATACGCAACGGCCACGTCCGGGAAGCGATCACGGCGCTCGGTGAGGGGCTGCGGCACAGCCCGGCCGACCACAGCGACGATCTGCTGCTCCGGCTGTTCCTCGCCCTGGTCCTCCAGGAGGGCGACGTCGGCGCGGCGGCCCCGGTGCTCGGCGCCGCGGAGCAGGAGAGCCCGGGGCAGCGGTGGGTGGCCACCCGTGCCGGCCTGTACCTCCTGTCCCGGGTGTCCCCGGAACGGGCCGCGCCGTTGGAACCGCTGCTGTCCGCGCCGGCCCCCACCCCCGATGACCTCCGCCAGGTCCTGGCGGCCCTCGAACCGGGCGCGGACGGCAGGCCCCCCACCCCACCGCGGACGCCGCCGTCCTCCGCCGCGACCGGCGCCCCTCAGACGCACCCGGTGCACCCGGCCCCCGGCGGGCCGGCACCCGCTCAGGCCGCGGCCGTACCCCACGCCCCCGGGCGCCGGCCACCGGCCGGCCGGTCCGCACCCGGCCCCAAAGAGCCCCAGCTCCATGTCGCGGCCGCCCGCAACCAGCTCAACCAGGGGAACCTGGACGCCGCGTTGAAGATCGCGCAGAACGCCCTGGCCAGCCATCCCGGCCACGTCGAACTGCTGGAGATCACCGAGACCGCCCAGCGGGAGAAGGCCGCGCGGACACCGGCCGGCCCGGCGTCCAGGCGCACGGCCCAGGCGCAGCTGGTCCGGGGCCATCGCTCCGCCTACGCACGGGCACAGCACGCCGACACCCAGGAGAAGGACTGGCCCAAGGCCGAGCAGCTCTACCGTCAGGCCCTGACGGAGGACCCGAACAACGAGCGGGCCCGGCGCAGTCTCGCCTGGGGGCTGCACCGCTACAAGCGCAGCGTCGAGGCGCTGGAGCTGCTGCGCGATCCGGGCGTCGTCGTCCAGGACACCCTGCCGCACCAGAACATGATCATCACGATTCTGAGCGACACGGGCAACTGGGACGAGGCCGCCCGCCTGCTGGAGGACCTGCTGAAGCGGGAGCACTCCAAGCAGACCCGGACCGGTCTGCTCAAGCGCCTGATCGTGCTGTACCGCAGGCTCCGGGACGCCGAGCGGGCGAAGGGCGCGGCGCAGCGCCTGCTCAACCACGGTCCCCGCAACCCGGAGTTCCGCAGCCTCTGGGAAGAGGTCGAGAAGGCCGAACGGTCAGGCATCTGGGACAAGATCGACCAGCTGCTCGCCAAGAGCGACTGGAAGCCGGAGCAGCCCGGCTCCATCAGCCCCATCCTCCTGCTGCACCTGGACCGCTGCGAACACGCCGGGGTCAACCCGGCCCGCGTGCAGGAAGGCACCCTCAGCGAGCGGGACGTCCAGGAGCTGGACGACCTCATCCGCACGCTGGGATCGCGGCGGTCCGCGGACCGCGCCGCCTACAACCTGTCGGCCGCCCGCATCCTGCGGGACCTCAACCAGTCCGAGGACGACCGCTTCCGCAAGTCGCTGCGCAGCTTCGGGGCGGCCATGGGCGATCTGTGCACGGCCGAGCGCCGGCCCGGGGACGTCACGCGCACCTACTACGCCGAAGCGGTCGCGCTGGGCGGGTGGGACGACATGGGCGAGCTGAAGGTCAAGCAGTACGTCCTGTCGTACCTCGACCCGGACTCGCCGCAGCCGGAGTCCCGCCCGACGTTCGAGAAGTGCCTGCAATGGGTGCTGGAGGACGAGAGCCTGCACCGGCCCCTGACGTTCGGCCTGCTCAGCCTGATGGCCAGTGGCTCGGACCGGGTGCGGAGGGAGATCGTCTCGCGCACCTTCCGCGTGACACACATCAGGGACATCCTGCTCGGACAGCTCTGCGACTACCTGGGCGAGGCCAACTCGTCCAGCGTCCACGACGTCTACGCCGAGCGGTGGCAGCAGGCCCTGCGCAAACTGCGCCAGGAGCTGGACGCGCAGCGCCAGTCGCTCCAGCTGCCCCTGAACCGCAGCGAACCCCTGGGGGCCCTCGCCGAGGACCAGCAGCTGCTGGAGCGCGCGAGGGACCTCGCGCCCACCACGCCGCTCGACATCGACCGCCTCAAGAAGGTGGCCACCACCCTGGCGGACATCCACGGCTACCTGGACCAGCCCTCGTACCTGGAGCAGGAGCGGCTGGAGTCCAAGATCCGCACCGCCGTGCGCGAGCTGGTCGCCACCATCGAGACGTACCCGACCCGCCTGAGCCTGGAGTACCTGGTACCGCTGCTGACCAAGCTGGACCGGGCGCTCGCCGGTCACTTCCGGGACGTCCAGCGGGCCGCCGAGCCGACGGACCTCGAAGTGACCAAGGTGCTGTCCAGCTACGCCCCCAGCGCCGCGTCCACCATCCATGTGCAGCTCAGCGTCAAGAACCTGCCCCGGCGCAGCCCGGCCGTCGACGTGATGCTGCGCGTGCTGGACAACGCGGACGACTACCAGCCGGTGGCCGAGCCGATACCGGTCGCCCACAGCCTGCGCGACGAGCAGACCGAGACCTGCACGCTCCCGCTGGTGGTGACACCGCGCGCCATAGCCGAACAGGTGCTCACACTGCACTACAGCCTGGAGTTCATGGTGCGCTCCGACCGGCGCATCGTCACCGAGGCGCGTACGCTGCCGCTGCGGCTGAACGACTCGCAGGACTGGAAGCCGATCCGCAACCCCTACGCCGAGGGCGCTCCCGTCTACGACGAGGAGATGTTCTACGGCCGCGGGCCGCTGATCCAGATACTCGTGGACTCCCTGGAGCGGACCGACGCCAAGTGTGTGGTGATCTACGGCCAGAAGCGCGTCGGCAAGTCGTCGGTCCTGCACCATCTGCACCAGGCACTCAAACCACCGGTGCTCGCCGCCAAGTTCAGCATGGGCGAACTCGCCACCAACCTGACCCATGCCAACCTGCTGTACAAGATCGCGAACGCGTTCTTCCGCCGTCTGGAACAGCTGGAGGACGAAGGGCTGCCGGGCCTGAACCTCTCCCGGCCGATGCTGCGGGAGTTCATCGACAGCGGCTCACCGGAGATCCACTTCGACGACTACGTGCGGGACATCCTGCGGCGGATGCAGCGGAGCGACGCTTACCGCAACTGGCGGATGGTGCTGCTGCTGGACGAGTTCACCGTGCTCTACGGCGCCATCGAACGCGGTGACCTCCCACGGGAGTTCATGAAGTCGTGGAAGGCCATGCTGGAGAGCAAGCTGTTCAGCAGCGTGGTCGTCGGCAACGACCTGATGCCGCGCTTCCTCAAGGCGTTCCCCAACGAGTTCCAGGTGGCGCGGCAGGAGCCGGTGTCCTACCTGGACGAAGGGCCCGCGAAAGCGCTGATCACCGAACCGATCGCCCTGGAGAACGGGGAAAGCCGGTATCGCGGCGACTCGGTGCAGCGCGTCATCGAACTCACCGCCCGCAGCCCCTACTACATCCAGCTGTTCTGCAACCGGCTCGTCCACCACATGAATGCCGAACGCCAGCCGCTGATCGGCCCCGCCGACGTGGACAACGTCGCGGCGGCGCTGGTCAGCGGGGACCGGGCGCTGCTCCAGGAGCAGTTCGACAACCTGCTCACCCCCGGTGACGCGGACGTCAGCGACCTGTCGGACGAGACCGTGCTGGGAGTGCTCAAGGGCAGCCTGTCGGGGCACCGCCGCGACCTCCACCTGGACGGCCGCAAGGCCCGCGAACTGCCGGAGGGCCCGCGGGTCATCGAGGACCTGCTGCGCCGCGACGTGATCGTCCGCGAGTCCGAGGACCGCTACCGGATCAAGGTGGGGCTGTTCGCGGAATGGCTCTGGCAGAGGAAGGCGTAGGGCCCATGACAGACCCGACGGCCGGGACCCCCGGCGACCCCTCCACCGCGACGGCCGGCGAAGCCGTCCCCGCGGCACCCGGTGACCCCGCCACCCTCACGACCGGCACCCCCGCTGCCGGTGCTCCGGGCAACCCCTTCGCCACCGTCGGCCACCCCGTCCACGGCGACAGCCACGTCGGACGGACCGGCCCCATGGAGATCCTGCGGGAGCGGGTCCTCTCCCAGTCCACCGCCGGCGCCACCGCCATCATCGGCCCGCCGCGCATCGGCAAGTCCAGCCTGGCCTACCACGTCTTCATGCGCCCCGAGGCCCGTCAGACGTACCCCCGGCTCCTGCCCGTCTGGATGAACGTACGGACCCAGGCGGGCATCCAGCAGGTGTTCCGCAGGCTCTCCGACGACGTCTGGGAACTGCTCACCGAGCGGTCGGACGAGATCGACCGGCGCACCACACAGGCGTACGAGAGGGCCGTGGAGCCCGGTCTGCCCTGGGCCCAGGCGCAGAGCGAGACCCAGGAGTTCCTCCGGCTGGTACGGCGGCGCGGATGGCGGGTCGTGCTGATCCTGGACGAGTTCGACGCCGCCCGCGACGTGTTCAAGTCCCAGCCGGGCACCTTCCAGGCGCTGCGGGAGATCGCCTACAACCTGGACTGGAACATCGGCCTGGTCACCACCTCCCGGAGGGAACTGAGGGAGATCGTGGACATGGCCGACCCCGACGAGTCCACCTTCGCCGGAATCTTCCGCTCCCTCTTCCTGACCTGCTTCGACACAGGCGAACTCGGCGCGCTCGCCGCCCGGGTGCCGGGCCGCGCACCGGACGAGGACCCGGACGCGGCCGTCGCCCGACTGGCCGAGCTGACCGGTGGCCACCCGTACCTGGCGAGCGTGCTGCTGGACCGGGTGTGCAGCGCGGTCCGGGGCGGCCCCGTCCGCCTCCTGGACGAGATCGAGGCGCTGGCGCACGCCCTGCCGGCGGAGTTCCAGTACTACTACCGTGACCTGGAAGAACTGCTGCGCGCGGACGGCCGGCTCCGCGCGCTGCTGGAGGTCGTCCTCGGCCCACAGCTCGTCGTGACCCCGGACGACGCCCAGGTCCTGCTCCAGCAAGGGCTGGTCAGGGTGCGCGAGGGGTCGTACCGGGCCTTCTCCGACCACTTCCAGCAGTACCTCATGCTCATCGGACGCAAGCTGGGCCACTGGGACAACTGGATGGCCGTCGAGCGGCGCGTCCGCGACCTGGTCGAGTCGGCCTTCGAAGGCAGGTACGGCACCGACTGGCCGGCCGAGCTGCGCAGGGTCCGCCCCAAGCTGGTCCCCATGCTCGACCACTGCGAGGAGCTGCGAGCCCGGGAGCTGAGGTCCTTCGGCGCACAGGGCTCCACCCGCATCCTGGACTTCACCTACCCACGGGACCTGTACGACCTGATGGCCTCCCACTGGGACCTCTTCGGCCCCCTCCTGAAGAAGGACAAGAACCACTGGAACGAACGCTTCTCCCTCCTGGCGAAGGTCCGCAACCCCATGGTCCACAACCGCATGTCGGTGGTGACGCCGGTGGAACAGCGCACGTTCCAGCTGTACTGCGACGAGCTCATGGAGATGCTGGACGGGGTGGGCTGACCGCTGCCAGCGCACCCTCGCTCACCAGGTCCGACTCCCGTGTCCACACAGTGAGCAGCGCCTGCCGGAGGGCATCGCGGATCTGCCGGTCACTGACCGGGGCCGGCTCTCCCGTCGCCGCGACAGGGCGGTCGGTCACGTCTCACTGCTCTGGCCGTCGCTCAAGTCGGCCGGCTCAGGGGTATCGGGCCCGAGCCCGCCGCCCAGGTTCCACGCGACGACGTCCAGGACGCGCAGCACGCTCACGTTGTCCGGGGCGCATCCCATCAGCGTCTTCCACGTATCCGGCTGCTCGTCCAGGTCGCGCGCCACGGCGGCGCCGAGAAGGTGGAGAAACTCCGCCCAGGTGCGCTGGGGCGACTTCTTGATCGGATACTGAGCACCGGGCCCGCAGTAGCAGGCGTAGACCCGGGTGTCGTAGAGCGGCAGGAACAGTGGACGCTTGCGGTGCATGATCTTCATCAGAATCGTCCCGCCCACCCCGCGGAGCGGTGCCGGACCGTCGAGCAGCCTGCCGATACGGCGCAATGGCTCCGCGTGCGAGCCGGAGACGACCGCATCCTGCAGCGTGAGCCTTGGCGGGATCGCCGCGAGCACTGCCTCCAGGTCCGGGCGCACGGCTTGGAGGTTCAGGATGGCATGCAGCTTCGGCACGACGTTCAGCAGCGCCGGTGCCAGCAGGTCCCCGTCGTTGAGTTCGTCCGGCCCGCTTCCGGTGTCCATCCGGTCGTAGACCGGGAACGCATACGGTCTGCCCTTCGCGGCGACCGCAGCCGCGCGGTTCGCCTCAGCGTCGAAGTACTGCCATATCCACTGCGTCGCCTGGCCCAGCGCCACGCGCCGACCACCGACACGCACAGTCTCCCCGCCCACGCCCCCTCCCCGTGCCGCACATGCGGCAGGGTGCAAGTTATCAGCCGGCAACTCGCACGGGGGAGCGGTCGCCTCGATATGGCGGTGTAGGAAGTTGTAGGAAACAGGGCTGGGGGCAGGACACGGCCGGCCTCCTCACTGCGGCCGGGGCGGTGCCCCGGCCGCAGTGAGGATTCGAAGCTGTGACACCCGCTTTAGGAGAGAGGCTGGGTGGTCTACGGGCTGAGCTGCGGCTTCGCCGCCCGAGGAAGCGGGGGGGGGGCTACTCGACCGCGGGGCACCGGCGTTGACCGTGGCTGACCCCTGCAACTGGCACGGCTGTGGCACGGGCCTCAGCCGACGACAGCCAGCCACGACGGCGGGTGCGTCGACCGACCAGGCGCGCGTGTGTCTCGCCTCACCCCCACGGGCATTAGCCACGCTGTCGATGTTGTCAACTAGAGCAGGACACGACGCAGCGCCGGGAAGGCAATACGAACCCTTGATTCTGCAGGAAATCCGGATTTCGAAATTAAGCAGAGCTTTGGCCGCAACATCTTTTGTACTTCAGTCCACTGCCGCAAGAGCATGGCCTATTTCGGGCGGGCCCAACGACGGCCCTGCGAGCCTTCAACTTTTTGGTAGATTTCAGGGTGCCACTCGCAGGCTGAGTTTCCTGTCCTGTACCGTCTTCCGGCGGGGTCGCCGCGTCCTCCTGCACTAGAGAAATGTCGGCTTCACTGGTGTCAATGTCGGTGGATGACACTTTACGCCAAGCGGACTTATTGCCTCGCTTTCCGGGAACCATTTCGATTTTTCCGGCTTTACGCAACGCGTAGAAAACGTCCTTCATGCTGTTTTCGGAACTGATACCCGTGAGACTCCGCCCTGTGGAGTTAGTGATCTCCTCATGGCTGTCCAGGTACTCCATGACAATCTCATGAGGGCGGGCAAGAGGCGTGTGTCCGAGTTCTACTACGAAGTAGTTTCCCTCGATCGAAAAAACCGGAGACTGGAGCTTGGCCTCAGCCATCTTTGCGACGACTGTACGCAACCCCTCGCCGATGTCCTTGTTCGGCGGATCCGGGTACTTATTAAGCAAGCGAACAATCGTTGGATTCCTGGAAAATCGATCTTGAAGCAGGTTGTCCAGCGTCATGCTTCCCGGTAGAGACCCAGGGCTGCGAACCTCGACGCGATTGTCGAATACATATACGAGGATGTCGTCAGAGATGTTGTAGTCGCGGTGGATTACCGCATTCACGATAATCTCTTTCAATACTTCCGGCGGGTACTTCACAGGCGTCATTTCCCCGCTGGGCTGAAGTACCGAAACTGACTCGATTAGGCTGGTAACCGCAGAGATTGTCTCTTCGATTACCACCCGAGCCGGCCCCTCGATCGTGAGAGGAGTGGTTGCCAGGTGTTCCCGGCGCGGCTCTCTGTTCTTAGTGTTGTATCGCGCGATTTTAACCGCGCAGCGCTTAGGGACAACGGCAGGCGGTGATTCTGCGTAGAGGATCCCCGCGGACACCTTCGCGGCGCCCGAGTCCCTGTCAATGAGGCGCTGCTTCCGGACGAAGATGTCAGGTGGTGTAGATGGACTGTACGACGTTAGAAAGTAAGCCAGTTCGTCTTCGACGATTAGGTCTTCCTTGTCGTAGTCGGCAAGTAGCTGATCCTCGTACGTGCGGGCGCCTTTAGCCAGACTCAGGTCTGTGACTGCCTGGCCCGTGATTGAGAGGGTAGCCGCCCCACGTCGAACATAGACCTTTTTGTCTGCAGTAAAATGAACGCTCTCGCTTTTTCGGATGCCGACCAGACATGCCAGCCCTTGATCCTCACGCCCCTCGATGCTTAGATACTAGATTGAGTAAGGAACGGGCGGTTCGATATCACGGGCAAGCGCTTCAAGTACTATTGTTGCATCTTCAATACTGCCGTATCCCTGCCACCTATCCAAGCCGACGGCTTGCTTTCCCTTATCTTCGATCCCGACGATGAATTCCCCACCGTCCGAGTTGGCGAGGCCCGCCGCAATCTTCTGGATTACGGTTCCCTTGCTTTGTGCGCTTTTGTGATCCCAAAAATGCGATTCCTCGCGCTCGATAAGTGCCAGAGCGTCTGACGCAGGGATGGTCCGCCTCTCCATGTGGAGATTGTAGGAGATGTCCCGTCAGCTGTGGCCAGACTGAGACAAGTTGCAAGCCTCACGTGCTCGCCAGTGGTCGTAGAGCCGCAGGCTAACCAGCGACAGCCACACGGGCCATCCGGCCTCAACGGGCAGGTCGCTCGTAGCCCGGCACGGGCGCCGGCCGGGCTGGAGCGGGGCGGAGACAGGAGCGCAGGCCCGGCCGGGGGTCGGCGCCGCGCGCGGGGAGCGGAGCGAGCCGCCTTGAACCCGTAGAGAAAGTTGTAACTCACTCTGTCTGGCGAGACTTGAAGCGTATGCACACGCCGGGAGTTCCATCGCCTGACGGTGCACGAATGGCAGGAAGAGCACCAGTCGGATCGTCCACGTGATGCGGGTCTTGGCGTGGGTCACTGGCACGGTGCACGGCTCGGCGCGCAGCAAGGCTCGTCGGGTCTCGATGCGGCCCTCGTACAGCCACCCCCACGCCTCGTCGGAGGCGTCCGCGTCCAGGTCCGGTGAGATCGTGCGGAGCGCGATCGCTACCCAACGGTCCGCCTGGGGTGCTGAGTAGGCGCCGAACGATGCCAGCAGAGCCGGCCCCCGCTGCTCGGTCAGATCCTCGGTCCAGCACTCACACCAGTAGCCACGGCGGAACTCCTTCGTCAGCACGGGTGGCCTCCCAGCCGAGTGTCCGCGTACAGCTCCGCGGTGACCGTGTGGCCCTGGTCGCTGTCGTGCACGACGACCCGGCGGGCGATGGCGCTGACCATTCCCAGTCCCCGGCCGTGCTCGGCGTCCTGGTCCTGGTGCTCGACCTTCGGGGCCGTTGCCGTGCCGCCGTCGTCCGTGACCGACACCGCCACCACCTGCGCCGAGACGGCGACACGTGACGCGGGCAGCGGGTGGTGCGGCGGTTGTTGCAGCCGAACTCCCTGGCACTACGGAACGCTTCCCGCGTCGCCGGATCGCCGAGCGACGCATCGTGTTCGTCAAGGTTGGCCGTCACGTCCGCATTCCGGAGAGTGCGCTGATCGCCTTCATCGACGACAACACGGTGCAGGCGATCGGTCATCGGCGCGGCTCCTTGCGGAGGGCGGCCTGATGGCCAACAAGAATGGGAGGCGCCGGGACTTCGGTTCGGTCCGACAGCTTCCGTCCGGCCGTTGGCAGGTCCGCTACCGAGACCCGGAGACGGGGCAACTGCTTCCCGCTGAGAAGACGTATGCCACCAAGACCGACGCTCAGGTCGCCCTGACGCACATCGAGTCGGACATTGCGCGCGGGCAGTGGTCGGACCCGGACGCCGGGGCAGGTGAACTTCGCCGAGTACGCCACCGCATGGCTGCGGGACCGCAAGCTGGCCGACCGCACTCGCGAACGGAACGAGTCGGTGATGCGGCTGCACATCCTGCCCAGCTTCGGGGCCGGAACGGTGGCCGACGTGACGACCGCTCGCGTACGGAGTTGGCGCGGCAAGCTCCTGGCGGCCGGCGTCGGTGAGCCGTCCGTCGTCAAGGCATACCAACTGCTGCGTGCCCTGATGAACACGGCCGTGGACGACGAGCTGATCCGGCGCAACCCGTGCCGCATCAAGGGCGCCGACCGTTACGACGTACCCGAACGGCCAGTCCTCACGGTGGCGGAGGTCTTCGCCGTGGCCGACTCCATCGCGCCGCGCTACCGGCTGCTCGTCCTACTCGCGGCCTTCACCACGCTACGGTTCGGGGAGCTGGCGGCCTTGCGGCGCCGGGACATCGACCCGGAGGCGCTGACTGTCACTGTGCGCCGCGCTCAGGCCGAGCTGCAGGACGGCCGGCTCTTCGACAAGGCGCCGAAGTCCGCGGCCGGGCTTCGCACCGTTTCCTTCCCGGCCGAACTGCTCGGCGACCTGACGCGCCACCTGGAGGACTTCGCTGCCCCGGGCCGCGACGGACACGTCTTCGTCGGCCCCCAGGGAGGGCAACTGCGGCGGAGCAACTTCCAGGACGACTGGGTGAAGGCTCGGAAGGCTGCGGGCGTATCGGCCGAGCTGCACTTCCATAATCTGCGGCACACGGGCAACACGCTGGCCTCCACGGCCGGCGCCAGCACCCGGGAGCTGATGACCCGCATGGGCCACAGCAGCTCGCGCGCCGCGCTGATCTATCAGCACATGACCAGCGACCGTGACCGGGCCATCGCAGACCGGCTCGGGGCCATGATCCGGGGCGGTGGGGGAGCGGCCTCCGAGCCCTCCGAGAAGGACCCTGCGGGCCCGTAGTGGCACGCCTGTGGCACGACCCCTGAAACGCCGAAGGGCCAGCCTGGGAGGGGATCCCTCCTGAGCTGGCCCTTCTCTCTGTGCCCCCGGCAGGATTCGAACCTGCGACACCCGCTTTAGGAGAGCGGTGCTCTATCCCCTGAGCTACGAAGGCGTGGGTGGGCGTCCTGGTGGGCGCTTGGTGGACAGGGTACCGGATCAGGAAGGGGGGACGTGGGCGAAGCGGGACGCGGTGTGGAGGTCCTGTTGGATGTGGTCCGCCGTCGCGTGGAGGGCGGGGAGGAGGTTCTGGACGCAGTCCCGCAGGGTGCGGCGGGCCGCGTGGGTGGAGACGTTCAGGGCGGCCACCGTGCGGCCCTCGCGGTCGCGTACCGGTACGGCGATGGACCGCAGGCCCGATTCCAGTTCCTCGTCGACCAGGGCGTAGCCCTGGGAGCGGACTTCGGTGAGCGTGGGGGACAGGGGGGCGGCGGTGTCCGCCAGGAGGACGCGGCCCAGGGACGTCGCGGGGGCCGGCAGTCGTGTGCCCACGGTGATCCGTACGGTGAGGACCCGGCTCGTGCCCGCCCCGGCCGTGTACTGGATCTCCTTGCCGTCGCTCGTCAGCACGGCCAGTGCCGTCGGTTCCCGTACCGCGTCCGCCAGGGCCCGCAGGTGTGGTTCGGCCAGGCGGGGGAGTGTCGTCCGGGACAGGGGCGGGAAGCCGAGGTCCAGGACGCGCGGGGTGAGGGTGAAGGTGCGGTCGGGGTGTGCCGCCACCAGGCCCAGGTGCTCGTGGGTGAGCAGCGCCCGGCGTGCGGTGGCCCGGGACAGGCCGGTCGCGCGGGCCACCTCCGTCAGGGACAGGGCCGAGCGGCCCTCGCCGAACGCCGTCAGCACCGTCAGACCCCGGGCCAGCGACTCCACGAAGTCCCGGCCGAGTTCGTGCTTGGACGCCGTGGTCCAGGTCGCCAGGCCGGCGGGCGCCGGACCGGGTTCGGGTGCGGGTGCGGTGCGCAGGTCCGCCTCCATCGCCTCCACCGCCGTACGCAGTCGCGGCAGCAGGCTGGTGCGCAGGTCCGCCGCGGAGTGCCGGCTGGTGTGGCTGACCACGCTCGCCACGCAGGCCACGCGGCCGGTGCCGGGGTCCCGTACCGGTACGGACACCGCGACCAGGCCCGGCTCGATCAGCTGGTCGTCCACGGCCCAGCCGTCCCGGCGCGCCCGCTCCACCCGGTCCGTGAAGGAGTCCGAGGAGGAGCCGGAGGACGAGGCCGTGGAGGATGTCGTGGAGGAGGGGTCGCCTGTGGGTTCCGCTCTGGGGGGTACCGCGGGGAAGGTCGCGTCCTGTACGTCCGCGGCCCGGCGTTCCCGCCAGCGGGTCCAGTCCGGTTCCGCCCACTCGGTCGCGAACAGCGCGCCCGGCGCGGTCCGTTCGGCCGGCAGCAGGTCGCCGATGCGGAAGCTGACGGACAGCGCGCGGCGGCGGGTGGCCTGGTGGATGAAGCGGATGCCGTCGAGGTCGGCGACCGCGAGCGACACCGACTCGTCCAGTTCGTCGGCGAGGGCGTCGGCTCGCGCGTCGAGCAGCGCGGGCAGGCGCAGGGCGGCCAGGTAGGCGTTGCCCAGCTCCATCACGCGGGGGGTGAGGACGACGTCCCGGCCGTCGAGGCGTACGTAGCCCATGCGGCCGAGGGTGCCGGTGATCCGGTCCACCGTGGAGCGGGCGAGGCCGGTGGCCCGTTCCAGCGCGCTCGGGCTCAGCGTGCCGCCCGCCTCGGTGAGCCGCCGTAGCACCGCGACACCACGCACCAACGGTCCGACCGCCTCCACCGGCGTCCCGGCCCCGGCGCGGGCATCGGCATCCACTGCGGTCATGGCGGGCATCGTCTCTCCGGTACGGCGTCCCATCGGGGCACGCCTACGGTAAACCCCGCCCGGTCAGTCGTGAGCCGGTCCCGTGCTCGGCCCGCGTCAGCCGGCTCGCGGCCTGCCCGGGAACCATCGATGACCAAAGCCCGGCCCCACCGTCACGCCCCCACCCCCGCCCCGCCCCCTTGTGATCCGTATCCGGTAGTTGCCCTCCTCGTCCGTGCTCAGGACCTGGACCGTGATGCCGTGGTGGGGGTCCTTGAAGGTCTCGCCGGGGGCGAAGGGCGCGTCGGAGAGTTCGGCGTGGACGTTGGGGCTGCGGGTGCAGCCGCCGCTCTGGCGGTGGCTGTCGTAGACGGTGACCGGGCCGCGGCCGGTGTCGACGGTGCCGTCGACCTTGTAGATGAGCAGTCCCGGGCGGCACACCGCCTCGTCGTTGCCGCCCTGTGCGCGGACTTCCAGCGCGTAGGTGCTGCGCGCGGTGACCGGCACCAGGACGAGCTTTCCGCCGCCCGGCCTGTACAGCGGGGACAGGGTGTAATCGGTGCTGCCCCGCGCCGCCGCGCAGCCGACCTGGTCGCCGTCCAGCCAGCCCAGCTTCCACTTGTGCCAGCCGAGCAGGTCGTTGTTGGCGCCCCAGTCCTCGCTCATGATGTCCCAGTGCCCGACCGCGCCCCCGCCCTCCTGGGTGTACAGGTCGGGCAGGCCGAAGGTGTGGCCGTTCTCGTGCGGCAGCACCCGGTAGCCGGTGCGGGAGTAGGAGCCGGAGCCGTCGTCCTGGCGGGAGTAGACGAAGGAGGCGTTGGAGATGCGGACGCCGTCGGCGACCGGGGCGTCGTCGTTCCCGGCGAAGGTCACGGACAGCACGGTGTCCAGGGCGGAGGGGCCGGCGTTCGGGGTGATGAGCACGTTCAGCAGGTCGTATTCGCGGAAGTCCACCGCCGGGTCGGCGGTGGCCACGATGTCCTGGACCAGGTTCCGGTAGCCGGGGTCGAAGGGCGCGCCGCGCTCTATGCCGTACGCCTGGAAGGCCTTCGGCATGCGCAGCCAGGTGGTGACGGGGGTCTCGGGGCGGTAGTCGAGACGGCCGTACGACGCGGTGCGGAACCACTCCTGGGTCTGCGGGAAGAACTCGTGGAAGCGGTCCATCGCGCTGCCCGGTCCGGGCGCGTCGGGGAAGTCCACCATCAGGGTCAGGGCGCGGACGGTGCCGGTGGAGCGGGAGTAGCCGGACGGGGTGGGCACGCCCTCGGTCATCTGCACGTCCAGGCCGCCACGGATCATGCAGGGTATGAGCGCGGAGTTGCGGGCCAGGTTGTCGGGGCCGGCGGCTGAGGTGGGCGCCGTGAGGTTCCCGGTCCCGGCCGAGGTGCTGACCGCGAGGGTCAGTGCGGTCACCATCGACAGGGCGGCAACCCGGCGCGAGCGTATGCGGCGGCGGGGGCGGGGCTGCGGCTGCGGCTGCATGCAGGGACCTTTCGCGCCACGGCAGCCGCCGGTCTCCGGCTGCACCCTTGGGCTCACCCTGTGTCGGCGGGGCGGCGGGCGCGCGCTGGAGGAGACCGATCGTGGGAAAGCGGGGCCGCAGCGGGGTGAATCCCAGCGGGTGGTGAGTGTGTCTCAGGTCACACAGGTTCTTTCGGTGAGCGGGAAATAACCGGGGATGGTTTCCCCGTTTAGCCCTGTGTCCGACGGAAACGGGGACCGGTTCCCCGGATCCCGCCCGGCGCGCGAACGCTCACCGTCGAGTGCTCGTCGCCGAGTCACTGAGTCACTGAGTCACTAAGTCACTGGGTGACTGGGTGACTGGGTGACTGAGAGACCGAGTCGCCGAGTCACCGGATGCGCCACGGCGCACCACCGCACCACGGCGCACCACCCGCAGCACCCCGACCGACCCAAGGAGTCACCGTGTCCGCCACGACCGCCCCCTCCGTGCGCAAGGCGCCCCGGCCGCGCGCCGACGCGCTGCGCAACCGGGAGCGGATCGTCACCGCCGCCCGGGAGATGTTCGTCGAGCACGGACCGGACGTGCCGCTGGACGAGATCGCCCGCCGGGCCGGCGTCGGCAACGCCACGGTGTACCGCAACTTCCCCGACCGTGACGCCCTCGTCCGCGAGGTCGTCTGCTCCGTCATGGACCGTACGGCCGAGGCGGCCGAGCTGGCCCTCGCGGAGACCGGGGACGCCTTCGCCGCCCTGGAGCGCTTCGTGCACACCGCCGCCGACGAGCGGATCAGTGCGCTGTGCCCCATGGTGTCCAGCACCTTCGACCAGCACCACCCCGATTTGGAGGCCTCCCGCGAGCGCGTCGAGCAGCTGGTCGAGGAGGTCATGGGCCGGGCCAAGGCGGCCGGACAGCTCCGGCCGGACGTCGGGGTCGGCGATCTGATGATCGTCGTGGCCCAGCTGAGCCGGCCCCCGGCCGGCACGGACTGCATGCGCGGCGACCGCTTCGTCCACCGCCATCTGCAACTGTTCCTCGACGGTCTGCGGGCCCCCGGCCGCTCCACCCTGCCGGGCCGGGCCGTGAACATCAGGGAGCTGCGCGACTGCTGACCGACGACCGACCGATCAGTTCAGCTCCCGTACCCGGTCCACCCTCCGTAGCACGGCTCCTTCACCTTTCCGCCGTACTCCGTTTTCTCGTCATTTTTCCGTCACGCCTTTCGTCACCGTCTCCTTTCCTCACCGTGTCCTTCACGTAGTCCCGAACTTCACCATCCACGAAGTCCCGAGCTTCTCCGTCACGAAGTCCCGAAGTGGGTATCTCCATGTCCGAAGCAGCCCTCAAGGCTCCCGGCGCCGCCGCTGCGAGCGGTGACGCCAACCGCTGGAAGGCGCTCGTGTTCATCGCGCTCGCCCAGCTGATGGTCGTCCTCGACGCCACCATCGTGAACATCGCCCTTCCCTCCGCCCAGACCGACCTCGGCATATCCGACGGCAACCGGCAGTGGGTCGTCACGGCCTACGCCCTCGCCTTCGGTGGCCTGCTGCTCTTCGGCGGCCGGATCGCCGACCTGTGGGGCCGCAAGCGCGCCTTCGTGCTCGGCCTCGCCGGCTTCGCCGCCGCCTCCGCGCTCGGCGGTGCCGCCACCACCGGCACGATGATGTTCGGTGCCCGCGCCCTCCAGGGCGTCTTCGGCGCGCTGCTCGCCCCGGCCGCGCTGTCCCTGCTCGCGGTGATGTTCACCGACGCCAAGGAGCGGGCCAAGGCGTTCGGCATCTACGGCGCCATCGCG
Organism: Streptomyces sp. Ru62; assembly: GCF_002920615.1. Classification (GTDB taxonomy): domain Bacteria; phylum Actinomycetota; class Actinomycetes; order Streptomycetales; family Streptomycetaceae; genus Streptomyces. The sequence goes on from NZ_PQSU01000001.1 coordinate 298,740, forward strand.
GGCGGCGGCGGTGCCGTCGGCCTGATCCTCGGCGGTTTCCTCACCGAGTACCTGGACTGGCGCTGGACCTTCTTCGTGAACGTCCCGTTCGCCGTGGTCGCCGCGGCCGGCGCCTACTTCGTCATCCGTGAGCCGGAGGGCGGGCGCAACCGCAACCCGCTCGACATCCCGGGCGTCCTGCTGTCCACCCTCGGCCTGGTCGCGCTCGTCTACGGCTTCACCCGCGCCGAGTCCGACGGCTGGGGCGACGCGGTGACCGTGTCGATGTTCGTCGCCTCCGTGGTGCTGCTGGTCGCGTTCGCGATCGTGGAGTCCAAGGTCAAGGCCCCGCTGCTGCCGCTGCGCGTGGTGACCGACCGCAACCGCGGCGGTATCTACCTCTCCCTCGGCCTCGCGATCATCGGCATGTTCGGCCTGTTCCTCTTCCTGACCTACTACCTCCAGGTCGTGAAGGGCTACTCGCCGGTCAAGACCGGCTTCGCCTTCCTGCCGATGGTGGCCGGCATGATCACCGGCTCGACCCAGATCGGCACCCGGCTGATGACCCGCGTCCCGGCCCGCCTGCTGATGGGCCCCGGCTTCCTGGTCGCCGCGATCGGCATGCTGCTGCTGACCCAGCTGGAGATCGACTCCTCCTACGGCGCCCTGCTGCTGCCCGCGATGGTGCTGCTCGGCCTCGGCATGGGTACGGCGTTCATGCCGGCGATGTCCCTGGCCACCCAGGGCGTCGAGCCCCGGGACGCCGGTGTCGCCTCCGCGATGGTCAACACCTCGCAGCAGGTGGGCGGCGCGATCGGCACCGCCCTGCTGAACACCATCGCCGCCTCGGCGACCACCTCGTACATCAAGGACCACATCGCCGGTGCCGCCTCCAGGCCGCAGCAGCAGCTGGTGACGCTGCAGGGCCAGGTGCACGGGTACAGCACCGCGATCTGGTTCGCCGTCGGCATCCTGGCCGTCGCCGCCCTGATCGCGTTCACCTTCGTCAACGCCGGCCGTCCCGGTGCCACCCCGATGGCCTCGGGCGAGGGCGTGGAGGACGAGGTCCCGGTGCCGGTGGTGGCCCACTGACCGGCCGTACGGTCCGACCGGCCCCGCGCTGAACTAGCGGAGCCAGGGCAGGTCCGCACCCGCTTCGTCGGGCTGGAGGCCCTCGGCGACGATCTCCATGATCTCGCCGAGGGCCTTCTGCTGTTCCGGGCTCAGGCGGTCGAACAGCGCCTGCCGCACGGCGGTGACATGGCCGGGCGCGGTACGCCGCAGCACCTCGTGGCCCGCGTCGGTGAGGACGGCGAACTGGCCGCGCTTGTCGGAGGGGCAGTCCTCTCGGCGTACCCAGCCGTTCTTCTCCAGCCGGGCGATGGCGTGCGAGAGCCGGGAGCGAGTGATCTTGGCCTTCATGGCCAGCTCGGTCATCCGGAGCCGGCGGCGCGGTGCCTCGGCCAGGGTGACGAGGAGGCCGTAGTAGATGTGCGGCATGCCCGCGTCGCGCTGGAGCTGCCGGTCGAGGTGGTCCTCCAGCAGGGTGGTGGCGTGCAGATAGGCGCGCCAGATGCGCTGTTCCTCGTCGGTGAGCCAGCGGTGCCGCGCGGCGGGGTCCGGTGCCGTGTTCATACGTCCCACTGTACGAGCCAGCTCCTTGAAACTTGAACAAGTCGCGCGTAGAGTTTCCATGAGAGCTTGAGAGTTAAAGCATCTGAGAGTCAAAGCGTCTGGATCACCGGGAGCCGCCGCGATGTCCGCCACCGCCCAGGAGCGCATGCCCGCCCTGTACCTCAGCCACGGCGCCCCGCCGCTCGCCGACGATCCCGTCTGGCCCGGCGAGCTCGCCGCCTGGTCCGCCGGCCTGCCCCGGCCGAAGGCGATCCTCATGGTCTCCGCGCACTGGGAGGAGGCCCCGCTCGCCCTCGGCGCGGTCGAGACCGTCCCGCTCGTCTACGACTTCTGGGGCTTCCCCGAGCACTACTACCGGGTCCGCTACGCCGCCCCCGGCGCCCCCGCGCTCGCCGAGTCCGTCCGCAAGCTGCTGCGCGCCCCCGGCATCCCCGTCCAGGACATCCCCGACCGGGGCCTCGACCACGGCGCGTACGTCCCCCTCGTCGAAATGTTCCCGGACGCCGACATCCCCGTCCTGCAGATCTCCCTGCCCACCCTCGACCCGGTGCGCCTGATGGACATCGGCCGCAAGCTCGCCCCCCTGCGTGACGAGGGCGTGCTGATCGTCGGCTCCGGCTTCTTCACCCACAATCTGGCCGCCCTGCGGTATGCCGGCCGGGGCGTGCCGAGTTGGTCGTCCGAGTTCGACGACTGGGGGCGGCGGGCCCTGGAGGCCCGCGACTGGGACGCGCTGCTCGACTTCCTGAACAAGGCCCCGGCCGGCCGCTACGCCCATCCGCGCACCGAGCACTTCGCCCCGCTCTTCGTGACGATGGGCGCGGCGGAGGCGGGCGGCGAACTGGACGCGCAGAAGTCCGTCATCGACGGCTTCTGGATGGGAATGGCGAAGCGGTCGGTGCAGTTCGGATGAGGTGAGGGGCCCGGTTGGGAACCCGGCCGGGCCAGGACGGTCCCGCTGAGCCACGAGGGTGCGGCCGGGGCCGCGACGGTCCGGTTGGACCAGGGGGGCTCCGGTTGGGTCAGAGGGGCTCCGGTCGGGCTAGAGGGGCTTCTCGTGCCAGGCCACGTCCCAGTAGCGGCCGAACTTGCGCCCCACCTCGCGGTACGTGCCGATGTAAGCGAAGCCGAAGCGCTCGTGGAGCCGGGTGGAGGCCTCGTTCAGCTGGGCGATGCCCGCGTAGGCGCGGTGCACGTCCTCCCCGGCCAAGGCGCCGAACAGGGCGCCGTAGAGCAGCGTGCCGATCCCACGGCGGCCGGCGTCAGGGGCGACGTACACCGAGGTCTCCACGGACGTCGCGTACGCCGGCTTCGGCCGGTAAGGGCTGGATGTGGCGTACCCCAGGATCTGCTGTGAGTCCGCGTCCGTGGCAACCATCAGCCGGTGCGGGCCGTCTTCCGGGTGGGAGAGCAGCCAAGGGCGGCGCTCTTCCGGAGTGAAGATCGCGGTATCGAATGTGATGGCCGTCTCACGCACATAGTGGTTGTAGATCGCCGTGAGGGCGTCGAGGTCCGTCTCGATTCCCGGCCTGACCTGCGCCTCAGTACGTTCCGACGGCATCTCGCCTCCCAGAGTGGCGGACAGGGTACTGCATGATCAGAAAAATTGGGGGGCGGGTTGGGAATTCTGTCCGGATTCCAGTCGTTGTTTCCCACGGATGCAGGGCACTCGGAGAGAGTCTCGGAGCGAGAGCGAGTGAGCGAGTCCCGGAGACTCCCCCCTCAGTGCCGAGCGTTCGCCAGGACCACCCGCCAGCCCACCATCGCAAGGGAGCACGCATGGCAACCCGTGCCGTCGCCCGTCGTCAGTCCGCCACCGGCGAGACGGCCGACTCGGCAAGCAGTGTTCGCGCTCATGGCGGCGAGATCGCAGACCGCGACCTGGTCGGCATGTACCTCGACGAGATCGCGCGTACGCCGCTGCTCGACGCCGCCAAGGAGGTCGAGCTGTCCCAGACCATCGAGGCGGGTGTGTTCGCGAGGCAGGTCCTCGACGGCGAGGAGGAGTCCAAGACGGACGCCACCCGCGAGGAACTGGAGGCTCTGGTGGCCGCCGGTGAGCGGGCCAAGGACGTCTTCATCCGCTCCAACCTCCGCCTGGTCGTCGCGGTCGCCCGGCGCTACCCGCGCAGCGGTCTGCCGCTGCTCGACCTGATCCAGGAGGGCAACGCCGGCCTGGTGCGCGCCGTCGAGAAGTTCGACTACCGCAAGGGCTTCAAGTTCTCGACGTACGCCACCTGGTGGATCCGGCAGGCCATCACCCGCTCGATCGCCGACCAGTCCCGCACGATCCGGCTCCCCGTCCACCTGGTGGAGGAGCTGGGCCGCATCCGCCGCGTGCAGCGCGAGTTCAACCGCGAGCACGGCCGCGAGCCGGAGCCGGCCGAGATCGCCGCGGAGCTCGGTTCGACGCCGGAGCGCGTCACGGACGTCCTGGACTGGTCCCGCGACCCGGTCTCGCTGAACATGTCGGTGGACGACGAGGGCGAGACCCAGTTCGGCGACCTGCTGGAGGACACCTCGGCGGTCTCTCCCGAGCAGTCCGTCCTGACCCTGCTGCGCAGCGAGGAACTGGACGACCTGATCGGCCGCCTCGACCAGCGCACGGCCTCCATCATCAAGATGCGGTACGGCATCGAGGACGGCCGCGAGCGCACGCTGACCGAGGTCGGCAAGGAGCACGGACTCACCCGTGAGCGGATCCGGCAGATCGAGAAGCACGCACTGCTGGAGCTGAAGAAGCTGGCCCGCCAGACCGGTTTCGACGCGGCGGCGTGACGCAGGGGGTGCACGGGGCGCACGCCCGGTGGCGAAAGACGGCGCAAACATGCCGTCGTGCCATCGCTTCAACCGCTGGGCCCGAGGGAACAACCCTTCCGGGCCCAGGAGCGGGCCCCGGGAACCGCACTCCCCACCCCACCCCACCGCACAGCCCCGGCCGACCCCACTCGGCCGGCCCACGTGAACCACGTCCCGTCGCAATCCCCCCGGCGCCGGGACCTTCCCGAGCCGGACTCCGGCGCCCATCCCCCCCGGGCGCCGGAGTCCGGCTTCTTCTCGTGCGGGCCTCACGGGGGCGGGGGCGCGCGGGGAGGCGAGGGGCCACTGAGGCCGAGTCCGGCCCTGACCTGCTGGAAAGGCGGCCCACCCCGTACCTGAACCCCGGGGTGGACCGCCGGATGGCAGATTCTGCCACACGGGCATAGCCTGCCGGGATGAGCACCACCCCCAGCACCGCCCACCAGCCGTTTTCCGCCCCCGCACCGGTGTCCCTCACCGAACGCAGGAAGGCCGAGACCCGGATGGAGATCGCCCGGGCGGCGGCGGCCCTCTTCGTCCAGCAGGGCCTGCGGGCCACCCGCGCCGAGGACATCGCCCAGGCCGCGGGCATCGCACCGCGCACCTTCTACCGCTATTTCGCCACCAAGGAAGAGGCGGTGGCCCCCCTCTACGCGGCCGGCGCCCAGCGCTGGACCGAGGCGGTCCGTACGGCCCCGGCCCATCTGACCCTCCCGCAGGCCCTGGAGCACGCCGTCCACCACACCCTCACCCCCGGCCTCGGCGTCTCGGCCGCGTCCTGGGAATGGCTCCGCACCCTGGTCCGCCTCGCCGACACCAGTCCGGCCCTGCGCAAGGTATGGGCGGAGGTGTGCCAGACGTCGGAGGGGGCGCTGGCGGAGATCCTGGTGAGGCGGGCCGAGGCGGCGGGAAGAGCGGCCTCGCTCACCCCGCACCTCCGCTTCGCCGCGGCCGTGGCCGGTGCCGCCGTGCGCGTGGCCGTGGAGTCCTGGGCCGCCACGACGACCCCGCCGACCGGCCCGGACGGCCCGGCAGCCCTGGCCCTGCGGAACCTGCGCGCCCTGCGGACCTTCGAGTGGGGCGAGAGGGGCAGCCCGGGCGGGGGTGGTGAGGGCCCGGGCGGGGGCGGCGAGGGTCCGGGCGGTCCGGGTAGCGGCGAGGCGTGCCGGGCGCGGTGAAGCGGGCCGGGGACGGTGGGGTGCCCCGGATCGCGGTGGGCGTGCCGGGCGCGGTGGAGCGCGCTGCGAACGGGGAGGCGTCCCGGAGGCGGTGGGCGTGCCGGGCGCGGTGAAGCGGGCCGGGGACGGTGGGGTGCCCCGGATCGCGGTGGGCGTGCCGGGCGCGGTGGAGCGCGCTGCGAACGGGGAGGCGTCCCGGAGGCGGTGGGCGTGCCGGGCGCGGTGAAGCGGGCCGGGGGCGGTGGGGTGCCCCGGATCGCGGTGGGCGCACCGGGCGCGGTGGAGCGCGCTGGGAACGGTGAGGCGCCGGAACGGTGAGGTGCCCCCGATCCCGGTGAGCCGGCCCTACACCCTCCCGTCGGAGCCGGAGCCGGAGCCGGAGCCGGAGCCGGAGCCGGAGCCGGAGCCGGCGTCGGCCTCGCAGTCGGCGTCGGCCGCTCGGCTCAGTCGGCCGCCCAACTCCCGCACGCACTCCACCAGTTCCCCCGGCCCGCGCACCGCGAACTCGCAGCCGGCCATCACGAGCCGCACCGCGAGCCACTCCACGGGATCGCCGGTGGTGCCCCGCAGGACGCAGCCGCCGGCGCCGTCGTCCTCGGGCACTCCGAGCCACCGTGGCAGGCGCCCGGACACCCGGTCCGCCGGGGCGGCGAACCGCACCTCGAACGCGTACGTCTCCTGCCGCCCGTGGAGCGACTGCCGCAGGAACTCGGCGGCGCTCCCCGTCGGCAACTCCCGGGGCGTGAACCGGACTCCGGTCGCGAACGGCTCGCTCACCCGGTCGACCCGGAAGGTGCGCCAGCCCGCCCGGTCGAGGTCGTACGCGACCAGGTACCAGCGCCTGCCCGTCGACACCAGCCGGTGCGGCTCGGTCAGCCGCCGGGACGCGCTGCCGTCCTTGTCGCGGTAGGCGAACCGCAGCCGCTCCCGCCCGGCCACCGTCGACGCCATCACGGTCAGCGTCTCCGGGGCGATGCTCGGCCCGTCCCCGCTGGTCAGCGGCGTGGTCGCGGCCTGGAGCGTGGACACCCGGTGGCGCAGCCGGGAGGGCAGCACCTGCTCCAGCTTCGCCAGGGCCCGTACGGACGCCTCGTCCACCCCTTCCACGGCGTGCCCGGCGCCGGCCCGCAGTCCCACCGCGATGGCGACCGCCTCCTCGTCGTCCAGCACCAGCGGCGGCATCGCCTTGCCCGCCACCAGCCGGTACCCGCCGTCCGCGCCCTTCGTCGCCTGCACCGGATAACCCAGCTCCCGCAGCCGGTCGACGTCCCGCCGCACGGTCCGCCGCGACACCCCGAGCCGCTCGGCCAGCTCACCGCCGGGCCACTCACGGGGTGTCTGGAGGAGCGAGAGGAGCTGAAGCAGCCGGGCCGGAGTGTCGGTCGTCATGCGTCCGAGCATGCCGCAGAACTAGGACACGATCTGACCTAATGCGGTCCTACGGTCGCTCCATGACCCCGAACGACAGCACCACCGCACACGACAGCACTACCGCACAGGGGCGCGGAGAACTGCGCGCACCGGCCGCCGACCGCTCCCGCTGGCTCGCCCTGGCCATCGTCATGACCGCGGCCTTCATGGACCTGGTGGACGTGACGATCGTCAACATCGCCATCCCGTCCATCCAGCGCAGCGCGGGCGCTTCGGTCAGCCAGATCCAGTGGATAACGGCCGGCTACGCCCTCGCCTTCGCCGCGGGGCTGATCACCGGCGGGCGACTCGGCGACATCCACGGCCGCAAGCGGCTGTTCCTCGTCGGTATCGGCGGCTTCACGCTCGCCTCAGCCCTGTGCGGCTTCGCCGTGAACCCGGAGATGCTGGTCGCCTCCCGCATCCTCCAGGGCGGTATGGCGGCGCTGATGGTGCCGCAGGTGCTGTCGATCGTGCACGCCACCTTCCCGGCCCACGAACGCGGCAAGGTCTTCGGTCTGTTCGGCGCGATCGTCGGCCTCGGCGCGGTCTCCGGCCCGCTGCTCGGCGCACTCCTGACGGAGTGGAACCTGTTCGGCCTGGAATGGCGGCCCATCTTCCTCATCAACCTCCCCGTCGGCGTCCTGGCCTGGCTGCTGGGCCGCCGTTTCATCACCGAGTCCAAGGCGCCCAAGGCGCTGAAGCTGGATCTCGTCGGCGTCGCCCTGGTCACGCTGGGCCTGCTGATGCTGCTCTATCCGCTCACCCGCGGGCGCGAGCTGGGCTGGCCGCTGTGGGGGTACCTCTGCATGGCCGGCGCGCTCGCCGTCTTCGCGGCGCTGGTGTCGTACGAGAAACGGAAGGCTGCCAGGGACGGTTCCCCGCTCATCGAACTGTCCCTCTTCCGGGTGAAGAGCTTCGCCGCGGGCATCGCCGTACAGACCGTCTTCGGGGTCGCGCTCGGCATCTTCTTCCTGGTCTGGACGCTGTACATGCAGATCGGCCTGGGCTGGAGCCCGCTGCGCGCCGGGCTGACCGGCGTTCCGTTCTCGATCGCCGTGTCCACGGCGGCCGGGCTGTCGGTGCAGCAGCTGGTCCCGCGGTTCGGGCGGAAGGTGCTCCAGGCGGGCGCGCTGGTGATGGGCGCGGGCGTGCTGCTGTACCTGGGGGAGGCCCGCCACTACGGCCTCGCCATCGCCTCCTGGCAGATGGCCCTGCCGCTGGTGGTGATGGGTCTCGGCATGGGCCTGATCGTCGCCCCGCTGACCGACGCGGTGCTCTCGGAGGTGCCGCGCGAGCACGCCGGTTCCGCGTCCGGGCTGATCAACACCGTTCAGCAGATGGGCAACGCGCTCGGGCTGGGGCTGGTGTCGGTGGTCTTCTTCGGGGAGATCGGGGACCGGCTGACCCCGGCCCAGGTGGGTCCGGCCTTCGTGCACGCCTTCCAGCACGCGCTGTGGTGGGTCGCCGGGATCATGGCCGCGATCTTCCTGCTGATGTCCGCCCTGCCGAAGCGTCCGGCCCAGCACGTGGAGGGCGGGGCCGAGGAGGCGCCGGTGGTGGGGAAGGAGCCCGCGCTGGCGCGCTGACCAGGCAGGACGAGGAGCCCGGTACCGGTTCGGTACCGGGCCCTTCCGCTGCCCGGACCGCGCGGGGGGTCCGCCGGACGCCCGCCCGGAGCCGCCCGGAAGTCCGTTCATGCCCATGCTGGGCCCGAATCTGTTTACTTTCCGGAAATCCGGGCGTAGCCTGCCGCTGAAACCACACGTTCGGGCATGACCCGGAAACGACCGGACATCGGTCGAGTATCGGTATCGGTATCGGTCGGTGTCGGGCATCGGCATCGGACGTCGGTCGGACACTGAGGCGGAGGCGAACGGACATGTACGCACCGGAACGGCAGCAGGAGATCCTCCGGCTCGCCCGTGACGGCGGCCGGGTGGACGTGCTGTCGCTGGCCGAGGAGTTCCAGGTCACCGCGGAGACGATCCGCCGTGATCTGAAGGCCCTCGACCGGGCCGGTCTGCTCCGCCGGGTGCACGGCGGTGCCATCCCGGCCGGCCGCCTCGACTTCGAGCCGGACCTCGCCGAGCGCGAGACCACCGCCGCCGACGAGAAGGACCGCATCGCCAAGGCCGCCCTGTCGGAACTGCCAACCGAGGGCACGATGATCCTCGACGCCGGTACGACGGTGGCCCGCGTCGCCGCCGCCATCCCGCTGGAGGCGCGGCTCACCGTCGTCACCCACTCCCTGCCGATCGCCGCCCGGCTCGCCGACCACCCGGGCATCCAGCTCCATCTGATCGGGGGGCGCGTACGGCACCGTACGCGTGCCGCCGTGGACGCATGGGCGCTGCGTGCCTACGGCGAGATCCGCGCCGACGTGCTGTTCGTCGCCGCCAACGGCTTCTCCGCCGAGCACGGTCTGACCACCCCCGACCTCGCCGAGGCCGCGGTCAAGCGGGCCGCCGTCGCCGCCGCCCGGCGCGTGGTGCTGCTGGCCGACTCCTCCAAGCACGGCCAGGAGCACTTCGCCCGCTTCGGCGACCTGAGCGACGTGGACCTGCTGATCACCGACAGCGGGCTGAGCCCCGAAGACACCGCCGTCATCGAGCGCGGCGGCACGGAAGTAGTGCGCGCATGATCCTCACCGTCACCCCCAACCCGTCCCTCGACCGCACCTACGAGGTCCAGGCCCTCAAGCGCGGCGAGGTCATCCGCGCCGAGACCGAGCGCATGGACCCCGGCGGCAAGGGCGTGAACGTCTCGCGCGCGGTCGCCGCCGCCGGTCGGCGCACGGTCGCGGTGCTGCCCCTGGGCGGTGCGCCGGGGGCGCTCGTCGCCGAACTGCTCCACGCGCAGGGCATCGAGGTCGCGCCGGTCCCGGTCGTCGGAGCCACCCGCTCCAACATCGCGCTCGCGGAGGCCGACGGCGTCCTCACCAAGATCAACGCGCCGGGTCCCGAGCTGTCGGGGTCCGAGCAGGAACTCCTCCTGGACACCGTACGGTCGCAGTCCCGCGACGCCGACTGGATCGCCTGCTGCGGCAGCCTGCCCCGGGGGCTCGCGCCCTCCTGGTACGCCGATGTCGTCACGCGGGCGCACGCCGGGGGCGCCCGGATCGCGCTGGACACCTCTGGGCGTGCGCTCCTGGAGGCGCTGCGTGCGCGGCCCGACGTGGTCAAGCCGAACGCCGAGGAGCTGGCGCAAGCCGTCGCGCGCCCCCTGACGACCGTGGGTGACGCGCTCAAGGCGGCGGAGGAGGTGCGCGCGATGGGCGCCCGCGTCGTGCTGGCGAGCCTGGGCGCCGACGGCCAGCTGCTGGTGTCGGACGCGGGTGCCTGGTTCGGCAGCGCCCGGGTGTCCGCGGTCCGCAGCAACGTCGGCGCCGGTGACGCCTCCCTGGCCGGCTTCCTCATCGCCGGCGGCACCGGGCCGGACGCCCTCGCCTCCGCCGTCGCCCACGGCGCCGCCGCCGTCCAGCTCCCCGGCAGCGTGATGCCGACCCCGGCCGACCTGGACCCGGCGGCGGTGACCGTCACCACCGACATCCCCGTGGACCGCGAACTGAGGGAGCCGGCGTCATGACCGCCACGCGGGTCACGACCGTTCCGGCCAGCGTGACACTCGCTCCGGCCACCCGTGAAGCGCGGGCACGCGCCTCGGCCGCTCAGGTGGCGCGCGGTGTGAACGCTGCGCGGCACGAGCCGACCACTCGCGGCGCGTCCGTTCCCGCGGGTGCGTCCGTTCCGGCGGGTACCTCCGGTCCGGCTGGTGCCTCTGTTCCGGCGGGTACCTCCGGTCCGTTCGGCCGCCCCCGGCCGGCTGCCCCGCGGGTCGCCGCGTCCGCCGCCCGGTCCGCCACCGTCCCTGCCGGCCGTCGTGGGAGGCGTGTCCCACCGGCCCCTTGCCGCTCCACCGCTCCCCACCTGCCCCCCGCCCCCGATACGGCCGCCCCGCACCGATTCCCCCGTCGCGGTGTTCCGTCGGTCCCCGTCCGCCCCACCGCCCCCCACAAGACCCCCGTCCCCACCTCCGCCCACCCCTCTCCCCGGGCGATACGCGTGCATAGGAGCCCGCGATGAGCGACATGATCACCGCGGACCTGGTCGATCTCGACCTGTCCGCCGACACCAAGGAAGCGGCGGCCCGTGCCCTCGCCGAGCGCATGGTGGCCCAGGGCCGGGTGACCGACCTGGAGGGCTTCCTCGCCGACGTGGCCGCCCGGGAGGCCCAGATGCCGACCGGCCTGGACGGCGGTATCGGCATCCCGCACTGCCGTAGCGCCCATGTCACCGAACCCACCCTCGCGTTCGGCCGCAGCGCCGCCGGCATCGACTTCGGCGCAGCGGACGGCCCGGCCGACCTGATCTTCCTGATCGCGGCGCCCGCCGGCGCCGACGACGCCCACCTCACGATCCTCTCCTCCCTCGCCCGCCAGCTGATGAACGCCGAGTTCACCTCCGCGCTGCGGGCGGTGGGCGACCCGGAGACGGCGGCCGCGCTGATCCGCGGCGACGAGGCACCGTCGGCGAAGACCGCCGAGGACACCTCCGAAGACACCGCTGCGGCCCCGGTGGCGGCCTCCACCGGCGCCGCAGCGGGCAGGACGGCGCACACCCCGGACGCGGGCACCGGGGACGCGGGCACCGGGGGCGCGACCCCGGAGAGCGCCCCCGCGGCGGACACCGCACCGCCCACCGCGGAGCCCGCCGACTCCGGCGAGCGTCCCTTCCGGGTCGTCGCCGTCACCTCCTGCCCGACCGGTATCGCCCACACCTACATGGCGGCCGAGTCCCTGGAGAACGCCGGCCGCGAGGCAGGCGTCGAGGTGGTCGTCGAGACGCAGGGCTCGGCCGGCTTCGCCCGGCTGGACCCGGCGGTGATCGCGGCGGCGGACGGCGTGATCTTCGCGCACGACGTGCCGGTGCGCGACAAGGACCGCTTCGCGGGCAAGCCGACCGTGGACGTCGGTGTGAAGGCGGGCATCAACCGCCCCGCCGAACTCCTCGCGGAGGTCCGCGAGAAGGCGGCGCGCGGCGAGGCGAGCGCCCCGGCGCACGCCTCGGCCGGTACGCCGGTCGACCGCGCGGGCGACTCCACCGAGGGCTACGGCACCAAGCTCCGCAAGTGGCTGATGTCCGGCGTCAGCTACATGGTCCCGTTCGTCGCCGCCGGCGGTCTCCTCATCGCCCTGGGCTTCGCGATCGGCGGCTACAAGATCAACAAGGCGCCGTCGGTGATGGACCACTTCGTGTGGACCCAGGCCGACAGCTGGGGCGCCCTGCTGTTCCAGATCGGCGGCGTGGCCTTCGGCTTCCTGGTCCCGGTCCTGGCCGGCTACATCGCCTACGGCATGGCGGACCGGCCCGGCCTGGTCCCCGGCTTCGTCGGCGGAGCGATCTCCCTCACCATCAACGCCGGCTTCCTCGGCGGTCTGGCGGCCGGTCTGATCGCCGGTGGCGTGGTGATGGCGATCCAGAAGCTGAACATCCCGGCGGCGTTGCGCGGCATCATGCCGGTGGTGGTGATCCCGCTGATCTCCTCGGCGATCGTCGGGTTCCTGATGTTCGTCGTGATCGGCAAGCCCATCGCCTCCGCGCAGAAGGGCCTGACCGACTGGCTGAACGGCCTCACCGGCACCAACGCCATCCTGCTGGGCGCCCTGCTCGGCCTGATGATGTGCTTCGACCTCGGCGGCCCGGTCAACAAGGTCGCCTACACCTTCGCCACCGCCGGCATCGCCGTCTCCGACCCCAGCGACTCCGCCATGAAGATCATGGCCGCGGTGATGGCGGCCGGTATGGTCCCGCCGCTGGCGATGGCCCTGGCCACCACCGTGCGCGGCAGGCTGTTCACGCAGACCGAGCGGGAGAACGGCAAGGCCGCCTGGGTGCTGGGCGCGTCCTTCATCTCCGAGGGCGCGATCCCGTTCGCGGCGGCCGACCCGCTGCGGGTCATCCCGTCCTCGATGGTGGGCGGTGCGCTCACCGGCGCCCTGTCGATGGCCTTCGGCGCCACCCTGCGCGCCCCGCACGGCGGCATCTTCGTGGTCCCGCTGATCGGCAACCCGTTCCTGTACCTGGTGGCCATCGCGGCCGGTGTCTGTGTCACCACTGCCCTGGTGGTCCTCCTGAAGGGGCTGCGCAAGCCGGTTCCCGGGGCCACGGCCACCGATCCCGCCGCGCCGGCGGCCACCGCGCCGAAGGAGGCCAAGCAGCCGATAGCGGCCTGACCGCCGCACCCCGCCCACGGCGCGGCGCCCCACCCCTGCTGCCCCTTGTCCCTTTGGTTCGCTGTGAGTTGTTCACGGCACCTGCGAGATACGTCACGGTCCGGGACCAAAGTCCCGGACCGTGGTGTGTACTGGGAGGCATGCCTGAACACGCCCCGACCCTCCAGCTGATCGGCGTGGCCGTCCTCGCCGTGGCGGCCGTCGTCTGGGCCGTCGTTCTGATGCGTCTGCTGCGCCGCGCCGGCCGCCGGACGGTCGTCCGGCGCTCCACCGCGCCGCTCCCGGCCCTGCCGAGTCAGACGCGGATCGGCCCCTCCCGGGAGTCCGTCGAGCTGACCCCCGCCGAACAGGACGCGTTCGCGGGCCTGGTACGGCACCTCGCCAACGGCTGACCCTCAGCCCTGCCGGGTCGCGCGCCGCTCCATCGCGTCCCGGGCGGCGTCCTCCGACAGGTAGACCTCGCACATGTGCCGTCCGTCGGGCGTCGCCGTGTGCTCGACCTCCCACAGGGAGATCTCGGTGCCGTCCGGCAGCAGGAAGGCGTGCTCGTACAGCGCGTAGCTCAGCCCGGTCCGTCCGGCCCGCCCGGGCCGGCCGAAGGCCTGGGTGATCTCGTGCGCGGTCGCCGTCGCCAGCAGCGCCGCCGTCCGCTCGTCGGGCCGGTCCGGGTTCTCCGCGCGGCGCAGCAGCCGGCGCGCGTGGTCCGCCGAGTCGTCGGCGGCGAACATGTGCCGGGGCTCGGGAATCGCCCACAGCCGCATCAGCCCGGGCAGCTCGAAGTCCCGCGTCTCCGGGGGCAGACCGAGCCGTGCCGTGGCGGTCTGCACCTCCTCCTCGTCGACGTACACCTCGTGCTCCGGCTCGCTGCCCGGCGTGGGGTTGTGCACCAGCTCCCACAGCGTGACCGCCGAGCCGTCGGCGAGCAGCCAGGTGTGCCGGTACGTCTCCCGGTGCAGCCCCGCGCTGTGGTACGCGGAGTGCAGCGAACTGTCGTGCGCCAGCGCGCAGTCGAGTCGCCTCATCACCTCGTCGGGCAGCTCGAAGGAGTTCAGGGCACGGCCGAGGAGCCGCGCGAGATGCTCCTCAGGAGACTCGGGCGACTCGGCTGGTTCGTACGCTGCCGTCTCGTACGGAACGCTCAAGGCTTCTCCCGGCGTTGCTGCATGTCACCTTGTGGGTGCATACCGTAGCCCCTCGGTCGGACATCATGTCCGGGAACCGAGAAAACGTACGGCGGGAAAACGCGCGGGCCGCGCGAAAAGTTCCCGCGCGGCCCGCCGTCCTGTCAAAACCCGCCGCTCAGACGGCACTTCCCGCGGTCCAGGCGCTCCACGGCATGTTCCAGCCGTTGAGGCCGTTGTCCGGGGCGACCGTCGTGTCGGGGGAGTTCTTCACGATCACCACGTCGCCGACGAGCGAGTTGTCGTAGAACCACTTGGCCGACGTGGCGCCCTGCGCCCCCTGCACGTCCGCGAGGCCGACGCAGCCGTGGCTGGTGCCCTCCCGCCCGAACGGCGGGTTGCCCCTGTTGTACCAGTAGTTGCCGTGGATGAACGTCCCCGACGACGTCAGCCGCATCGCGTGCGGCACGTCCGGTATGTCGTACTCCCCGCCGAAGCCGACCGTCGAGCCGTTCATGCGGGTCTGCACGAACTTCTCGGAGATCACCATCTGCCCGTTGTACGTGGTGTGCTGCGGGCTGCCCGCCGAGATCGGCACCGTCTTGACGGTCCGGCCGTCCCGTACGACCGTCATGGTCTGCGTGTGGACGTCGACCGTGGAGACCTGCGACCGGCCGGCCGTGAAGGAGACGGTCTTCTTCTGCACCCCGTAGACGCCCTGGGCGCCCTGGACCCCGTCCAGGTCGATGTTCATCGTGACCTTGGAACCGGCCTTCCAGTACTCCTGCGGCCGGAAGTCGAGCCGCCGGTCACCGAACCAGTGCCCGACGACCTGCTGGCCGCTGGTGGTGTTCACCGTGATGTGCGACTGCACGGCCTTCTTGTCGGTGATCGACTTGTCGAAGGTGAACGACACCGGCATGCCGACCCCGACCGTCGTGCCGTCGTCCGGCGTGTAGGTGCCGATGAAGCTGTTCGCCGAGGTGACGGTGGTGAAGATGGAGTTGGCCGCCGCCGTGCGCCCCTCGGCGTCCTTCGCGGTCGCGGATATCCGGTACTTCGTCCCGCGCTCCAGTTGCTCCTTCGGCTTCCAGGCGTGGCCGTCCGCAGATATCGCCCCCGGCACGGTCTGCCCCGACCCCGCCACTGTCATCTTCACATCGGTCAGCCTGCCGTCGCTGACCTTCACCCCGGTCGCGTTGATGGACGCCCCCGTCGAACCGTCCTTGGCCGAGATCGCTATCTTCGCCGTCGACGTCTTCGGGGAGTCCTTGCCCCCCTTGCTGTCGTCGCTCGCCTTGGCGCTGCCGCCGCAGGCGGTCAGGGTGAGGGCGCCGACCATCAGGGCGGCACAGGCCCCGAGTGCGCGCCGCGCTGCAATGTCCGGCGTTGTCACGGGCTGCTCCCAGTTCGTGTGATGTGCGTGATCCGTTCCAGTGCGTGAAGAAAGAGGGCGCCGACGCCGGGGAAGGTTCCCTCCCGGTCCCTTGAACGCCCTCACGTGACAGAACCGCGACAATCCACCCCGTCCCCGGGGCCGTACCGTTACCCGTTCCCGTACAACTCCCCGTAGGACGGCCACACTCCGCCCGGCCCTTCGACCGACTCGGCCGCGCGCACGGCCCGGACGATGGCGCGCGTCACCACGTCCGCGCCGGCGGCGAGGATGTCGTTGAGCGCCAAGGGGTGCGTGTCCAGCGCGCGGGTGCCGGTCGCCAGCGCGAACACCGTGTCCCCGTCGTTCAGGAGGTGCACCGGCCGTACGGCGCGCGCGATGCCGTCGTGCGCGGTGCCTGCCAGCTTCTGCGCCTGCGCCTTGGAGAGGTCCGCGTCCGTCGCGACCACAGCCAGCGTCGTGTTGAGCGGCGCCGGGCCGTTCCCGGCGGCGGCCTCGTCCAGGCGCCGACACGCGGCCTCGTGCACCCGCGCCTCCGGATACTCGACCCGTCCCTGGAACAACTCCCCGTACAGCGCCCCCGTTTCCGGATCCAGCACCGAGCCCGCGGCGTTCGCCACCACCAGTGCCGCCACCGTGATCCCCGATGCGAGCACCGTGCTCGCGGTGCCCACCCCGCCCTTGAGCCGTCCGGTGACGGCGCCCGTGCCCGCGCCGACACACCCCTGCGCCACCCGGGCTCCCGGCGAAGCGGCCGCCGCGGCCTCCACCGCCGCGCGTCCCGTCCCCGCGTCCGGACGGGCCCGGAAGTCCCCGCCGCGCCCCAGGTCGAAGACGCACGCGGCGGGCACCACCGGCACGACATGCGCGGGATCCGTCCCCACCCGCACGCCCCGCTCCCGCTCCTCCAGCCAGGCCATCACCCCGGAGGCCGCGTCGAGCCCGTACGCGCTGCCTCCGGTCAGCACGACGGCGTCGACCGTCCGCACCACGTTGCGCGGGTCGAGCGCGTCGGTTTCCTTGGTGCCGGGGCCACCGCCGCGCACGTCCACGGCCGCCACCGCGCCGCCCACGGGGGCGAGGACGACCGTCGTGCCGGTGAGCCACCCGTCGCCGGTCCGGGTGGCGTGCCCCACGCGCAGCCCGGCGACGTCCGTCAATGCGTCAGCTGTCATGGACGCCAGTCTGGCCCAGTCCGGCGCGCTGCCCGGGAGGTCAGCCGGCCGTGGCGGTGGTGCTCGCCGCACGCTCCCGGCCGGCCGTGCGCGCCGTCAGGATCACTCCGGCCGCCACCGAGGCCGCGGACACCAGTCCCGCCGCGAGCACCGCCCAGTCGCCCAGGAAGGTGCAGCAGATAACCAGCAGAGCCGTGACCGGCAGCACCAGCTGCTGGGCGAGGCCCGCCTTGAAGTGCCGGGCATGCAGCGCCCACACGGTCAGCAGGTACAGCGCCGTCGGCAGGGTGACGGCGGCAGAGGCGGACAGGGTGGAGATGTGCGCCTTGCCGACCGCCTGTTCCACGGCGACCTCCAGGCCCGCGCCGATCGCCGCCGCCGAGGCGAAGACCAGGTAGTGGCCGTAGCCCCAGACGAACGCCCGCCGGCTGGAGCGCAGGTGGCCGTGGATGGGCACCACGAAGTAGATCCACCACGCGGAGAAGACGACCAGCAGTCCGCCCGCCGCGATGGGCAGCAGCTCGCCCAGCGCGTTCTGCTCGTCCGCGGCCGACTTCACCGCCACCGTGGCCGCGGCGATCGTCTCGCCGAGCACGATGATCGTGAACAGTCCGTACCGCTCGGCGATGTGATGCGGGTGCCAGGAGGTGTTCTGGGCCCTCTCGGCGTAGAGCGGCACGCACAGTTCCGCAAGCACCATCACCAGGAAGACCCAGGGCCTGGCCGGCTCCGGCAGCACCACCAGCCCGATCCAGCCGATCTGGCACAGCAGCACGCCACCCGCGTACCGGAACGCCATGGTCCGTTCCGCGCCCGGCGCCGATCTCGCGGCTCTCAGCCACTGCCAGACCATGGCCAGCCGCATGATCACATAGCCGAGCCAGACCAGGAAGAAGTCGTGCTGCGTGGCGGCGCGGGAGATCCCGGCGGCCAGCACCAGGACGCCGGCGATCTGCACCAGGGTGACCACCCGGTAGAGGGCGTCGTCGTTGTCGTACGCCGAGGCGAACCAGCTGAAGTTCATCCACGCCCACCAGATGGCGAAGAACAGCATCGCGTAGGTGAGGATCCCGTCGCTCGCGTGGCCCGCCGCCACGGCGTGCACCAGCTGCACACCCGCCTGCGCGACCGCCACGACGAAGCACAGGTCGAAGAAGAGCTCCAGCGAGGAGGCGACCCGGTGCGCCTCGTCGCGTCCGCGGGCGGTGAGCCGCCGCAGGGGGCCGGAGGGCTTCGGGGCGCCCGAGGGGGCGGGCGTGGGAGGGGAACTCGACGTCATGGTTCCCAGCACAGCAGAAAACCGGCCTGAAATCCTGTGCGGGCCTTCGCAGGTGGAGGAGCGGCCTCCGGCCCCGTGCGATCCCAGGCCGGAGGGTTCCGGCGGGCGCCGTACCCTGGACGCATGAGCACCGCCCGTGAACCCGAGCCGCGCGACCCGAAGCCCGCGCTCGTCTTCGACGACCCGCTGGACCAGCAGTCCTCGGACGACACCGACCGCGGGTGGGGCGAGCGCCCGGACGGCGACAGTGCTGCCGACCTGAAGCGCTTCCTGGACGAGAAGCCGCCCCACCACCTCTGAGCGGTCCGCGGGAGGCGCCGCTAGCGCTCGTCGTGCCCGGCCCCGCGCCGCGCCACCAGCGCGTCGCGGATCTCCTTGAGCACCTCCAGTTCGGTCACCTCGACCACTTCCTTCGTGCCCTCCCGGGCCGCCTTCCGGGCCGCCTGCCGGGCCAGGTACTTCGACATCGGCAGGACCATCAGGAAGTACACCACCGCCGCGGTGATCAGGAAGCTGAGCGTGGACCCGAGGACGGAGCCCCACATGATCGGCACGCCGCTCTTGACCGTGCCGTCCGCGGCCACCTGGCACGGGTCCTTCAGGCAGGAGCTGTAGTTGTCGAGGCTCTGGGTGCCGATCGCCCCGACCAGCGGGTTGATGATCCCCTTCACGATCGAGTTGACGATGTTCGTGAAGGCCGCGCCGATGACCACCGCGACCGCCAGATCGACGACGTTGCCGCGCATCAGGAAGGCTTTGAAGCCCTGCCAGACGCCCGGATCCTTCTTCACGCTCACTTGGGGGACTCTCCTCGCGTGCACAGGGTGTGGAACGAAACGCTCCGCAACCTACGGCACGGTGCGGATGTCGTGTCCACTGCCGTAACCGGATCGAGGCCCTCGCCCAGACGTCGGCCACGGCACGGAGCGCGCGTACGAGCCGGTTCAGCACAGCGTCACCGCCAGGCGCGCGGTGGCGCTCGCGCCCACCAGCCGGGCCGCCGTGGGCCGCGGCACCGACAGCACCACCAGCGCACCGCTCTCGGCCGCGCCGGCCGGCGGTTCCGGCACCTCCCTCACCCGTGCACCGCGCGCCAGCACCCGGACGCCGGCCCCGGCCGACGGGTCCTCCGCGGCGATCACGTCGACACGGTCACCGGAGCGCAGCAGGCGCACCGTGTCGGCGTCGGCGATCCGGACCGGCGCGGTCACCACCTCGACCACCGGGCGGGGTCGTACGGGCGCCGCCCCCCGATGGCTGTGGGCCCGCTCCGTGCCGTGCGGTTCCGCCCCGGTCCGGGGTCCCGCGGCCACGAGTGCCACCGCCGTCACCGCGAGCCCGGCCGCGACCGCCCGCCCACGATGCCGTAGGAACCGCTGCAGCCGGTACCGCCCGCCGCGCACCCGGACCGGATCGAACGGGGGCACCTCACGGGTCGGCGGGGCCTCCGTGCCCAGCGGACGCGGAGGTCGCAGCGGGGGCGGGAACGAGGGGCGAGCGGCGGAGAACGAGGGCGGTGGGGCGGCGGAGAACGAGGGCGAGCGCGGGAGTGAGGGGGAGGGCGAGGGTGGGAGCGGGAGGGATGAGGAGGGCATGGGGGTCACCGCCTGCGACGAGGAGTTCGGCTTGCGATGCCACGATGACGCCTCGCGCCGGATCCCGCCGGGGCCGGTGGATCACGGACGGATTGTGGATAACTCACCCACCCGAAGGAGCGGTTCCGCGCCGCCGCGTCCCGCCGCTGAGCCGAGCCGCGTCCCCCGTTGAGCCGCGTCCCCCGTTGAGCCGCGTCCCCCGCTAAGCCGCGTCCCCCGCTAAGCCGCGTCCCCCGTTGAGCCGCGTCCCCCGCTAAGCCGCGTCCCGCCGCTGAGCCGCGTCCCTCGCTGGGCCGCGCCCCCGCTGAGCCGCGCGTCACCCCCGCGTCACCCAGCCTCCCAGCCCGACCTCCCCCGCCCGGCCTCCCCCGCCAGGCTGCTCCGCCACGCCTCCCCCCAAGCGCCCCGCGCTACGGCAACGCGAACCCCGGGTCCATCCCGCCCAGCGCGTTCACGCACAGGCAGTCCCGCTGCCCGGTCTCCGGCAGGGCCGCCACCGCGTCGAAGAGCACGCCGCGCAGCCGGTCCACGTTGGCCGCGAACACTCGCAGCACCTCCTCGTGCGAGACGCCCTCACCGGTCTCGGCGCCCGCGTCGAGGTCGGTGACCAGGGTCAGCGAGGTGTAGCACAGCTCCAGCTCCCGGGCGAGCGCCGCCTCGGGATGGCCGGTCATGCCCACCACCGACCAGCCCTGGGCCTGGTGCCACAGCGATTCCGCGCGCGTCGAGAAGCGCGGGCCCTCGACCACGACCAGCGTGCCGCCGTCCACCGGCTCCCAGTCCCGGCCGCGGGCGGCCTTCAGCGCGGCGGCGCGCCCGGTGGGGCAGTAGGGGTCGGCCATGGACACGTGCACGACGTTCGGCACGGTGCCGTCGGGCAGCGGCAGCCCGTCGAAGTAGGTCTGTGCCCGGGACTTCGTACGGTCCACGAACTGGTCGGGCACGAGCAGGGTGCCTGGCCCGTACTCCGGACGCAGGCCGCCCACCGCGCACGGACCGAGCACCTGCCGTACTCCGACCGAGCGCAGGGCCCACAGGTTGGCGCGGAAGTTGATGCGGTGCGGGGGCAGATGGTGGCCACGGCCGTGCCGGGGCAGGAAGGCGACCTTCCGGCCGGCGATCTCCCCGAGGAAGAGCGAGTCGCTGGGCGCCCCGTAGGGGGTGTCCACCTGGACCTCGGTCACGTCGTCCAGGAAGGAGTAGAAACCCGAACCGCCGATTACGCCGATCTCTGCTTTGGCCATGACCAGCACACTAGCGGGCCGTGACGACGCGGGGGAGCCGGTGCCGGGGAAGGCCGAAGACCCAGCCGTCGTGCGACGGCAGGGTCCGGACGAGAGGTGTCAGGCGGCGGAGCTGCTGGCGGAGCCGGAGCTCGAAGAGGACGAGGACGTCGAGGAGGACGCCTTCGCGTCGGACGACGAGCCGGCCGGCTTCGACGCCGGGGTGCTGCTCGACGTGGAGCCGCGGGAGTCGTTGCGGTAGAAGCCCGAGCCCTTGAAGACGATGCCGACCGCGGAGAACACCTTCTTCAGGCGGCCGTTGCAGTTGGGGCACACGGTCAGGGCGTCGTCGGTGAACTTCTGCACCGCCTCAAGGCCCTCGCCGCACTCGGTGCACTGGTACTGGTAGGTCGGCACTGTCTTCCTCCTGGCACTCTCACTCGATGAGTGCTAACGACGGTCCATAGTGACGCATTCCCGGGGATCAGTCCACCGTGACCGGCACGCGGTGACCGACGCCACGCGCGACCGTGCGGTTCCCGTGCCGTGGGGCCAGCCGGGACCGCAGCGTCACCAGGGTCACCAGCGCGAGCACGGTGCCGCCCATCGGGACCAGGAACCCGGCGCCGTCCCACAGCCGGTCCTCCAGTTGTCCCGCGACCGTGACGGCGGCGGCCTGGCCGAGCGCGACGGCGCCGGTCAGCCAGGTGAAGGCCTCGGTCCGGGCGCCGGCCGGGACCAGGCCCTCGACCAGCGTGTAGCCGGTGATCAGCGCCGGGGCGATACACATGCCGACCAGCAGGCCGAGCGCGGCGAGCAGCACCACCGAGTGCGCCGTCCACAGGGCGGACGCCGCCACCGCGAGCGCCGTGTAACCGATCACGAGACGCTTCTGCGGAGCCGTCTTCCAGGCGACCGCGCCGCAGACGATGCCGGACAGCATGTTCCCGGCGGCGAAGACGCCGTACAGGACGCCGTTCAGGCCGGGCTCGCCGATCGACTCGGTGAAGGCCGCGAGCGACACCTGCATACCGCCGAAGACCGAGCCGATGCCGAGGAAGGTGACGGCCAGCACGCGCACGCCCGGGACCCGCAGGGCGGAGGCGTGCCGCACGCGCGCGTGCCCGCTCTCCCGGGACACGGGCGGCTGCGTGCTCTTCCGCGCGGCGAACAGCAGACCGCCGACGAGGGTCAGCCCGGCCTCCGCGACCAGGCCCGCGGCCGGTGTGACGGCCGTGCACAGCGCGGTCGCCAGCAGGGGGCCGACGACGAAGGTCAGCTCGTCCGTGACCGACTCGAACGCCGCCGCCGTGGTCATCAGGGGCGAGCCCTGGAGCTTCACACCCCAGCGCGCCCGCACCATGGGGCCGACCTGCGGTACGGAGGCGCCGGTCGGGACGGCGGCCAGGAACAGCGCCCACAGGGGCGCGTGCGCAAGCGCGAGCGCCGTCAGGGACAGGCCGGAGACCGCGTGCACCAGGACGCCGGGGATCAGTACGGCCCGCTGGCCGTAGCGGTCGGCGAGGCGGCCGCTGTACGGCGCGAACAGCGCCATGGAGACGCCGGTGGCCGCGGCGGCGGCGCCCGCGGCGCCGTACGAGCCGGTGGTGTGCTGGACGAGCAGCACGATCGAGAGGGTGAGCATCGCGAACGGCTGGCGTGCGGCGAAGCCGGGGAGCAGGAACGTCCAGGCGCCGCGGGTGCGCAGCAGCTGTCCGTATCCGGGGCGGGACGACGTCGACGGGTTCTCCGCCGGCTCGGTGGTGACCGTGGACTCCACGGCCCGTGCCTTTCTTCCGCCTGGTAGCGCGCCCGTGCGGGGGGCGCCGAGAGCTGTCCTCTTGCGCGGAACTGCGGTAGATACCGGTGCCTCCGCGGAGGATGTTCCGGCCGCCATACGGTCGCGCCAGCTCTGCATCAGGCAGAGTTGGTTCGATCAGGGTGCCTTCATACTACAGGGATCATGGCCTGTGCCCCTGTGAAACCGAGCACCGTCGCGGCGGGCGCCTGTGATTGCCGCAGGGCTCAGCCGCGGTCGCCGTCCGTGCCCAGCCAGCCCGCCAGCTTGCCGCCGTGGGCGACCGCGCGCAGTCGCCGTTCCGCCGCGTCACGGACCGGATCGGTGGCGACGACCAGCAGTTCGTCGCCGTGCCGCAGCACGGTCGAGGGCAGCGGCACGAACGACTTCTCCTCGCGCACGACGAGGGTGACGGCCGCGCCGGGCGGCAGCCGCAGCTCGCTGACCTCCACGCCGTGCATCCGGGAGCCCTCGGGGACGGTGACGGACAGCAGGTGGCCCTGAAGCCGCTCCAGGGGCGCCGACTCGATGCCGAGGTCGGCGGCCTCGCCCTTCTCGCCCAGCCGCAGCGTGCGGGCCAGCCAGGGCAGGGTCGGCCCCTGGACCAGGGTGTAGACGACGACCAGGACGAAGACGATGTTGAAGATGCGGCGGCTGCCGGCGACGCCGTTCACCATGGGGATGGTCGCCAGGATGACGGGCACGGCGCCGCGCAGCCCGGCCCACGACATCAGGATCTGCTCCGGCCGCGGCACCCGGAACGGCGCCAGGCTGACCACCACGCTCAGCGGGCGGGCCACCATGGTCAGCACCAGCCCGATGACCAGCGCCGGTACGATGTCGTCGCCCAGCTCGTGCGGGGTGACCAGCAGGCCGAGCACGACGAACATGCCGATCTGGGCGATCCAGCCGAGCCCCTCGGCGAAGCCGCGGGTGGCGGGCCAGTGGGGGAGCCTGGCGTTGCCGAGGATCATGGAGGCCAGGTAGACGGCGAGGAAGCCGCTGCCGTGCGCCAGGGCACCGGCGGCGTACGCCGTGACGGCGATGGCCATCACGGCGATCGGGTAGAGACCGGAGGCGGGCAGCGCCACGTGCCGCAGCCCCCAGGAGCCGAACCAGCCCACCGCGAGGCCCACGGCCGCGCCGATGGCCAGCTCCAGGACTATCTCGCCGAACAGCAGGTACCAGTGCTCGACCGGGCCGGCCGTGGAGAAGGCGACGACCAGGATGACCACCGGGGCGTCGTTGAATCCGGACTCGGCCTCCAGCGTGCCCGTCACGCGCGCGGGGAGGGGGATTCTCCGCAGGACCGAGAAGACCGCCGCCGCGTCCGTCGACGACACCACCGCCCCGATGATGAGCGCCTGCCGCCACTCCAGCCCGACCAGGTAGTGCGCGCCCGCCGCGGTGACGCCCACGCTGACCGCGACTCCCACCGTCGCCAGCACGGAGGCGGACGGCAGGACCGGCCGGATCTCCTTCCACTTCGTGCCCAGACCGCCCTCGGCGAGGATCACGACCAGGGCGGCGTACCCCATGACCTGGGTCATCGCGGCGCTGTCGAACCGGATGTGCGCGATGCCGTCCTGGCCCATGACGACGCCGATCCCCAGGTACACGAGCAGGCTGGGGAGCCCGCTGCGGGAGGAGATCCGGACGGCCGCGACGGCGACGAGCAGGACGACGGAGCAGACGAGCAGGAGCTGGTTGAGGTGGTGAACAGTCAGGGGGCGTTCCTCCTCCGAGATCTGGCCCACGGATCTCCGGTTACTTCGTTACCTTACCTAACTCTTGACGATTTCTTGACGTTCGCGAGGCAAGATCGAACGCTCGTACGCGCTGGTTCCCGACTCCGCGTCAAGCGGGACAGGGCCCTGCGCCTATGGTTGCTCCAGCGCTCATTCAAAGTCACAGCCCGACCTGCCGCTCGCGTTAGGACAGCAAGGACAGCGATGCCCCCCAACACCACCGCCACCACGGGTGACACCGCCACCGCGGGTGCCACGTCCGTCAAGTCCGGCAGGAAGAAGGGGCGCAAAGCCCGACTCATCGTGCTGGTGCTGGTCCTGGCCATCATCGGAGGCATCGCCTACGGGGCGTACTGGTCGATCAGCACCGTGCGCGCCTCCTTCCCGCAGACCACCGGTTCGATCAAGCTCGACGGCCTGTCCGGGCCGGTCGACGTCAAGCGGGACGGCTACGGCATTCCGCAGATCTACGCGTCCTCGGACGAGGACCTGTTCATGGCGCAGGGCTACGTCCAGGCGCAGGACCGGTTCTACGAGATGGACGTGCGCCGGCACATGACCTCCGGGCGCCTGTCGGAGATGTTCGGCAAGAGCCAGGTCAAGAACGACGAGTTCCTGCGCACCCTCGGCTGGGACCGGATCGCCCGGCAGGAGTACGACACCAAGCTGTCGGCGTCCACCAAGAAGTACCTCCAGGCCTACGCCAAGGGCGTCAACGCCTACCTCCAGGGCAAGGACGGCAAGGACATCTCCCTGGAGTACGCGGCCCTGGGCTTCACCAACGACTACAAGCCGGAGAAGTGGACCCCGGTCGACTCCGTCTCGTGGCTGAAGGCGATGGCCTGGGACCTGCGCGGCAACATGCAGGACGAGATCGACCGCGCCCTCATGACGAGCCGCCTCGGCCCGCAGCAGATCCAGGACCTGTACCCGGCGTACCCCTACGGCCGCAACAAGCCGATCGTCCAGGAGGGCCAGTACGACGCGGTGACCCAGGCCTTCCAGCAGAGCGGCGCCACGGGCTCCGCCCAGGGGACGACCGGCGGCACCCAGGGCACGACCGGCGCGACGGGCACGACCGGCACGACCGGCACCCAGGGCACGGCCGGCACGACCGGCGGCGCCACCGGCTCTTCTCAGGGCACGACCGGCACGACCGGCTCCTCCACCTCGGCCGGTACCGGTTCGGGGCTCACGAGCCAGCTGGACGGCCTCTACAGCGCCCTGGACGACCTGCCCACGGCCGTCGGCGTGAACGGCCAGGGCATCGGCTCCAACTCCTGGGTGGTGGCCGGGAAGTACACCATCACCGGCAAGCCGCTGCTCGCCAACGACCCGCACCTGTCGGCGTCCCTGCCGTCCGTCTGGTACCAGATGGGCCTGCACTGCCGCACCGTCTCCAGCAAGTGCCAGTACGACGTCAGCGGCTACACGTTCGCCGGCATGCCCGGTGTGATCATCGGCCACAACGGGAAGATCGCCTGGGGCCTGACCAACTCCGGCGTCGACGTCACCGACCTCTACCTGGAGAAGGTGAGCGCGAACGGTTACCTGTACGACGGCAAGATCCGGCCGTTCAAGACCCGCGAGGAGACCATCAAGGTCGCCGGGGGCGCGGCCAAGACGATCGTCGTCCGGCAGACCCAGGACGGGATGCCGCTGCTGTCCGACCGTGACGACGAACTCGTCCAGGTCGGCAAGAAGGCCACCGTGAACACCGCCGCGCCCGACCGCGGCGACGGCTACGGCATCGCCCTACGGTGGACCGCGCTCGACCCGGGCACGACCATGGACGCCGTGTTCGCCCTCGACAAGGCCGGGGACTGGAGCGACTTCCGCGCGGCTGCGGCCCTGTTCGACGTGCCCTCGCAGAACCTGATCTACGCCAGCACGGACAACCACATCGGCTACACGCTGCCGGGCAGGATCCCCACCCGCACCGCCAAGGACTCCGGCGCCGTCCCGGTGCCGGGCTGGGACTCGAAGTACCGCTGGAAGGGCTTCATCAAGCAGGACGAACTGCCCTACGAGTACGACCCGGAGCGCGGCTACATCGTCACCGCCAACCAGGCCGTGGTCGACCCGGACACGTACCCCTACACCCTCACCACCGACTGGGGCTACGGCACCC
The DNA here is from genome assembly GCF_002920615.1 of Streptomyces sp. Ru62. Classification (GTDB taxonomy): domain Bacteria; phylum Actinomycetota; class Actinomycetes; order Streptomycetales; family Streptomycetaceae; genus Streptomyces. The sequence continues at coordinate 325,442 of NZ_PQSU01000001.1, forward strand.
GCAGCCAGCGCATCACCGACCTGATCGAGTCCAAGATCAAGGACGGCGGCAAGATCTCCACCGACGACATGCGGCAGATGCAGCTGGACAACAGCAGCGAGATCGCCAAGCTCCTGGTGCCCAAGCTGCTGAAGATCAACCTGGACGACCCCGAGGTCCGCCAGGCGCAGAAGCTGCTGGAGGGCTGGGACTACACCCAGGACGCCGACTCCGCGGCGGCCGCGTACTTCAACGCCGTCTGGCGCAACATCCTCAAGCTCGCCTTCGGCAACAAGCTCCCCAAGGAGCTGCGCGTCAAGGGGCAGTGCCTGTGGGTCGACAAGATCGACAGCACCGGCCCGGTGGACGACGACACGAAGGTGCGCGAGTGCGGCCAGCGCGACGCCGACCAGGCGCAGCCGGACGGCGGCGACCGCTGGTTCGAGGTCGTGCGCACCCTGATGGACAAGCCGGACAGCGACTGGTGGAAGACGCCCAAGTCGGGCACCCGCCCCGCCGCCGAGAACCGTGACCAGCTCTTCGCCCGCGCCATGATCGACGCCCGCTGGGAGCTGACCGCCAAGCTCGGCAAGGACATCGACACCTGGAGCTGGGGCCGTCTGCACCGGCTGTTCCTGAAGAACCAGACGCTCGGCACCGAGGGCCCCAAGGCCCTGCAGTACCTCCTCAACCGCGGCCCCTGGAAGATCGGCGGCGGCGAGGCGACGGTGAACGCGTCCGGCTGGAACGCCGCCGGCGGCTACAACGTGGTCTGGGTGCCGTCCATGCGGATGGTCGTCAACCTCGCCGACCTCGACAAGTCCAAGTGGATCAACCTGACCGGAGCCTCCGGGCACGCTTTCAGCGCGCACTACACGGACCAGACGAGCAAGTGGGCCAAGGGCGAGCTGCTGCCCTGGTCGTTCTCCGGCAAGGCGGTCGACAAGAGCACGAGCGACACCCTGGTCCTCAAGCCCTGACCACCGGCACAGAGCACGGAACGGCCCTCCACGCGCGCGTGGAGGGCCGTTCCGCGTCAGGGAGGAGGTCAGCCGAGTGGGAAGCGGCGCACTCCCGACGGCGTCACCACCGCGTGCACCGGCTTGTCGTGCGCCTCCGCCGGGACGCGCGCGACGACCTCAGTGTCGTACAGCAGCACCACGAGCAGGGGACGCGCACCCGCCCGCTCCAGCCGGGCCAGCACCCGGTCGTACGACCCGCCGCCGCGCCCCAGACGCATCCCGCGCGCGTCCACCGCGAGCCCGGGCAGCAGGACCACGTCCGCGTCCGTCACGGCGTCCGGGCCGAGACGCGGACCGGAGGGTTCGAAAAGAGCCATCCTGCCGCCGTGTTGCACCCGGGTGAGGGAGTCCGGGCCGGCGTACTCGCCCCAGTCCAGGTCGTTGTCGGGCAGCAGCGCGGGGAGCAGGACGCGCACGCCCCGCGCGCGGAGTGCGTCCATCAGGGCGAGCGTGCCGGGTTCGCCGCCCACCGAGACGTACGCCGCCACCGTGCGGCCACGCGCCAGCTCGGGCAGCTCCACGGCGCGCTCCGCCAGCGCGAGGCCCGCCACGCGGACGTCATCCGCCGTCAACCTGTTCCTCACTCCGAGGAACTCTCGCCGAAAGGCGCGCTTGTCAGGCTCGCCCGTACGTCCGTCGTGTGCCACTGGTCGTCCTCGCGCCCTTCTCGATGCAGGCCATATAAGGGTCAAGCAACCTGAGCCACAGATTGCCCACAAAGGCACCGGATATGGTTGCGGGCATGACTCAGTCCCACCCCAGGATCAGCAAGGCTGTCATTCCCGCAGCCGGCCTCGGCACCCGGTTCCTGCCGGCCACCAAAGCCACTCCCAAGGAGATGCTGCCGGTCGTAGACAAGCCGGCGATCCAGTACGTGGTCGAGGAGGCCGTGTCGGCGGGGCTCGACGACGTCCTGATGATCACTGGGCGCAACAAGCGTCCCCTTGAGGACCACTTCGACCGCAACTACGAGCTGGAATCGGCGCTGGAGAAGAAGGGCGACGCCGAACGGCTCGCGAAGGTGCAGGAGTCCAGCGACCTGGCCACCATGCACTACGTGCGCCAGGGCGACCCCAGGGGCCTCGGGCACGCCGTGCTGTGCGCCGCCCCGCACGTCGGCCACGAGCCCTTCGCCGTCCTCCTCGGTGACGACCTGATCGACCCGCGGGACCCGCTGCTCGCGCGCATGATCGAGATCCAGGAGCAGCACGGCGGCAGCGTCGTCGCCCTGATGGAGGTCGCGCCCGAGCAGATCCACCTCTACGGCTGCGCGGCCGTGGAGGCCACCGCCGACGCTGACGTGGTCAAGGTGACCGGACTGGTCGAGAAGCCGGACCCGGCGGACGCGCCCTCGAACTACGCGATCATCGGCCGCTACGTCCTCGACCCGCACGTCTTCGACATACTGCGCAAGACCGAGCCGGGCCGCGGCGGCGAGATCCAGCTCACCGACGCCCTCCAGCAGCTCGCGCAGGACGAGAAGGTCGGCGGCCCGGTGCACGGCGTCGTCTTCAAGGGCCGCCGCTATGACACCGGTGACCGTGGCGACTACCTGCGTGCCATTGTCAGACTCGCGTGCGAACGTGAAGACCTGGGCCCGGACTTCCGGACCTGGCTTCGCAGTTACGTAGCCGAGGAGATGCAGCAATCTTGAGCAGCGCCGCGACCCGCCCCGCCGGCCCGGACGACCTGTGGTCGGTGGACGAGCATCTGGAGGACATCCTCTCGACCGTCCGCCCCCTCGAACCCATCGAGCTGCAGCTGCTCGACGCCCAGGGCTGCGTCCTGGTGGAGGACGTCACGGTGCCACTGTCCCTGCCGCCGTTCGACAACAGCTCCATGGACGGGTACGCGGTGCGGGTCGCGGACGTGGCGGGCGCCGGGGAGGAGTTCCCGGCCGTCCTGGAGGTCGTCGGGGACGTCGCGGCCGGCGCGGCCGACCCGGTGCGGGTCGGCCCCGGACAGGCCGCGCGCATCATGACCGGCGCGCCGCTGCCGCCCGGCGCCGAGGCCGTCGTCCCCGTCGAGTGGACCGACGGCGGGCTCGGCGAGGGCCCGGTCAGCGGCATGCGGGCGCGCAGCCTGGCCCCCGAGGGCGCCGAGGGCCATGTGCACGTGTACCGCCCCGCCGAGGCACGCGCGCACGTGCGGGCCAAGGGCAGCGACGTGAAGGCCGGGGACCTCGCCCTGGAGGCCGGGACGGTCCTCGGCCCGCCGCAGATCGCACTGCTCGCCGCGATCGGCCGCGGCACGGTACGCGTGCGCCCCCGCCCGCGCGTGGTCGTGGTCTCCACCGGCAGCGAACTCGTCCAGCCCGGCGAGCAACTGGCCGGCGGGCAGATCTACGACTCCAACAGCTTCGCCCTCACCGCCGCCGCGCGGGACGCGGGCGCCATCGCCTACCGGGTGGGCGCCGTCGCCGACGACGCCGAGACCCTCCGCTCCACCATCGAGGACCAGCTCATCCGCGCCGACCTGCTGGTGACCACGGGCGGGGTGAGCGTCGGGGCGTACGACGTCGTCAAGGAGGCGCTGTCGTACGCCGGGGACGCGGACGAGGCGGGCAGCGGCGTGGAGTTCCGCAAGCTCGCCATGCAGCCCGGCAAGCCCCAGGGCTTCGGTTCCATCGGCCCCGACCACACTCCGCTGCTGGCACTGCCCGGCAACCCCGTGTCGTCGTACGTCTCCTTCGAGCTGTTCGTCCGGCCCGCCATCCGCGCGCTGATGGGCGTCACGGACCTCCACCGGCCCCGCGCGCGGGCCGTCCTCAAGGCCGACGGGGCGCTGCGCTCGCCGAAGGGCCGCCGCCAGTTCCTGCGCGGCACGTACGCCGACGGCGAGGTGGTCCCCGTGGGCGGTGCCGGGTCCCACCTGATCGCCGCGCTGGCGCAGGCCGACGCGCTGATCGTCGTGCCCGAGGACACGGAGTCCGTCGAGCCCGGCAGCGAGGTCGAGGTGGTCCTGCTCGGCTGAGTCCCGCTGGTTGGCGGTACCGTGTCGCGCACAGCAGGCCCGCGCGCCGCACCGCGCCGGGCCCGGACCGGGAGCGCCACAGCCATGACCCAGCCTTCCCGGGGGGAGACCCCCGGAGCCCCTGTGCAGGACCGACTGACGCACATCGACGAGGCGGGCGCGGCCCGCATGGTCGACGTGTCCGGGAAGGACGTGACCGCGCGCACCGCCCGCGCCAGCGGCCGGGTCCTCGTCGCACCACGCGTGGTCGAGCTGCTGCGCGGCGAGGGCGTGCCCAAGGGGGACGCCCTGGCCACCGCGCGGATCGCCGGGATCATGGGCGCCAAGCGCACCCCGGATCTGATCCCCCTGTGCCACCCGTTGTCGGTGTCCGGTGTGACACTGGACCTGTCGGTCGCGGACGACGCCGTGGAGATCCGGGCCACCGTGAAGACCACGGACCGCACGGGTGTCGAGATGGAGGCCCTCACCGCCGTGACGGTCGCCGCGCTCACCGTGATCGACATGGTCAAGGCGGTCGACAAGGGGGCGGTCATCACGGACGTACGGGTGGAGGAGAAGACGGGCGGCAAGTCGGGCGACTGGAGCAGGGCATGACCTACCGAGCTCTGGTGATCACCGCTTCCAACCGGGCCGCCGCGGGCGTCTACGCGGACAAGGGCGGCCCGCTGGTCGCCGACGGCCTCAGAAGCCTCGGGTTCGACGTCGACGGCCCGCGGGTCGTCCCCGACGGCGACCCCGTGGAAGCGGCCCTGCGCGCGGGCGTCGCCTCCGGGTACGACGTCGTCGTCACCACCGGCGGCACCGGCCTGTCGCCCACCGACCGCACCCCCGAGGCGACCCGCGCGGTGATCGACCACGAGGTGCCGGGCATCGCGGAGGCCGTCCGCGCGTACGGCCGGGAGAAGGTGCCGACCGCCGCGCTGTCCCGGGGTCTGGCCGGAGTGGCCGGGCACACGCTGATCGTCAACCTGCCCGGGTCGACCGGCGGGGTGCGTGACGGCCTCGCCGTGCTGGAGCCCCTGCTGATCCATGCCGTCGACCAGATCCGCGGCGGTGACCACCCGAGACCCGGCGGTACGGGGGGTGCGAGCTGAACAGCCCTTCCTGGCCCGTCGTACTGGCGGACGGCGATGTCGTCCTCCGGCCGATAAAGCTGCGCGACCAGCGGGTCTGGCGCGAGGTGAACCGGCGCAACCGCGACTGGCTGCGCCCGTGGGAGGCGACCATCCCGCCGCCCACGCCGAGCGGACCGATAGCGCACCGGCCGACCTACCGCCAGATGGTCCGGCATCTGCGCTCCGAGGCGAACGCGGGCAGGATGCTGCCGTTCGTCATCGAGTACCAGGGGCAGCTCGTCGGGCAGTTGACGGTCGCCGGGATCACCTGGGGCTCGATGTGCTCGGGGCACGTCGGCTACTGGGTGGACGAGGCGGTGGCCGGGCGCGGGGTGATGCCGACGGCCGTCGCGCTCGTGGTGGACCACTGTTTCCGCACCGTCGGCCTGCACCGCGTCGAGGTCTGCATTCGCCCCGAGAACCGGCCGAGCCGGCGGGTCGTGGAGAAACTCGGATTCCGCGAGGAGGGGCTCCGGCCGCGTTATCTGCACATCGACGGCGCCTGGCGCGACCATCTCGTCTTCGCGCTCACCGCGGAAGAGGTGCCCGACGGGTTGCTCACGCGGTGGAAACGGGCGCGCTCTCGCGGGAGCCAGCGCACCGAGAGCCAGTGAATTGAATATGTGTTCGAAAATGATCGGCTGTTGACCGTCTCGGGGCGCCGAATTCCCGGCTGCGGTGGTCCTCTGATCGCAAGGGTCGCAAAAAATGCTGGAAATATGAGCCAGATCGTGCGACACACCGGCCCAATTGGCGGATGGCCTCACGCAAACCCCTCTACGGTGTGAGCGTGAGCAGCAGCGGCCTCATCTACGCAGTCATTGTCGGGGCCTGGGCCGCCTACTTGGTGCCGATGTGGCTCCGTAGGCAGGACGAGCTGAACGAGGCCCGTCCGACGGAACGCTTCAGCACCGCCATCCGGCTGCTGTCCGGACGGGCGGGTATGGAGCGCCGGTACGCCAGGGACCTGCGGGCGCGCTCCGCCCAGGAGGGGGAGCCGGACGCCGTCGATCCGGACGCCGTCACCGACTCGGTGGACGTCCGGGCCTTCGCCGTGCCTCCGACCCGCCGTCAGGTGGCCGCGGAGGACGAGCCCGAGGCACCCGGCGGCACCGAAGCGGCGAGCGACCACGTCTCCGTTCCGGCGTCCCGGCCCGCCCCCGAGCCCGTGCCCGCGTCCGGCACCCCACCGGCCCAGCAGCGTGAACCGGCAGCACGGAGCGTGCCCTCGGCGCAGTCCGCCGCGGCACGCGCCCGGCGCACGAAGGTGCTCGCGCGCCGCCGGCGCACCACCGTGGTGCTCTTCCTCGCCTTCACACTCGGCGCGATCGTCGCCGCCGTCGGCGGCCTCGCCTTCCTCTGGGTGCCCGGCGCGCCCGCCGTGCTGCTCAGCGCGTACATCGCCTATCTGCGGGCGCAGGAGCGCCGCCGGTTCGCCTACCAGATGGACCGGCGCCGCGCCGAGGCCGCCGCCCAGCGCCTGCGCGAGCGCCAGCCACGCCGGCGCGCGTCCCTCGACACCGAACCGGGCGCCGAGGAACCGGAGCAGGGCCAGGCCACCGAGACCGACACCGGCCTGTCCGCGCTCGCCGCCGACCGGCGCGCCCTCGTCGAGCAGACCGACCACGCCGAGTGGGTCGACCAGCAGCGCGAGCGGCAGCGGCGGCCCGGCCACGGGGACAGTTGGGACCCGGTGCCGGTCCCGCTGCCGACGTACGTGACCGCGCCCGTCGCCCCGCGCGCCACCTCCGACGTGGATCTCGGCGCGCCCGACACCTGGAGCTCGGCGCGGTCCAGCGCGGTCGTGCCGGAGCAGGAGGCGGGTCGCGCGCCGGAGAGCGGGGCGCGCGATCCGGAGGCGGCGGCCGGGGAGAAGAAGGGGGACAAGGCCGCGGACGGCCGCCCCCACGCCCGGACCCGCTCGCGCGGCGGGGCCTCCGCCGCGGCCGCCGCCCGCCGGGCACGGGAACGCGGACGCACGCCGCTCTTCGACCAGTACGAGGAAGGCGACCGCCCGCGCGCGGCCAACGAGTGACCCGGGTCACCCCGGAAACCCCCGTCCTGACCAGTCAGGGAGCGGATTTCCAAGCACCCCGATCGGGATGCTAAAGTTTCACTCGTTGCAAGGGCCTGTGGCGCAGTCCGGTAGCGCACCTCGTTCGCATCGAGGGGGCCAGGGGTTCAAATCCCCTCAGGTCCACGCAGCTCAAAGCCCCGGTCGGGATATCCCGCCGGGGCTTTGACGTGTCGGGCGGCACCGAAGTACAGCAGCTGCACCCGTCGTCGCTCCGCTCCCGCCCGAGAAGCGGGAGCTGCTTCGGCACGGCAGGCGGGAGCCGCTCCGGCGCGAGTGATCCTGGTCCCCCTGCTCTCACTCTCTGACGCCAGGCTCCGATGGGCGAGGTCCGTGTGCCAGAAGCACTCGCCATCCGTGAGCAGGTGAAGGCCGCCTGTCAGCTCGTCCGTCGGGCTGAGAACGTCGTGGACGGCTGCTCCGCTCGCGGCGAGCAGCGAGCCGGCACGTAGGCAGCCCACGAGGTCCTCCTCGTGCGGATCACCTTCACTCCGCAGCGAGGCGTGCAAGGAAGGCCCACCCGGGCGGCCGTGGTCCAGCTCCCGGAAGTCGCCCAGGAAGCGGTCGGCGTGTACGCGCTCGCTGCTCACCGGCGACAAGGTAGCCGCTCAAGTGACGTGAACAGCCGACTCAGCGGCGTGGGGCAGCGACTTCACCGGCCCGGAGTCAGAGCCGCTTGGCGTAGCAGAGGCTCTCCTCGTGGTGCCGGTAGTAGCCGAACTTCGCGCACGGCTCGTAGCCGCTGGAGGTGTACAGGGCGATGGCCTCCGGCTGCTTGGTGCCCGTCTCCAGGACCATGCGGACCCGGCCGGCCATGCGGGCGTCCTCCTCCAGGGCCGCGAGCATGCGGCGGGCCAGGCCCCGGCCGCGCATCTCCGCGACGACGAACATCCGCTTCAGTTCCGCGTCGCCGTCCTCGTTGCCCTCCTCGTTGCGGTCCTGGCTGCGCCAGCCGCCGGTCGCCACGGGCCGGTCCCGCTCGTCGTACGCGATCAGGTACACGCCCCGGGGCGGATCGAAGTCGGCGGCGTCCAGGACCGTGGCATCGCCCCCGTCGCCGTAGCGCTGGTGGTACTCCTCCTGGACCTCGTCATTGAGCTTGACGGCGTCGGGGTGATCGAAACGAACGCGGCGGATATTCATGCTGGGCATCGTACTTCTATGCAGTCGGCGGAGGTCCCCCGGATTTTGCGGACCCGGACCAGTGTGCCGGTATCGTGCCCGGGTGCTGACTGTGACCTCGGTGAACGTGAACGGGCTGCGAGCCGCCGCGAAGAAGGGCTTCGTGGAATGGCTCGCCGGGACGGACGCGGATGTCGTCTGCCTCCAGGAGGTGCGCGCCGAGCCGCACCAGTTGCCCGAGGAGGCAGGCCGGCCCGACGGCTGGCACGTCGTGCACGCCCCGGCCGCCGCCAAGGGCCGTGCGGGCGTCTCCCTCTACACCCGGCGCGAGCCGGACCGGGTGCGGATCGGCTTCGGCTCCGCCGAGTTCGACGGCAGCGGGCGGTACGTCGAGGCCGAGCTGCCCGGTGTCACCGTCGCCTCCCTCTACCTGCCCTCCGGCGAGGTCGGCACCGAGCGGCAGGACGAGAAGGTCCGCTTCATGGGCGAGTTCCTGGCCCATCTGAAGGAACTGCGCGAACGGGCCGCCGCCGACGGGCGCGAGGTCCTGGTCTGCGGCGACTGGAACATCGCCCACCGCCAGGCCGACCTCAGGAACTGGCGCGGCAACACCAAGAACTCCGGCTTCCTGCCCGAGGAACGGGACTGGCTCGACCGTGTCTTCGCCCCCCAGGACGGCGGCTACGTCGACGTCGTCCGCGCCCTGCACCCGGACGCGGAGGGTCCGTACACCTGGTGGTCGTACCGGGGGCGGGCTTTCGACAACGATTCTGGTTGGCGCATCGACTACCACGCCGCCACGCCCGGCCTCGCCGGCAAGGCGGTCAAGGGCTTCGTCGAGCGCGCGGCCACGCACGCCGAGCGCTGGTCGGACCACGCGCCGGTCACGGTCGTCTACGACCTGTAGGCCCGCTCGTCCGGTCGGCGCCGCTCGTCCGGTCAGTCCCGCTTGTTGAGCCGGCGGTCCAGCGCCAGGGAGAGTTCCGCCTCCACCACGCTGCGGGCCAGCGGGCGCAGGCGGCGGAGGTTCTCCTCGGGGCCGTGGCGCAGGATCAGGTCGGCGAAGAGCTCGGCCAGTGCGTCGGCGTGCTCGCGGACGCGGGCGCCGGCCGTCAGGACCTCGGCGAGCGGGATGCCCTCGCGGACCAGCGCGGAGGAGACGTCCAGCAGGCGCCGGCTGATGTGGACGATCTCGTCGCCGTCGGTGCCGAGGTAGCCCAGCTCCAGGGCGGCGGCCAGGTTCTCGGGGGTGACCTCGCCCTCGAAGCGGGCGGCGAGTTCCTCGGGCGTGAGGCGGACCGGCTCCTCCTCGGTGGGGGTGCCGACGCCGAGCAGGTCGGCGACATCGCGGCCCTGGTCGAGGGCGTCCGCGAGTTCCGCGATGCCGTTCAGGGTGTGGCCGCGCTCCAGGAGTGCCGCGATGGTGCGCAGCCGGGCCAGGTGGTGGTCGTCGTACCAGGCGATACGGCCCTCGCGGCGGGGCGGCCCTATGAGCTTGCGTTCGCGGTAGAAGCGCAGGGTGCGCACGGTGATGCCCGCCTGCCGGGCCAGCTCCTCCATGCGGTACTCGCGCCTGACCGTGGGGTGTTCCGCGTCCTCTGCCACGACCGCAGCCTATGGCGTACCGACGGTAACTTTCCTTCGCCCGCCCCCTACCGCTCAGTAGGCGGCTGCTCTACAGTCCCATTGCGCCAGTGTTCACTGGCAGAGTTCCTAGGTGATGCGTGGAGGCTTCGGGATGGCCGAGCACGAGCATGTACGGGTGGCGGTGATCGGGTCCGGGTTCGGCGGGCTGGGGGCCGCCGTGCGGCTGCGCCGCGAGGGAATCACCGACTTCGTCGTCCTGGAGCGGGCCGACAGCGTCGGCGGTGCCTGGCGGGACAACAGTTACCCGGGGTGCGCCTGTGACGTGCCCTCGCACCTCTACTCCTTCTCCTTCGCGCCCCACCCGGACTGGCCGCGCACCTTCTCCGGGCAGCGGCACATCCGCGCCTATCTGGAGCACGTCACCGACCTCTTCGGGCTGCGCCCGCACCTCCGTCTCGACTCCGAGGTCAAGCTGATGACCTGGGACGACGAGCACCTGCGGTGGACCATCGAGACCACGCGCGGCACGCTGACCGCCGACGTCGTCGTCTCCGCCACCGGTCCGCTGTCCGACCCGAAGATCCCCGACGTCCCCGGCCTCGAATCCTTCCCGGGCAAGGTGTTCCACTCCGCCCGCTGGGACCACGACTACGACCTGCGCGGCAAGCGGGTCGCCGTGGTCGGCACCGGTGCCTCCGCCATCCAGATCGTCCCCGCCATCCAGCCGCAGGTCGGCCGCCTCACCCTCTTCCAGCGCACCCCGCCCTGGGTGCTGCCCCGCGTCGACCGCGCCATCAGCGGCGCCGAGCGCTGGCTGCACCGCCGGCTGCCCGTCACCGCCCAGGTCCGGCGCGGGCTGCTGTGGGGCATCCGGGAGCTGCAGGTGCAGGCGTTCACCAAGCGCCCGGACGAGCTCGGCCTGGTCGAACAGCTCGCCAAGCGGAACATGGCCCGCGCGATCAAGGACCCGGCCCTGCGCGCCAAGCTCACCCCGGACTACCGCATCGGCTGCAAGCGGATCCTGCTGTCCAGCGCGTACTACCCGGCGCTGGCCAGGCCGAACGTGGACGTCGTCGCCGGCGGGCTGAGCGAGATCCGCGGGTCCACGCTCGTCGCGGCCGACGGCACCGAGGCCGAGGTCGACGCGATCGTCTTCAGTACCGGCTTCCACGTCACGGACATGCCCATCGCCGAGCGCGTGGTCGGCGCGGAGGGCATCACGCTCGCGGAGTCCTGGAAGAACGGGATGCGGGCGCTGCGCGGCGCCTCGGCGGCCGGGTTCCCGAACTGGATGACGATCATCGGCCCCAACACCGGCCTCGGGAACTCCTCCATGATCCTCATGATCGAGTCCCAGCTCAACTACATGGCGGACTATCTGCGCCAGCTCGACGTCCTGGGCGGCCGTACCGCCCTCGACGCCCGGCCCGCCGCCGTCGACGCCTGGAACGACAGGGTGCAGGAGCGCATGAAGCGGACCGTGTGGAACACCGGCGGCTGCACCAGCTGGTACCTGGACGCGAGCGGCCGCAACACCACCATCTGGCCCGGTACGACGACCGAGTTCCGGCGCGCCACCCGGCGGGTGGACCTCGCGGAGTACGACGTCCTGCGCAGGCCCGCGGCGGTGACCGGCCCCGGCGCCGGGCCGGCCGGCCGGAAGAGCGGGGCCGCCGCATGAGCCGGAGCGCCCACGTCACCTCCGGCCCCTACGCCCCGCCCGCCCCGGCCCGTACCCTCACCGCCGTCTCCGCCGACGGCGCACGGCTGCACGTCGAGGTGCACGGCCCCGAGGACGCGCCACCGGTCGTCCTCGCCCACGGCTGGACCTGCTCGACGGCGTTCTGGGCGGCCCAGATACGGGACCTGGCCGCCGACCACCGGGTGATCGCCTACGACCAGAGGGGGCACGGGCGCAGTCCCGCGAACCCCGCCTGTACCACCGAGGCGCTGGCGGACGATCTCGAAGCGGTGCTCGCACAGACGCTGAAGCCCGGGGAGAAGGCGCTCGTCGTCGGTCACTCCATGGGCGGGATGACGGTCATGGCCGCGGCCGAGCGCCCCCGCTTCCGGGAACACGCCGCCGCCGTCCTGCTGTGCAGCACGGGGAGTTCGCGGCTGGTCGCTGAAGCGCGCGTGGTGCCGTTGCGCGCCGGGCGCGTGCGCACCTGGATCACCGGGCGCGTGCTCGGTTCCCGCGCGCCCCTCGGGCCGGTCACGCCGGTCGCGCGGAGCATCCTCAAGTACGCCACGATGGGCGCCGGTTCGTCCCCGCACATGGTGGAGGCGTGTGCGCGGATCGTGCACGCCTGCCCGCGCGCCGCGCGCCACGCGTGGTCGGCCGTCCTCGCCGCGCTCGATCTCGACCACGGCGTACGGCGGTTGAGCGCGCCCACCGCGGTGCTGCACGGCGCGTCCGACCGGCTCACGCCTCCGGTGCACGCCCGGTCGCTGGTCGCCGCGCTGCCGCACTGCGTCGGTCTCACCGAGCTGCCCGGCGTCGGCCACATGACCCCGGTCGAGGCCCCGGAGCCGGTGACGGCGCGCATCCGGGAACTCGTCGGCACGTATGTCACGGGGGCTGTCCCCGAGCACGGTTCCACCCCCGCGCAGATCAAGGAGGGCGCATGAGCAGGGTCAGCCTCGAAGGGCAGGTCGCGGTCGTCACGGGAGCGGCGCGCGGCGTCGGTGAGCTGCTGGCGCGCAAACTGTCCGCGCGCGGCGCGAAGGTGGCGCTGGTCGGGCTGGAGGAGGAGGCGCTGAAGGAGGTCTCCGGGCGGCTGCACAGCGACAGCGCCCACTGGTACGCCGACGTCACCGACCACGAGACGATGAGCCGGGTCGCCGAGGAGGTGAAGGCGCGGTTCGGGAAGGTCGACATCGTGGTCGCCAACGCCGGTGTGGCGACGGGCGGTCCGTTCGCCGACTCCGATCCGCAGGCGTGGCGGCGGGTGATCGAGGTGAACCTCATCGGTTCGGCGGTGACCGCGCGGGCGTTCCTGCCGGTGCTGGTGGAGAGCCGCGGCTATCTGCTCCAGATCGCCTCGCTGGCGGCGATCACACCCGCGCCGATGATGACGGCGTACTGCGCGTCCAAGTCGGGCGTGGAGGCGTACGCGCACAGTCTGCGCGCCGAGGTCGGCTACCAGGGCGTCCGTGTCGGCGTCGGGTATCTGTCCTGGACCGACACCGACATGGTGCGCGGCGCCGACCAGGACGACGTCATGCGGGAGCTGCGGCAGCGGCTGCCGTGGCCGTCCAACAAGACCTACCCGCTGGGTCCCGCCGTGGACCGGCTCGTGGAAGGCATCGAGCGGCGCTCGGCGCACGTGTACGGGCAGTGGTGGCTGCGCGGCATGCAGGGCGTGCGCGGATATCTGCCGGGGCTCATCGGGACGGTCGGGCAGCGCGAGATGAGGCGGTTCGCGCCCCGCCTGAAGGGCATGCGTTCCGGGCTCGTCGGCGCAGGTGGGGCGGCCGATGAGGCGGCCCGCGCTACGCACCGTAACTGATCGACATGCAGGGCGTGTTCGCCCGTGTGAATCTGGTCGAGGCCCCACCGACGGGGCCGGACCCCCACTCATCACGGGAGTGAACCCACATGGGTATGAAGGACCAGTTCCAGGAGAAGTCGCGCCAGGCCAAGGAGAAGATGGACCAGGGCCGCGAGAAGGCCGGCCAGCGCGGTCCGCAGCAGGGCCGCCAGGGCCAGCAGCAGGGCCGTCAGGGCCAGCAGCCGCCGGAGCGGGGCGGCCAGAACCACCGTGACATCGAGGACACGGAGCAGCAGATGGAGGACCGGTTCGACCGGGACTACGACGCCTGACCTGCGCTCGGCCTCGGCCGGTTGACGTGGGGTGCCCTTCCTTCCGGGAGGGCACCCTGCGCCGGTTCCGGGGTGGTTCGGTGGTTGCGTCGGCTGCCGGTGCGTTGCGGCTTGTCACGCAGTTCCCCGCGCCCCGAGAAGCGCATTCCTTGGCGTCAGGTCGCCCTCGGAGGCAGTTTCGGGCGGGATCTGTTCGGGACGTCGCTGTAGGTCGGGGGGATCGCCGCCGGGTTGGACTCCAGGAGTTCCAGGGCGAGTTCGACCGCGTCGGCGAGCTGGGCGTGGCGGCCCTCCGCCCAGTCCAGGGGGGTGCGCAGGATCTCCAGGTCGGGGGCGACGCCGTGGTTCTCCACGGACCAGCCGTAGGCGTCGAACCAGGCCGCGTTCATCGGCACGGTGATGACCGTGCCGTCGCCGAGGCGGTGCCGGCCGGTCATGCCGACCACTCCGCCCCAGGTGCGTTGGCCGACGACCGGGCCGAGCTTCAGCAGCTTGAAGGCGGCGGTGATCATGTCGCCGTCGGAGGACGTCGCCTCGTCGGCCAGGGCGACCACGGGCCCGCGCGGGGCGTTCGAGGTGTACGACACCGGTTGCGCGTCCCGGGTCAGGTCCCAGCCCAGGATCGTCCGGGTCAGCTTCTCGATGACGAGTTCGCTGATGTGCCCGCCCGCGTTGCCGCGCACGTCCACGATCAGCGCGGGCCGCGACACCTCCATGCGCAGGTCGCGGTTGAACTGGGCCCAGCCGGAGCCGCCCATGTCGGGGATGTGCAGGTAGCCGCACTTGCCGCCGCTCAACTCGCGGACGACCTCGCGGCGTTTGGCCACCCAGTCCTGGTAGCGCAGCGGCCGCTCGTCGACGAGCGGGACGACCGCGACCCGGCGGGCGTGCCCGGTCTCGTCGTCGGACGGGGTGAACGTCAGCTCCACCGTCGTACCGCCCGAGCCGGCCAGCAGCGGATAGGGGCCCGTCACCGGGTGGACCGGGCGGCCGTCGACATGGGTGAGCACGGCGCCCTCGCGGATGCCCGTGCCGGCCAGCGGTGAGCGGGCCTTGGAGTCGGAGGAGTCGCCGGACAGGATGCGTTTGACCACCCAGCGGCCGTCCCGGCGGACGAAGTTGGCGCCGAGGAGGCCCTGCCAGCGCTGGTAGTGCGGCGGGCCCTCGTTGCGGCGGGCGGCGGTGACGTAGGCGTGCGAGGTGCCCAGCTCGCCGAGGACCTCGCGGAGCAGGTCGGCGAACTCGTCCGGGGACGCCACCCGTTCGACCAGGGGACGGTACTGGTCGAGCACCGCGCCCCAGTCGATGCCGCACATGCCCGGCTCCCAGAAGTAGGCGCGGATCAGACGGCCCGCCTCGTCGTAGGCCTGGCGCCACTCGGCGGGCGGGTCGGCCTGGTGCAGGATGCGGCGTACGTCGATCCAGACGGTCGAGTCCGCGTCGCCGACCTCCGTCGACGGCACCGCCCGCAGGTCGCCCTCGTCCACGACGACCAGCCGGGTGCCGTCGCCGCTCACCGTGAACCAGTCGAGGTGGTCGACCAGTTCGGACTTCTTCGCCTTGGCGATGTTGAAGTACTCCAGCGTCGGGCGTCCGCTGATGTCGGCGGGATTGACGAAGGTCTCGCCGAGCGCGCCGGAGATCGGCCAGCGCAGCCAGACGAGGCCGCCGCCCGCGACCGGGTACAGCCCGGAGTACTTGGAGGCGATCACCGGGAACGGGGTGACCCGGTCCGCCAGCCCCTCCACCTCGACCGTCACCGTGCCGGCCTCGCCGGTCTCCTCGTCCTCCAGCGGGTCGAGCCCGCCGGCGGCCGGGCGGCCCTCGGGGTTCAGGGCGAACGGGGAGGGGGTCGCCGAGGAGAGCGGGACCAGGTACGGGCGGCAGCCGAGCGGGAAGGACAGGTCGCCGGTGTGCACGTCGTAGACCGGGTCGAAGCCGCGCCAGGACAGGAAGGCGAGGTAGCGGCCGTCGCGGGTGAAGACCGGGTTCTCGTCCTCGAAGCGGCCGTTGGTCACGTCCACGATCAGCCGGTCCTTGATGCGGCCCAGCTTGATCTTGCGCAGGGAGCGGCCGACGCCGGGGTGCGACCAGGTGAGCCAGGAGCCGTCGGGGGAGAAGGCGAGATCGCGGACGGGGCCGTTGACGGACCGGATCAGCTCGGTGATCCCGGTGCCCGCCCCGGTGTGCCCTTCCTCCGGCTCCGCCGCCCCTTCCTCCGGCTCTGCCGCCCCCTCCTCCGGGACGTCGATCAGCAGCAGCCGCCCGTCGTGCGACGCCACGGCCAGGCGTTCGCCCTGGGGGTCGCAGGCCATCTCCAGGACCCGGCCCAGCGCGCCGGAGGCCAGCCGCCGGGGCGCGCGGTCGCCGGTGGCGCGGGGCAGGCGGGCGATCTCGACGGCGTCCTCGCCCTCGGCGTCGGTGACGTACGCGACCTGCCCGGTGGAGCCCAGCATCTCCGGCAGCCGTACCCGGACGCCGGGCGTGTCGGTGATCGTACGGGCGGGGCCGTCGCGGTGGGTGAGCCAGTACAGGCTGCCGCGGACGACGACCGCGCTGGCGCGGCCGGTCTCGTCCACGGAGATGCCGTCGATGTTCTGTGCGGCCGGCACCTGGTAGCGGCGGCGGCCGGTGCGCGGTCCGGCGAGCCGGATGTCGAGCTTGCGCGGCACGCCGCCCGGCGAGAAGTCGTCCACCAGCCACAGGTCGCCCGCGCACTGGTAGACCACCCGGTCGCCGTCGCCGGCGGCGTGCCGGGCGTAGAAGGCGTCGTGGTCGGTGTGCCGGCGCAGGTCGGTGCCGTCGTAGGCGCAGGAGTAGAGGTTGCCGACGCCCTCGTGGTCGGAGAGGAAGGCGATCCGGCCGGCGACGAACATGGGGCAGGCCAGATGGCCTTCGAGGTCCGGCAGCAGGCGCTGCCCGTGCAGCCACAGGCGGCCCATGGCGCCGCCGCGGTACCGCTTCCAGGAGGCCGGTTCGTGCGGCGGGGTGCCGGTGAGCAGCAGGGTCTTGTGCTCGCCGGCGAGGTCGGCGCACTGGATGTCGGCGACCGGGCCCCAGGGCAGCCGCCCGCCCGGGTCGCCGTCGGGGGGGACCTTGTAGGCCCAGGTGAAGTGGGAGAAGGGCTGGCCGTGGGAGGCCACGGCCAGGATGTCGCCGTCCGGGGTCCAGCCGCACACCTGGGTGTCGGCGCTGCCCCAGTACGTCAGCTGGCGTCCGGGGCCGCCGTCGACGTCGACGAGGTGGATCTCGGGGACGAGGCTGTGCCAGGTCGTGTAGGCGATCCGGCGGCCGTCGGGAGAGAAGCGCGGGTGGCCGGTCTTGGTGCGGTCCGCGGTGAGCCGCCAGGCGCGGCCCGGGGCGTCGAGGGGGGCCAGCCAGAGGTCGTCCTCCGCGACGAAGCACAGCAGGTCACCGCTGAGGTGGGGAAGGCGCAGATAGCTCACCTCCCCATGCTTTTCCGGTCACACGGCGCCAGCAACTTATGGGGTCCGCGCCGCCCCGCTCCTTACAGGCCCTTCACCTTCGTGACCCAACGCACGTACGAAACGGTTTCGTTTCGCTGATGCACGGGGTATCTTCATGGATGTACGAAGAAGAAGCTCCGGAGCGGGAAGGTGACGGGCATGACCGAAGCTGTAGCGGCGACACGTCGTAGCCGGATCACGCCCGAGCGAGAGGCCGAGCTGTACGAGGCCGTGCTCGACCTGCTCCGCGAGGTCGGCTACGACGCCCTCACCATGGACGCCGTGGCCGCCCGCACCCGGTCCAGCAAGGCCACGCTCTACCGCCAGTGGGGCGGCAAGGCCGAACTGGTGGCCAAGGCCGTGCGGCACAACAAGCCGGGCCGGGCCGGCGACATCGACACCGGCTCCCTCAAGGGCGATCTGCACGCGCTCACCCTGCGCGCGGACGACTGCGAGATGGAACAGAGCTCCGCGCTGATGCGGGGCCTGGCCATGGCGGTGCACGGCAACCCGGACCTGCTCAAGGCGTTCCGGGAGCACCTCATCGAGCCGGAGATGGCGGAGTTCCGCCGCGTGCTGCAGCGGGCGGTCGACCGGGGCGAGATCCGTGCGGACAACCCCGCGATCAGATTCGCGATGCACATGATGATCGGCGCGTTCGCCGCCCGCACCATGATCGACGAGCAGCCGCCGACGCAGGACTTCCTCCTCTCGTACATCGACGCCGTGGTCCTCCCCGCCTTCGGCGTCACCGCGCACTGACGCTCCTCCCCAGCAAGCCCACCACCTGACGTCACCGCTCACGTCGTCGGGCTGATCACCCCTGCCCAGCTGAACCCAACGACCTGACCGGGAGTACGCCTCCGTGGCCACGTTCCTCTACAAACTCGGCCGCCTCGCCTTCCGGCGACGGCACTTCGTCGCCCTCATATGGGTCGCGCTGCTCACCCTCGCCGGGGTGGGCGCCGCCTCCGCGCCGGCCGCCGGCAACACGTCCTTCTCCATCCCCGGTACCGAGGCCCAGAAGGCCTTCGACCTGCTGGAACAGCGCTTCCCCGGGATGAGCGCCGACGGCGCCACCGCCCGGGTCGTCTTCAAGGCCCCCAAGGGCGAGAAGATGACGGACGCCGTCAACAAGGCGACCGTCGAGAAGACCGTCAAGGAGCTGCGCAGCGGCTCCGAGGTCGCCTCCGTCGCCGACCCCTACACCGGGCACGCCGTCAGCAAGAACGGCACCATCGCCTACGCCTCGGTGAAGTACGAGGTCTCTGGCATGGAGCTGGAGGACTCCTCCAAGGACGCCCTGAAGGACGCGGCTCAGGACGCGCGGGACGCCGGCCTCACCGTCGAGATCGGCGGTGACGCGCTGAGCGCGACCCCCGAGACCGGCTCCAGCGAGATCATCGGCATCGCGGTCGCCGCGGTCGTCCTGGTCATCACCTTCGGCTCGCTGCTCGCGGCCGGGTTCCCGCTGCTCACCGCCATCATCGGGGTCGGCATCGGCGTCAGTGCGATCACCGCGCTCGCCAGCGCCCTGGACCTGGGCTCCACCACCTCCACCCTCGCCTCGATGATCGGCCTCGCAGTCGGCATCGACTACGCCCTCTTCATCGTCTCCCGCTACCGCGCCGAACTCGCCGAGGGCCGCGAGCGCGAGGACGCGGCCGGACGCGCCGTCGGCACGGCGGGCTCGGCGGTCGTCTTCGCCGGCCTCACCGTCGTCATCGCCCTGGTCGGCCTGTCCGTCGTCAACATCCCGATGCTGACGAAGATGGGCATCGCCGCGGCGGGCACGGTCGCCATCGCCGTCCTCATCGCGCTGACCATGATCCCGGCACTGCTCGGCTACGCCGGCCGCAGGATCAAGCCGGCCGGCCAGAAGAGCAAGCTGCTCGGCGGCGGACGTACGCCGAAGAGGCCGGGCCGCCCCAACATGGGCACCCGCTGGGCGAGCTTCGTCGTCCGCCGTCCGGTCGCCGTCCTGCTGCTCGGTGTGCTCGGCCTCGGCGCGGCGGCGATCCCGGCCGCCTCCCTGGAACTGGGCCTGCCCGACGACGGCTCCCAGCCGACCTCCACCACCCAGCGCCGCGCCTACGACCTGCTCTCCGAGGGCTTCGGGCCCGGCTTCAACGGTCCGCTGATGATCGTCGTCGACGCCAAGGACAGCGCCGACCGCAAGGCCGCGTTCGCCGAGGTCGGCGACGAGATCAAGGGCCTGAAGGACGTCGTCACCGTCACCCCGGCCACGCCCAACAAGGCCGGCGACACCGCGACGATCACGGTCGTCCCCGACTCCAAGCCGTCCTCGACCACCACCGAGGACCTGGTGCACGCCATCCGCGACAAGGGCGCGGACATCGCCCGGGAGACCGACTCCAAGGTCCTGGTCACCGGCTCGACGGCGATGAACATCGACGTCTCGCAGAAGCTGAACGACGCGCTCCTGCCCTACCTGGCCCTGGTGGTCGGCCTGGCCTTCCTCCTGCTGATCGTGGTCTTCCGCTCGATTCTGGTCCCGCTGAAGGCGGCGCTCGGCTTCCTGCTCAGCGTGATGGCGGCCCTCGGCGCCGTGGTCGCGGTCTTCCAGTGGGGCTGGCTGTCGGGCCTGATGAACGTCGAGGAGACCGGCCCGGTCATGTCGATGATGCCGATCTTCATGGTGGGCGTCGTCTTCGGCCTCGCGATGGACTACGAGGTGTTCCTCGTGACCCGCATGCGGGAGGCGTACGTCCACGGAGAGAAGCCCAGCCAGGCGGTGGTGACGGGCTTCAAGCACGGCGCACGGGTCGTGACCGCCGCCGCCGTCATCATGATGGCCGTCTTCTCCGGCTTCATCGGCTCCAGCGAGTCGATGGTCAAGATGATCGGTTTCGGCCTCGCCATCGCCGTCTTCTTCGACGCGTTCCTCGTCCGCATGGCCATCGTCCCGGCGGTCCTCGCCCTGCTCGGCAAGCGGGCCTGGTGGCTGCCGAAGTGGCTGGACCGCGCGCTGCCCAACGTGGACGTGGAGGGCGAGGGCCTGCGCGCCCACGCCGACCCCGAGGAGGAGAAGGAGCTGGTACGCGCCTGACGCACCGCTCCTGACACAGAGCCGCCGGTGAGGGTGCCCGTGGGGACGGGGCTGCACCCTCACCGGCTTTCTGCTGTCACCGCCCGGCGCCCGCCCGGCCGGAATGCGTTTCGTCCGTCACGCGGAGAGCCGCTAGCGTGCGCGTATGACGACGACCGCTCATCCTCGTTTCGCCGCCGCCGTGGAGGAGTCGGGACTGGGGGAGTTGCTGCCCCGGGTCCGGAGCTTCCCCGAGGCGACCCGGACCGCCGCCGAGGCCGCCGCCGCCATCGGGTGCGAGCTGAGCCAGATCTGCAAGTCGCTGGTCTTCGCCGCCGACGGGGTGCCTGTGCTGGTGCTCATGGACGGGGCCTCGCGGGTGGACGTCGAGCGGGTGCGGCAGGAGCTGGGGGCCGGGAAGGTCACCCGGGCCGACGCCGGGCTTGTGCGCGAGACCACCGGGTACGCCATCGGCGGGGTGCCGCCCTTCGGACACCGCACGCGCACGCGTGTCCTCGCCGACCGTTCCCTGCTCGCGCACGATGTGGTCTGGGCGGCGGCCGGCACGCCGTACACAGTCTTCCCGATCGAGCCGAAGGAACTCGTCGCCCACGCGGGCGCCACCCTGGTGGACGTGCGCGAGCAGCGCGCGTGACGCCACTGGTCGCGACGGCCGTGCTGCTCGCCGCCGTCACGCACGCCAGCTGGAACGCCATCGCGCACCGCATCGCCGACAAGCTCGTCGGCTTCGCCCTGATCTCCGGCGGCGGGTTGCTGATCGGGCTCGCGGCGACACCGTTCACGGCGTTCCCGGCGGGCCCCGCCTGGCCGTACCTGTTCGCCTCGGCCGCCGTGCACATCGCCTACTACGCGCTGCTGATGACCTCGTTCCGGCTGGGCGACTTCGGGCAGGCGTACCCCATCGCGCGCGGCAGCGCCCCGCTCGTGGTCACCGTGCTCGCCGCCGTCTTCGCGCACGAGGTGCCCGGCGCCTGGGCGAGCGCCGGCATCGCCGTGTCCTGCCTGGGGCTCAGCGGGGTCGGGCTGTGGGGGCTGCGCGGGAAGCGGCCCGACTGGGCGGCGATCGGCGCGGCCCTCGCGACCGGCCTGACCATCGCCGCGTACACCGTCATCGACGGCATGGGCGTACGGGCCTCGGGCACGTCCCTCGGCTACATCGCCTGGCTCATGGCCGTCCAGGGGGCGGTACTGCCCGCCTTCCTGTACGCACGCGCGCGTGCCGGCACGGTCCGGCTGCTCCGGCCGTACGCCGCCCTGGGGTTCCTCGGCGCCGCCCTGTCCGTCGCCGCGTACGGCCTGGTGCTGTGGGCCCAGACCCGGGCCGCGCTCGCCCCTGTCGCCGCCCTGCGCGAGTCGTCCATCATCGTCGGCGCGGCCATCGGTGCGCTGTTCTTCAAGGAGCGCTTCGGGGCGCCCCGGATCGCGGCGGCGGGCCTGGTGGTCGTGGGGATCGGGCTGATGCTGCGGGCCGGTTAGCGTGGCGCACGGCGCCGACATGACGGGCCGGGGTGCCGTGGCGCACCCTGGAAGCAGCGGTTTTCGGAGGTGGTCGTCATGATGCACACCGCTGTGGGATGGCACATCGAGATGGAGTTCATGGAGGACGATCAGCACACGCGCGCGGCGGCGCTGGTGCGCTTGCCCGACGGTTCCGAGGTGCGGGCCCACGGCCGTGCCAGCCGGCACAACGTCGACGCGAACCAGCCCCGGGTCGGCGAGGAGATCGCCGGTGCCCGCGCCCTCAACGAACTCGCCATGCAACTGCTGACCAAGGCTCACGAGGAGATCGACCAGGCGTCCGGACGGACCTCGCACCCGATCCACGTGTGACGCGCGCCGGCGTGCGCCGAGGGCGCGCGGCTCAGGCGAGTGCCGTGCGGACCGCTCGTACCAGCGCCTGCGCCCTCGGGTCCGCCGTCACGCTCTGCCGGAAACCGTTGGTGACGTAGCCGAAGGCGATGCCGGTGTCCGGGTCGGCGAAACCGAGCGCGCCGCCGCGTCCGGGATGGCCGAAGGAGCCCGGGGTGAGCAGCGGGGACGCGGCGCCGTGCAGCATGTGGCCAAGGCCGAAACGGGTGCCCACCACCAGGACCCGGTCCGGTCCGGCGGACTGCTCCGTGCGGGCCAGTTCCGTGGTCTGCGGGGTGAACAGCCGGGTCCCGCCGTCGACCTCGCCGATGAGCGAGGCGTAGAAGCGGGCCAGTCCGTCGGCCGTGGCGATGCCGTTGGAGGCGGGCAGGGCGGCGGCGCGGTAGCCGGGGTCGTTCTCGTCGGGGAGCGGGGTGATCGCGGCGAACGCGCGGCGGGTCAGCGAGTCCGGGTCGGCGTAGGCCTCGGCCACCGCCCGCTTGGGGCGGGTCTTCAGGCCACCCGCGGTCTCGGGCGCGTCCACCGGGCCGACGCGGCCCACGCGCGCGTGCTCCGATTCCGGCAGGCCGAGCCAGAGGTCCGCGCCGACCGGCCGGGCGATCTCGTCCGCGATCCAGTCGCCGGCCGGGCGGCCGGTGACCCGGCGGAGCAGTTCGCCGGTGAGCCAGCTGTAGGTCTGGGCGTGGTAGCCGTGGTCCGTGCCCGGCTCCCACACCGGCGCCTGCGCGGCGACGGCGGCGGCGCCCAGGTCGGGGTCGGTGGCCTCGGCGGGGGTCAGCGGCCGGTCCAGCACGGGCACGCCCGCGCGGTGCGCGAGCAGGTCCCGCACACGCGTGTGCTCCTTGCCGGCGGCCTTGTACTCCGGCCAGTACGTGCCGACCGGGGCGTCCAGGTCCAGTTCGCCGCGCTGGTGCAGAAGCAGCAGCGCGGCCGCGGCGACGCCCTTGGTGGCGGAGCGCACGATCTGCGCGGTCCCGGGCTGCCAGGGAGCCGTCCCGTCCACGTCCCGGGTGCCGGCCCACAGGTTCACCACCCGGTGTCCGTCCCGGTAGACGGCGACGGCCGCCCCGCGCTCGCCGAGCAGCGTGAAGTTCGCTGCGAACGCCTCCCTGACCGGCTCGAAGCCCTCGGCCACAGTGCCGTTCACGTCCACGCCCGCCGCCCCTTCCGCTCGTCCGTCTCCTGCGACAGTGGGTGGAACACGGGGTGGACGCCTGCGATTCCTCGGTGGGATCAGCCCAACAGAATCGTTACGTCGATGTTGCCGCGCGTCGCGTTCGAGTAGGGGCACACCTCGTGCGCGGCGTCCACCAGCCGGGTCGCCACCTGGGCGTCCAGCACCGGCAGGGAGACGCTGAGGGCGACCGCGAGGCCGTAGCCGCGGTGCTTGTTCGGGCCGATGCCGACCTTCGCCGCCACGGTGGAGCCGGTCAGGTCGTAGCCCTCGCGGTTGCCCACCATGATCAGCGCGTTGTGGAAGCAGGAGCTGTATCCGGCCGCGAACAGCTGCTCCGGGTTGGTGCCGTTGCCGTCGCCGCCCAGCGCCGGAGGCATCGCGACCCTCAGCTCGATCTGCCCGTCCTGGCTGGTGACATAGCCCTCCCGGCCGCCGTGGGCGGTGGCCTCGGCGACGTACATGATCTTCGTCGGACGCGTGTCGACAGCGGTGCCCTCGGTCATGGCCGGCCTCCCCCGGAACAAGTGGCGCGCAAGTACATCCCGGTAGGTCAGGGAGGTCCGGCAGGGGTGCGCAACCGCGGGTAACGCCGCTCGGTGCCGGACCAGTGCCGGCCCGTCGCGGGATCAGTACCGGTCCGCCGCGGAATCAGTACCGGTCCGCCGCCGCGTCGGCGCGCTCGGTCAGTCTCCACAACTCCTCGCGCAACCGCGCGATCTCCTGGGGGCCGAGCCCGGTGGTCGTGAGCAGCGCACCGGGTACGCGCGCCGCGCGCTCCCGGAGTTCCTCGCCGCGCCCGGTGCACGCGACCAGCACCGAGCGCTCGTCCTCCGCCGCGCGCTCCCTGCGCACCAGGCCCGCCCCCTCCAGCCGCTTCAGCAACGGCGAGACGGTGCCGTAGTCCAGCCGGAGGGCGTGCGCCAGCTCCTTCACGCTGGTCTCGCCACGCTCCCACAGCACCAGCAGCACCAGATACTGCGGATAGGTGAGCCCGAGGTCGTCCAGCAGCGGGCGGTACGCGGCGGTCACGGCCCGCTGGGCGGCGTACAGCGCGAAGCACAACTGGTCGTCGAGCAGCAGCGAGCCGTCGACGGCCGGGTCCTCGTTCGTCACGCGCCCATTGTCACGGACTTCGGATCGAAGCCGAACGGCAGCTCCAGCCGGTGCGCCCGCATCAGCTCCTCGTCGGACAGCAGCGCGCCGGTCGGGCCGTCCGCAGCGATCACGCCGTCGCTGAGGATGAGGGAGCGCGGGCACAGCTCCAGGGCGTACGGCAGGTCGTGCGTGACCATGAGGACCGTGACGTCCAGGGAGCGCAGGATG
The DNA here is from genome assembly GCF_002920615.1 of Streptomyces sp. Ru62. GTDB lineage: Bacteria > Actinomycetota > Actinomycetes > Streptomycetales > Streptomycetaceae > Streptomyces. Next base: position 350,049 of record NZ_PQSU01000001.1, read on the forward strand.
TCGGCGAGTTCGCGGCGCGAGGCCGGGTCCAGGTTGGAGGAGGGCTCGTCCAGGACCAGGATCTCCGGCTCCATGGCGAGCACGGTGGCCACCGCGACCCGGCGGCGCTGCCCGAAGGAGAGGTGGTGCGGTGGCCGGTCGGCGAACTCCCGCATCCCGACCCGCTCCAGCGCGGTGTGCACCCGTTCCTCCAGCGCGGCCCCCTTGATCCCGGCGGCGGCCGGACCGAACGCCACGTCCTCCCGCACGGTCGGCATGAACAGCTGGTCGTCCGGGTCCTGGAAGACGATGCCGACCTTCTGCCGGATCGCGGCCATGTGCTGCTTGGACACCGGAAGCCCGGCCACGGTCACCGTGCCGGTGCCGCCCCCCAGGATGCCGTTGAGGTGCAGTACCAGGGTCGTCTTGCCTGCGCCGTTCGGGCCGAGGAGGGCGACCCGCTCGCCGCGCGCGATCGAGAAGTCCACCCCGAACAGGGCCTGGTGTCCGTCCGGGTAGGCGAAGGCGAGGCCGGAGACCTCCAGAGAAGCAGTCACAGGAACCATCACAGCATCCATCCCAGCAGGCAGACGACGAGGGCGGCGCAGGGCAGTGCCAGGGCGTGCCGCCACTGCGCGCCGGACGCGGTCACCTCGTCGATGACCGGCATGGAACCGGCGTACCCCCGGCTCACCATGGCGAGGTGCACGCGCTCCCCGCGCTCGTAGGAACGGATGAACAGCGAGCCGGCGGACTTGGCGAGCACCCCCCAGTGCCGGACGCCCTTCGCCTCGAAGCCGCGCGACTCACGGGCGATCCGCATCCGGCGCATCTCGTCGGTGATGACGTCGCCGTAGCGGATCATGAAGGAGGCGATCTGGACGAGCAGCGGCGGCAGCTTCAGCCGTTGCAGCCCGAGCAGGAGTTCGCGCAGCTCGGTGGTGGCCGCCAGCAGCACGGAGGCGGCGACACCGAGGGTGCCCTTGGCAAGCACGTTCCAGGCGCCCCACAGCCCGTTCACGCTGAGCGAGAGCCCGAGCACGTGCACCCGCTCGCCCTCCGCCACGAACGGCATGAGCACGGCGAACGCGACGAACGGCACCTCGATCAGCAGCCGTCCGAGCAGGAAACGGGCGGGCACGCGCGCCTGGTACGCGACGACCGCGAGCAGCACGGCGTACACCGCGAACGCCCACATCGCCTCGCGCGGGGTCGACACGACGACCACCACGAACAGGAACGCGGCGGCCAGTTTGGTGTGCGGCGGCAGACCGTGCACGGGCGAGTGCCCGTGCCGGTAGAGCCGATGTGTGTGTCCCGCTCCCACGTCAGACGCCGGTGCTCGCGGGGGACACGTCGTCGGCGCGCCGCCTGCGCAGCCCCCAGAACACCGCGCTGCCGGCGACGACCGTGACGCCGACGCCGATCACGCCCGCGAGGCCGCCGGACAGCCGGGCGTCGGAGATGTCCTTGACGCCGTAGTCGGCGAGCGGGGAGTCGGCCGTGGCGTGCTCCTTCGCCTTCTTGTCGATCCCCTTGTCGTGCGCGACCTTCTCCAGGCCGTCGGGGTTCGCGGAGGCGTAGAAGCTGACGAAGCCGGCGAGGACGAGGGAGGTGACGAGACCGGTCACCCACAGCGTGCGCCGCGAGGTGCGCGCCGCCACGGGCGCCGTGGGGGCGGGCGCGTCCACCAGCGCGCCGTTCACTCGCAACTGGAGCCGCTGCCGCAGGCCGCGCGCGCCGTACACCAGGTCCGGGCGCACGGCGATGACCGCGCCGACCGTCAGCGCGGTGATGACCGCCTCGCCGATGCCGATCAGCACATGGACGCCGATCATCGCGGTGGCGACCTTGCCGATGGAGACGTCGGTGGTGCCACCCACCGCGTAGATCAGGGTGAAGGCGACCGCGGCGGCCGGCACGGAGACCAGCGCGGCGACGAAGGAGGCCACGGTCACCGAGCGCCGCTTGCGGGGCAGCACGGCGAGCAGGCCGCGGAAGACGGCGTAGGAGACGACCGTGGTGACGATCGCCATGTCGGTGATGTTCACGCCGAGCGCGGTCAGCCCGCCGTCGGCGAACAGCACGCCCTGCATCAGCAGCACGACCGACACGCACAGGACCGCCGTGTAGGGCCCGACGAGTATCGCGGCCAGCGCTCCGCCGAGGAGGTGGCCGCTGGTCCCCGCGGCGACCGGGAAGTTGAGCATCTGCACGGCGAAGATGAACGCCGCCACCAGACCCGCCAGCGGGGCGGTCCGCTCTTCGAGTTCGCGGCGGGCGCCGCGCAGGCTCACCGCGAGGGCGCCCGCGGCGACCACTCCGGTGACCGCGGAGGTCGGGGCGTCGATGAATCCGTCAGGTACATGCACCGTACGATTTTAGGCCCTTGTTGCGAACCTTTTGCAAGAGAGACCGAGTCTCGTCTCTCACCGAGGCGCAATCCGGAAAATGTGCGACTCTTGAGGGAAAGCGGATGCACGGCTTTCGCATACGTCACGGTGCGTGAGAGGGCGGTCCGATGTCTGTGGTCGAACAGTACGCGCGCGCTCATATCGTCACGGACGAGGAGGACCCGGGGGCCGTACCCGTCGTGCTGCGGTACGACCCGGACACCGATCCCCGCTCCGTCCGGGTCGGGCTTCCCGGACCGCACGAGTGGACCTTCTCCCGCGCGCTCCTCGAACGGGGACTGCGGGCGCCCGCCGAGAGCGGCGACGTCCGCGTGTGGCCCTGCGGGCGCGTCCAGGCGGTGGTCGAGTTCCACACCGACGACGGGGTCGAAGTGGTGCAGTTCGAGTCGAAGACCCTGGTGCGGTTCCTGCGCCGCACCTACACCGTCGAGCCCGTACGGAGCTGATCGGGGCCGGGCGGGGCCGGTCAGCTCCCGAGCTTCAGCAGCTTCGCCACGATCGGGCCGGCCGTGTCACCGCCGTGCCCGCCCGCCTGGACCACGCCGGCGGCGGCGAGGTCGCCCCGGTAGGCGGTGAACCAGCCGTTCGGCTTCTTCTGCCCGTCGACCTCCGCCGAGCCGGTCTTCGCGCCGTAGTCCGGGCCGAGCCCCGACATCGCCTCGGCGGCCGTGCCGTACGCGGCCGTGTACCGCATCAGCTCGCGGAGCTGGGACAGCGTCTTCGGCGACAGGGTGCGTGAGGCGGTGGCCAGCGTGCGGTGGTCCACGGACGGCGAGACCAGGTACGGCTGGTGGAAGGTGCCCGACTTCACGGTCGCCGCCACGGACGCCATGTTCAGCGGGTTCATGCGCACCCCGCCCTGCCCGATCAGCGAGGCCGCCATCTGCGCCGCCGACTGCACCGGCACTGAGCCGTCGAAGGTGGGCACGCCGATCGCCCAGTTGTTCATGGACAGCCCGAAGACCTGCTGGGCCTGCTTGGTCAGGTCGTCGTTCTTCAGCTTCTTCGCCTGGCTGATGAAGGCCGTGTTGCAGGACCGGGCGAAGCTCGCCTTGAACGTGCCGCCCTTGATCTCGAAGTCGTCGTCGTTGTGGAACTTCCAGCCGCCGTAGGTGAACGTCTTGGGGCAGGGGTGCGGCTTGTCCACCGACGCCAGGCCCTTGTCGATCAGCAGCGACGACGTGATCACCTTCATCGTGGAGCCGGGCGCCAGCGAGCCCTGCAAGGCGGTGTTGAAGCCGTGGCCGCTGTTGGCGACCGCGAGGATCTCACCGGTCGAGGGCCGCAGCGCGACCACCGAGGCACGCGCGCGCCCCGCGACCTGCTGCTCGGCGGCGGCCTGGAGGGTGGGGCTGAGTGTCGTCTTCACGGTGCCCGGGGTGCCCTTGCTCAGCTCGACCAGCGTCTTGTCGGAGAGCTTGGCGTCCTTGGCCGCCTTGCCGCGCACGACGCGCAGTTCGACGCCCGCCGTGCCGCCCGCCTTCTTGCCGTACTTCTCCCGCAGCCCGTCCAGCACCGTGCCGAGGGACGGATACTTGGCGGTCGCGATCTCGCCGCCGTCGCGGTCCAGCGCCTTGACCGGCGGGGTGCCGGACGCGCCGGTCACGAGCGTGTCGCCGTCCCGCAGCTCCGGGTGGACCACGGCGGAGTGCCAGTCGACCAGCGGCTCGCCGTCGCTCGCCCGGCGCACGACGGTGAGCGAACTGCTGTAGGCGAGCGGCTTGCTGAGGCCCCGGTAGGCCACCGTCGCCTTCACGGAGAACGGCACCTCGGCGCCCTTCGCCGTTCCCGGCGTGAGCGTGACGTCCTTCAGGTGGGCGTCCTTGGTGTAGCCGGTGAGGGCCTTCCCGGCGGCGGCGGGGTCGTCGGTGGCGTCCGCCGCCCGGTCGGTCCTGCCCTGCTGCCAGGCGGTCAGGAAGCGGGTGGAGGCGGTGCGGACCTCGGTGGCGGTGAGCGGGCCGGTCCTGACGGTCCGGTGGCCGGCCGTGGCGGCGGACCGCTCGTCGGCCGCGGCACCGCCGTCGTACAGCGCGTAGACGCCGAACCCGGCACCGCCGACCACCACGGCGATCATCCCGCCGAGTACGGCGGGTCGGGTCTTCCGTCGCTCGGCGACGCGCCTTCTCTTGCCCACAGCCTCAGTTCCTCCGCACCTTTCCCAGGGTCCCCGCAGCCCTCACATTCCCCAACGACGGCAATCACCTTAAAGTCCCGGTCTTCCCGGGTGACGTCAGCCCGCGTTCCGTAGCACGCTTGCGACAATCGGTCCGGCCGCGTCGATGCCGTGCCCGCCGTCCTGGACCATGGCCGCCGCGGCGACGTCGTCGCGGTAACCGGTGAACCAGCTGTCCGACTTCGCCTCCCCGTCGACCTCGGCGGAACCGGTCTTCGCGCCGACGTCCCCGCCCATCCCGGCCATCACACCGGCCGCGGTGCCGCTGCGCGCGGTGCGGTTCATCATGGTGCGCAGCTGCTGGGCCGTGGACGGCGACAGCCCGCGCGCGCGGGCCGGTTCGCGGCCGTCCAGCTTCAGCGGCACGATCAGGGGCTGGTGGAAGGTGCCGGTCTTCGCGGTGGCCGTCACGGAGGCCATGTTCAGCGGGCTCATCTGGACCTGGCCCTGGCCGATCAGGTTGGCCGCGGTGTCCGGGCCGCCGGAGGCCGGCACCCGGCCGTCGAACGTGGGCACGCCGACCTGCCAGTTGTTCCGCCCGAGCCCGAAACGGTCCTCGGCCTCCCGGGTGAGGGAGTCGACCTTCACCTCGTCCGCGAACTTCACGAACGCCGTGTTGCAGGAGCGGGCGAAGCTGTCGGCGAGGGTGGCGTGCTCGTCCGGCACCAGGCCCTTGAGGTTCTGGAAGGTCTGGCTCTGCCAGACGGCCGACGGCGGGCAGGGCGCTGGTCCGTTCGCCGTGGTGAGGCCGTTGTCGATGAGCGTCGCCGCGCTGATGATCTTCATGGTGGAGCCCGGGGCGCGTTCGCCGAGGAGGGCCGCGTCGAAGCCGTCGTCGCGGTTGTTGGCGACGGCGAGTATCTCGCCGGTGCTCGGCCTGACGGCCACGACGGAGGAATTCGGGTACTTCAGCACGGCCTTCTCGGCCGCCGCCTGGGCGCTCGCGCTGAGCGTCGTGGGGAGCCTGCCGGGCTTGCCCTTGGCCAGGGTGAGCAGCGGGGTGTCCGCCGCCTGGCTGCCGTCCGCCGCCGCCTGGTGGCGGATCACGAGCTCCACGCCCGGCCGGCCACCGGTCTTGTCGCCGTAGCGCCGGCGCAGCTCGTCCAGGATCGGACCGAGGGACGGGTACGTCACCCGGGTGAGCACCTTGCCGTCGCGGTCCACGGCCTCGATCTCCGGGGCGGCCGAGTCGCCGGTGGTGAGCGTGTCGCCCTTGCGCAGGCGCGGGTGGACGACGGAGGGCTGCCAGTCGACCAGCGCGCGGTGCGAGGTCTCGCCGCGCACGACGGTCAGCTCGCTGCGGTAGGAGAGCGGCCGGGAGGCGCCGGCGTACGACACCGTCGCCCGCACCGTGAACGGCACCGTGTCGCCGGTGGCCCGGCCGGGAGTGATCCGTATCCTGCCGATGTGCGCGGTGCCGCCGTAGGCCGACAGCAACTCCTGAGCCGCCTCCGGGAAGTTCGTGTACGACGCCGCGGCGGTCGCGTCACCCTTCTCCCAGGCGGTGAAGAACGCGCCGGTCGTCTCCTTCACCTCGGAGCCGCTGGGCGGACCGGTCCGCACGGCGGCCGAGCCCCCCGGACCGTCGTCGCCGTTCAGCGCGGACGCGACGTTGTACAGCCCGTACCCGGCACCGCCCAGCAGCGTGACGCACACGCCGCCTATGACGGCCGCCTTGACCCCGTTGCGCATGGCGCGCTTCCCCTCCCGTTCAGCCTGTTGAACATGTTCAAAACAGGTCGTGGGAGCACTGTAAGCGGTTGCGCCGCCCCTGTGACCGGAGTTGTCGAAACCGTGACTCAGACCCAGGTGTCCAGCCACATCCGCGACCGCCACGAGTCGATCGGGATGGCCTGGCCGGTGTACAGGGGCCAGAAGTAGATGAAGTTCCAGGCGATCAGCAGGACCAGAACGCCCGCCGCCGAGGCGCCGATCACTCGGCGGGTGTCCGTGGAACCCCGTGGGCCGACGATCGCGCCGATCATCATCGCCACCGCCAGACACAGGAACGGCAGGAAGACGACCGCGTAGAAGAGGAAGATCGTCCGCTCCTGGTAGTGGAACCAGGGCAGGTATCCCGCCGCGATGCCACAGGCGATGGCACCGGCCCGCCAGTCGCGGCGGAACGCCCAGCGCCACAGCACGTAGAGGATCGCGAAGCAGGCCGCCCACCACAGCAGCGGCGTGCCGATCGCCAGCACCTCCCGGGCGCACTTCTGGCCCGCGTCCACCGGGCAGCCGTCGGAGCCGGGGGAGGGGGACTCGTAGAAGTAGGACACCGGGCGGCCCAGCACGATCCAGCTCCACGGGTTGGACTGGTAGGTGTGCGGCTGGTCCAGGTGGACGTGGAAGTTGTACACCTCGTGCTCGTAGTGCCACAGGCTGCGCAGCCAGTCCGGCAGGAAGGACCAGGTGCCGCCCTTGCCGTCGGTGGCCGCCCAGTTGCGGTAGTAGCCGCCCGTGCCGTCGGCCGGCGAGAGGATCCAGCCCGTCCAGGAGGCCAGGTAGACCACCAGCGCCACCGGGACCGTCGCCACGAAGGCGGCACCGGTGTCGTACTTGAGGACGGCGAGGTACGGGTGGCGCGCGCCCGCCACCTTGCGGGTGCCGACGTCCCACAGGACCGTCATCACGCAGAACGCGGCCAGGACGTACAGCCCGTTCCACTTGGTGCCCACGGCCAGGCCCAGCATGACACCGGCGCCCCAGCGCCACGGGCGCCACCCGAAGCGGAAGGCGTCGGCGACCCGCTCGTCGGGCCGTACCCGCCCGTCCGGTCCGGCCGGCAGCGCGGCGGCCACTCTCTCCCTGGCCCGGTCCCGGTCCACGACCAGACAGCCGAACGCGGCCACCACGAAGAACATGAGCACGCCGTCGAGCAGCGAGGTCCGGCTCATCACGAAGTGCAGGCCGTCCACGGCCATCAGCGCGCCCGCCAGACAGCCGAGGAACGTCGAGCGGAACATCCGGCGGCCGATCCGGCACAGCAGCAGGACGGAGAGCGTGCCCAGCAGCGCCGTCATGAACCGCCAGCCGAACGGGTCGAAACCGAAGACCAGTTCGCCCAGGCCGATGACGTACTTGCCGACCGGCGGGTGCACCACGTACGCCGGGTCCGTGGGGATCGCCAGATTCCCGTGCTGCTGGAGCACCATGTCGTTGGCGGTCTTGCCGTACCGGTCCCAGCTCACCTCGAAGCCGCGGTGGACGAGCGCCCACGCGTCCTTCGCGTAGTACGTCTCGTCGAATATCACCGCGCGCGGGCTGCCCAGGTTCCAGAACCGCATGACGCCCGCCATCAGCGTCACCAGCAGCGGCCCGCCCCAGCCCGACCAGCGCGTGAGCCGCTCGGCGAGCAGCGGCGGCACGCCGAGCCCCCGCCACAGCCGGGGGCTCGGCTCGGCGTACGGCGGCACCAGCCGGTCGCGTACGTCACCCGAGGGCGCGTCCGTGGCCGGCGCGTACCCGAATCGGCGCAGCCGACGCTGCCACGGCGGCCGGCGGTCGTGCGGTGCCTGGTCCTGCCGGAGGTCCATGGAGGACGCGGTACTGGTCACCGCGCCATCGTAGGGAAACGTCCTGTGCGAGTCCCGTGCATGCGCGGTACCGGTCCGGACACGGTCGGTTCCGTCCCGCTCACGGCCGCCCCGCAGCCGGCCCCGGATCCCGGGGAAGCGGCCCGGGATCTCCTGGGAGGATGGGGGTGTGACTGGAACCCTTGTCCTGGCAGGTACCCCCATCGGCGACATCGCGGACGCGCCGCCCCGGCTCGCCGAGGAGCTGGCCGGCGCCGACGTGGTCGCCGCCGAGGACACCCGGCGGCTGCGCCGGCTCACCCAGGCGCTGGGCGTCACGCCCAAGGGCCGCGTGGTGTCGTACTTCGAGGGCAACGAGTCCGCCCGCACCCCGGAGCTGGTGCAGGAGCTGCTCGGCGGCGCGCGCGTGCTGCTGGTGACCGACGCCGGCATGCCCTCCGTCTCCGACCCCGGCTACCGGCTGGTCGCCGCCGCCGTCGAGCAGGACGTCCGGGTCACCGCCGTGCCGGGGCCGTCCGCCGTGCTCACCGCGCTCGCCCTGTCCGGGCTGCCCGTCGACCGCTTCTGCTTCGAGGGCTTCCTGCCCCGCAAGGCCGGCGAACGGCTGTCCCGGCTGCGCGAGGTCGCCGGCGAGCGGCGCACCCTCGTCTACTTCGAGGCCCCGCACCGGCTGGACGACACCCTCGCCGCCATGGCCGAGGTCTTCGGCGCCGACCGGCGGGCCGCCGTCTGCCGGGAGCTGACCAAGACGTACGAGGAGGTGCGGCGCGGTCCGCTGGCCGAGCTGGCGCGGTGGGCCGCGGAGGGCGTACGCGGTGAGATCACCGTGGTGGTCGAGGGCGCGCCCGAGACCGGGCCCGAGGAACTCGACGCCGAGGAGCTGGTGCGCCGGGTCCGGGTCCGGGAGGAGGCCGGCGAGCGCCGCAAGGAGGCCATCGCGGCGGTGGCGGCGGAGGCGGGACTGCCGAAGAGGGTCGTGTTCGACGCGGTGGTGGCGGCCAAGCGCTCCGCCGGGTGAGGCGGGTCGTCACGTAGGCCTCCGCGCCCCCTGGGAGCGCCTCCGTGCGCCCCATGGGGGTGCAAAAGGCTGGCGTCGATGGCAAAGCACAGCCGTCTCATTCGCGACCGTTTGGCAAGCGATGTCCAAATCGCCTCCAACACTCGACAGACCTGCTGCATTCGCTCCGGTGGAGGCGTCCACTGGTCGAAGGGACGCACCCGTCCAGAGGGACGCACCCGTCCGACAGGGAGCTGGCATGAGTGACATAGCAGGGCGGACCGGCCTCCGTGCCACAGCCACAGCCGTCGTTCACGAGTCGTACTCGTTCGCCTGCATGCGCTGCGGGCACGGCTGGGAGCAGTCGTACGAGATAGAGCACCACACGAACGCGCAGGGGGAGGAGTTCGTGCTGTACGTGGCCGACGACCAGGTCGTCCCGTCGCCGCTGAGCCGGCCGTCCTGCCAGAACTGCGACGGCCATGTGGTGCGGATCATGCGCGCGGGCCAGGTCTCCGCGGTGCGCGGCCCGGCCGGGCGGCACCACCACCGCGTGCCGCAGGCGGGCCCGGTCGAGACGCCGCAGGTGCCCACGCAGGCCGCACAGGCCAGGGCGCCGCACCACTGGCACCTGTCCGACCTGCTGCACCCGTTCCACCGCAAGGCGGGCTGAGCGGATCGCCGGCCGTCGGAGGCGTGCACCTTCCGTAGGATCGGAGCATGCCTTCGAACGCCGGTCAGAGCAGCAAGGACGCCGACAAGAACGCGGCACCGCCGCTGCCCCAGCCCTTGGCGGTGCCCGTCGCCGACTCCCACACCCACCTCGACATGCAGTCCGGCACGGTGGAGGAGGGCCTGGCGAAGGCCGCCTCGGTGGGCGTCACGACGGTCGTCCAGGTCGGCTGCGACCTCAAGGGCTCGCAGTGGGCCGCCGAGACCGCGGCGGCACACGAGAACGTCCACGCCACCGTCGCCCTCCACCCCAACGAGGCCCCGCGCATCGTCCACGGCGACCCGGACGGGTGGTCGAGGCAGGGCGCCCGGGAGCCCGGCGGCGACGCGGCGCTGGACGAGGCCCTCGCCGAGATCGACCGGCTGGCCGGGCTACCGCAGGTGAAGGGCGTCGGTGAGACGGGCCTGGACCACTTCCGCACCGGCCCCGAGGGCAAGGCCGCCCAGGAACGGTCCTTCCGCGCCCACATCGAGATCGCGAAGCGGCACGGCAAGGCGCTCGTCATCCACGACCGCGACGCCCACGCCGACGTCCTCAGGATCCTGAAGGAGGAGGGCGCCCCCGAGCGCACCGTCTTCCACTGCTACTCCGGCGACGCCGAGATGGCCCGGATCTGCGCCCGCGAGGGCTACTTCATGTCCTTCGCCGGCAACGTCACCTTCAAGAACGCCCAGAACCTGCGGGACGCCGTCGCGGTCGCCCCGCTGGAGCTGGTCCTCGTGGAGACCGACGCACCCTTCCTCACCCCCGCGCCGTACCGCGGACGGCCCAACGCCCCGTATCTCATTCCGGTCACGGTCCGCGCGATGGCCGCCGTGCGCGGGATCGACGAGGACGCGCTGGCGACGGCCCTCGCCGCCAACACGGCGCGAGCCTTCGGCTACTGACCGTCCGTCAGAGGGGCGACCGTGCGTCCCGCGCTGCTGACCGACCGTCCGTGTCGCGACGGTGCGTAGTCGAGTCGCTTTGGAGAGTGACCGACGCTCCGCTAGGTTCTGGGGGCCCGATCCGGACCCCTCTGGCCCCTGGAGCGTGTCGGCGTGAGCACGTCGCCGTACGAGACGTACGACCCCTACGGACCTGACGCCTCCGTCCATACCGCGGAGACGCTGCCCTACGGCATCCATGAGGACACCTACCGGCCCGCCTACGAGGCAGAGGCGTACTTCGTCACCGAACCGGCGCCGCCGCTGCCCCGGCGGACGGCGAGCGCACCCGGGACGGTGGCCCACGAGACGCCGGCTCCCGAGGCGTCCGAGGAGAGCGGTGGGCCCGCTCCGCGCCGGCGCAAGGCCCGCTACGGCGAGCGCCCGGACTCCACCGTGCGCCGCCTGCTGCCGCAGGCGCTGGTCGTGGCCTTCCTGGCCGGCGGCACCACCGCCTTCGTCGCCAACGACAAGGCGGTCGAGCTGAGCGTCGACGGCAGACAGCGCAGCCTGCACACGTTCGCCGACGACGTGAGCGAACTGCTCGCCGAGGAGGGCGTGCGCGTGGGGACCCACGACATGATCGCGCCCGCCCGCGGCACGGCGCTCGCCAGCGGCGACGCCGTCGCCGTGCGGTACGGGCGCCCGGTACGGCTCACCCTGGACGGCCGCCGGCGCGAGGTGTGGACGACGGCGCGCACGGTGGAGGGCGCGCTGGACGAGCTGGGGGTGCGCGCCGAGGGCGCGTATCTGTCGACCTCGCGCTCCCGGCCCATCGGACGCGCCGGGCTCGCGCTCGACGTGCGCACCGAACGCGCGGTCACCGTCCTGGCGGACGGCCGGACCCGCACCATCCGCACCAACGCGGCCACCGTCCGGGAAGCCGTCGAGGAGGCCGGGATCACGCTGCGCGGCCAGGACACCACCTCCGTCCCGCCGGACAGCTTCCCGCGCGACGGGCAGACGGTGACCGTGCTGCGGGTGAGCAGCACCCGGGAGATCCACGAGGAACAGATCCCGTTCGCGGTCGAGCGGACCTCGGACCCCACGGTCTTCCAGGGCACCGAGGTCGTCGCGCGGCCCGGTCAGCCGGGACTGCGCCGGACCACCTACTACGTGCGCACCGTCAACGGGGTACGGCAGAAGCCGCGCCCCGAGCGGTCGGAGGTGGTGCGCGAGCCGCGCGCACAGGTGATCAAGGTGGGCACCAAGCCCCGGCCGCCCTCCGTGCGGGACGCCGACCGCCTGAACTGGCGCGCGCTCGCCGCCTGCGAGTCCGGCGGCCGGCCCGACGCGGTCGACCCATCCGGGACGTACGGCGGGCTGTACCAGTTCGACACCCGCACCTGGCAGAGCCTCGGCGGCAAGGGCCGGCCCCAGGACGCCTCGGCGGAGGAGCAGACGTCCCGGGCGAAGAAGCTGTACATCCGGCGGGGGGCGAGCCCTTGGCCGCACTGCGGGACGAGACTGCGGGGGTAGGGGGCAGCGGGGCCGAGCGGGCGCGCCGTGTGGATGCCCCGTGCGGATGCCCCGTGCGGCACAGGCCGTCACCCGGCCGCGGGCCCGTCGTGGTCGCTCGCGCAGTTCCCCGCGTCCCTCCGGGGCGCGGGGCACCTGGCGATCCGGCCCGGTACGGCCCCGTACCCTTGTCCCGTGAGCAGCCCCTCCCCCGATTCCCTCCTCGGCCCCGCCGACATCCGCGAGCTCGCGGCGGCGCTCGGTGTCCGTCCCACCAAGCAGCGCGGCCAGAACTTCGTGATCGACGCCAACACGGTCCGCCGTATCGTCCGTACCGCCGAGGTCCGCCCCGACGACGTGGTCGTCGAGGTCGGCCCGGGGCTCGGCTCGCTCACCCTCGCGCTGCTGGAGACCGCCGACCGCGTCACCGCCGTGGAGATCGACGACGTACTCGCCGCCGCCCTCCCCGCCACCATCGCCGCGCGCATGCCGGACCGCGCCGACCGCTTCGCGCTGGTCCACTCCGACGCGATGCACGTCACCGAGCTGCCCGGACCCGCGCCGACGGCCCTGGTGGCGAACCTGCCGTACAACGTCGCCGTCCCCGTGCTGCTGCACATGCTCGACACCTTCCCGAGCATCGAGCGGACGCTGGTGATGGTGCAGTCCGAGGTGGCCGACCGGCTCGCCGCCGCGCCCGGCAACAAGGTGTACGGAGTGCCGTCCGTGAAGGCCAACTGGTACGCCGACGTGAAGCGGGCCGGAGCCATCGGGCGCAACGTCTTCTGGCCCGCGCCGAACGTCGACAGCGGGCTGGTGTCTCTGGTGCGGCGGGCCGAGCCGATCAGGACCACCGCCTCCAAGGCCGAGGTCTTCGCCGTCGTCGACGCGGCCTTCGCCCAGCGCCGCAAGACCCTGCGGGCCGCGCTCGCCGGCTGGGCCGGGTCCGCGGCGGCGGCCGAGGCGGCCCTGGTCGCGGCCGGGGTCTCGCCGCAGGCGCGCGGCGAGTCGCTGACCGTCGAGGAGTTCGCGCGGATCGCGGAGGCCGCGTCAGCGCGGGGGGCGACCCCCGCACGACCGAACGAGGAGAGCGGCGAGTGAGCGTCACGGTCCGGGTCCCCGCCAAGGTCAACGTCCAGCTCGCGGTGGGCGCGGCCCGCGCCGACGGCTTCCACGACCTGGCCAACGTCTTCCTCGCCGTCGGCCTGTACGACGAGGTGACGGTGACCCCTGCCGACGAACTCCGGATCACCTGCGAGGGCCCGGACGCCGGCCAGGTCCCGCTGGACCGCAGCAACCTCGCCGCGCGGGCCGCCATCGCCCTCGCCGGGCGCCGGGGCATCGAGCCCCACGTCCACATCCACATCGCCAAGGACATCCCGGTCGCCGGTGGCATGGCGGGCGGCAGCGCGGACGGCGCGGGCGCGCTGCTCGCCTGCGACCGGCTGTGGGGTACGGGGGCGTCACGCGCCGAGCTGCTCGCGATCTGCGCCGAGCTGGGCAGTGACGTGCCGTTCAGCCTGGTCGGCGGGGCGGCGCTGGGAGTGGGGCGCGGGGAGCGGCTGACCTCGCTGGAGACCGGCGGCACCTTCCACTGGGTCTTCGCGATGGCCGGGCGGGGGCTGTCGACGCCCGCCGTCTTCCGGGAGTTCGACCGGCTGGCCGAGGGACGGGAGATCCCGGAGCCGGTGGCGTCGGCGGAGCTGCTGGAGGCACTGGCGAAGGGGGACGTGGAGGGGCTGGCGGCGGCCGTCTCCAACGACCTTCAGCCTGCGGCCCTGTCCCTCTTCCCGGAGCTCGCGGACACGCTGGAGGCGGGGCGCGGGGCCGGTGCGCTCGCCGCGCTGGTCTCCGGTTCCGGTCCTACGACGGCGTTCCTCACGCGGGACGCCGAGTCGGCGGAGAAGGTGGCCGTGGCCCTGCGGGGGTCGGGGACGTGCCGGGCGGTGCGGACCGCGGGGGGGCCGGTGGCGGGGGCGACGGTGCTCTGAGCAGGTTCAGTACTGGTTGAAGGTGGTCAGGTCGATGAGGATGTCGTAGGTGGGGACGCTCACCTTGACGTGGTCGTGATAGGTGCCTGTCAACGCGTAGGTACCGCTGGCCTCGCCGCGTTCGCGAGCCGACAACCCCCTCGCGCCCCGCCCTCACCCCCGCAGGCCCTACGCTAGAAGGCTGACCCCCGCGGCGGAGCCGCGCGTCGAAACAGCCCCGCGCACAGGAGTGAAATGGCCGTCAACCTGGTCAATGTCGAGAACGTCAGCAAGGTGTACGGCACCCGTGCCCTGCTGGACGGTGTCTCGCTCGGTGTGCAGGAAGGGGACCGGATCGGAGTCGTCGGACGCAACGGCGACGGCAAGACCACCCTCATCCGGATGCTCGCCAAGCTGGAGGAGGCGGACACCGGACGGGTCACGCACTCCGGCGGGCTGCGGATCGGCGTGCTCACCCAGCACGACTCCCTCGACCCCGACGCCACCGTCCGTCACGAGGTCATCGGTGACATGGCCGACCACGAGTGGGCCGGGAACGCGAAGGTCAGGGACGTGCTGACCGGGCTGTTCGGCGGGCTGGACCTGCCGGGCTTCCCGAAGGGGCTGGACACCGTCATCGGCCCGCTGTCCGGTGGCGAGCGGCGCCGGATCGCGCTCGCCAAGCTGCTCATCGAGGAGCAGGACCTGCTGGTCCTGGACGAGCCCACCAACCACCTCGACGTCGAGGGCATCGCCTGGCTCGCGAAGCACCTCCAGAACCGGCGCTCGGCGCTGGTGTGCGTGACCCACGACCGGTGGTTCCTGGACCAGGTGTGCACGCGCATGTGGGACGTGCAGCGCGGTGACGTGTACGAGTACGAGGGCGGCTACTCCGACTACGTCTTCGCCCGTGCCGAGCGCGAGCGGATCGCCGCGACCGAGGAGGCGAAGCGGCAGAACCTGATCCGCAAGGAGCTGGCCTGGCTGCGGCGGGGCGCCCCCGCCCGCACCTCCAAGCCGCGCTTCCGGGTGGAGGCCGCCAACGAGCTGATCGCGGACGTGCCCCCGCCCCGGGACAGCAGCGAGCTGATGAAGTTCGCCTCCTCGCGGCTCGGCAGGACGGTCTTCGACCTGGAGGACGTCACCGTGCAGGCCGGGCCCAAGGTGCTGCTCAAGCACCTCACCTGGCAGCTCGGCCCGGGCGACCGGATCGGCCTCGTCGGGGTCAACGGCGCCGGGAAGACCTCGCTGCTGCGGGCCATGGCCGAGGCCGCGCGGACCGAGGGCGAGGAGCAGCCCGCCGGTGGCCGCATCGCCGTCGGGAAGACCGTCAGGCTGGCCTACCTCTCCCAGGAGGTCGCCGAACTCGACCCGACGTGGCGGGTGCTGGAGGCCGTGCAGCGGGTCCGGGAGCGCGTCGACCTCGGCAAGGGCCGTGAGATGACGGCCGGGCAGCTCTGCGAGACGTTCGGCTTCAGCAAGGAGAAGCAGTGGACGCCGGTCGGGGACCTCTCCGGTGGTGAGCGGCGGCGGCTCCAGCTGCTGCGGCTCCTCATGGACGAGCCCAACGTCCTCTTCCTGGACGAGCCGACCAACGACCTCGACATCGAGACGCTCACCCAGCTGGAGGACCTCCTCGACGGCTGGCCCGGCTCGATGATCGTCATCTCCCACGACCGGTTCTTCGTGGAGCGGACGACGGACCGAGTGTTCGCCCTGCTCGGCGACGGCACGCTGCGGATGCTGCCGCGCGGGATCGACGAGTACCTGGAGCGGCGGCAGCGGATGGAGGAGGCGGTCGCCGCGCAGGCCGCCGCCGCGGTGCCCAAGCCGGTCACACAGGAGAAGAGCGCGGCCGACCAGCGCGCGGCGAAGAAGGAACTCCAGAAGATCGAGCGTCAGTTGGACAAGATCTCCGAGAAGGAGTCCAAGCTGCACGCCCAGATCGCCGACAACGCCACCGACTTCGCGAAGGTCGCCGAACTCGACGCCCAGTTGCGGGATCTCGCCGGGGAGCGCGAGGAACTGGAGCTGCGCTGGCTGGAACTGGCGGAGGACGCCTGATTCTTCACGCCCGCTCACGGAGGGGGCGCGAGCGCCGCGTGAAGGGGGCGTGAAGGCGCGTAACGGCGGCATCACGGGCCGGTCGTCCCTTGGGAACAGGGGACGACGCGGCCCCGTGTGCTGTCTGCACCGGGTGATAGAAAGAGCCGTCTGAGAACTGTCTGAGAACGACCTTGAGTCCGTCACGAACCTCAGGGCGTGGCTAAAAATCAGTGAACGAGGGGGAAGAGCGCTGATGACTCAGCCGCCCAACCAGCCGCCGCAGGGCGGATTCGGACCGCCGCAGGACCAGCCGTCGCAGGACCAGCCGTCGCAGGACCAGCCGCCGGGGGCCCAGCCGCCGGGGGCCCAGCCTCCGCAGGACCTGCCTGTGCAGCCCGGCGGTTTCGGCCCGGCCCCGCAGAACCCGCCGGCGCAGGGCGGTTTCGGTCCCGCTCCCCAGGCGCCACCGGCCCAGGGCGGTTTCGGTCCCGCTCCCCAGACGCCACCGGCCCAGGGCGGTTTCGGCGCGCCCCAGCCGCCCGCCGGTCCTCCGCAGCAGCCCCCGCAGCCCCCGCCGGGTTACGGCTATCCGCAGCAGCCCCAGCAGCCGGGCCCGTACGGCTCCGCCCCCGGTCCCTACGGCTATCCGCAGCAACCCCCGCAGCAGCCCGGCCCGTACGGCACCCCGCAGCCCGGCTACGGCCCTCCGCAGCAGCCGCCGTACCCGGGCATGCCCGGCGCCGCGCCCGGCGGGCCCTCCGACGGCAGGCCGGCCTCCCGGAAGAAGACCGCGCTGATCATCGGGGCCGCGGTGGCCGCGCTGCTCGTCATCGGCGGCACGGTGTTCGCGCTCACCGGCGACGGCAGCGGCGGCGGCGAGAAGAAGCCGGTCGCCCAGCAGAGCGACGACCCCAAGAACTCCGCCACCGCCTCGCCGACCACGTCCGGCGGCGGTGAGGACCCGGAGAACCTCAACGACGGCCGTCAGCCCGGCGAGGCGAAGGTGCTCTGGTACAAGCCGGCGCCGGACGCCCCGGCCTCCGGCGCCGACGCGCCCGGCATGTGGATCACGGGCGACACGGCGGTGAAGGCGGCCTACAAGCAGGTCTTCGCGTTCCGTACCGGGGACGGCGGCACCGCCTGGGGGCCGCTCGCCCTCCCGCAGAAGATCTGCGCGGTCACCCCGCAGAAATCCGCCGACGACAAGATCGTCGTGGCGTACATGAGCGGCGGCGGCGACCGCGCCAAGTGCAACCAGCTCCAGCAGCTCGACCTGCGCACCGGCGAGAAGGGCTGGAGCACCGAGGTCGCCGACGGCGGGCTGTTCGACAGCGCGCTCACCGTCGAACTGACCGTCAGCGGCAAGACGTTGATGGTGGGCCGTTCGCAGTCGGGCACGGCGTACGACATCGACAGCGGCAAGAAGCTGTACGACAAGAAGAAGTACGGCGCGGCCTGCTTCCCGGCCGCCTTCGCGGGCGGCACCGGCCGGCTGGTCCAGGTGGCCTCCTGCGGCGCCGGCACCGCCAAGGAGCACGAGGAGATCCAGGAACTCGACCCGGCCACCGGCAAGGTGCGCTGGACCCAGACGGTCAAGAAGGGCTGGGAGGTGACCCGGACCTACTCGGTCGACCCGCTCGTGGTCTACCTGACCAACCGGGACAAGAAGGCCTGGAACATCTCCACGTTCACCAAGGACGGCAAGTTCCGCTCCGAGGTGAAGGTGAACGAGAAGTTCGCCCCCCGCTGCGGCTGGGCGGTCCTGGAACGCGAGTTGCAGGGCTGCCAGGGCGTGGCGGTCGACGCCGACATGCTCTACCTGCCCACCGACTCCACGGTCAGCGCCAACGAGATCGTCGCGATCAGCCTCTCCGACGGCAAGGCGAAGTGGCGGGTCAAGTCCCCGGTGGACCAGCCGATGGCGCCGGTGAAGGTCGAGGGCGGCAAGCTCATCGCGTATGTGCAGCCGTCGTACGACGCGGGCGGCCAGGTGGTGTCGGTGCCGGTCACCGGCTCCTCCCACAGGACGACCAGGCTCCTGCAGAACCCGCAGGGCGCCGCCGAGGTCGAGGACACCTTCTACGACGGGGTCGTCGACTGGGCCGACGGGCGGTTCTTCATCTCCTCGGGCCGGCTGTCCGGCGACGACGACTCGAAGGAGAAGCTCATGATGGCGTTCGGCAACTGAGCCGGGCGCACCGCCGCGGCCGGCCCCCGTGCCGGTCGCGGCCCGTCCTTCCCGAGTCCCGTCAGCCGTACGGCCTTCCGAGCGTCACCGAGGTGTCCGCGCCATGACCCAGCCGCCCCCGCCACCCCCGAACCAGCCGCCGGCGCAGCCCCCGCAGCCCCCGGCCCAGCCTCCCCAGCCGACGCAGCCTCCGCAGCCGCCGGCCCAGGGTCCGCAGCCGCAGCCGCAGCCGCAGCCGCAGCCGCCGCAGCCGGGCTACGGCTATCCGCCGGTCCGCCCCCGCAGCCCGGTTACGGCTACCCGGGCGCGCAGCACAACCCGTACGCCCAGCAGCCCCCCGCCCCCACCGCCCCGCAGTCTCCCGGCTACGGCGCCCAGCCGCACAACCCCTACGCCCAGCCCACGCAGCCCATGCAAGGCATGCAGCCGGGTTACGGCTATCCGGGCCATCCGGGCCAGGGTCAGCCGCCGACCGTGCCGATGGCGCCCCGGCCGGGGGCGGGCGGCGGCGGACGGAACAACACCGTGCTGCTCATCGTCGTCGCGGCGGTCGTCGCCATCGCGCTGATCATCGGCGGCGGCATCTGGTACGCCAAGTCCTCCGGGGACGACGGCAAGCGGCACGACACCGCGTCCTCCGGTGGCGGCACCGGCGGCTCGGACGACAAGGGCTCCGGGGGCACGACCGGAGGCGGCGGCAAGGAGAAGGCGCCCGCCGACCCGTCCTCCCGGCTGCTCTTCGGGGTGCCGCTGCCCAAGGCGGACGACACGGTCAGCGTGGAGGGCTCGTGGCTGACGGACACGGTGTACGCCAAGAGCGGCATCGCGAAGGTCGTCGGCTACGACCCGGTCAAGGGCACCGAGCTGTGGACGATCAAGCTGCCCGGCCCGGTGTGCGCGGCCAGCGAGCACGTGGACGACGACGGCCGGACGGCGATCGCCTTCCAGCCGAAGATGCCGGAGAAGGGCTCCTCCGCGGGGTGCAGCCAGGTGGCTGCGATCGACCTCACCGCGGGGAAGAAGCTGTGGACGAAGTCGGTCAAGTCCGGTGACTACCCCGTCATGTTCGCCAATGTGACGGTCGCCCAGCACACCGTCGCGGTCGGCGGCTCCGACGGCGGCGCCGCGTTCGACATCGAGTCCGGCAAGACGCTGTGGCAGCCGAAGCCCGACGACACCTGCTACGACGAGGGGTACGGCGGCGGCGCCAGGCTGGTCGCGGTGCGCAAGTGCGGCGAGTACGACGACCCGCAGCTCAACATCCAGACCATCGACCCGGTCAGCGGCAAGGTGATCTCCGAGTACAGGATGCCGGACGGCGTCCTGTACGCGTCCATCGTCTCCACCGACCCGCTGGTGGCCGCCGCCGACGTCGGCCAGAGCGCGGGCGACGGCAGCGGTGTCTCGGACTACTTCTCCATCGACGACAAGACCGGCAGGCTGCTCGCCCGCATCCCCGCGCCCGGCGACACCTACGGGGGCCGCTGCGACGGCACCAACCGCATCGAGGACTGCCGGCAGGTCGTGGCGGGCAACGGCAGGCTCTACCTGATGACCGAGGCGCACGACGGCAAGGGCGAGTACACCCGGACCAACGAGATCGTCGCCTTCGACCTGAAGACCGGCAAGCCGACCGGCCAGCGCGCCGAGGCCGGCGACGGTTACACGCTCTCCCCGCTGCGCATGGACGGCGGCAACCTGATCGCCTACGACGCGCCGCCGTACAACAAGGGCGGACAGGTCGTCAGCATCGACAGCGGCTCGTTCAAGGTGACCAGGCTGCTGGAGAACCCGTCCACGAAGAGCGTGCGGGACTCCGAGGTCAACCTGCTGCCGGAGTACGCGGAGCTCCGCTTCGGCAAGGGCCGGCTGTACATGTCCGCCGTGTTCGCCAAGGAGCGGGACATGTCGTCGTACAGCAAGGAGTACCTCGTGATGGCGTTCGGCACGGACGGCTGATCCGCGGCCTCACCCGAATGAGTGACTTGCCGAGAAGTGCCCCGGATTTCATCGATCCGGGGCACTTCTCATGAAGAGGGGCAGCGCGACGTCGAACAAGCGTGTAGCTTCCGGGGGCATGAAGGGCGGGGGTGCCCGGGGGACTGGGGGGTTGCTCTATGGGAGTGCGGCTCATGGTCGTGGACGACCATCGGCTGCTCGCGGAGGCGCTGGCGTCCGCGCTCAAGCTGCGCGGGCACCGGGTGCTCGCCGCGGCGGCGCCGGCCGCGGGCGCGGCGGACCTCGTGATCGCGCGGGCGCCGGAGGTGTGCCTGCTGGGCACGGCGGCACCGGCCGAGGCGGGGATCTTCGACCCGGTGGTCAAGATCAAGCGGGAACGTCCGCAGGTGGCGGTGCTGGTGCTGGGCCCCGTGCCGTCACCGCGCGGGATCGCGGCGGCCTTCGCCGCGGGGGCGTCGGGGTACGTGCGGCACGACGAGCGGATCGAGGGCGTCGAGCGGGCCATCATGAAGGCCCGGGCCGGGGAGGCGGCGGTGGCGCCGCAACTGCTCCAGGGGGCCTTCAGCGAACTGCTGAATCCCGCCGCACAGCCCGATGACGAGGCCCAGCGGCTCCTGGAGATGCTGACGCCGCGGGAGGTCGAGGTGCTGGTGCGGGTGGCCGACGGGGAGGACACGCGCCGGATCGCGGCGGGCATGGGCATCGCACCGAGCACGGCGCGTACGCACGTCCAGCGGGTACTGATGAAACTGGGCGTGGGCTCACGCCTGGAGGCGGCGGCCCTGGCAGCCCGAACGGGCCTCCTGGACCGCGCGGGCCCCCTGCGGGACGCGCCCGCCGACTAGGCGCCCCGCGCTGGGGCAGCGCCCCGGAGGGGCGCGGGGAACTGCGCGACCAGCCCCCGCGCGCCCGCAGTCGGGACACGGCCTGTCGGCCCCGGACTTACTCCTTCTCTTCCGGCAGACCCTCCGGAGGAAGCGGCGGGGGAGTGGGCCGCAGCTTCAGCCAGGCCAGGAAGAAGATGCCCAGGAGCAGCATGCCGATCCCGGTCCAGAGATTGATGTTCACGCCCTCGGCCTTGTCGATCGCGGCCTGCGAGTCGGTGATCCCGGTGATCGTGACGATGACGCCGTAGACCACGAAGAGTCCGCCGATGATGCGCCGCAGGTCGAAGATGCGTGCCGCGGTCGCCGACTTGGTCTCCAGCTCGGAGACCTCCCGCAGGACGTCCTGCTCGGTGTAGTGCAGCGGACGACGAGGCTGCTCGGAGTGGTCAGGATGCTCAGTCATGGTTCCTCGATCCTCCCGCGTCAGAACGAGAACGGGATGTAGCAGACGGCGGCCAGCACGACCGCGCCCCAGCCCAGCAGGGCCGGCTTGCGGTACCACGCGTCGTCGCCCTCGGCGGGCGCTTCGGACATGCCGGGGGAGCGGGTGCCGTACACCAGGCCCTGCAACTGCTCCGCCGGCTTCGGCTTGGTGAACAGCGACACCGCGACCATCACCACCGCGCCGGCGACGAAGCCCGCGATGGCGGAGACGAAGTTGGCGCCCTGGTCGGTCGGGATGGAGATGATGTCCTTCTTGTAGAGGACGAAGTAGTTGACCATCGCGGTGACGGTGCCGGCGAGCAGGCCCCAGAACCCGGATTTCGCGGACGCCCGCTTCCAGAACATGCCGACGATGAAGACGACGAACATCGGCACGTTGAAGAAGGAGAACAGCGTCTGGAGGTAGCTCATGATGTTCGAGAACGAGGACGCCAGGAACGCCGTGCCGACGGAGGCGCAGACGCCGATCGCGGTGATCAGCCGGCCGAAGCGGACGTAGTAGCCGTCCTCACGCCCCCGCACCACGTACTTGGCCCAGATGTCGTTGGTGAACACGGTGTTGAAGGACGACACGTTCGCCGCCATGCCCGCCATGAAGGCGGCCAGCAGACCGGTGACGGCGATGCCGAGCACGCCGTTGGGCAGCAGCTCCTGCATCAGGAAGGGGATGGCGTCGTTGTACTGGTAGCCGGAGCCGGAGGTGCCGAACTTCGGCACGATCGCGGCGGCGACCAGGCCCGGGATCATCACCAGGAAGACGATGAAGATCTTGGGGTAGGCCGCGATGAGCGGCGTGCGCTGACCCGCCGAGAGGTTCTTCGCGGACAGGGCGCGCTGCACCTCGGCGAAGTTGGTGGTCCAGTAGCCGAAGGAGAGCACGAAACCGAGGCCGAGGACGATGGTCAGCCAGTTGGCGCCGAGCGGGTTGGCGTGCCCGATGCCGGTGCCGCCCCACGCGGTGGTGAAGTCGGCCCCGTGGGTTGCGGTCAGCTTGTCGGTCAGGCCGCCCCAGCCGCCGACCTTCTTCAGGCCGAGAATCGTGATCGGGATGAGCGCGGCCAGGATCACGAAGAACTGGAGGACCTCGTTGTAGATCGCCGAGGACAGGCCGCCCAGGGTGATGTACGCGAGGACGAACGCGCCGGCGACGACGATGGCGACCCACTGCGGCCAGCCGAGCAGGGCCTCGACGACGATCGCGAGGGCGTAGAGGTTGACGCCCGCGATCAGGATGGCGGCGAACGCGAACAGGATCGAGCTGAGCAGGTGGGCGGCCCGGTCGAAGCGCAGCAGCAGGAACTCGGGGACCGAGCGGACCTTGCTGCCGTAGTAGAAGGGCATCATCACCAGGCCGAGGAAGACCATGGCGGGGATGGCGCCGATCCAGTACCAGTGGACGGTGTAGGCGCCGTACTGGGCGCTGTTCGCGGCCATGCCGAGGATCTCGGTGGCCGCCAGGTTCGCCGAGATGAAGGCGAGGCCGGTGATCCAGGCGGGCAGCGAGCGTCCGGAGAGGAAGAAGTCGAGGCTCGTCTTGACCGAGCGCCGGGCCGCGAAGCCGATGCCCAGGACGACGACGAAGTAGATCGCCAGGATCGTGTAGTCCAGCCAGTTGGTGGGGAGTCGTAGCTCCGCCGCCAGATAGGTGGGGGCGTATGTGGGGGTTTGCATGAGAACTCGCTTCGTTGCGCGAACTGATCCAGAGCGGAACCTACGCCGCCGTGTTCGATATTTGAACACTCCAGCTGGTGTTCTTTGTTTGATTGTGATCGACCGAGGTGTTGTGGACTTGTGGTCTGTTATGTTTGTTTGTGTTGAGTGATTGGGTGCGGACACACCCGTAGGGCCCGAACAAGGAGTCCGGCGTGAAGAAGACCTCGACCCGGCTGGCCGACGGTCGTGAGCTGATCTACTACGACCTGCGGGACGACACCGTGCGCGACGCGGTCGACCGGCGCCCGCTGGACCGTACGGTCACCACGTCCGAGATCCGCCGCGACCCGCTGCTCGGCGACTGCGTCGCCGTCGCCTCGCACCGCCAGGGCCGCACCTACCACCCGCCGGCCGACGAGTGCCCCCTGTGCCCCACCCGCGGCGACCGGCTCAGCGAGATCCCGGACTCTTCGTACGACGTCGTCGTCTTCGAGAACCGGTTCCCCTCCCTCGCCGGCGACTCCGGGCGCTGCGAGGTCGTCTGCTTCACCTCCGACCACGACGCCTCCTTCGCGGACCTGAGCGCCGAGCAGGCGCGGCTGGTGCTGGACGCGTGGACGGACCGCACGTCGGAGCTGTCGCATCTGCCCTCCGTCGAGCAGGTGTTCTGTTTCGAGAACCGCGGTGCCGAGATCGGTGTGACCCTCGGTCACCCGCACGGACAGATCTACGCCTACCCCTTCACCACCCCGCGCACCGCGCTGATGCTCCGCTCGCTCGCCGCCCACAAGGAGGCCACCGGCGGGGCGAACCTGTTCGACACGGTCCTGGAAGAGGAACTCGCCGGGGAACGGGTCGTCCTTGAGGGTGAACACTGGGCGGCCTTCGTGCCGTACGCGGCGCACTGGCCGTACGAGGTCCACCTGTACCCGAAGCGCCGCGTGCCCGACCTGCTCGCCCTGGACGAGGCGGCACGCACAGAGTTCCCCCAGGTCTATCTGGAACTCTTGAGGCGCTTCGACCGGATCTTCGGCGAGGGTGAGCCGCCGACGCCGTACATCTCCGCCTGGCACCAGGCCCCGTTCGGCGCGCTGGAGGAGTTCGACGGTGTCACGCGCGACGACTTCGCGCTCCACCTTGAGCTTTTCACCATCCGCCGTACTTCCGGCAAGCTGAAGTTCCTCGCGGGTTCCGAGTCCGGCATGAGCGTGTTCATCAACGACGTGCCGCCGGAGCGCGCGGCCGAGCGACTGCGAGAGGTAGCGAGTTCATGAAGTACCTGGTGACGGGTGGCGCGGGATACGTCGGCAGTGTCGTGGCCCAGCACCTGCTGGAGGCCGGCCACGAGGTCACCGTCCTCGACAACCTCTCCACCGGCTTCCGCGCGGGCGTCCCGGCCGGCGCGGCCTTCGTCGAGGGCGACATCCGCGACGCCGCCAAGTGGCTCGACCCCTCCTTCGACGGCGTGCTGCACTTCGCCGCGTTCTCGCAGGTCGGCGAGTCGGTGGTGAAGCCGGAGAAGTACTGGGACAACAACGTCGGCGGCAGCATGGCCCTGCTCGCCGCGATGCGCGAGGCCGGCGTCCGCAAGCTGGTCTTCTCCTCCACCGCCGCCACCTACGGCGAGCCGGAGCAGACCCCGATCCCGGAGAGCGCCCCGACGCGGCCCACCAGCCCCTACGGCGCCTCCAAGCTCGCCGTCGACCACATGATCACCGGCGAGGCGCACGCGCACGGCCTGGCGGCGGTCTCCCTGCGCTACTTCAACGTGGCGGGTGCGTACGGCGCGTACGGCGAGCGGCACGACCCCGAGTCACACCTGATCCCGCTGGTCCTCCAGGTCGCCCAGGGCCGCCGCGAGGCGATCTCGGTCTTCGGCGACGACTACCCGACCGCCGACGGCACCTGCGTCCGCGACTACATCCACGTCGCCGACCTGGCCGAGGCCCACCTCCTGGCCGTCCGGGCCGCCACCCCGGGCCAGCACCTGATCTGCAACCTCGGCAACGGCAACGGCTTCTCCGTCCGCCAGGTCATCGAGACCGTCCGCGAGGTCACCGGTCACCCGATCCCCGAGGTGGTGGCCCCGCGCCGGGGCGGCGATCCGGCGGTCCTGGTCGCCTCCGCGGACACCGCCCGCGAGAAACTGGGCTGGAACCCGACCCGCGCGGATCTCGCGGGCATCGTCGCGGACGCGTGGGAGTTCGCGCAGAGCATCACAAGGGAGCACTAGTGGGTGCACAGCAGGTCGCGCAGCGCTTCGCCGAGTTGTACGGGGCCGAGCCGGAGGGTGTGTGGGCGGCGCCCGGCCGGGTCAACCTGATCGGTGAGCACACCGACTACAACGACGGCTTCGTCATGCCGTTCGCGCTCCCGCACCAGGCGGTCGCCGGGGTCTCCCGCCGCGACGACGGCCTCCTGCGCCTGCACTCGCAGGACGTCGAGGGCGGGGTCGTGGAGCTGCGGCTGGACGCCCTCGCCCCGGGGACCGACCGGGAGTGGACGGCGTACCCGGCGGGCGTGGTCTGGGCGCTGCGCGAGGCGGGTCACGAGGTGACCGGCGCCGACATCCACCTGTCCTCCACGGTCCCGACGGGCGCGGGCCTGTCCTCGTCGGCCGCGCTGGAGGTCGTGATCGCCCTGGCGCTGAACGACCTGTACGACCTCGGTCTGCAGCGCTGGCGGCTGGCCCGCCTGTGCCAGCGCGCCGAGAACGTCTACGTCGGCGCGCCGACCGGGATCATGGACCAGACGGCGTCGGCCTGCTGCGAGCAGGGCCACGCGCTGTTCCTGGACACCCGTGACCTGTCCCAGCAGCAGATCCCCTTCGACCTCGTGGCCGGGGGCCTGCGCCTGCTGGTGGTCGACACCCAGGTCAAGCACGCCCACAGCGGCGGCGAGTACGGCAAGCGCCGGGCCGGCTGCGAGAAGGGCGCGGCCCTGCTCGGCGTCGACGCCCTGCGGGACATCCCCTACGACGGCCTGGACGCGGCCCTCGCCCGCCTCGGCGACGAGGAGGAGGTCATCCGCCTGGTCCGCCACGTGGTCACGGAGGACGAACGCGTCGAACGCACCGTCGCCCTGCTGCGCGCCGGCGACACCCGCGCCATCGGCCCCGTCCTCACCGAGGGCCACGCCTCCCTGCGCGACGACTTCCGCATCTCCTGCCCGGAGCTCGACCTGGTCGTCGACACGGCCCTCGCCGCCGGCGCCCTGGGCGCCCGCATGACCGGCGGCGGCTTCGGCGGCTCGGCGATCGTCCTGGCGGAGGCGACCGACGTCGACACCCTCACCAAGGCGATCGAAGAGGCCTTCGCCGCGGCGGACTTCAAAGCCCCACGAGTCTTCGAGGCGGTCCCTTCGGCGGGAGCCCGGCGACTCGTCTGATCCTCCGTCAGCCCAGTCGCTTCGTGAGTGTGTACTCCGTGATCCCCGGCGGGTAGTCGGGGATCACGGACACCACCTCGTAGCCCTGTTTCCGGTAGAACTCCGGGGCCTGGAAGTTCCAGGTCTCCAGGCGGGAGCCCGTGCAGCCGCGGTCGGTCGTGGCGATGCGTTCCGCCTCCGCCAGCAGGCGGGTGCCCAGGCCCGCGCCGCGGTGTGCTGCGTCCACCCACAGGTAGGTGACGTGCAGCCAGGTCGTCCAGGTGTGGCCGACCAGGCCGCCCGCCAGGTCGCCGGCGGTGTCCAGTGCCCAGAGGTGGAGGGGCACCTCGCGTTCGCCGGGCGTGCCGCGCAGCGCGGCCAGGACCGGGGACGCCGCCGTGTTGGTGTCCCACAGCCGTGCGCGGAGCAGTTCACGTCGCTCTTTGTCGACTTCCGCCTCAATACGAAACATGCGGCACACCATAAACGCGTCGGACGGCCAGTTCTGCAATTCGCCTTCCGTTGCGTGCTCCCATCCGTACTCTGTGGAGCAGCACCGGTGGGGGCCGGTGCCGCTCAGGGGGCGAGACAGGCGGGTACGGCGCCCGCGGTGGGGGTAGCAGTGTCCGCAACGGCGGCGGCCGTGCGGTGCGCGTCCCCAGTCCGCGGGTGTCGTACCCGCGCCGGTCGTCGTTCTCCGGATCCTTTCCGGGCTTTTCCGGACCAACCAATTCCGGAGCTTTCCGGACCTTGGGTATCCCCTGCTCCACGCGGAGCCTGGGGAAGGGGGTTACGTGGTTCGCATCCGAGTCCTGGTCGTGGACGACCACCGCATCTTCGCCGAGTCGCTCGCCGCCGCCCTGGCCGCCGAGCCGGACGTCGACGTCTCCGCCGCCGGCAGCGGCCCGGCCGCGCTGCGCTGCCTGGAGCGCGCGGCCGGCGAGGGCCGGCGCTACGACGTCCTGCTGGTCGACGCCGACCTGGGCGGCCGGCTGCCCGGCGTCCGCCCGGCCGTGCCGGTGCAGGAGGGCGACGAGGAGGGCCTGGTCGACGGGATCTCGCTCGTCACCGGGGTCCGGGCAGCCCACCCGGCCGTACGGATCGTCGTCCTCGCCGAGAAGGACGACCCGCGCCGCGCGGCCCTCGCGCTCCAGGCGGGGGCGTCCGGCTGGGTCGCCAAGGACTGCTCGCTGTCCCGGCTGCTGACGGTGATCCGGGGGGTGCTGCGTGAGGAGACGCATCTGCCGCCCGCGCTGCTCACCGGCGTGCTGAAGGAGCTGACGGCGGCGCGCAAGCACCGCACCGAGAGCGAGCGGTTGGTGGAGTCCCTCACCCCGCGCGAGCGGGAGGTGCTGCGCTGCATGGTCGCGGGACTCGGCCGCAAGGCCGTCGCCGAGCGGCTGTTCCTGTCCCCGCACACCGTCCGCACCCATATGCAGAACGTCCTCGGCAAGCTGGGCGTCCACTCCACGCTGGCCGCCGTCGCGCTGGCCCGGCGGGCCGGGGTGGGCCCGGTGGACCTAACCGGGAATGTTGTCGAACGGGGCGGTCAGCTGGCGTAGCAGGCCGGCCAGCTCGGCGCGCTGGGCGCGGGACAGCTCGGCGAGGATCGCCCGCTCCTGCTCCAGCAGGCCCGCCAGCGCCTGGTCCGCGCGGTCGCGGCCCTCGTCGGTCAGCCGGACCAGCACGCCCCGCCGGTCGCTGGGGTCGGGCAGCCGCTCGACCAGGCCCTTCTTCGCCAGCCGGTCGATGCGGTTGGTCATCGTGCCCGAGGTGACCAGCGTCTGTGTGAGCAGCTGACCGGGGGAGAGCTGGTACGGCGTGCCCGCGCGCCGCAGCGCGGTCAGCACGTCGAACTCCCAGGGCTCCAGCTGGTGCTCGGCGAAGGCCAGCCGGCGGGCGCGGTCGAGGTGCCGGGCGAGTCGGCTCACCCGGCTGAGCACTTCCAGCGGCTCCACGTCGAGGTCCGGACGCTCCCGGCGCCACGCTGCGACCAGCCGATCGACCTCGTCCTCCATGGAGATCAGTGTAGTGGTTGTGTCGATGTGAAGTCTCTTGAAGTCGAGTCTCTTGACATCGAGAGAAACTGACGGGAACAGTGGGGGCATGACGACGCCGAGCTGGGACCCCGCCCAGTACCTCCGCCACGCCGGGCACCGGGCCCGGCCCTTCGCCGACCTCCTCGCCCGGATCCCGGCCCTCCCCGGCGACCGGCCCCGCATCGCCGACCTCGGCTGCGGCCCCGGCAACGTCACCGCCCTGCTCGCCGGCCGCTGGCCCACCGCCCGCATCACCGGCTACGACAACTCGCCCGAGATGCTCGACAAGGCCCACGTCGACCACGAGGGGCCCACGGCCGGGGGCGGCCGGCTCGACTTCGCCCACGCCGACGTGCGGACCTGGACGCCCACGGAGCCGTACGACCTGATCGTCTCCAACGCCACCCTCCAGTGGGTGCCGGGCCACGCCGACCGCTTCGCCGACTGGATCGCCGCCCTCGCGCCCGGCGGCACCCTCGCCTTCCAGGTCCCGGACAACATCGACGCCCCGCTGCACGCCCTGATGCGCGACCTCGCCGGCACGCCCCGCTGGCGCGACCGCCTCGCCGACGTCCTGCGCCGCACGGACTCCGTGCACACCCCCGCCACCTACCTGGACCGCCTCACCCGCCTCGGCTGCGCGGCCGACGTGTGGGAGACGACGTACTTCCACGTCCTCCAGGGCGAGGACCCCGTCCTCGACTGGGTGAAGGGCACCGGCCTGCGCCCCGCCCTGACCGCCCTCGCCGACGATCCCCAGGCCCGCGACACATTCCTCACCGAGTACCGGGACCTGCTGCGAGAGGCGTACCCGAGCGCGCCGTACGGCACGGTCCTGCCGTTCCGGAGACTGTTCGCCGTGGCCGTGAAGGAGTCCTGAGCGTGCTCGTCGCCCTCGACCACGTCCAGCTCGCCGCCCCCGTCGGATCCGAGGACCGGCTGCGCGCCTACTACACCGGTGTCCTCGGCATGACCGAGATCCCCAAGCCGCCGGCGCTCGCCGCACGCGGCGGCTGCTGGTTCGAGGCCGGCTTCGTCCAGCTCCATCTGGGGATCCAGCGCGACTTCCGGCCCGCGCAGAAGGCCCACCCCGGGCTGCGGGTGCGGGACATCGAGGCCTACGCGGCCCGGCTCACCGCGCTCGGCGCGCCCGTCACCTGGGACGACGCCCTCCCCGGCCACCGGCGCTTCTACTCCGAGGACCCCGTCGGCAACCGGCTGGAGTTCCTGGAACCGGCCCCCTAGGACGCTCAGCTCTTGCGGTGCCCTATCAGGCGCGGCTTCTGCTCCAGACCGTCCAGGCCGTGCCACGCCAGGTTCACCAGATGGGCCGCCACCTCCGACTTCTTCGGGCGGCGCACGTCCAGCCACCACTGCCCGGTCAGCGCGACCATGCCGACCAGCGCCTGGGCGTACAGAGGGGCGAGCTTGGGGTCGAAGCCGCGCGACTTGAACTCGCGGCCCAGGATGTCCTCCACCTGGGTGGCGATGTCCGAGATGAGGGACGCGAATGAGCCCGTGGACTGGGGGATCGGGGAGTCGCGGACCAGGATGCGGAACCCGTCCGTGTACTCCTCGATGTAGTCCAGGAGGGCGAACGCGGCCTGCTCGCACAGCTCACGCGGATGGCCGGCCGTCAGCGAGCTGGTGACCATGTCCAGCAGCCGCCGCATCTCGCGGTCCACGACCACCGCGTACAGCCCCTCCTTGCCGCCGAAGTGCTCGTACACCACCGGCTTGGACACCCCGGCCTTCGCCGCGATCTCCTCCACCGACGTGCCCTCGAAGCCCTTGGCGGCGAAGAGGGTGCGACCGATCTCCAGCAGCTGCTGGCGGCGCTCGGCACCGGTCATACGGGTCCGGCGGGTCCGCCGGGGTTTGTCGTTGCCTGAGGTGCTGCTGGAGTCGGTCGCCACGGCGTCAATCATGCCGCCTCGGCCGTCTCCCCCCGGCGCCGGGAGCCGCCTTCCCCGGTGTCACGGCGCGAATCGATACGCGAGCGTGACGGCCAGCGCACGTCGTACGCCCAGCCGAGCAGCTCGAAGATGCGGATGAACCGGGCCGAGGAGTCGATCTGGCCGCGCATCACACCGTGCCGCGCCGACGTCGGGTCCGCGTGGTGCAGGTTGTGCCAGGACTCGCCGCAGGACAGCACCGCCAGCCACCACACGTTGCCCGAACGGTCCCGCGACTTGAACGGCCGCTTGCCGACCGCGTGGCAGATCGAGTTGATCGACCAGGTCACGTGGTGCAGCAGCGCCACCCGGACGAGTGAACCCCAGAAGAACCCGGTGAACGCGCCCCACCAGGACATCGTCGCCAGACCGCCGATCAGCGGCGGCAGTCCCAGGGACACGGCCGTCCACAGCACGAACTGCCGGGAGATCGCCCGCATCGCCGGGTCCTTGATCAGATCCGGCGCGTACTTCTCCTGCGGGGTCTGCTCCTCGTCGAACATCCAGCCGATGTGCGCCCACCACAGGCCCTTCATCAGCGCCGGAAGCGTCTCGCCGAACCGCCACGGGGAGTGCGGGTCGCCCTCCGCGTCGGAGAACTTGTGATGCTTGCGGTGATCGGCCACCCAGCGCACCAGCGGACCCTCGACCGCCAGCGAACCCATGATCGCGAGCGCGATCCGCAGCGGCCGCTTCGCCTTGAACGAACCGTGGGTGAAGTACCGGTGGAAACCGATCGTGATGCCGTGGCACCCCAGGAAGTAGAAGAAGACCAGCAGGCCCAGATCGAGCCAGCTCACCCCCCATCCCCAGGCCAGCGGCACGGCCGCCACCAGTGCCAGGAACGGCACGGTGATGAACAGGAGCAGCGTGATCTGCTCGATCGAACGCTTCTGCTCGCCGCCCAGCGTGGCGGAGGGAGGGGGTGTGTCGGTGGCCTTACGGGCTTCTTCGATCACATCGGAACTTGAGGTCATGCGCGTCCCCTGTGGGGTCGATGGTCGAGGCAGATGCCGGGCCGCGGCGACCGTACGGAAGTCGACGGCGCTTCCCTACGGTTCCGTAACCTACGGCATCGTAAGTATGGCAGCGTGTCGCGCGGCGGCAAGAGCCCCAGAGCCTGCGCGTCCACATGGCCACCTATCCTTGGACTCGGTCGGACAGCGCGGTCCGCTGAAGTTTCCTTCCCGGACCCTCCGGCCCGTATGCGGCACCCGCCGTGTGTGACAGCCGGCCGGGTTCCCTCCCAGACGAGCTTCAACACTGCAAGGAGCCGCACCTGTGAGCAGTGCCGACGACCAGACCACCACGACCAGCAGCGAGCTGCGCGCCGACATCCGCCGGCTGGGTGATCTCCTGGGGGAGACCCTCGTCCGGCAGGAAGGCCCCGAGCTCCTCGACCTGGTCGAGAAGGTCCGCCGCCTCACCCGCGAAGACGGTGACGCCGCCGCCGAGCTGCTGCGCGGCACCGAACTGGACACCGCGGCCAAGCTGGTCCGCGCCTTCTCCACCTACTTCCACCTCGCCAACATCACCGAACAGGTGCACCGCGGCCGCGAACTGCGCGCCCGGCGTGCCGCCGAGGGCGGCCTGCTCGCCCGCACGGCCGACCGGCTCAAGGACGCCGACCCCGAGCACCTGAAGCAGACCGTCCAGAACCTCAACGTCCGCCCGGTCTTCACCGCGCACCCCACCGAGGCCGCGCGCCGGTCCGTCCTCAACAAGCTGAGGCGCATCGCCGCGCTCCTGGACACCCCCGTCCTCGACACCGACCGCCGCCGCCACGACGTCCGCCTCGCCGAGAACATCGACCTCGTCTGGCAGACCGACGAACTGCGCGTCGTACGCCCCGAACCCGCCGACGAGGCCCGCAACGCGATCTACTACCTGGACGAGCTGCACGCCGACGCCGTCGGAGACGTCCTGGAGGACCTGACCGCCGAACTGGAACGCGTCGGCGTCAAGCTCCCCGACGACACCCGCCCCCTCACCTTCGGCACCTGGATCGGCGGCGACCGCGACGGCAACCCCAACGTCACCCCCCAGGTCACCTGGGACGTCCTCATCCTCCAGCACGAACACGGCATCAACGACGCCCTGGAGATGATCGACGAGCTGCGCGGACTGCTCTCCAACTCCATCCGCTACACCGGCGCCACCGAGGAACTCCTCGACTCCCTCAAGACCGACCTGGAGCTGCTCCCCGAGATCAGCCCCCGCTACAAGCGCCTCAACGCCGAGGAGCCCTACCGGCTCAAGGCCACCTGCATCCGGCAGAAGCTGGAGAACACCAAGCAGCGCCTCGCCAAGGGCACCCCGCACGAGGAAGGCCGCGACTACCTCGGCACCGGCGAACTGCTGAAGGACCTGCGCATCATCCAGGCCTCCCTGCGCGAGCACCGCGGCGGCCTGTTCGCCGACGGCCGCCTCGCCCGCACCATCCGCACCCTCGCCGCCTTCGGCCTCCAGCTCGCCACCATGGACGTCCGCGAACACGCCGACGCCCACCACCACGCCCTCGGCCAGCTCTTCGACCGGCTCGGCGAGGAGTCCTGGCGCTACGCCGACATGCCCCGCGACTACCGCGCCAGGCTCCTCGCCAAGGAACTGCGCTCCAGAAGGCCGCTCGCCCCCACCCCGGCCCCCGTCGACGCCGCCGGGCAGAAGACCCTCGGCGTCTTCGAGACCGTCAAGAGGGCCCTGGAGGTCTTCGGCCCCGAGGTCGTCGAGTCCTACATCATCTCCATGTGCCAGGGCGCCGACGACGTCTTCGCCGCCGCCGTCCTCGCCCGCGAGGCCGGACTGCTGGACCTGCACGCCGGCTGGGCCAAGATCGGCATCGTCCCCCTCCTGGAGACCACCGACGAACTGAAGGCCGCCGACACCATCCTGGAGGACATGCTCTCCGACCCGTCCTACCGGCGCCTGGTCGCGCTGCGCGGCGACGTCCAGGAGGTCATGCTCGGCTACTCCGACTCCTCCAAGTTCGGCGGCATCACCACCAGCCAGTGGGAGATCCACCGCGCCCAGCGCCGGCTGCGCGACGTCGCCCACCGCTACGGCGTACGCCTGCGCCTCTTCCACGGCCGCGGCGGCACCGTCGGCCGCGGCGGCGGCCCCTCCCACGACGCCATCCTCGCCCAGCCCTGGGGCACCCTGGAGGGCGAGATCAAGGTCACCGAGCAGGGCGAGGTCATCTCCGACAAGTACCTCATCCCCTCCCTCGCCCGGGAGAACCTGGAACTGACCGTCGCGGCCACCCTCCAGGCCTCCGCCCTGCACACCGCCCCCCGCCAGTCCGACGAGGCCCTCGCCCGCTGGGACGCGGCCATGGACGTCGTCTCCGACGCCGCCCACGCCGCCTACCGCCGCCTGGTCGAGGACCCCGACCTCCCGGCGTACTTCCTCGCCTCCACGCCCGTCGACCAGCTCGCCGAGCTGCACCTGGGCTCGCGGCCCTCCCGCCGCCCCGGCTCGGGCGTCTCGCTCGACGGCCTGCGCGCCATCCCGTGGGTGTTCGGCTGGACCCAGTCCCGGCAGATCGTGCCCGGCTGGTTCGGCGTCGGCTCCGGCCTCAAGGCGCTGCGGGAAACCGGTCTGGACACCGTGCTCGGCGAGATGCACGAACAGTGGCACTTCTTCCGCAACTTCATCTCCAACGTCGAGATGACCCTCGCCAAGACGGACCTGCGGATCGCCCAGCACTACGTCGACACCCTCGTCCCCGACGAGCTCAAGCACGTCTTCGACACCATCAAGGCCGAACACGAGCTGACCGTCCGCGAAGTCCTGCGGGTCACCGGCGAGCAGGAACTCCTGGACGCCCAGCCGGTCCTCAAGCAGACCTTCGCCATCCGCGACGCCTACCTGGACCCCATCTCCTACCTCCAGGTCACCCTGCTCAAGCGGCAGCGCGACGCCGCCGCGGCCGGCACCGACCCCGACCCGCTGCTCTCCCGCGCCCTGCTCCTCACCGTCAACGGCGTGGCGGCGGGCCTGCGCAACACCGGCTGACCCGCTCGCGGAAGAGGGTGCCCCCGAGGTCGTACGACCCCGGGGGCACCCTCTTCGCTCGTCTCACTGCACCGCCGCGAACGCCGCCGTCAACAGCACCGCGCCGGACAGCCCCAGCACCCACGCCGCACGGACCAGCCGCATCCCGCCCGCCACCACCACCGAGGCCAGCAGCAGCGCCCCGCCCAACGGCACCCACGCGTACAGGATGCCCGCCGGGCCCGACCGCACGGCCTCCGCGGTACCGGGCTTGAGCACCACGGCGTACGTCGCCCCCGTACGCACCGCCACCGACTTCCCGATCTCCACGCGCGCGCGTGGCCGCGCCCCCGCCGACGCCGGCGTGAACGGCCCCGCACAGGTGTCCCCGACACACCGCGTCACCGTCACCGTGCCGGACTCACGCCCCTTCGCCAGCATCACGTGCTGGGCGGTCCCCCAGGACCCCCGCACCCCGGCGAACAGAATCAGCGCGGCGAGCGCACCCATCGCCGCCACCCGCCCGAACCGCAACGCGGACACGGACGCCTGACGAGCGGTACTGGCTGAGGCAGGCATGGCCGGGATCATTGGCCATACCCCTACGGCCGGTCAACTCCCCGCAGGTCCAAGCCAGGACAAGTCAGGAGTTGTACGCGCTCTGCGCCCGCTCCAGCCCCTCCGTCACCAGACACTCCACCGCGTCCGCCGCACGGTCCACGAACCAGTCCAGCTCCTTGCGCTCCGCCGACGAGAAGTCCTTCAGCACGAAGTCCGCCACCTGCATCCGGCCCGGCGGCCGGCCGATCCCGCACCGCACCCGGTGGTAGTCCGCACCCATCGCCTTCGTCATCGACTTCAGACCGTTGTGCCCGTTGTCACCGCCACCCAGCTTCAGCCGCAGCGTCGCGTAGTCGATGTCCAGCTCGTCATGGACCGCGACCACGTTCCCCACCGGAACCTTGTAGAAGTCCCGCAGCGCGTTCACCGGACCACCGGACAGGTTCATGTACGACATCGGCTTCGCCAGCACCACCCGACGGCTCCCCGGCCCCGCCGGACCGATCCGCCCCTCCAGCACCTGCGCCTGCGCCTTGCCCGCCCGCTTGAACTTCCCCCCGATCCGCTCCGCGAGCAGGTCGGCCACCATGAACCCGATGTTGTGCCGGTTCATGGCGTACTCCGGCCCGGGATTGCCGAGCCCGACGATGAGCCAGGGATCACTGGCGGCGGTGGTCACGTCCATGTCTCCTTGATACGCGCCAGCCGCCGCCCCCGGCGAGGGAGGCGGCGGCTGAACAGATGATGACGACGGGGAGGATCAGGCCTCCGCCGCCTCCTCGCCCTCGGCGGCCTCGCCCTCGGTCTCCTCGGCCTGGGCCTGGAGGACCTGGATCACCACGGCGTCCTCCTCCACGGCCAGGGACACGCCGTTCGGCAGCGTGATGTCCTTCGCGTGGATGGAGGCACCGGCCGCCAGACCCTCGACGGAGACGGTGACCTGCTCCGGGATGTGCGTGGCCTCGGCCTCGACCGGCAGCGCGTCCAGGACGTGCTCCAGCAGGTTGCCGCCCGGGGCCAGCTCGCCCTCGACGTGCACCGGGATCTCGACCGTGACCTTCTCGCCACGCTTGACCAGCAGCAGGTCGACGTGCTCCAGGAAGCCCTTCAGCGGGTCGCGCTGCACGGCCTTCGGGATCGCCAGCTCGTTGCTCTTGCCGTCGATGTCCAGGGAGATCAGGACGTTCGGCGTACGCAGCGCCAGCAGCAGGTCGTGGCCCGGCAGGGTCAGGTGCAGCGGGTCGGAGCCGTGGCCGTACAGAACGACCGGCACCTTGTTGTCACGGCGGATGCGGCGGGCCGCACCCTTGCCGAACTCGGTGCGGGTCTCGGCGCTGAGCTTCACCTCGGACATGTGGATCACTCCTCGTAGGAACTCGGAACGGACGTGGTCACCCGGCCACGAACGGCCTGCTACGAAGAGCGCGTCGATAACGGACCGCCGTACACGAGTACGGCCTCCCTCGCCGAGCAACTGCAGCAGTCTACTCGGAGGGGGAGGCCGTACCCAAAACGATCACCTACCGGTGCGCAAGGGGATGCGCGAGGAGGTGCGGAAGTGAGTGCAGAAACCTCACTGCTCGTCGAAGAGGCTGGTCACCGAGCCATCCTCG
This sequence comes from Streptomyces sp. Ru62, assembly GCF_002920615.1. Lineage (GTDB taxonomy): Bacteria > Actinomycetota > Actinomycetes > Streptomycetales > Streptomycetaceae > Streptomyces. The sequence continues at coordinate 386,939 of NZ_PQSU01000001.1, forward strand.
AACACCTCACGTACCGCACTCGCGATCGTCGGAGCGATCGACAGCACCTTGATCTTGTCCAGATCCGCCGCCAGCTCACCCGGCGTCGGCAGCGTGTTCGTGAACACGAACTCACTCACCCGCGAGTTCTTCAACCGATCGGCCGCCGGACCCGACAGCACACCATGCGTCGCCGTCACGATGACATCCTCCGCACCGTGCGCGAACAACGCGTCCGCAGCCGCACAGATCGTGCCACCCGTGTCGATCATGTCGTCCACCAGGACACACACACGACCCTTGACCTCACCCACGACCTCGTGGACGGTCACCTGGTTCGCCACGTCCTTGTCACGCCGCTTGTGCACGATCGCCAGCGGCGCACCGAGCCGGTCACACCACCGGTCCGCCACCCGCACCCGGCCCGCGTCCGGCGACACCACCGTCAGCTTCTCCCGGTCCACCTTCGCACCCACGTAGTCCGCCAGCAGCGGCAGCGCGAACAAGTGGTCCACCGGACCGTCGAAGAAACCCTGGATCTGATCCGTGTGCAGATCCACGGTCAGGATGCGGTCCGCACCCGCCGTCTTCATCAGATCCGCGATCAGACGCGCCGAGATCGGTTCACGACCCCGGTGCTTCTTGTCCTGCCGCGCGTAACCGTAGAACGGCACGATCACGGTGATCGACCGCGCTGAAGCACGCTTCAGCGCATCGATCATGATCAACTGCTCCATGATCCACTTGTTGATCGGAGCCGTGTGGCTCTGGATCAGGAAACAGTCCGCACCACGAGCCGACTCCTGATAACGGACGTAGATCTCACCATTCGCGAAGTCGAAGGCCTTCGTCGGGACGACCCCGACACCCAGCTGCTGGGCGACCTCCTCGGCAAGCTCGGGGTGGGCGCGGCCGGAGAAGAACATCATCTTCTTCTCGCCGGTCGTCTTGATCCCGGTCACAGCACAGTCTCCTCAGAGGTTGTCTCAGCCAGCCGGCTGCTCGGCGACCTCTCGGCTGGGCGTGAGAGGCCGTATCAGCTGGTAAGGATGCAGGGTGCACACGTGCGAAAGTGCACTTATCACGGTACGCCGTGTTCGGCGCACGCGTTTCCGGTCAGTCCTCGTTCCCACCCGGCCGGGACGACGCCTCGGCCGCCTTCGCCGCCGCGCTCCCAGGACGCTTCCGAGCCACCCAACCCTCGATATTCCGCTGCTGACCACGGGCCACGGCCAGCGAACCCGGCGGCACATCCTTCGTGATCACCGACCCCGCCGCGGTGTAGGCACCGTCCCCGACCGTGACAGGAGCCACAAACATGTTGTCCGCACCGGTCCGGCAATGCGACCCCACCGTGGTGTGATGCTTGTCCTGACCGTCGTAGTTCACGAACACGCTCGCCGCGCCGATGTTCGTGTAGTCACCGATCCGCGCGTCCCCCACGTACGACAGGTGCGGCACCTTCGTGCCCTCCCCGATCGACGCGTTCTTCGTCTCGACGTACGTCCCGATCTTGCCCTTCGCACCCAGCCGGGTCCCCGGCCGCAGATACGCGTACGGCCCCACGGACGCCCCCGCCCCCACGACCGCCCCGTCGGACACCGTGTTGTCCACCCGCGCCCCCGGACCCACCTCCGTGTCCTTCAGCCGGCAGTTCGGCCCCACCTCGGCACCCTCACCCAGCCGCGTCGACCCCGTCAGCTGCGTCCCCGGATGCACCACCGCGTCCCGCTCGAAGGTGACGGTCACATCCACCCACGTGGTCGCCGGATCGACGATCGTCACCCCCTCCAGCATCGCCCGCTCCAACAGCCGGTCGTTCAGGATCCGCCGCGCCTCCGCGAGCTGCACCCGGTTGTTGATCCCGGCGATCTCACGATGGTCGGCCGCCACCGACGCCCCCACCCGGTGCCCGGCCTCCCGCAGGATCCCCAGCACGTCCGTGAGGTACTCCTCACCCTGACTGTTGTCCGTCCGCACCTTCTTCAGCGCCTCGGCCAGCAACTGCCCGTCGAACGCGAACACACCGCTGTTGATCTCCCGGATCTCCCGCTGCGCCTCGGACGCGTCCTTGTGCTCCACGATCGCGGTGACGGCACCCGTCGCCCCGTCCCGCACGATCCGGCCGTAACCGGTCGCGTCCGGGACCTCGGCGGTCAGCACGGTCACGGCGTTGCCGTCCGCGCCGTGCGTCTCGGTCAGCCGCCGAAGCGTCTCGGCCGTGAGCAGCGGGGTGTCCCCGCACACGACCACGACCGTCCCCTCGACGGACCCGCCCAGCTCCTCCAGCCCCATCCGCACGGCGTGCCCCGTGCCGTTCTGCTCCGCCTGCACGGCGGTCCTGGTGGCCGGATCGATCTCGGCGAGGTGCGCGCCGACCTGCTCACGGGCGTGGCCCACCACGACGACGAGGTGCTGCGGGTCCAGCTCACGTGCGGCGGCCAGTACGTGTCCGACCAGGGAACGGCCGCAGATGTCGTGCAGGACCTTCGGTGTGGCCGACCTCATACGGGTGCCCTCACCCGCTGCGAGAACGACGACGGCGGCCGGGCGAATGGCGCTCACGGGGTTGCCCTTCGGCTGTGGGTGGGTGGGGGTGACAGCCGCAGGATACCGGGGTGGGTTGAGGGGGACATGAGTACGGGCCCTGACGGTGGTGTCAGGGCCCGAACCTGGGTCTTGTGTGCTGTGGCTCCCCCGCAAGGATTCGAACCTTGTCCTGCTGGTACCAAAAACCAGTGTGCTGCCAGTTACACCACGGGGGACAGCGATTCAGACCTTACCCGAGACGTGCCTGGGCCTGGGCCACGATCCCGTTCCACCATCCTTCGATGCGGTTGTACAGATGGGCACTTCTGGCTACGCCGACGACAAGGCAACCGTGGTAGTCGTCGCCGATGTTCTTGCGGACCGTCTTGGGGTTGTGCCGCTTCAATGTCGGCTTGGCGAAGACACCCGGGTCGACATCGGCGATGTCCGCCCAGTGGCGATGGGCGGCCGCGACGTCCGCTGACTCGTGGATGAGCACCCGGAAGGTCAGGCGCTCGCGATCCACGCCGAGCAGGTCCAGCCACGCCAGGTAGGTTCGGATCACGCCCGGGTCGCTGTTGACGAAGATCGCACGTTCCCGGCGGTCGTACGGCTTGCTCTTTGCCCCCTCTGCCCAGTAAAGGGCGATTCCCTCCATGAAGAGCTCGCGATCGGTGAGTTCACCGACCTCGTCGAGGGCTGCTGCTTTCGTCCGCTCCAGCTTCTCCCTGTCGGCAGCGCGGCGCTTTGCCAGGCCCTCCTGCATCAGAGCCCGTTGCTCCTCTGGTGTGTACCTGGGTGCCGGCTTCGGCAGATCCCGTACCCACAGCGACACCGAACTCCGTGAGCAGCCCAGCTCCGCCTCGATCTGGTCGTAGGTCCAGCCCTGGAGCCTCAGCTCTCGTGCCCGCGCTCGCAGGTCGTCCTTCGCCCTCGGGCGCCTCGTCCAGGCCGGCGGGGGCTCGCCCTTCACCAGCTGGTTGAGGACGTCGTTGTTGTAGATCTTCAGCTCGTCGCGGATCTGCCGGAGGCTGCGGCCGGCCCGGCGGAGTGCCACCGCCTGTTCCCTGAGTCCCTCGAAGTCGGCGTATTTGCCTGGTGAATGTGCCATACGCATACCGTCCGGACGGAATGTGGGGTTCCGGGGTCGAACGGGGGAGGTTCACCAGTTCGAGGGATAGCGGGTGGTTTCGAGGTCGTTCGGTTACGGAGTGTGGCGTGTGGTGGTAGGCGAAAGTCACCGGAAATGCCGCACCGCTCGCCCGTAGGCTGGACGCATGACCATGACGGGGGAAGACCACGAGAGGGCGCTGACCGGCCCTTGGTGGTGGGTGAGGCGGCGCAGCGCGGTGCTCGACGGGGCGCTGGCGCTGGTGTCCGCCGTGGAGTGCGCGGCGGAGGGGGTTCCGTTCGCGCGGGACGCGGGGATTCCGGCGTCCGTGGGGATCGTGTTCGGTCTGGTCGCCGGTTCGGTGCTGCTGGTGCGCCGGAAGTGGCCGATCGCGGTGGTGCTGGTGGCGATCGCGATCACGCCCGCGCAGATGGGTTTCCTGATGGGCGTGGTCGGTCTGTACACGCTGGCCGCGTGTGAGCTGCCGCGGCGGGTGATCGGGGCGTTGTCGGGGATGTCGCTGCTGGGGACGGCGGTGGTGACGTTCGTGCGGGTGCGGCAGGACATGTCGCGCGGGGATCTGACGCTGGGTGACTGGTTCGTGCCGTTCGCGGCGGTGACGACGGCGTTGGGGCTGACGGCTCCGCCGGTGTTGCTGGGGCTGTACGTGGGGGCGCGGCGGCGGTTGATGGAGAGCTTGCGGGAGCGGGCGGACAGTCTGGAGCGGGAGCTGCAGTTGCTCGCGGAGCGGGCGGAGGAGCGGGCGGAGTGGGCGCGTAACGAGGAGCGGACGCGGATCGCCCGGGAGATGCATGACGTGGTCGCGCACCGGGTGAGTCTGATGGTGGTGCATGCGGCGGCGTTGCAGGCGGTGGCGCGGAAGGACCCGGAGAAGGCGGTGCGCAATGCCGCGTTGGTGGGGGACATGGGGCGGCAGGCGCTGACCGAGTTGCGGGAGATGCTGGGGGTGCTGCGGGCGGGGGAGGACGCGGGCCGGCGTGCGGCGTCGGCGCCGTTGGTGGCGGTGGGGGAGGCGGCCGCGGCGGCGGCTTCCCGGGTGGCCGAGGCGGAGGGGGCGGTGGAGGGGCCGTGTCTGTCGGAGCTGGACGAGTTGATCGGGCAGTCGGCGGCGGCGGGGATGGTGGTGGATCTGTCGGTGGAGGGGGAGGTGCGGTCGTATGCGGCGGAGGTCGAGCAGACGGCGTACCGGGTGGTGCAGGAGGCGTTGACGAACGTCCACAAGCACGCGGCGGGTGCGAAGACGCATGTGCGGTTGGCGCACCGGGTGTCGGAGATCGCGATGCAGGTGGAGAACGAGCCGCCGCCGGAGCCGGCGTCGGCGTCGGCGGCGGGGTTGCCGTCGGGTGGGAACGGCCTGGTGGGGATGCGGGAGCGGGTCGTGGCGCTGGGCGGGGTGTTCGTGTCGGGTCCGACGGACGCGGGGGGTTTCCGGGTGTCGGCGGTGATTCCGGCGTAGGGGTGGGTGACCTTGTCGTGGCGGGGGCATACAGGGGGCGGGTCGCCGGGTTTCCGTGTCCGGGGCCGAGGGGGGAGCGGTGGCGTGGGGGGTTCTGCTCGGTCTGTGCTGTGTGGTGACGGGGGTCGCCGGCTGGTTCTTCCGCCGGGCGTACCGGCGCTGTGCGGAGGCGCCGGTGGGTGCGTGGCCGGAGGGTGTGGAGCTGGGTCTGTACGAGGTGGCGTTCCTCTCGGGCCGGGGTGAGTACGTCGCGCGGACGGCGATGGCGTCGATGCTGCTGGGCGGGCGGTTGTCGGTGCGGGACCGGGTGGTCACGATCACTGATCCGGTGCCGCGGGACGTGGTGGAGGCGGCTGTGATCGGGGTGCTCGGTGTGCGGCCGCGGCGCCGGGTGTGGCGGCGGATGGACCGGTTGGTGAGGCGTCCGGCGATCGATGCGGTTGGTGACCGTCTGGCGCAGTGGGGGCTGGTCGACGGCAGTCCGTCGCGGGTGCGGGCGTTCGATGCGGCCGACTTCCTGTTGTGGGTGGCTCACTGGGTGTCGGGGTTGCTGGGGGTGGCGGCGGTGGCTGTCGCGGCGGCGCAGGACGGGCCGGTGTGGGTCGTCCTGGCGGTCGTGGTGGTGGTGATGGTCGCCGGTGCGCGGGCTCATCGTCATGAGGGTGTGGGGTCCGGGTGGCTGTCGGAGGCGGGGCGGGCGGCGCTTGCCGCGCATGAGGCCCGGTTGCCGAGTGGGGTGTGGGCGCCGGAGGGGAACGACGGGCTTCGGGGGGAGGCGGCCGTGCGTCTGGGGAAGGCGGCTCGTGGCTGGATGTACGACGAGCTGGGGCGTCTGGAGGACGCGACGAGGTGGCCTTCGTCGGGGTCCACGGACCCCGGCTACGACGACCCGCCGGGGCTGGGCGGGCTGTAGGGACGCGGGTGCCGCGGGGCGTCGGCTCGGTGGTGCGGCGTGCCGGGGCGGTGTCGGTCGGTGGTGCGGCGTGCCGGGGCGGTGTCGGTCGGTGGTGGGGTGTGCCGGGGTGTCGGTCGGCGATGGGGCGTGTCCGCGGGGCGTCGGCTCGGTGGTGCGGCGTGCCGGGGCGGTGACGTGGCGGTGCCGTGTGCCGGGTGTCGGTCGGCGGTGGTGGGTGTCGGGGTGTCAGCCGGCCGTGAGGCGGACCGGTTGGATGCCGGTGACGAGGGTGGACAGGGCGTGGTCGATGTCGGGGCCGAGGTACCAGTCGCCGGTGTGGTCGATGGTGTAGACGCGGCCTTCGGCGTCGATGGCGAGGAGGGCGGCGTTGTCGGTCTCCTCGCCGAGGGGGCTGAGTTCGGTGCCGAGGGCGCGGCCGAGGTCGCCGAGGGTGCGGGCGTGGTGGAGGCCGTGGAGGGGGTCGACGTGGAGGCCGGCGGGGGCGATCTGGCGGCCGGGGCCGGCGGGGGTGATGCTCAGGCCGCCGAATTCGGCCCAGGCTTCGACCGCGGCGGGGAACACGGTGTGCCGGTGTCCGGCGGGTGAGGTGTGTTCGCGCAGGGCGTCGGCCCAGATCTCGGCCTGCTTTATGTCCCAGCGTCCGGGTTGCCAGCCGGCGGCGCGCAGGGCGGCGTCGACGGGTACGGGGAAGCGCGTGGTCGAGGTGCGGTCGGGGTGCATCTGCCCTTCGATCGTCGTGCGTGCTGGTGGTTCAGGTGGTGCCGGCGGCCGCCGGGGGTCAGTCGTCGGTGGCGGTGGGGTCGACGATGCGGACGCCGAAGTGGGCGCTGAGGGCGGTGCAGGCGCGGCAGGGGGCGGCGAAGCTGCCGTGGAGGGGGTCGCCGTCCTCGCGTATGCGGCGGGCGGTGAGTTTGGCGTGTTTGAGGGCTTTGCGGGCTTCGCCGTTGGTCATGGGTCTGCGGGCGGCGCGTTTGCTGCGGGCGGCGTCGGCGGCGGCGATGTGCCGGGAGATGAGGATGGTCTCGGCGCAGCGGCCGGTGAAGCGGTCGCGTTGGTCGCTGGTGAGGGTGTCGAGGAAGTCCTGGACGAGGGGGTGCAGGGCCGGGGGCTGGTCGCTGCGGGCGGCGGTGCCGGTGAGTGTGGCGCCGCGGACGGAGAGGGCGGCGGCGACGGTGGGCAGGATGCCGTCGCGGCGGTGCCGGAGGGTGGGGGCGGGGGGTGTGTCGGTGCTGCTCCAGTCGATGCGAGGGTCGCCGGCCCGCACGTCGGTACCTCCGGTCTGCAGAGCATTCATGATCGTTCTTCCCTCCCCGGGCATCCCCCCGAAGGACACAGGGTGCCAAATGCCGTGGCTGGTGTGGAAGCTGGGGCGGTGCGACACGCCCGTGTCCGGGCGGGCTGTGACGGTGGGGTGACGGCTGGTCACGACGGTGCGGGGCGGGGGTGCCGGTGGGGGCCGACGGGTGCGGGGGTGGGGATGCGGTGGGCCGGTGACCGGGGTTGGCGTACCGCATAGGCTGTCGCCGTCCGCGATCGACACCGCCGTTCAGGCCAGAGAGAACGCCGCAGGGGGCAACCGCCATGACGACAGGTCGGCTCGGGCTGGGTGCACCGCCCAGCGGCCAGGCCGGTGGACCAGCCGCGCCGCCGAACGCGGCCTACGCCGGGCAGGTCGTGCACTTTCCGGATCCGGTCCGGGCGGCACGTCACCCGAGAGGGGTACGGGTCGATGAGCGGGGTTACCCGGATTTCTCGCCGTACGCGCGCGTGGCGGTGGAGATCGCCGAGCCGCCGGAGGGTTTCGGGGTCGATGAACTGCGGCTGACGGACTACGTGTCGGCGAACGCGGCGTTGGCGGCGGCGGGGCATGAGTTGTGGGACACGGTGCCGGACGTGGCGACGCCGCACGGCTGGACGTGGCACCACGTGGCGGGTACGCGGCGGCTGGAGCTGGTGCCGGTCGAGGTGAAGGCACTGCTGCGGCATCACGGCGGGGTGGCGACGGCGCCGGTGGACCATGGCAAGCGCGGTACGCGGCCGTTGCAGGAGTCGCGGCCGGCGCACTTCGGGCTGCCGAAGTCGGGTGTGGCGGTGACGGAGGCGCAGGTGCAGGGCGTCGAGGAGGATCTCGGCTACCGGTTGCCGGGTGCCTACCGCTCGTTCCTGAAGGCGGCGGGCGGTTGCGCGCCGGTCGGCACGGCGCTGGACGCCGAGTTGGGGCTGCTGCTGGACCAGCCGTTCTTCACGGTGCGGGACGAGGCAGCGGTCAATGACCTGGTGTACGTGAACAAGTGCCTGCGTGACCATCTGACGAAGGACTACCTCGGGGTGACCTTCGTGCAGGGCGGGTTGCTCGCGGTGAAGGTGAAGGGCGAGCGGGTCGGTTCGGTGTGGTTCTGCGCGTACGACGATGTGCGGGACGTGGATCCGTCGTGGTCGCCGGCGGAGCGGGTGGAGCGTCTGCTGCTGCCGTGCGGCGACGACTTCGACGTGTTCCTGTCCCGGCTGGCCGGTAGTCCGCCGGAGTTGGAGACGGTGGCCCGTCTGATGGTGGACGGCGGTTTCGCCCGTGTCGTCCCGGTGTCTTCCGGCTCGGCGTCTTCCGGCCCGGTGGGGGAGTGAGCTGCGAGCGATGGTGACGTACGCGCAGGCGCAGGAGCGCGCCGAGGAGTGGATCAACGGCGACGTGCCCGCGTACCAGCACCGTGAGGTGCGGGTGCGGGAGTTCGAGCTGGGGTTCGTGGTGTGGGGCGAGGACCGGGCGGAGGGTCCGCGTTCGGACGCGGGCGGCCAGCGGCTGGTCATCGCCCGGGACAGCGGGGAGGCGACGCTGTGGCCCGCGCTGCCGGTGGGTGAGGTGATCCGCCGGTACGAGGAGGAGTACGGCCGCGCGGAGGAGCCGCGGGACGCGGTGCTGGCACCTGCCGCGCGGTTGGACCTGAACCAGACGTCGTTCCTGCTGACTCCTCCGGAGTGGTTGCAGGAGGCGGCGGACAAACTGGGGCTGGGCGAGCGGCGAACGGAGGGGGCGGGTTCGCCGGTTCCGGGCGCCGGTCCGTCCGCTGATCAGGGTTCGGCGTCCGGCGGCGGCTCGGTTTCTGACGGTGCGCCGGCGGGCGGTACGGCTTCGGGCGTGCCTTCCTCGGGTGCTGCGGCCTCATCCGGTGGGGCCCGACCGGCGGAGACGCAGGCCGGGGTGCCCAGGGGAGCGGATGTGCCCGCGGGGGCCACGCCGTGGGCCGGTACCGACACGAACGCCGGGTCCGGTGAGGACGACCGGTCCGTGCCGCTGCCCGCGACGGTGTTCGCTCCGCCGTTGGGCGACGCGGACGAGGCGGCGCGTCCGCCCGCGGTCGCGCCGGACGCGCCGACCGCGTTGATGTCGGGCGGCAGCCAGTTGCCGCCGACGGCGGTCGCGCCGGCGCTCGATCTGCCGGGTGCGCAGGGCGGCGCGCCCGGGACGCCGGTCCCGCAGGGTGCGCAGGGCCTCGGACAGGGCAGCGTGCCCCCACCTCCGGCGGGCGCCGGACAGGGCAGCGTGCCCCCACCGCCGGGCACGCCGGCGTACGGTCATCCGCACGTTCCGCCGGCTCCGGACACGCCCCCGGCGGGCGTACCGCCCTATCCGCCGGCGCAGGGCACTGCGCCCCCGCCCCCCGCGCCGGCCGGTGCGCCGGGCGCCCCGGCATACGGCTACCCGCAGGGGCCCGGTGCTCCGGGCTACGGCTATCCGCAGGCGCCGGGCGGTGCGCCGCAGCCCCCGGCGGCCCCGGGTGGACCGGGGCGGCGGCTCGCGCCGAACGCGGGGGAGATCGCGGACGCCGCGACGAGCAAGGCGGCGCCGCCGAAGAAGGGACGCGGTGGGTGGCGCGCCGCCTCCGCCGCCGGGCGCCCCGGGCACGCCGGGTGCGCGCCCGGGGAGCGCGGCGACACCGCCCCCGCCCGCCGACGGGTACGTGCCGACGCGGCTCGTGCCGTCGCTCGGCCCGGAGAGCCCCGAGGCGCAGGGCGGTCAGGGGAACGCGGACGGGGCGCAGGCGCCGGGCGGTGTGCACCACGCGGCCACGGTCCTGGCCGACCCGAGCCGGCCGGCACAGCAGCCTCCGGGCGCCCCGGGTGCGCCGAACCCGTCCGGCGGCCCTGGGGCTCCGGGCGCTCCGGGCGTGCCGTCGGCCCCGGGGGCGTCGCAGCCTCCGGGTGTCCCGGGCATGCCGAACCCGTCCGGGGCCTCTGGGGCTGCGGGCGCACCCGGCATGCACAGTGCCCCGGGTGGCGCGCCGAACGTGCCGGGAGCACCCGGCGCCCCGGGGAGCCCCGGTGCGCCCCAGCCCCCGGCCACCCCGGGTCGTCCGGGCGCCGTCGGTGCCCCGCAGCCTCCGAGCGCTCCCGGAACCCCCGGAACCTCCTCTGCCCACGGCGGTGCCGTGCACCACGCGGAGACCGTCCTGGCCGCTCCCCCGGTGGCCGGGCCGGGCGTGCCCCCGCCGCCCGCCCCCGGGGCACCCGGCATGCCGGGTGCCCCGGGTGTGCCCCCGGCGCCGGGCGCCTCCGCCATGCCTCCCGGCGCTCCCGGTGCTCCGGGCGGTCAGCCGCCCATGCCGCCGGGTCCCGGCATGCCTCCCGGCGGCCCAGGCGCCCAGCCGCCCGCGCCTCCCGGTGCTCCGGGCGCCCCCGGCATGGGCCCCGGCGCTCCTGGTACCCCGGGCGCCCCCGGCATGGCTCCCGGTGCTCCCGGCGGTCAGCCGGCCATGCCGCCGGGTCCCGGAATGCCCCCCAGCGCTCCCGGTGTCCAGCCCCCCATGCCTCCGGGCGGTATGCCTCCGGGTGTGCCCATGCCCGGGCAGGGCTCGGCGTACGGGTATCCGCAGCAGGGGCAGCCGACGGTCGGTCCCGGTTATCAGGCCGTGCTGCGGTACCGCGCGCAGGACGGGTCCGAGCAGCAGTTGATCCGGCGTTCGGCGCCGGGGACGCCGCATCCGGAGTGGCAGATCTTCCATGAGCTGCGGGCCATGAACGTGCCGCCGGACCAGGTGCTGGAGCTGCACACCGAGCTGGAGTCGTGCGAGCTGCCGGGGGCGTACTGCGCGCGGATGATCCGGGAGCAGTGGCCGCAGGCGAGGATCGCGAGCATCGCGCCGTACGGCACGGACCACGCGAGCCGGCAGCAGGGCATGCGGCAGTTGCTGGCGCACCAGGGCGAGTTGCACCAGGTGGCGGACGGTCCCGCACGGCCCGCGCCGGTGCGGGCGCCGCTGCCGCCGGTGCAGGCGGCGCCGCCGGTGCCCCCGGAGGGCATCGCGCAGGAGCTGGCCGGGGCGTTCGGGCCGGGGATCTTCCGGTTCGAGCAGCAGGCGGTGTCCCGGCAGGGCGTGCCGCCGATCGTGGCGCACACCCTGGTCGTGGCGGGGCTGCCGCTGGACATGGGCCCGTTCTTCTGGGCGCAGGCGCAGCCGGGCCGCCCGGTGCCGACGCTGGCGGAGCTGGCGGCGGAGCGCGGTGTGCGGCCGGCGGCGGACGCGGGGTCGTACCTCGTCATGGGTACCGACTTCGGCAAGGCGATTTGTGTGCAGTACGGGACGGCGAACATCGTGGCCGTGCCGGTGGAGGCGGGTCCGGGCGGTGCGCCGGTGCCGCCGCAGTTCGTGAACACGGGGCTGCCGGAGTTCACCCGGTGTCTGGCGCTGCTGGGCCGGATGTGGCGGCTCAGGTACGGGCTGAACCAGGAGCAGGCGGGCCGCTGGACCGTCGACTTCCAGGCGCAGCTGGCCGCCCTCGACCCGGCGGCGCTCGGTTCGCCGGAGAGCTGGTGGTCGGTGCTGCTGGAGCAGATGTGGGACGGGCTGTTGTAGCGCAGTCGCCGCCCGGCCGCCGGGTGTGAGCATGCGGGCCCCGCACGTGTCGCGTGCGGGGCCCGCCGCGTTGTCCGTGAGGGGGCCGGCGCGGGTCCGTGAGGGGGCCGTTCGGAGCGGTGGCGTGACGTGTCTGCGGAGTGTCGCGTTATGAACCCTTACTTCCCATCCATCAAGATATGCACGAAATCATCCTGTCGTGCAGGTCCGGTGGAGAGGGGTCCCCAGGGTGAGCAGCGCATCGATGCCACCGTACGGCTTCGCGACCGTCCGGGGGCGTGGCTACCGTCCCGACCAGGTCGAGGCGTTCCTGGAGGCGCTGTCCGAGGACCGGGACGCCGCCTGGGAGCGTGCCGCCCGGCTGACCGTGCTCGCCAAGGAGATGGGGGCGGAGGCCGCGCTGTTGCGCGAGGCCGTCGCCGAGCTCCCGCCGCAGACGTACGAGACGCTCGGGGAAGGCGCCCGCAAGTTGTACCAGTTCGTGCTCGACGAGGCGGCGGACCTGCTGGAACGTACCCGGCGCGAGGCCGCGGAGGAGGTCGCGCGGGCCGAGGCGGACGCCGAGCGCGTACTTGAGGAGGCGCGGGAGGCGGCGGACGCGGTCCGCGCGGAGGCCGACGAACGCGCCCGTCAGTGGCTCCTCGCCGTGCAGGCCGAGGCCGAGGGCATCCGCGTGGGTGCCCGGCGCGCGGTGAAGTCGGGGCGCATGGAGGCGCTCGCGGAGTTGCGTGAGGCGCGCCGGCGCACCGAGGGCATGCTCGCCGAGCAGTCCCGGGAGCACGCCGCGCGCTGGGCCCGGGCGGAGCGGGAGGAGGCCGATCGGATGGCGGAGCTGGACGCCGGGCACGCCGAACGGGCGAGTCGGGCCGAAGCGGCGCTGGCGGAGGCCGAGCGTGCCCTCGTGGAGGCCGAGGAGTACGAGCGCCGCTCCCCGGAGGAGGCGAGCGCGCGTGCCGCGGAGATCATCGCCGAGGCGCGCGCGCAGGAGGAGCGCATCGCCGCGGAGACGGAACGGGTGCTGCGCGAGCACGGCGAGCTGTGGGACGACATGCAGGCGCACATGGACTCCGTGCGCGACACCCTCATCTCGCTGACCGGCAGGGTGGTCCTGGAGTAGCCGTCCGGCCGGGCGCGCGGGGACGCGCCGGCCCTCCCGTCAACTCCCCTTGCGGACCGCGCCCGCCAGGATCCAGCCCTCCACCGCCTCGTACTGGTGCCGCTGCCGGTCCGCCTTCGCGCGGCCCGACAGCACCGTGCCGAGCCAGCCGAAGAAGAAGCCGGCCGGGATGGAGACGATGCCGGTGGTGGTGAACGGGAACCAGTTGAAGTCGGCGCCGGGGAACGCGGAGACGGGCGATCCGGATACGAGGTTGGTGCCCGGCATGAGCAGCAGCACGGTCAGCGAGCCCCCGATCAGTGTTCCCAGCAGCCCGCTGCGGGTGTAGCGGCGCCAGAAGAGGCCGTAGACCAGGGCGGGGGCGAGGGCGGAGGCGCCCAGGCAGAAGGAGAGCGTGACCAGGGGCTGCAGGCTGTGGTGCTGCACCAGGGTGGCCAGCAGGATGGTCGGCACTCCTATGGCGAGCGCCGAGACGCGGGCCAGGGTCATCTCGCGGCGGGCCGGCATCTCCTGCACCCGGGTGGCGAACACGTCGTGCGCGAGGGAGTTGGCGCACGCGAGGATCATCCCGGCCACCGAGGCGAGCAGGGTCAGGAAGAGCGCGGTGGTGACCAGGGTGAACAGGAAGGTCTCCGCCGTCGACACGCCGGCGCCGAACACCGCGCGCGAGCCCATCAGGTACGCCGTGTTGCCCTGCGGGTCGGCCGTGGCGATCGCCGTACGCCCGAGCAGGGCGGTGGCGCCGAACCCCACCACCGTGATGACGAGGACGAACAGGGCGACCAGGGACACCGCCCAGGACATCGAGCGGCGCACCTGGCGGGCGCTGGAGGCGGTGTACATGCGCATGGTGATGTGCGGCAGGCAGGCGACGCCGAGGACGACGGTCAGCTGCGAGGCGATCATGTCGACGCGGCCCGTGGGCGTGGTGCCGAACTCCAGTCCGGAGCGCAGGAAGGCCGGTCCGGCGCCGCTCTGCCGCGCGGCGGCGGTGAACAGGGCGCCCGGGTCCCAGTCGAAGCGGCGCAGGACCAGGAGGGCGACCACGGCGCCCGAGCCGACCAGCAGCACGATCTTCAGGATCTGGATGAGCGCGGTGCCCTTCATGCCGCCGATCGCGGCGTAGGCGATCATGAGCAGGCCGAGTCCCACGACGCACCCGGTCTTCAGGGACTCGTTGGTGAAGCCGAGGATGAAGGCCATCAGCTGCCCGGTTCCGGCCAGTTGGACGAGCATCAGCGGCAGCAGCGCGGCGATGCTCACCGCGCAGGCCGTGATGCGCACGCAGCGGCCCGGCAGCCGGCGGGCGAGGGCGTCGCCCATGGTGAAGCGGCCCGCGTTGCGCAGGGGTTCGGCCAGCAGGAACATCATCAGCATCAGTGACAGGGCCGTGCTGAGGGCGAGGACGACGCCGTCGTAACCGCACAGGGCGATCACTCCGCCGGTGCCGAGGACGGAGGCGGCGGAGATGTAGTCGCCGGCGATGGCGAGGCCGTTGCGCAGGGGGGACAGGGAGCGGTAGCCGGTGTAGAACTCGTCCAGGTCGTCCCGGTCGGGGCCGGTCATCACGCACAGCAGCAGGGTCACGGTGGCGGCGGTGGAGAAGGCCACCAGGGACATGGTCTGCGCGGAGTCGCTGAAGCCGGTGGTTGCCGCACCGGCGGCGGCCGTCATCGGGTCGCTCCGCGCCGCGCGTCGAGTTCGGCGTGCCTGCGGATGCGGTCGGCGAGCGGATCGACGTGCCGGCGCGCGGTGTGCTCGTACAGGGCTATCGCCAGCCAGGTGACGGGGAGTTGCAGGAGGGCGAGCAGCAGCCCGGCGGGGATGCCGTCGGCGACCGTGCGCGTCATGACGCCGGGCGCGTACGCGGACAGGACGAGGAACAGCGTGAAGTAGCCCAGCGCGGTGAGCGTGGCGGTGCGCCGCTGCCAGCGGTAGGCGCTGCGCAGCATGCGCAGGTCGCTGTGCCGGCCGAGGGGTTCGCGCGGCGTCCGGCGGACGGGACGCGCCGGTTCGGGCGGCGCGGGCGGCTGCCAGGGGTAGGTGGGCCGCGCCGGGTACGGCGGCTCGGGCGGGTGCGGTGAGTACGACGGGTGCGGCGGGTCGTAGGACATCCCGGGGCTCCTTGCGTGGCTCGGGTCCGTGGCGGCGGACCGCAGGGAGGTGGGGGAGCAGGGCAACGCACGCTACTCGCGCGCCGCGGGCCGCGCGGCGTTTTCACCGAACTGGCCGGTCGGTATGCGCTTTCCCGGGGAGAACGGGTCCGACCTGGAGGGTTACCCGCGTTAACCCGCCGGGGCCCAGGGGGTGGTGTCACCGGCGTCGACCCGCCGGGGCCCAGGGGGTGGTGTCACCGGCGTCGACCCGCCAGGGCCCAGGGGGTGGTGTCACCGGCGTCGACCCGCCAGGGCCCAAGGGGCGTCACCCTCGTCGACCCGCCCGGGTTCAGTCCTGGAGCACCGGGAACCGCCGGGGTGCCACCAGCAGCAGCACCACGAAGGCCAGGGCGGCCGCGCACGCCGCGCCGAGGTAGACCGCATGGACCGCGCCGGCGATGGCCCGCCGGGTCGCCTCGGGGGCCGTACCGCCGTCCAGCGCGCGGGTGACGGAGTCCAGGTCGCCCGCCCCGCCGAGCCGCGCGGCCAGCACGCCGTTGGCGACGGCACCGAACAGGGACGCGCCCAGGGTCTGGCCGGTCTGCCGGCAGAACAGGACCGACGCGGTGGTGGTGCCCCGCTCCGACCAGCCCACGGTCGACTGCACCCCGACGATCAGCGGGAGCTGGAACAGCCCCAGCGCCCCGCCCAGCAGCAGCATCAGCAGCGTCGGCTGCCACCACGACCCGGGATACGGCAGGAACGGGAACGCGAACAGGATCAGCGCCGCCAGGCCGATGCCGAGCAGCGCGGTGTCCCGGAAGCCGATCCGCCGGTAGACGTGCTGGCTGAGCGCGGCCGACACCGGCCAGCTCAGCGTCCACACCGACAGCACGAACCCGGCGGCCACCGGCGCGAGCCCCAGCACCGACTGCGCGTACGTCGGCAGGAACACGCTCGGCGCCACCATCAGCAGCCCCAGCGCGCCCAGCGCCAGGTTGACGGCCGCGATCGTCCGGCGCCGCCACACCCAGCCCGGGATGATGGGGGCCGCGGCCCGCCGCTTCACCCGCACCACCACGCCGACCAGCACCAGACCCGCGCCGAAGAGGGCCAGCGACGGCGCCGACAGCCACGGCCACGCCACCCCGCCCTGTACCAGCGCGGTCAGCAGCACCCCGCCGCACGCGAACACCGCGAGTGCGCCGGCCCAGTCCACGCGCGCGTGCCGCGCGTCCTCCCGTTCCGGCTCGTGCAGATGACGCACGATCAGCCACAGGGCGGCGGCGCCTATCGGCAGGTTGACCAGGAAGATCCAGCGCCAGTCGGCGTAGGTGGCGAGCACCCCGCCGAGCCCGGGTCCGGCCACCGCGGAGACCGCCCACACCGTGGAGAGCTTGGACTGGATCTTCGGGCGCTCCGCCAGCGGGTACAGATCGGCGGCCAGCGTCTGCACCGTGCCCTGCAACGCCCCGCCGCCCAGGCCCTGCACGATCCGGAACGCGATCAGCGCCCCCATGTTCCAGGCGGCCGCGCACAGCAGCGAGCCGAGCAGGAACACGGCCGCGCCCACCACCAGCACCGGCTTGCGGCCGAAGGTGTCGGACAGCTTGCCGTACACGGGGAGCGTGACGGTGACGGCGAGCAGATAGCCGGAGAACAGCCACGAGAAGACGGAGAACCCGCCGAGGTCGCCGACGATCTGCGGTACGGCCGTGGAGACGACGGTGGAGTCGAGCGCGGCCAGTGCCATCGCCAGCATGAGCGCGGCGACCACCGCGCCCCGCCGCCGGGTGTCCTGCCGCCGCCCGGCTCCGCCGCGTACCGCCGGTGTCGTACTCCCCACCGCACACCCCTCCCGTGGCCCCTGCCGGACGCTACCCCGTGCCCCCTGCACGTATCACCGGGACGACAGCTTCCCACGGCGGGCGGGGCTTGACCCTGACGCGGCGGAAGGGTGGAGGCTTTCCGCACCGAAGGGTGGAGGGGACCCCGAGAACGGCTCCACCCGGCGGTGGAGCACCCCTAGGGGTTCCTCCGTACTACGGCTCGGGGAGGGTTCGTCCCGGCGGAGGACGAGACCGGCCGGGGGCGTTCCCTAACCTGGCTTCACGCCGCTGGGGGGCGGCGGACCGCACCGGCGGGGGTGGGGATTACCCCCGGGAAAGACGGGGCTTCGCACCAGCGCGCGACGCCCCCGCCGACCGCGAGACTCATCGACGTAACCCAGGACGACGCCCGGAGCACCGGGACATCGACCACGACCTGTCAACCGACATAGGAGACATACCGTGACATCGGCTGTAACCATTCCCAGGCACGGGGGCACTGGAGGGACTACGGCCGTTGCCGCGCGGGCGCGGCAGGTCGTGAAGGCGTACGGGTCCGGCGAGACCCGTGTCGTCGCCCTGGACCACGTCGACGTGGACATCGCCCGCGGCCAGTTCACCGCGATCATGGGCCCCTCCGGGTCCGGCAAGTCCACCCTGATGCACTGCCTCGCCGGCCTGGACACGGTGACGAGCGGTCACATCCACCTGGCCGACACCGAGATCACCGGCCTGAAGGACAAGAAGCTCACCCAGCTGCGCCGGGACCGCATCGGCTTCATCTTCCAGGCGTTCAACCTGCTGCCGACGCTGAACGCGATCGAGAACATCACGCTGCCCATGGACATCGCCGGCCGCAAGCCCGACCGGGCCTGGCTGGACCGCGTGGTGGAGACCGTCGGGCTCGCCGGGCGCCTCAAGCACCGCCCCACCCAGCTCTCCGGCGGCCAGCAGCAGCGCGTCGCCGTGGCCCGCGCGCTCGCCGCCCGCCCGGAGATCATCTTCGGGGACGAGCCGACCGGGAACCTCGACTCGCGCGCGGGAGCCGAAGTCCTGGGCTTCCTGCGCCGCTCGGTGGACGAACTCGGCCAGACCATCGTCATGGTCACCCACGACCCCGTGGCCGCCTCCTACGCCGACCGCGTGCTCTACCTCGCCGACGGCCGGATCGTCGACGAGATGTACCAGCCGACGGCCGAACAGGTCCTGGACCGCATGAAGGACTTCGACGCCCGGGGGCGCACGTCATGACCGTGCTGAAGACCTCGATGCGCAACTTCTTCGCGCACAAGGGCCGCATGGCGCTGTCGGCGATCGCGGTCCTGCTGTCGGTGGCGTTCGTGTGCGGCACGCTCGTGTTCACCGACACGATGAACACCACCTTCGACAAGCTGTTCCAGGCCACGTCCTCGGACGTCCAGGTCAGCGCCAAGGGCTCCTCCGACACCGGGGAGACCACCTCCCGCACCGGCAAGCCGCCCGTGCTGCCCGCCTCCGTGGTCGGGAAGGTCCGCGAGGCCCGGGGCGTCAGGTCGGCCGAGGGCACGGTGTTCTCCACCTCGGTCACCGTCATCGACGCCGACAAGGACAAGCTGTCGCCCACCAGCGGCGCGCCCACCATCGTCGGAAGCTGGAACGGCAACGACGCCCGCACCATGGAGATCACCTCCGGTGCGGCGCCCAAGGGCCCGGACCAGGTGATGGTCGACGCCGACACCGTCGACAAGCACCATCTGAAGCTCGGCGACGAGATCGGGGTGATCACGGCCGTCGGCACGCACCACGCGCGCGTGTCCGGCATCGCCGCCTTCAAGGTCACCAATCCCGGTGCCGCGATCTTCTACCTGGACACGAAGACGGCCCAGCAGGCCCTCGTCGGCCGGACCGGCGTCTACACCAACGTCAACGTCATGGCCGCGAAGGGCGTGACCGACGCGCAGCTGAAGAACAACGTCACCGCCGTCCTCGGGCACGACTACAAGGTGCAGACCGCCAAGGAGGTCGCCGACGCCAACCAGAAGAGCGTCCAGAGCTTCCTGAACGTCATGAAGTACGCGATGCTCGGCTTCGCCGGGATCGCCTTCCTCGTCGGCATCTTCCTGATCATCAACACCTTCTCCATGCTGGTCGCCCAGCGCACCCGTGAGATCGGCCTGCTGCGCGCCATCGGCTCCTCCCGCAAGCAGGTCAACCGGTCCGTGCTGGTCGAGGCGCTGCTGCTCGGAGTCATCGGCTCGGTGCTCGGCGTCGGCGCGGGCGTCGGCATCGCGATCGGCCTGATGAAACTCATGGGCCAGATCGGCATGAACCTGTCCACCGACGACCTCACCGTCGCCTGGACCACCCCCGCGATCGGCCTGCTCCTCGGCGTGGTCGTCACCGTCCTCGCCGCCTACCTGCCCGCCCGGCGCGCCGGCAAGGTCTCCCCGATGGCCGCCCTGCGCGACGCGGGCGCCCCGGCCGACGCCAGGGCCGGCGCCGTCCGCGCTCTGATCGGGCTGCTCCTGACCGGCGCCGGCGGCTGGTGCCTGTACGCCGCCGCCACCGCCGACCAGGCCAAGACCGGCTCGGGCTGGCTGGGCCTGGGCGTGGTGGCCACGCTCATCGGCTTCGTCGTCATCGGCCCGCTGCTCGCCGCCGCACTGGTCCGGGTCCTCGGCGCGCTCATCCTGCGGATCTTCGGGCCCGTGGGCCGCATGGCCGAGCGCAACGCGCTGCGCAACCCGCGCCGCACCGGCGCCACCGGCGCCGCCCTGATGATCGGCCTCGCCCTGGTGGCCTGCCTGTCGGTGGTCGGCTCCTCCATGGTGGCCTCGGCCACCGACCAGCTCGACAAGACCGTGGGCACGGACTTCATCATCCAGGGCGACCAGGAGTACAACCTGATCAAGCCGCAGATGGTGCAGAAGATCAAGGACACGCCCGGCCTGGAGCGGGTCACCGAGTACAAGCTCCTGGACGCGTCCCTGACCACACCCGACGGCCGGGTCACCAAGAAGGAGACCATCAACGCGGCCGACCCGACCTACGTGCAGGACCTGCGCACCAAGACCGTCGCCGGTGACCTCGCCGACGCCTACAAGCCCGACTCGATGTCCGTCTTCGAGGGCTTCGCCAAGGACCACGGCATCAAGCTCGGCTCCACGGTCGCCGTCCACTTCGAGGACGGCCGCACGGCGAAGCTGACCGTCCGCGCGATCACCAGCGACGAGGTCGTCGTCGACAAGGGCGCGATGTACGCCTCCATCGCCACCGTCGCCAAGTACGTCCCGGCCGACCGGATGCCCCTCGACCAGCTGATGTTCGCCACCGCCAAGGACGGGCAGGAAGCCGCCGCCTACAAGGCGCTGAAGTCGGCACTGCGCGACGACCCGGCGCTGACCGTGCGCGACCAGACCGACTACAAGCAGGCACTGAAGGACCAGATCGGCCAGCTCCTGAACATGATCTACGGCCTGCTGGCGCTCGCGATCATCGTCGCGGTCCTCGGTGTGGTGAACACCCTGGCCCTGTCGGTGGTCGAGCGGACCCGGGAGATCGGCCTCATGCGGGCCATCGGCCTCTCCCGCCGCCAGCTGCGCCGCATGATCCGCCTGGAGTCCGTGGTGATCGCCGTCTTCGGTGCCCTGCTCGGCCTGGGGCTCGGCATGGGCTGGGGCGCGACCGCCCAGAAGCTCCTCGCCCTGGAGGGCCTCAACGTCCTGGAGATCCCCTGGCCGACGATCACCGGCGTCTTCGTCGGCTCGGCCTTCGTGGGCCTGTTCGCCGCGCTGATCCCGGCGTTCCGCGCGGGCCGCATGAACGTCCTGAACGCCATCGCGACGGACTAGCCGCACAGGCCGGGCCGACGGCCACCGCACACGGGGGTTGCGGGGGGGCGGACCCGGTGCCGGGAGTCCTGGGGGACTTCCCGGCACCGGGTCTTCGCGCTGTGCGGTCGCCCGGGGTTGTCCACAGCCCCCCGCACCGCCGCCCACGCCGTCGTACGCTGGACAGCCCCGGCCCGTCACACGAGTCGGGCCCTTCGTGTTGCCGACCCCCTGGACGGAAAGCCCCTCCATGAGCCTGCACGGTCTGCTCGACGCCGTAGTCAAGGACCCCGCCCTCGCGGAAGCGACCAGGGCGGCGGCGAACGGCAACCGCCCGCACGTCGACCTGGTCGGCCCCCCGGCCGCCCGCCCCTTCGCGATCGCCGCCCTGGCCCGTGAGGCCGGCCGCCCGGTGCTGGCGGTCACCGCGACCGGCCGGGAGGCCGAGGACCTGGCCGCCGCCCTGCGCTCCCTGCTGCCCGAACAGGGCGTCGTGGAGTACCCCTCCTGGGAGACGCTCCCGCACGAGCGGCTCAGCCCCCGCAGCGACACCGTCGGCCGCCGCCTCGCCGTCCTGCGCCGCCTCGCCCACCCCAGCCCCGACGACCCCGGGACCGGGCCGGTCTCGGTCGTCGTGGCGCCCGTGCGCTCCGTGCTCCAGCCGCAGGTCAAGGGCCTCGGCGACCTGGAACCGGTGGCCCTGAGGACCGGCCAGAGCGCTGACCTGAACGATGTCGTCGAAGCCCTCGCGGCCGCCGCCTACGCGCGCGTGGAGCTGGTCGAGAAGCGCGGCGAGTTCGCCGTGCGCGGCGGCATCCTGGACGTCTTCCCGCCCACCGAGGAACACCCCCTGCGCATCGAGTTCTGGGGTGACGACGTCGAGGAGATCCGCTACTTCAAGGTCGCCGACCAGCGCTCCCTCGAAGTCGCCGAGCACGGCCTGTGGGCGCCCCCGTGCCGCGAGCTGCTGCTCACCGACGACGTCCGCGCACGCGCGCGTGCCCTCGCCGAGGAACACCCGGAGCTGGGCGAACTCCTGAACAAGATCGCCGAGGGCATCGCGGTCGAGGGCATGGAGTCCCTGGCCCCGGTCCTGGTGGACGACATGGAGCTGCTGCTCGACGTCCTGCCCAAGGGCGCCATGGCCGTCGTCTGCGACCCGGAGCGGGTCCGCACCCGCGCCGCCGACCTCGTCGCCACCAGCCAGGAGTTCCTCCAGGCGTCCTGGGCGGCCACCGCCGGCGGCGGCGAGGCCCCGATCGACGTCGGCGCCGCCTCCCTGTGGTCCATCGCCGACGTCCGCGACCGCGCGCGCGAGCTGGACATGATGTGGTGGTCCGTCTCGCCGTTCGCCGCGGACGAGGAGCTCGACGCGGACACCCTCAAGCTCGGCATGCACGCCCCCGAGACCTACCGCGGCGACACCGCGCGGGCCCTCGCCGACACCAAGGGCTGGCTCGCCGACGGCTGGCGCGCGGTGTTCGTCACCGAGGGCCACGGCCCGGCCGCGCGCACGGTGGAGGTCCTCGGCGGCGAGGGCATCGCCGCCCGCCTCGACAACGACCTCGGCGAGCTCAGCCCCTCCGTGGTGCACGTCTCCTGCGGCTCGATCGAGTACGGCTTCGTCGACCCGGCACTCAAGCTCGCCGTCCTCACCGAGACCGACCTGTCCGGCCAGCGCACCGCGACCCGCGACGGCGCCCGGATGCCGGCCCGCCGCCGCAAGACCATCGACCCGCTCACCCTGGAGCCGGGCGACTACATCGTCCACGAGCAGCACGGCGTGGGCCGCTACATCGAGATGGTCCAGCGCACCGTGCAGGGCGCCACCCGCGAGTACCTGGTCGTGGAGTACGCGCCCGCCAAGCGCGGCCAGCCTGGCGACCGGCTGTACATCCCGACCGACCAGCTGGAGCAGATCACCAAGTACGTCGGCGGCGAGGCACCCACCCTGCACCGCCTGGGCGGCGCCGACTGGACGAAGACCAAGGCGCGCGCGAAGAAGGCCGTCAAGGAGATCGCCGCCGACCTGATCAAGCTCTACAGCGCCCGCATGGCCGCGCCCGGCCACGCCTTCGGCAGCGACACCCCCTGGCAGCGCGAGCTGGAGGACGCCTTCCCCTACGCGGAGACCCCCGACCAGCTCACCACCATCGCCGAGGTCAAGGAGGACATGGAGAAGTCGGTCCCCATGGACCGCCTGATCTGCGGCGACGTCGGCTACGGCAAGACCGAGATCGCGGTCCGGGCCGCCTTCAAGGCCGTACAGGACGGCAAGCAGGTCGCCGTCCTCGTCCCCACGACCCTGCTGGTGCAGCAGCACTTCGGCACGTTCTCCGAGCGGTACGGACAGTTCCCGGTGAACGTGCGGGCGCTGTCCCGGTTCCAGACCGACACCGAGGCCAAGGCCGTCCTGGAAGGGCTGAAGGACGGCTCGGTGGACGTCGTCATCGGCACCCACCGCCTGTTCTCCTCCGAGACCAAGTTCAAGGACCTGGGCCTGGTCATCGTCGACGAGGAGCAGCGCTTCGGCGTCGAGCACAAGGAGCAGCTGAAGAAGCTCCGCGCCAACGTCGACGTGCTGACCATGTCCGCCACCCCGATCCCGCGCACCCTGGAGATGGCGGTCACCGGCATCCGCGAGATGTCCACGATCACCACACCGCCGGAGGAGCGGCACCCGGTGCTCACCTTCGTCGGGCCCTACGAGGAGAAGCAGATCGGCGCCGCCATCCGCCGCGAACTGCTGCGCGAGGGCCAGGTCTTCTACATCCACAACCGCGTCGAGTCCATCGACCGCGCGGCGGCCAGACTCCGCGACATCGTCCCCGAGGCGCGCATCGCCACGGCCCACGGCCAGATGTCCGAGTCCGCGCTGGAGCAGGTGGTCGTCGACTTCTGGGAGAAGAAGTTCGACGTCCTCGTCTCGACCACGATCGTCGAGTCCGGCATCGACATCTCCAACGCCAACACGCTCATCGTGGAGCGCGGCGACACCTTCGGCCTGTCCCAGCTGCACCAGCTGCGCGGCCGGGTCGGCCGGGGTCGCGAGCGCGGCTACGCGTACTTCCTGTACCCGCCGGAGAAGCCGCTGACGGAGACCGCCCACGAGCGCCTGGCGACCATCGCCCAGCACACCGAGATGGGCGCGGGCATGTACGTGGCGATGAAGGACCTGGAGATCCGCGGCGCCGGAAACCTGCTCGGCGGGGAGCAGTCCGGGCACATCGCCGGCGTCGGCTTCGACCTGTACGTCCGCATGGTCGGCGAGGCCGTCGCCGACTACCGGCGCCAGCTGGAGACGGGCGAGATCGAGGAGGAGGCACCGCTGGAGGTCAAGATCGAGCTCCCGGTCGACGCGCACGTCCCGCACGACTACGCGCCCGGCGAGCGCCTGCGCCTCCAGGCGTACCGCTCCATCGCCTCGGCCAACTCCGAGGAGGACATCAAGGCCGTCCGCGAGGAGCTCACCGACCGCTACGGCAAGCTGCCCGAGCCGGTGGAGAACCTGCTGCTGGTGGCCGGGCTGCGGATGCTCGCGCGCGCGTGCGGCGTCGGCGAGGTCGTGCTGCAGGGCACCAACATCCGCTTCGCGCCGGTGGAGTTGCGCGAGTCGCAGGAACTGCGGCTCAAGCGCCTGTACCCGGGCACGGTCATCAAGCCCGCCGCGCACCAGGTGCTGGTCCCGCGCCCGAAGACCGCGAAGGTCGGCGGCAAGCCGCTGGTCGGCCGCGAACTGCTCGCCTGGGTCGGCGAGTTCCTCACCTCGGTCCTGGGGTGACGGCAGGCGTACGGGGACGGGGCGCGCGTGCGGATCGGTGAGCTGGCCGAGGCGACCGGAACGACACCGCGCGCCCTGCGCCACTACGAGCAGCAGGGCCTGATCACCTCCGCACGCGCCGCCAACGGCTACCGCGCGTACGACACCGGTACCGCCGTCCGGGTCCGCAACATCCGCCGGCTGCTGGAGGCGGGCCTCACCCTGGACGACGTACGGGCTTTCCTGCCCTGCCTGGACGGCGACGTCACCGCCGGTCCGGCCTCCGCCAGGGCACTGCGGGTCGCTGGGGACCGGCTGGCCGTGCTCGACGCGCGCATCCGCGCCCAGACGGCGGTCCGGGACCGGCTGGCGGCGGCGTTGCGGGAGGCGGGCGACACGGTGCCCTGAGCGAACCGGGCCAGGCGACGGCCGAACCGGTTCGGGCGACCACGCGAACCGGTTCAGAGGACCACACGGAACCGGGTCAGGCGACCACCGCGCCGCCGTCCACCGGCAGCACCACCCCCGTCACGAACGACGCCCCCGGGGAGGCGAGCCGGGTGATGGCCCAGGCGACTTCCTCTGGGCGGCCGATCCGGCCGAGCGGGGTGTGGGCGAGCTGCCACCTGCGCAGGGCGGCGCGCTGCTCGGGGGTGAAGCCGGCGTGGTCGGCGACCGGGGTCTCGATCGCGCCCGGGGCCACGGCGACCACCCGGATGCCGTGCGGCGCCAGTTCCACCGCCCAGCTGCGGGTCAGCGTCTCCAGGGCCGCCTTGCCCGCCGCGTACAGGGAGTTCCCGGGCCAGGCGCGCTGGCCCACCGAGGTGGTCACGTTCACCACGACACCCCGGCTCCCGGTCAGCACGGGCAGCGCCGCCTGGGTGAGCAGCACGGGTGCGAGGAGGTTGGTCTCCAGCAGCGGTCGTACCGACGCGCGTGTGTAGCCGCGCAGGGAGTCGGCGGTGACGACGGCCGCGTTGTTGACGAGCACGTCGATCCGGCCGTACCGCTCCAGCGCGGCCCGTACGACGGTGCCGGGGCCGTCCTCGGCGGTCAGGTCGGCGGACAGGGGCGTGATCCCGGGGTGCCCGTCGGCGGTCTCGGCCAGGGGCGCGGCCCGGCGGCCCACGGCGACGACGCGGGCGCCCTCGGCGGCGAACGCGCGCGCGGTGGCGCGGCCGATGCCGGTGCCGGCGCCGGTCACGAGGACGGTACGGGGGCCCTGGGGGTGGCTGCTCTCGGTCATGCGAGGATCGTCGGACCCTGACGCCAGTGACAAGGTCAAGCCCGCCCGGAGGGCGCGCGCGGCAACGGCCTGTCATATTCTCCAACCGGCGCCCGGTTTGCTGCCCCATGCCCCCTTCGCGCTCGCATCTGATGGGCTGTGGAGGGAAGTTACGGTGGTGAGCGGAACGATCCGCCCGCACCTGCGGGGCGGGCCAGGGTGAGCGAGGGAGACGCACTGTGACGCGTCCGAGGGGCGGAGCGGCCATCGCCGTGGCGGTGCTGGTCGCCGTGACCGGCTGCACGGCCGAGCAGACCGAGGGGGCCTCCGGGCCCGCGAAACGCGGGGGCGGGGGCGCGGCACTGGCCGCCGTCGACTCGCTGACCGTCAAGGGGCGCGCGCCGAAGACCGGTTACTCCCGGGAGCGGTTCGGCACCGCCTGGGCGGACACCGACTCCAACTCCTGCGACACCCGCGACGACATCCTCAAACGCGACCTGAAGCAGGTGCGGTTCACCGGCGGCGGTTGCAAGGTCTCCTACGGGCTGCTGGACCCCGACCCCTACTCCGGCAAGGACATCACCTACCGGCGCGGCCGCAGCCAGGTCGACATCGACCACGTCGTCGCCCTCTCCGACGCCTGGCAGAAGGGCGCCAAGTACTGGGACCCCAGCAAGCGCATAGCGCTGGCCAACGACCCTCTGAACCTCCTCGCGGTCGACGCGAGCACCAACCGCGGCAAGGGCGACGGCGACGCGGCCACCTGGCTGCCGCCCGAGAAGTCCTACCGGTGCGCCTATGTCGCCGCCCAGGTCGCGGTCAAGAAGAAGTACGGCCTGTGGGTCACCGCCGCCGAGCGGACCGCCATGAAGAAGGTCCTCACCGGCTGCCCGGACCAGAAGCTCCCCACCGGCGGCAACCCCACCAAGGCACCCGAGCGGTTCCGCGCCCGGTGACCCGCACGGGCACCGGCCGCACCGCCGTCCCGCCGCCGGGCAATTCGCTGTCCCGCCCGGGGAGGCACCGCCTACCGTGACCGTCATGGACATCAAGGTGAGCAGCCTCGCCGAGCGGCCCGACCGGCTCCGCGCGGTGCTCGGCATGACCGACACCTGGCCCGAGTTCGTCACCCACGACCTGGTGGGCAACGCCCACTACGGCCGCATCCCCACCGAACTGCCCGAGTACACCCTGTTCGCCGAGGACGCGGACGGCCAGGTCGTCGCCCACGCCCACAGCGTGCCGTTCGCCCTCGACCTGGACGGCCGGCGCACCCTGCCGGCCCGGGGCTGGGACCAGGTCCTGGTGTGGGCCTTCGCCGACCTGCGCCACGGCACCCGCCCGGACACCGTCAGCGCCATCGCGGTCACCATCGCCCCGCACGCCCAGGGCCGGGGCCTGTCGTCCGTCATGCTCTCGGCGATGCGCGACAACGCCCGCGCCCGCGGCTTCCGCGAGGTGGTCGCCCCCGTCCGCCCCAACGCCAAGCACCGCGAGCCGCACACCCCGATCGCCGAGTACGCCCACCGGGTCCGCCCCGACGGGCTGCCCGAGGACCCCTGGCTGCGCGTGCACGCCCGGGCCGGCGCCGCCATCGACTCCATCGCCCCGGCCTCCATGACCGTGACTGGCTCGCTGGAGGAGTGGCGCCGCTGGACCGGACTGCCCTTCGACACGGCGGGCGACGTCGAGGTGCCCGGCGCGCTGGTCCCGGTCCGCTGCGAACCGGAGCACGGGTACGCCGTCTACACCGAGCCCAACGTATGGATGCGGCACCCGCTGTGACCCCCGCGCCGGGCCCCGCCCGGCACGGGTGGCCCAGCGCGTCGGCTGTCACGGCGCGTCGGTTGTCACGGCGCGTCGGCCGTTACAGCGCGTCCAGGTCGATGATCTCGCCCGCGGGCTTGCTCGCGGGGACCGGCTTGCCGTAGTCGAGGAACGACAGGTGCTCCGGCTCCTTCCCGCCGGACACGCTGTCGACCCGCAGCAGGTACGGCTTGCCCTCGGTCGCCACGTACGCCGTGTAGCTCTCCTTGCCGTCCTTCTCGTGCAGGGTGATCGCCGGGGTGCCGTCGACCCGCGTGGTCTTCCCGCGGCTGGTGCCGGCCGTGCCACCGCTGCTCATGTCGCCGAGGACCGAGTCCAGGTCGCAGAAGCTCGCGATGTCCTTGGCGTCCTGGCCCTTCACGGCCATCTTGGTCCACTTCCCGGCCAGCATGTCCACGGCCGCCTGCGTGTCCTCCTTGGACTCGCCCTCGCTCTGGGCGCGCAGGAAGGCCGCGTCGTACTTCATGTAGACGGTGCTGCCCGTCTTGATCAGCTCGGCCTTGCCCTGGCCGCCCATCCTCATCGTGCCGGCGCACTCGCCCTTGTGGTCGATCGCCATGTCGATCTCGATGACGCCCTTGCTCTCGTCGTCGGTGACCCGGCCCTTCAGCCGCACGGACGAGGCATCGGTGGTGGCCTTCAGCGCGCGGTCGGCGATCTGACCGCCGCTCAGCCCGGCGAACGGGCCCTTCGGCTTGCTGTCCGCCGAGTCCTGCCCCGGCTGGCAGCCGGTGGTGAGGGCCGCCGTGGCCGCGGCGGCGAGACAGAGGGCGGCGAGTGCGGTACGACGCATGACGGTTCCTTGCTGAGAGAAATGGGTGGTGAGCGGGGAGCCGTGGGGCTCCGTGGAGTGTGGTGGCGCGCCGGCGCGGGGTGTCGTAGCCCGCGCCGGGAGACCGGACGGGTCAGGCCTTCTTCCAGGTGCCGCAGTCGTTCGTCTTGAAGTAGGCGTCCGACGGGCTGATGGTGACGACGGCCGTACCGGTGACGTTGTTGTTGGCGATGATCGAGTCCAGCCCGTGGCCGGCGTCCTTCGTACGCTCCCAGTAGCAGGAGTCGTCGGCGTTGCCGGTCGACCTGTAGGTACCCGGCGCGATGTCCGTACCGACCTTGAACATGCCCCCGTCGCCGTCCATCGAGGAGGCGGGCGTGCCCTTCGCCTTCGGGTCCACGGCCTCCCAGTCCTCGCAACCGCTGGACTTGAACAGCTTGTCGGTGGGCTTGACGGTCACGTAACTCGTGCCGCTGACGTTGTCGTTGGCGAGCAGGGAGTCCAGTTCGCCGGAGGCGTCCTTGGCACGCTCCCAGTAGCACATGCCGTCGTCGTTGCCGGTCGTCCGGTACGTCCCCGGCTTCACGTCGGTACCGACCTGGTACTCGCCGTCGCCCTCGAAGGCGGCCTTCCTCTCGGCGGACTTCGCGTCGGACTTCTCGGCACCCCCCGAGTCCTTCGCGCCGCCGGGTTTGTGCCCGGCCGACGCCGAGGACCCCTTGTCGCCACCGCCGGAACCGCCGTCCTTGCCGTCGCCGCCCGCATTGGCGGACACGGCACCGATGACGACGAAGCCCACGACGGCACCGACCGCGACCTTGGCCTTCATGCCCATGGCGAACCCCTCCCCACTACTGCGGCCTCCCCCTCCGGCGGCCGCTTGTTCGCTGGGTCAATAACAGCAGACCTTGTGAACCGAGTCAACACGGTTCACGGATCGGTGTTGGTTCACGCCGTGAACCCCTGGATCTTGTGTACGTCGGTATGCTCGGTGCTCACATGGGACGAGGGGAGCGGGCCGGTGCAGGACAACGCGACAGAGGTGACCGCGGCCGGTATCGCGCGGCTGGCCGGAGTGGGCCGGGCCGCCGTCAGCAACTGGCGCCGTCGGCACGCCGACTTCCCGAAGCCGGTGGGCGGCACCGAGACCAGCCCGTCCTTCGCGCTCGCCGAGGTCGAGGCCTGGCTGCGCAAGCAGGGGAAACTCGCCGAGGTGCCGCTGCGCGAACGCGTCTGGCAACAACTCGCCGGGCACCCGGAAGGACCGCTGACGGCCCTGGTGCACACCGGTTGTGTGCTGCTGCTGATCCACGAGCGCCCCACCGTCTGGCTCGACGCGAGCGCGGGCTCCGACGCACGGCTGGCCGCGATCCTGTCCGGCGCGCTGGATCAGGTGCTGGTCCCGCGCTTCGGCGGACCGGTGGGGCGGGCGGGGCGCGGGGTGCGGGGTGCGGGTATGGGGCCGACACCTGAGAGCGGTGGTGTGAACAGGGCTGCCGACGCCGGGGGTGTGAACGCCGGTGGCGACGCCGGGGCTGTGAACGAGGCCGCGCATGCTGGTGGTGTGAACGCGGGCGCTTGGGCTGAGGGTGTGAACACGGGTTTTGGCTCCTCCGCTGTGAACGCAGGTGCCGGGTCGTCCGGTGTGAACACCGGTGCCGGCTCTTCCGCTGTGAACGCGGGCGCCGGGGCGTCCCGTGTGAACGCGGGTGCCGGCTCCTCCGCTGTGAACGCCGCTGTCGGTGCCGCCGATGTGCATGCCGGTGCCGGGGCCCGCCCAGCAACTCCCGCCCCCCAAGCCACCACCCCAGCCCTCCGCACCCCCACCGGCCCCCAACTCCTCCTCTCCACCCCCCTCCTGCGCGGTGCCGCCGAACTGGCCGCCGAGACGGGGGCACGGCAGGCGTTCGAGTTCCTGCTGGGACGGCACCTGGACGCCAACCCCCGCCAGTACACGCTCACCCCGGCCGAACTCGCCGGTCTCATGGCCGACCTCGCCGGCCCGGCCCGTACCGTCCTCGACCCGGCCTGCGGCACCGGCGCACTGCTGCGTGCCGTGGCCGGCCGGCCCGACCAGGAGCTGTACGCCCAGGACAGCGCCCCCGAACTCGCCGCGATCAGCGCGCTGCGGCTCGCGCTGCACAGCCGGGCCACCGTGCGCGCCGCCGCCGGCGACACCCTGCGCGCCGACGCGCACCCCGGGCTGCGCGCCGACGTGGTCCTGTGCCATCCGCCGTTCAACGAGCGCAACTGGGGCCACGACGAACTCGCCTACGACCCCCGCTGGGAGTACGGCTTCCCGGCCCGCACCGAGTCCGAACTGGCGTGGGTGCAACACGCGCTGGCCCGCCTGACCGACGGCGGCACCGCCGTGCTGCTCATGCCGCCGGCCGCCGCCTCCCGCCGTTCCGGGCGCCGGATCCGCGCCGATCTGCTGCGCCGGGGCGCGCTGCGTGCCGTGGTGGCGCTGCCGGTCGGGGCGGCACCGCCGTACAACATCCCGCTGCACCTGTGGGTGCTGCGCCGGCCCGACCGGGCGCCGGCGACGCCCGAGGTGCTGCTCGTGGACACCGGGAGGTTCGCCGGGGAGGGGCGGGGCGGTCCGGACTGGGAGGCGGTACGGGAGGCCGTGACGGACGCGTGGGACGCCTTCACGCGCGCGGGGCGACTCGCGGAGCGCCCGGGGCTCGCCCGTTCCGTGCCGGTCATCGACCTCCTGGACGACGACGTGGAC
This sequence comes from Streptomyces sp. Ru62, assembly GCF_002920615.1. Taxonomy (GTDB): domain Bacteria; phylum Actinomycetota; class Actinomycetes; order Streptomycetales; family Streptomycetaceae; genus Streptomyces. The sequence goes on from NZ_PQSU01000001.1 coordinate 417,969, forward strand.
CTGGCTCCCGCCCGCCATCTGCCGCCCGCCGCGGTGGCGGACGGCGCGGAGCAGCTCACGCGGGTGCGTGAGCGCCTGGGCGCGACCCTGCGCCTGACCGCCGACCTCACCCCGCCCCCGGCCGACCCGTCGCCGGCCGCGCGCTGGCCGCTCACCACGATCGGTGAACTCGCGCGCGGGGGCGCGCTGGTGATGCGCACCGGCGGAAACGGCGGCCACGCGCGCGTGCCGGTGCTCACCGACCATGACGTGGTCGCCGGAACGGCGCCTTCGGGCACGCTTCCGGAGAGCGAGGAGGAGGCCGTACTGACCGAGCCGGGCGATGTCGTCGTACCGGTGCTCGGCGGGGGATCGGTGGCGCGCGTGATCGACGAGGCGACCGGGGGCGCGGTGCTGGGGCGCAACCTCGTACTGCTGCGCCCGGACCGGACGGCGCTCGACCCGTGGTTCCTCGCCGGGTTCCTGCGGGGCACGGCCAACAACCGGCAGGCCAGCAGCTACGCCTCCACGGCGACCCGGCTGGACGTGCGCCGGCTCCAGTTGCCGCGGCTGCCGCTGGAGGAACAGCGGCGCTACGGCGACCGGTTCCGCGCGCTGGACGAGTTCGAGCGGGCGCTCAGGCACGCGAGCCGGCTCGGGGAACAGCTCGTGCGCGGGATGTACGACGGACTGACGGACGGCACGGTCGCACCCGGCTGAACCCGGCCCGGACGAACGGGCCCGGCCGGACCGTGGGGCGACCGGACCGAGTGAAGTGATCAGTGCGACAACGGTTCGGTACAACCCGGGACCGGTTGTCCGTGTCGGCCTATACGCTCGGACTCCGACCGGGACACCGTCCCGTCGGCGTCCGTCCCCATCGGTCCCACTCGGTCCAGGAGCAGTCATGTACGGCCACGGCGCGGTGCCGCCTCCCCGCAGCGCGGGAAAGGTCATCTCCCTGCGCGTGATGTTCGCGGCGGCCGGGGCCCTCTCCTGCGGGCTGCTGTCGTGTCTGCCGTTGTTCCGGGTGGCCTTCGTGCGGGCCCGCTGGTCCGACTGGCTGACCGCGTGGCTGAGCCTGCCGCTGTCCATCACCGGGTTCGTGGTGGTCGGTGAACTGCCGGAAGAGGACTGGCGCAGCGACGTCGCCCTGGGCCTGCTCATGCTCCTCGGCGTGGCGTCCGCGGTGTACTACCTGGTGGTGGACATCCGGCTGCACCAGCGGGAGCGGTTCGCCGGGTTCGTCCCCGCGCACGCCGCCACCCACGCCCCGCCCGCCCCCGGCCCGTACGGCTTCGGGCACGCGGCGCCGCCGTACACGACGCCCGTGCCGGCCCCGCAGCACCCCGTACCGCCCGCGCACCCCACGCCGGTACTCCAGCCGCACACCCGGATACCCGGGCCGCCGCACACGGGAGCCGTGCCCCCGGCGCCCGTGCCCCCGGCCGAGCCGGCCCAGCGCCCCGCGCCCGCCCGCATCGACCAGGTACGCGCCGAACTGGACGAACTCAGCGACTACCTGCGCCGGCAGGACGGACACGAGGGCCACGGCGAGGGCGGACGGTGACCGTGACGACAGGACGCATGGTCGCCGGCCGTTACGAACTGTCCACGCTCATCGGGCAGGGCGGCATGGGCCAGGTCTGGACGGCCTACGACCGCCGGCTCGACCGGCGCGTGGCGGTGAAGCTGCTGCGCCCGGACAAGGTGGCGGGCCAGGAGGCGGACGAGCTGCGCCGCCGGTTCGTGCGCGAGTGCCGGGTGACCGCGCAGGTGGACCATCCCGGTCTGGTGACGGTGCACGACGCGGGCAGCGAGGGCGAGGAGCTGTTCCTCGTCATGCAGTACGTCGACGGGGCCGACCTCTCCGACCACCTCGCCGAGCACGACCCGTACCCGTGGCAGTGGACGGTCGCGGTGGCCGCGCAACTGTGCGCCGTGCTGAGCGCCGTGCACGCCGTGCCGATCGTGCACCGCGACCTGAAGCCGCGCAATGTGATGGTGAAGCAGGACGGCACGGTCACCGTCCTCGACCTGGGCGTGGCGTCGGTGATGGACACCGACACCACCCGCCTCACGCACACCGGTTCCCCGATCGGCTCACCCGCCTACATGGCGCCGGAGCAGGCGATGGGCGGCGCGGTCGGCCCGTACACCGACCTGTACGCGCTCGGTGTGCTGATGCACGAACTGCTCAGCGGTGAGGTGCCGTTCGCCGGCTCCACGGCCCTGGGCGTGCTGCACCGGCACCTGTACGAGCCGCCGCTGCCCGTGCGCCGGATCCGTCCCGAGGTCCCCGAGGCGCTCGAAACCCTGGTGCTGCGACTGCTCGCCAAGGACCCGCAGCACCGGCCGGCGTCCGCGCAGGAGGTGTACGAGGCCCTGGCGCTGCTCCTGCCCGCGCGCGGGACGCCCACGGGCGCGCCCCTGGACCCCACGCGTCCCTTCCTGCGCCCGCACGCCCCCTGGCCGGACCGCGCGCGGACCCCCGCGCCCCAGCCCACGCCCGTCGCACCGGCGCCGCCGGTGGCGGAGAAGCCCGATGTCGCCGCCGCCGTGGACGAGGTCAAGCGCCTGCTGGGCGAGGGCCGCATCACGCAGGCCGTGGACATCCTGGGCGCGATCCTGCCGGCCGCCGCCGAGCAGCACGGCGAGCACTCCCCGGTCGTACGGACCCTGCGCAAGCAGTACGCGGCCACGCTCATGGACGACGGCCAGTACCGGCGCGCGCTGCCCGAACTGCGCCGGCTCGCGGACGAACGCGCCGCCGAGGCCGGCCAGGCCGACCCGCAGTCGCTGCGCTACCGCTACGAGGCCGCGCAGTGCCTGGAGCAACTGGGCGAACCGGCGGCGGCGCTCGCCGAGTACCGGGCGCTGCTGCCGTACTACGAGAACCAGTACGTCTCCGGGGACCCGCAGCTCGCCCACGAGGTGCGCCGCCGCATCGGCCATCTGCTGCTCGCCCTCGGCGACCGGCCGGCCGCCCACGACACGCTCGCGCGGCTCGTGCTGGACGTCGAGCGGCTGCACGGCCCCGGCCACCCGCTGGCCGTGGAGATCCGCCGCACCCTCCAGTGGCTGGGGCAGGTACGCGGGTAGCGGCGGGCGACTTTGCCGGTCCTGGGAGAATCTTGTGCACTCAAGGGGCCTGCGTTTCCCGGCGGCAGAACGCCGCTCGGTACGTCTCGCTTCGTTTTCGCCAGGCACGCACGCGCGGGATGCGACGTGCGACGAGCAGGGGTGGGGTTCATGGCCGGTCATCGGCAGTCGAAGAAGCGCAGGTACCTCACCTGGGCGGTGGCCGGCGCGGCCGTCGTGGCCGGGGCCGGGATCGCCGCGCAGACCTCCATGGCCGCCACCACCTGGCCGGCCCAGAAGACCTTCACGGGCCGCGCGTTCGACACCTGCACAGCGCCCTCGCTGTCGGCCATGAAGGCCTGGCACACCGGCTTCTACGGCGCCGCCGCCGTCTACGTGGGCGGCAAGAACCGCGGCTGCGCCCAGCCCAACCTCACCGCCTCCTGGGTGAAGTCGGTCAACTCCCTCGGATGGAAGCTCATCCCGATCTACGTCGGCGCCCAGCCGCCCTGCCAGACCGGCTCCAGCCCCGAGAAGCTGACCGCCGCCACCGCGGCGTCCCTCGGCGTGGCCGACGCCAAGGACGCGGTCGCCAAGGCGTCGGCGCTCGGCATGAAGGCGGGCAGCCCCGTGTACCTCGACATGGAGCCGTACGACGTCCAGAACAAGACGTGCAACGACGCCGTCCTCACGTACGTCCGCTCGTTCATGAAGACGCTGCGGTCCAAGACCTACCGCGGCGGCTACTACGGCTTCACCAGCTCCAGCGCCAAGGCCGTCGCCACCGCCAAGGACAGGACGGACCTGCCGGGCAACCTCTGGTACGCGCTGTGGGACAAGCAGAACACGACGACCGCGGACTGGCCGTGGGGCGCGACCCGGTACACGAACCACAGCCGCGGCCACCAGTACATGGTGAACAGCAAGGAGGCGCACGGCGGGGTCACGCTGACCGTCGACCGGGACGCCTGGGACGCGCCCGTGGCCATCGTCGGCTGACCCGGCCGGCCTGACGGCCCCTCGGGGAGCGGCGCGGCGGTGCCCGAAGCGCGCGCGAATCGTTGGTCGAATGGGTTGGCCGCAGCCTGCCCACTGCCTACCATCGATCACCGCAAGACTCTGTGCGCCCGCCCGTCGCCCGACCACCACCCCTGGCGGAGGCGCTGGCGCGCCGCACCTGTCGTTGCAATCTCCCCGGGAGGTCCCCTTGCACCGCCGCCGCACCGCGCTCGTCCTCACCGCCGCGATCGCCGCCGCGGCACCCCTGCTGACCGCCTGCGGAAGCGACGCGCACCCGGGCGCCGCGGCCGTCGTCGGCGGGCAGCGGATCACCGTGGCCCAGCTGGAGAGCCGGGTCGACGAGGTCCGCCGGGCGCAGCGCGCGGCGGTGCCGGACGAGACGCAGTACGAGCAGGTTGTCTCCTCCACCAGCACGCTCACCCGTGACACCCTGCACAACATGGTGCTCGACCGGGTGCTGCACCGCGCCGCGCGGGACGCGGACATCACCGTCACCCGCAAGGAGATCCAGCAGATGCGCGGCGAGCTGGAGCGGCAGGCCGGTGGCGGCAAGGGCCTGGAGACGGCCTGGCTCCAGAAGTACGGCATCGCCCCGGCCCGCCTCGACGACAACCTGCGGCTGCAACTGGAGGCGCAGAAGCTGGCCGCGCGGCTCGGCACCGACACGAGCCAGCCCGCCTTCTGGAAGGCCCTGTCCAAGGCCTCGGAGGAACTCCACGTCGACCTCAACCCGCGCTACGGCTCCTGGGACGTGCAGAAGAGCAGCCGGGTGGACGCCGGGACGCCGTGGGTACGCGAGGTCACGACGGCGGGCGGGGAGCCGGTGACGGCGTAGACGGGCCACCGGCCGGCGCGGTGGCGCGTCCGGTCATACGATCACATGACCCCGTCGGGCCTGTGGACAACCCGATCCGCTGCCTCGCCCCGTGGGTTACGTTCGGATCGTGAACGAAACCAGCCCCGAAGCCCGTGGGGGAGCCGCCCCCGGCCGCATCGTCCTGCTCACCACCAGCCACCGCGTCGCCCCCGGTCTGCTGTCCTGGCCCGCCTGGCAGGCCCTGCGCACCGCCGACGCCGTGCTGTGCGCGGACGGCGCCCATCCGCAGCTGCCGTATCTGCGCGAGGCCGGGATAGCCGTGGCGGAGGCGTCACCCACCGCCCAGGAGCTGGTCGACGCCTGTGCCGGGGGCCGGACGGTGGTGGTCGTCGCCACGGGTGAGGGAGAGCCCGCCCTCACCGACGGCCTCGCCCGGCTGGCCGGCTCCGGCCGGGTCGCCATGCCGGAGCTGGAGCTGCTCCCCGCCTCCTACGACCTGCCCGGAGCCCGCCTGCTGGACCTCGTTCAGGTCATGGACCGCATCCGCGCCGAGTGCCCGTGGTCCTCCCGGCAGACCCACGAGGGCCTGGCGAAGTACGGCATCGAGGAGGCGTACGAACTGGTCGAGGCGATCGAGGCCGGCGACCGCGCGGAGCTGCGCGAAGAGCTGGGCGACGTCCTCCTCCAGGTCGTCTTCCACTCCCGCATCGCCGAGGAGGACCCGGACGCGCCGTTCTCCGTCGACGACGTCGCCGGCGGCATCGTCGCCAAGCTGATCCACCGGCACCCCCACGTCTTCGGCGACGAGGAGGCCGAGACCCCGGAGGACGTCAAGGAGCACTGGTTGCGCACCAAGGCCGAGGAGAAGCGGCGCGCCTCGGTCACGGACGGCGTCCCGCTCGGCCAGCCCGGCCTGGCCCTCGCCGCCAAGCTCGCCTCGCGCACCCGCACGGCGGGCCTGGACGTCCCGCTGCCGAAGGGGGACGGCATCGGCTACGAACTGCTGGCGCTGGCGGTCCGCGCCGAGGCGGTTGGCACCGACCCCGAGGCGGCACTGCGGGCGGCGGCCCGGGCCTACCGGGACGCGATACGGGCCGCCGAGGGCCTGCCCGCCTAGCACCGCCACCCGGGGCGCTCGGGGCCCCGGCCCTACGTCCGGTGTCCGGTCCGCGTCCCCGGTGTCCGGTTCCTGGTGCCCAGTTCCTGGCGTCCGGTTCCTGGTCCCCGGCGCCTGGTGCCCGGGTCCCTGGTGCCCGGTCCCCGATGCCCGGGGGGACGGCCCGCAGGCCAGACCCCTGCGGCCCCTCACCACCGCGCCCCCGCGCCCCCGCGGCCCCCGGGGGCTGCCACACCCCGCCCTGCACTCCCCGGCGAGCCGGATACGGTCGAGGAGTGACCGACCAGCCCCACCCCGCCCAGCCGTCCTCCCACTCCGCCCAGCCGTCCTCCCACCCGGAGCAACCGGCCCCCGCCCTGTTCACCTGGGAGTTCGCCACCGACCCCTATCCCGCCTACGCATGGCTGCGCGAGCACGCCCCCGTGCACCGGACGCGGTTGCCGAGCGGGGTCGAGGCCTGGCTGGTCACCCGGTACGCCGATGCCCGGCAGGCCCTGGCCGACCAGCGGCTCAGCAAGAACCCGGCGCATCACGACGAGCCCGCGCACGCCAAGGGCAAGACCGGCATCCCCGGCGAGCGCAAGGCCGAGCTGATGACGCATCTGCTGAACATCGACCCGCCGGACCACACTCGGCTGCGCCGGCTGGTCAGCAAGGCCTTCACGCCCCGCCGGGTCGCCGAGTTCGCGCCCCGGGTGCAGGAGCTGACCGATCACCTCATCGACCAGTTCGCACGGCGCGGCTCCGCCGACCTCATCCACGAGTTCGCCTTCCCGCTGCCCATCTACGCCATCTGCGACCTGCTCGGCGTCCCGCGCGAGGATCAGGACGACTTCCGGGACTGGGCGGGCATGATGATCCGGCACGGCGGAGGCCCCCGGGGAGGCGTCGCCCGGTCGGTGAAGAAGATGCGCGGCTATCTGGCCGAGCTGATCCACAAGAAGCGCGAGGCGCTGCCGGCCGAGCCCGCGCCCGGCGAGGACCTGATCTCGGGCCTGATCCGCGCCTCCGACCACGGCGAGCACCTCACCGAGAACGAGGCCGCCGCCATGGCCTTCATCCTCCTGTTCGCCGGCTTCGAGACGACCGTCAACCTCATCGGCAACGGCACCTACGCCCTGCTCACGCACCCCGGTCAGCGCCGACGGCTGGAGGAGTCCCTGGCGCGCCGGGAGACGGAGCTCCTGGCGACCGGCGTGGAGGAACTGCTGCGCTTCGACGGCCCGGTGGAGCTGGCCACCTGGCGGTTCGCCACCGAGCCGCTCACCATCGGCGGACAGCGGATCGCGCCGGGCGACCCGGTGCTCGTCGTCCTCGCCGCCGCCGACCGGGACCCGGAGCGGTTCGCCGACCCGGACGTGCTGGACCTCGCCCGCCGCGACAACCAGCACCTCGGTTACGGTCACGGCATCCACTACTGCCTCGGCGCGCCGCTCGCCCGTCTGGAGGGTCAGACCGCGCTCGCCGCCCTGCTCACCCGGCTGCCCGATCTGCGCCTCGCCGCGGATCCTGCCGAACTGCGCTGGCGCGGCGGACTCATCATGCGCGGCCTGCGCACCCTGCCGGTGGAGTTCACACCCCGCACCTGAACACACCGTCCGGACGCGGTCCTTCCGGGTCCGGCACAGCCTCTCCAGGGAAAGATGACAGGCGTTCAACTCTGTGATCTTCACGTGATCTGTGCGGCATGAACTTGTGACAAGTGATCGTCTGCCGATACGTTCACCCATCAGCGCGGCGACCGGCTCCATCCGCCGCGCCGGTCCTGCTGTCGCTCGAAAGGCTTCTGCATGCTCTCCGGGAACGGCCGACACCGTCGCCCCCGTCAGGCCCCGGCTCTCCTCGTCGCGGCCGGAGTGACCGGCTCCGCCATCGCCATCCCGCTGCTCGGCGCGGCGAGCGCCAACGCGGCCGACGGCACCACGTGGGACAAGGTGGCCGAGTGCGAGAGCGGCGGCTCGTGGAGCGCGGACACCGGCAACGGGTACTACGGCGGCCTGCAGATCTCGCAGGAGGACTGGAACGCCTACGGCGGCGGCCAGTACGCGGCCGGCCCGGACCAGGCCAGCCGCAACCAGCAGATCGCCGTCGCCGAAAAGATCCTCGCCGACAAGGGCACCACGCCCTGGGCCACCTGCGCCCTGCTGTCCGGTCTGACCGAGGACTCGGGCTCGACGCACGTCGACACGGGCGTCGGCGGCTCCGGCGGCTCCGGCGACAGCGGCGGTTCGAGTCATTCGTCCGGATCAGCGGGCAACTCCGGTACATCCGGTTCCTCCGACAGCTCCGACTCGTCCGGCCTGCCGGATTCGTCGCCCTCCAGCGATGCCGGCTCCGGCACCAACTCCGGCTCCGGCGCCGACTCTTCCTCGGAGGAGGTCACCACTCCGAGCGCCAAGCCGGGCAAGGATGCCGATGCGGGAGCCGGCTCCACGGGGACCAACACTCCCAAGTCCGACAAGTCCACCGCGCCGGACACCGGAAGCGCCCAGGGGGCCGAGAGCTCGCCCACGGCCGCTCCGGACGCCGGCCTCCAGGACAACCCGCAGCAGGCCGCCGGTTCTTGGAGCCTGGTCGACACCGGCTCCCTCGGCGGCGGGCGCCACCGGGGCGCGAGCGCGGACGAGAGCGGTGCGGACGAAAGCGCGACAAACGGTCAGAACGCCACGTCTTCCGGCCGGCACGCCTCGCGCGAAACGGACACGTACACCGTCCGCCAGGGCGACACCCTCGCCTCCATCGCCGACTCCCTTGACGTCGACGGCGGGTGGCGCGCGCTGTACGCCGGCAACAAGAAGGCCATCGGGACCGACCCGAACCACATCAGTGCCGGTCAGACCCTGGAAGTCGGGGGCGAAACGGGCGGCGAGTAGGGGGAGTTGACGTCCCGGTTATCGCCTTAATGTCCGGTTTGGCGAAAGTGTGGGATGAGTCTCAGAAGCCTAGATCGTCTTTGAAATTCCGCGGATCGCGTGTCTACGGTCGGGACCGCTCGTCACCACGAGCCCCGGCAGCCGCAACGCCGAATCCTGCCAGCGGTTGCCCGGGAACAGTCGTCGCGTCAAGCGCCGTAGGCAGGAGCGGGGGACCCAAGGTAGGTGCCGGGCCCGGCAGTTGATGCCGGAACCGGCTTGGGGTGAAGCCGCAGTCCGCGTGAGCGGAGTGCGGCCGGGCAACTCAACCGGCCCGAACCCGACAGCTCACCTCGCAGGCGTCGGTGAGGGGATCGATCCATGCTGTTCTCCAGCAAGGGCAAGCACCGTCGTCCGTCCAAGGCCGTCCGCGCCATCGCGCTCGCCGGTGTCACCGGTGCCGCCGTCGCCGCTCCGCTGATGGCGGCCGGCAACGCCTCCGCCGCCACCGCCTCCCAGTGGGACGCGGTCGCCCAGTGCGAGTCCGGCGGCAACTGGTCCATCAACACCGGCAACGGCTACTACGGCGGTCTGCAGTTCTCCGCCTCCACCTGGGCCGCGTACGGCGGCACGCAGTACGCCGGCACCGCCGACAAGGCGAGCAAGGCGCAGCAGATAGCCGTCGCCGAGAAGGTCCTCGCCGCCCAGGGCAAGGGCGCCTGGCCGGTCTGCGGCACGGGCCTGTCCAGCACCCCGTACAACGGCTCCGCGCCGAGCACCTCCACTCCGAGCACCTCCACCGGCTCGGGCAGCTCCACCGCCACCCGCTCCACCGGCGAGCAGGCCGCCTCCCGCTCCGCCGAGCGTCCGGCCGCGAGCGCGAGCAAGGGCCAGGGCAAGACCGTCACCACCCCGACCGGCAAGAAGGTCAAGAAGGGCGACGGCGAGTACAAGGTCGTCACCGGTGACACCCTCAGTTCCATCGCCGAGAAGCACCACGTGCAGGGCGGCTGGCAGAAGCTGTTCGAGCTGAACAAGGACATCGTCGAGGACGCCAACCTGATCTACCCGGGTCAGCAGCTCCACCTGAAGTGAGACCCGGCCCCCAGCCCGGCCACGGGCCCGCGCCTGCGCGCGGGCCGCGCTGAGGCCCCCTGCGGGCCGCCCCCCGTCCCCACGGGCTCCCCGCCCCGGTGCGTGTTCCCCCGTACGCACCGGGGCGGGGCTTTTTTGCGTCCGCCGCCCCCCGCACCCTTTGTTTCGGCGAGAAACAAAAGGTACCGTCGGCTTGTCCACGGGACGGTCGGTCGGTGGCCGACGCCCCCGGGACGGTTAGGCTCTAGTCGCAAGGCACAGCCGTAAGGCACACCGCCCCGCACTTCCAGCGTCACATCCAAGAAGGAGATGCTCGTGCCGTCCATCGACGTCGTCGTAGCCCGGGAAATCCTGGACTCCCGAGGCAACCCCACGGTCGAGGTCGAGGTCGGCCTCGACGACGGCAGCACGGGTCGTGCCGCCGTCCCGTCCGGCGCCTCGACCGGCGCCTTCGAGGCCATCGAGCTCCGCGACGGCGACCCGAACCGCTACCAGGGCAAGGGCGTCGAGAAGGCCGTCCTCGCCGTGATCGAGCAGATCGGCCCGGAGCTGGTCGGTTACGACGCCACCGAGCAGCGCCTGATCGACCAGGCCATGTTCGACCTGGACGCCACCGACAACAAGGGCTCCCTCGGCGCCAACGCCATCCTCGGCGTCTCGCTCGCCGTCGCCCACGCGGCCTCCGAGGCCAGCGACCTCCCCCTCTTCCGCTACCTGGGCGGCCCGAACGCGCACCTGCTGCCGGTGCCGATGATGAACATCCTGAACGGCGGCTCGCACGCCGACTCCAACGTGGACATCCAGGAGTTCATGATCGCCCCGATCGGCGCGGAGTCCTTCTCCGAGGCCCTGCGCTGGGGCACCGAGGTCTACCACACCCTGAAGAAGGTCCTGAAGAACAAGGGCCTGTCCACCGGCCTCGGCGACGAGGGCGGCTTCGCCCCGAACCTCGGCTCCAACCGTGAGGCCCTCGACCTCATCCTGGAGGCCATCAAGGAGGCCGGCTACGCCCCCGGCCAGCAGATCGCCCTCGCGCTCGACGTGGCCGCCTCCGAGTTCTACAAGGACGGCAAGTACCTCTTCGAGGGCAAGGAACGCTCCGCCGCCGAGATGACGGAGTACTACGAGGAGCTCGTAGCGGCCTACCCGCTCGTCTCCATCGAGGACCCGCTGTTCGAGGACGACTGGGCCGGCTGGAAGGTCATCACCGACAAGCTCGGCGACAAGGTCCAGCTGGTCGGCGACGACCTGTTCGTCACCAACCCCGAGCGCCTCGCCCGCGGCATCGAGGAGGGCGCCGCCAACGCCCTGCTGGTCAAGGTCAACCAGATCGGCTCGCTGACCGAGACCCTGGACGCCGTCGAGCTGGCCCAGCGCAACGGCTTCAAGTGCATGATGTCGCACCGCTCCGGTGAGACCGAGGACGTCACCATCGCCGACCTGGCCGTCGCCACCAACTGCGGCCAGATCAAGACCGGCGCCCCGGCCCGCTCCGAGCGCGTCGCCAAGTACAACCAGCTGCTGCGCATCGAGGAGATCCTCGACGACGCGGCGGTGTACGCCGGCCGCAGCGCGTTCCCGCGCTTCAAGGGCTGAGCCTTCCGGGGTCAAGTCCTAGCCAGTCGTACGTACGTCCCCGTACTCGGTCCCGTACCGTGTCCGGGGACGTACGCACGTGTGAAAGGGGAGGCGGAGAGCCAGATGGCCGTGAAGGACCGGGACCGTTTCTCCACCGCGACCAGGCTGCGGCTGCTCGGCGAGCAGACCGCGGCCCGCGTCTACCGCTCCCAGACCAAGCGGCAGGCCCGCCGCTCCCGGCTCACGGGCCGCGCGGCCCTGCTCGCGCTGGTGCTGTGCACGATGATCGTCGCCCTCGCCTATCCGATGCGGCAGTACGTCTCCCAGCGCGAGCAGATCGCCGACCTCCAGCGGCAGCGGGAGCAGGCCCGTGAGCGCGTCGAGCAGCTCCGTGACCTGAAGGCGCGCTGGCAGGACGACGCCTACGCCGAGCAGCAGATCCGCCGCCGGCTGCACTACGTGATGCCCGGCGAGACCGGGTACGTGGTCGTCGACCCGGGTGCGGCCAGGCAGTCCCGCGCCGACCTCGGGGCCGCCCACCGGCCCTGGTACACGAACGTCTGGGAAGGCGTCGACAAGGCCGACGCCTCCGACCAGTGACCGGCCCGTCCGGTCCGGCAACCGACACGAACCCACCCTGAAAGCAGTCATGGAAACCCCTCCGCCGCCCACTCCGCGCACCGAGCCCACCGACGCGGACGTAGAGGCCTTCAAGCAGCAGCTGGGCCGCCCGCCGCGGGGCCTCAGGGCCATCGCGCACCGCTGCCCGTGCGGTCAGCCGGACGTCGTGGAGACGGCACCGCGCCTGCCCGACGGCACGCCCTTCCCGACGCTGTACTACCTGACGTGCCCGAAGGCGTCCTCCGCCATCGGCACGCTGGAGGCGAACGGCGTGATGAAGGAGATGACCGAGCGGCTGGGCCGTGACCCCGAGCTGGCCGCCGCGTACCGGGCCGCGCACGAGGACTACATCCGGCGCCGGGACGAGATCGAGGTCCTGAGCGGCTTCCCGAGCGCGGGCGGCATGCCGGACCGGGTGAAGTGCCTGCACGTGCTCGTCGCCCACTCGCTGGCCGCGGGCCCGGGCGTGAACCCGCTCGGCGACGAGGCCCTGGCGATGCTGCCGGAGTGGTGGCGCAAGGGCGCGTGCGTGACGCTCGACAGCGGCGAGAGGGACGAGCGCGACGACAGCGAGGGGGACGAGAAGTGACTCGCGTGGCCGCCGTCGACTGCGGTACCAACTCCATCCGTCTGCTGGTCGCGGACGCCGACCCGGCGACGGGCGAACTGACCGACCTGGACCGCCGGATGACGATCGTGCGGCTCGGCCAGGGGGTCGACCGCACCGGCCGGCTCGCGCCCGAGGCACTGGAGCGCACCTTCGCCGCCTGCCGTGAGTACGCGGACGTCATCAAGGAGCACGGCGTCGAGCGCCTGCGCTTCGTCGCCACCTCCGCCTCCCGCGACGCCGAGAACCGCGAGGACTTCGTGCGCGGCGTGCTGGACATCCTCGGGGTCGAGCCGGAGGTCATCACCGGTGACCAGGAGGCCGAGTTCTCCTTCACGGGTGCCACCAAGGAGCTCACCGGCCGTGCGGACCTCGCCCGGCCCTACCTGGTCGTGGACATCGGCGGCGGCTCCACCGAGTTCGTCGTCGGCGACGACCACGTGCGCGCCGCCCGGTCGGTGGACGTCGGCTGCGTGCGGATGACCGAGCGGCACCTGGTGCACGGCGGCGAGGTGAGCGACCCGCCCACCGAGGACGAGATCGCCGCCATGCGGGCCGACATCGAGGCCGCCCTGGACCTCGCCGAGCAGTCGGTCCCGCTGCGCGAGGCCCACACCCTGGTGGGCCTGGCCGGGTCCGTCACCACGGTGTCCGCCATCGCCCAGGAGCTGCCCGGGTACGACTCCGCGCGCATCCACCACTCCCGGGTCTCGCGGGACCGCGTGCGCGAGATCACCGAACGGCTGCTGCGCTCCACGCACGCCGAGCGCGCCGCGATCCCGTCCCTGCACCCGGGCCGGGTCGACGTCATCGGCGCGGGCGCCCTCGTCCTGCTCGCGATCATGGAGCGGATCGGCGCCGAGGAGGTCGTGGTGAGCGAGCACGACATCCTCGACGGCATCGCCTGGTCGGTGGCGTGAGAGCGGCCCGGGGCGGGAGCGCGGCCCATGGGCGGCGTGGCGTGGCTCTCTTTTGTTACTGAGTGGTAGCCACCTGCTGAGCAGGTTGGATAACGTTTGAGCGGTGTCCGGGGCCCCCTTGAGGGGCCCCTGGTCATACCCACGCGGGAACCTTCGTGAAGTTCTTCACAAGGAATTCCCTCCCATCGGGCCCCGGAAGGGGGTCCATTGCCTCTTCCGGGGGTCGGAGGGCCGTTTGAACATGTTCAGACGGGGAGTGTGGGAGGGTCCCGGAAGGGGGTGTTCCGAGGGTGTCACGGTGCCCTCACGGGCGCCCCATCGGCCCGGAGAGGCAGCTCACGCGGCCTTGACAACGGGGCGAAGCGCCCCGCGGTTCCCCCGTGGCCCGGTGGTCTGCTTCACGCGAGCCGCGGAGTTTAACACAGGCCCTGTCAGACCTTGTGAAGGGGCGCACGAGCGACCCCCCGGGGGCGGGTGGATACTCGATGGCATGAGCACCACGGAGCGTCCCAGGATCCTCGTAGTAGGCGGTGGGTACGTAGGCCTGTACGCAGCTCGGCGCATCCTCAAGAAGATGCGCTACGGCGAGGCGACCGTCACGGTCGTCGACCCCCGGTCGTACATGACCTACCAGCCCTTCCTCCCCGAAGCCGCCGCCGGCAGCATCTCCCCTCGCCACGTCGTCGTCCCGCTGCGACGCGTGCTGCCGAAGGCGGAGGTCCTCACCGGTCGGGTCACCACCATCGACCAGGACCGCAAGGTCGCCACGATCGCCCCGCTGGTGGGCGAGGCGTACGAGCTGCCCTTCGACTACCTGGTCATCGCCATGGGCGCGGTCTCCCGCACCTTCCCGATCCCCGGCCTCGCCGAGCAGGGCATCGGCATGAAGGGCATCGAGGAGTCGATCGGCCTGCGCAACCACGTCCTGGAGCAGCTCGACAAGGCGGACTCCACGACCGACGAGGAGATCCGCCGCAAGGCGCTCACCTTCGTCTTCATCGGCGGTGGCTTCGCGGGCGCGGAGACCATCGGCGAGGTCGAGGACATGGCCCGGGACGCGGCCAAGTACTACAAGAACGTCTCCCGCGAGGACATGCGCTTCATCCTCGTCGACGCCGCCGACAAGATCCTCCCCGAGGTCGGCCCCAAGCTCGGCCAGTACGGCAAGGAGCACCTGGAGAGCCGGGGCGTGGAGATCTACCTCTCCACCTCCATGGACTCCTGCGTCGACGGCCACGTGGTGCTGAAGAACGGCCTGGAGGTCGACTCCAACACCATCGTGTGGACGGCCGGCGTCAAGCCCAACCCGGCCCTCTCCCGCTTCGGTCTGCCGCTCGGCCCGCGCGGTCACGTCGACTGCGAGCCCACCCTCCAGGTCAAGGGCACGGACTACATCTGGGCCGCCGGCGACAACGCCCAGGTCCCGGACATCGCCGCCCGCAAGGCCGGTGTGGAGAACGCCTGGTGCCCGCCGAACGCCCAGCACGCGCTGCGCCAGGCCAAGGTCCTCGGCGACAACGTGGTCTCCGGTATGCGGGGCTTCCCGCAGAAGGAGTACGAGCACGCCAACAAGGGTGCGGTCGCCGGTCTCGGCCTGCACAAGGGCGTGGCGATGATCGTCATGGGCAAGATGAAGATCAAGGTCAAGGGCCGCCTCGCCTGGTACATGCACCGTGGCTACCACGGTCTGGCGATGCCGACCTGGAACCGCAAGATCCGCGTCTTCGCCGACTGGACGCTCGGCATGTTCCTCAAGCGCGAGGTCGTCTCCCTCGGCGCCATGGAGAACCCGCGCGAGGAGTTCTACGAGGCCGCCAAGCCGGCGCCGGTCGCCGCCGCGAGCAAGACCGAGGAGAAGGCCAAGGCCTCCTGACCTCCGGTCGACACCGGTAGACCCTCCGGTCGTAGACAGACCCTCAGGTCGCCGACGGACCCTTCCGTCGGCGGCCGACCCGGAAGACCTCCTGCCATCCGTGGTGCGGGAGGTCTTCCGGCGTTCCCGGGCACCCATCTGCATGGTTTCTACAACCGTTTTGCCCAGTCGTAACTCCTTTGCGGGACTGCGCCGAGGCCCTCGCGGTGTTTACGTGGTATCCGGCATCCGGGATCGTCGTCTTGGAGGTGTGCGCCATGGCCGACGCCGCGTCGCGGCTGAGGAGTCTTGCCGAGCAGATGCTGGGAGCCCCGCTCCCGGTACGCCTGAAGGCCTGGGACGGATCGCAGGCAGGGCCGCCGGACGCGCCGGCGCTCGTCGTGCGCAACCGCCGCGCCCTGCGCCGCATGATGTTCAAACCGGGCGAACTGGGCCTCGCCCGCGCCTGGGTCGCCGGCGACCTGGAGATCGAGGGTGACCTGTACACCGCGCTCGACGCCATGGCGGGCCTCGTCTGGGAGCGCGGGGAGGACGCCCGCAGCCTCGTCCAGGCCCTCCGCGACCCCGATGTCCGGGCCGCCGCCCGCGAGCTGCTGAAACTGGCCGGTCCGCCGATCCCGCCCGCGCCGCCGCGCGAGGAGGTCCGCAGGCCCCGCCGGAATCTGCACACCCGCCGGACCGACAAGCGGGCCATCAGCCACCACTACGACGTCGGCAACGACTTCTACGAGATCGTCCTCGGTCCGTCCATGGTGTACTCCTGCGCCTACTGGGAGGACGCCGGGACCCTGGAGTCCGCCCAGCGTGACAAGCTCGAACTGGTCTGCGCCAAGCTGGGCCTGAAGGAGGGTCAGCGGCTGCTGGACGTCGGCTGCGGCTGGGGCTCCATGGCCATCCACGCGGCCCGCGAGCACGGCGTGAGCGTCGTCGGCGTCACGCTCTCCCAGGAGCAGGCGGCGTACGCCCGCAAGCGCGTCGCCGACGAGGGCCTGACCGACCGGGTGGAGATCAGGGTCCAGGACTACCGGGACGTCGTGGACGGCCCCTTCGACGCGATCTCCTCCATCGGCATGGCCGAACACGTCGGCGCCGAGAAGTACCTGGAGTACGCCCGTCAGCTCCACGCCCTGCTCAAGCCCGGCGGCCGGCTGCTCAACCACCAGATCGCCCGCCGCCCGCAGCGGGACGAGTCGGCGTACGAGGTGGACGAGTTCATCGACGCCTACGTCTTCCCCGACGGCGAACTCGCCCCCGTCGGCACCACCGTCACCCAGCTGGAGCGGGCCGGTTTCGAGGTCCGGGACGTGGAGTCCATCCGCGAGCACTACGCCCGCACCCTGCGCCGGTGGGTCGCCAACCTGGAGGCCGACTGGGACCGGGCCGTCGGCCTCACCAGCCCGGGCCGCGCCCGCGTCTGGCGGCTGTACATGGCCGCCTCCGCGCTCGCGTTCGAACGCAACCGCATCGGCGTCAACCAGGTCCTCGCGATCCGCACCCCCGAGTCCGGCGCCTCAGGACTCCCCCTGCGGGCCCGCACCTGGCACGGCTGACAGCGGTACGGCACAAGGGGGCCCCTCCCGCGGGGCCCCCTTGTGCCGTCGTACGACCGGTTACTCGGCCTTGATGGCCGTCAGCATGTTCAGCCGGGCCGCGCGCCGGGCCGGCCACAGCGCGGCCAGGACGCCGACCACGCCCGCCAGCAGCAGGAACACCGTCATCCGGCCCCACGGCAGCACCAGTTCGTACGTCGGCATCTTCGTGCCCAGCAGCTCGCCGGCCGCCCAGCCGAAGAACACGCCCAGACCGATGCCCAGCACCCCGCCGAACAGGGAGATGACCAGGGACTCCAGGCGGACCATCCGCTTGACCGCCCTGCGGTCCAGGCCGATCGCGCGGAGCATGCCGATCTCCTGGGCCCGCTCGCAGACGGACATGGCCAGCGTGTTGATGACGCCGAGCACCGCGACGATCACCGCCATGCCGAGCAGGCCGTAGACCATGTTCAGCATCAGCGTGAACATCTGCGCGATCTCCTTGGAGATGTCCTGCTTGTCCTGGACCTTGATCGCCGGGTTGGAGCCGAGGACCTTCTCCAGCCTGTCCTTGGCCGCGTCGGACGCCCCGTCCGCCGTCTTCACCATGACCTGCATGTCGGCCGGGTCGGACAGGTGCGGGGTGAGGACCTTGTTGTCGAGGATGATCCCGTTGAGCATGTCGTTGCCCTCGTAGACCCCCGCGACCGTCAGCCGCTGGGCCTTGCCGTCCTCGAAGTGCGCGGTGAAGCGGGAACCGGCCCTCCAGCCGAAGTCCTTGGCACGGTCCTCGTCCACGACGACCCGCGTGCCGCCCACGCTGAACGACCCGTCGGTCACCTTCAGATCGGTCAGCTCGCCGATGGTCGCGCCGTCGACACCGGTCAGGTATTCGGTGCCGCCGTCGATACGGGACTCGCCGTTGCGCAGGGGGCTGCTCGCGGTGACGCCGTCGGCGGAGGCGATCTTCTTCTCCACACCGGGGGAGAGCGGGCCGCGGTTGGCCATCGAGACGACGTAGTCGGCGCGGATCGCCGAGGAGGCCATCTTGTCGATGGACGTCTGGAGGCTGCCCGCCATCACGGTCATACCGGTGATCAGCGTCAGGCCGATCATCAGCGCGGAGGCGGTGGCCGCGGTGCGGCGCGGGTTGCGCACCGAGTTCTGCCGGGCCAGCTTGCCCGACACCCCGAAGGCGCGCAGCACCGGCGCGGCGGCGGCGATCAGCGGGCGGGACAGCAGCGGGGTCAGGATGAACACGCCGATGATCAGCAGCACGGCGCCGACGCCCATCGCGCCCTGGCCGGTGTCGGCGTCCATCCTGGTGCCCGCGAGGACCACCGCGATGCCGGCCGCCGCGAACAGGGAGCCCAGCGTGTTGCGCAGCACCAGCGACTTGGTGGTGGCCGTGGCGTGCACGCTGCTCATCGCCGCCACCGGCGGGATCTTCGCGGCCCGGCGGCCGGGCAGCCAGGCGGCCAGCATGGTGATGAGGACGCCGACCCCGAGGGCGGTGACCACCGTGCCGGGGCTGATCACCAGCGGGCCGTCGGGCATGGTCGCGCCCAACGAGCCGAGCAGGGAGCGCAGGCCCGCGCCGATGCCGACACCGGCGGCCAGACCGGTCACACCGGCGACCGCGCCGACGGCGAACGCCTCGATGAGCACCGAGCGGGTGACCTGGCGGCGGGAGGCGCCGACCGCCCGCAGCAGGGCCAGTTCCCGGGTGCGCTGGGCGACCAGCATGGTGAAGGTGTTGGCGATGATGAACGTGCCGACGAACAGGGCGATGCCGGCGAACACCAGCAGGCCCTGCTTCAGGCTGCTCATGGACGAGGAGATGGCCTCCGCCTGGTCGTCGGCGAGCTGCTTGCCGGTGGTGGTCTCCACCAGCTTCGCGGGCAGGGCCTTGTCGAGCCGGGCCTTGAGCGCCGCCTGGCTGGTGCCGGCCGCGGCCCGCAC
This sequence comes from Streptomyces sp. Ru62, assembly GCF_002920615.1. Taxonomy (GTDB): domain Bacteria; phylum Actinomycetota; class Actinomycetes; order Streptomycetales; family Streptomycetaceae; genus Streptomyces. The sequence goes on from NZ_PQSU01000001.1 coordinate 437,023, forward strand.
GTCGATCTCGTCGTACGTGCCCTTCTTGCCGAACAGGGCCTGCGCGGTCGCCGTGTCGAACAGGGTGAGGCTGCCGCCCGCGGCGACGTTGCCGTCGTCGGTGGTGAAGATGCCGCTGACGGTGGGGGTGAGGACCGGGCCGTCCACGGAGAGCCGCACGGTGTCGCCGACCCGGTACCCCGCCCGCTTCGCGGTCGCCGAGTCGATCAGCACCTCGTCCTTGCCGCGCGGGGCATGGCCGCTGACCAGCGGGTAGCGGGGGTCCTCGGTGCCCCAGTAGTTGCCGCCGGCGGACTGCCAGTCACCGCCGACAAGCTTGCCGTCCTTGTCGGCGACGGCGGTGAAGCCGCTGACGACGCCGGTGGCGGAGGCGGCCCCGGGGACCCCTGCGGCCTTGTCGAGCAGGGCCCGGGTCAGCTCGGGGGTCCGGCCGACCTGGTTGCCCTTGGAGTCCTGGTACTCGGGCCGTACGGCGACGTCGACCCGGTCGAAGCCCTTGGCGGAGCTCTTCTGGTAGGCGTCGGAGATGGTGTTGGTGAAGACCAGCGTCCCGGAGACGAACGCCACGCCGAGCATGACGGCGAGCACGGTCATCAGGAGCCGGGCCTTGTGCGCGAGGACGTTGCGCAGGGCGGTGCGGAACATCAGCTGGTACGGCCCTTCGCGTCGAACTGCTTCATGGTGTCGAGGACGGAGTCGGCGGTGGGGCCGTACATCTCGTCGACGATCCGCCCGTCGGCCAGGAAGATCACCCGGTCCGCGTAGGCGGCGGCCACCGGGTCGTGGGTGACCATGACGACGGTCTGGCCCAGCTCGCGCACGGAGTTGCGCAGGAAGCCGAGGACCTCGGCGCCGGAGCGCGAGTCCAGGTTCCCGGTCGGTTCGTCACCGAAGATGATCTCGGGCCGGGAGGCGAGGGCGCGGGCGACGGCGACCCGCTGCTGCTGACCGCCGGACAGCTGGGCGGGCCGGTGGCTGAGCCGGCCGGACAGCCCGACCATGTCGATGACCCGGTCCAGCCACGCCTTGTCCGGCTTCCGCCCGGCGATGTCCATCGGGAGGGTGATGTTCTCCAGGGCGGTCAGCGTCGGCAGCAGGTTGAACGCCTGGAAGATGAAGCCGATCTTGTCCCGGCGCAACTTGGTGAGCTGCTTGTCCTTCAGGGACCCCAGCTCGGTGTCCCCGATCCGGACGGACCCGGAGGAGAAGGTGTCCAGCCCGGCCACGCAGTGCATCAGCGTGGACTTGCCGGAGCCCGACGGCCCCATGATCGCGGTGAACTCGGCGGCCCGGAAGTCGACGGAGACCCGGTCCAGGGCGACCACCCGGGTCTCACCCTGCCCGTAGATCTTCGACAGCTCCGTGGCGCGTGCGGCCACGGCGGTGGTCCGGCCTGCGGTGGGTGTGGTGGTCACGGGAGGGCGCTCCTGTCGGTACGACGTCTGTTCGTTGGGGACTGGTCCATCGTCCCGGCGGGGAGCGCGCGTGTAGTCAGTCGCTGTTCCGGTTCCGGAGGGCGACTCGGGTCGGACGGAGCGGCCCGCCGTCATACCTGGGGAGGACGGGTGACCCTGACTCCGTCCGTGGCGGGGGCCGCGTCGGGAACCCTGTCGAGAACAGGTGGAACACCCTCGTTCGGACGGTGAAATTCCGTCATTTCACGTACGCGCGTACAGCCGTCACGTCAGGCTATTGGCAAGTGCGGATGGCGTGTTCCGCGGGCTGATGCACCCTCAGACGTCAATAAAATAAGACAACATCGGTCCACCCGTCCGCTGTCCGGGGGATGGGTCCCGATAGGCTCGAAGCTCGCAAGCGGAGCCCATGGCCTGCCCGGATGGTGGAATGCAGACACGGCGAGCTTAAACCTCGCTGCCCCTTCGCGGGCGTGCCGGTTCAAGTCCGGCTCCGGGCACCTTCCTCGTCACCTGTTCCGGTCGGATGGAACGGCCGGTTCGGGGCGTCATGGTGTCCGTCTACGCCTGACCCTCGGCGTCGAGGGCGCCACCAGAACCGCCCACACACCACTCGACCGCCGCACGACCGTTGACAGCCGGGCCCGTGCGGCGGAGACTCACGCCCGGAAAACAGTGAAAGAAATTTCACCAGACGAACGCCCTGTGGGGCGGCGGGAGAGAGGAGACGACCGATGCGCACCACCGTCGGGATCATCGGGGCGGGCCCGGCCGGGCTGCTGCTCGCCCGGCTGTTGCACCGTGCCGGGATCGAGTCGGTCGTCCTGGAGAGCCGGGACCGGGACTACGTCGAGCAGCGGCAGCGGGCCGGGATTCTGGAGCAGGGGACCGTCGACGTGCTGCGCGCCGCCGGGGCCGGGGAGCGGATGGACCGGGAGGGGCTGCGGCACGACGGGATCGAGCTGCGGTTCGACCGGCGCCGGCACCGCGTCGACTTCCCCGCGCTCACCGGCGGACGGTCCGTGACCGTCTACGCCCAGACCGAGGTCTGCAAGGACCTCATCGCGCTCCAGTCGAAGGAGGGCGGGCCGCTGCTCTTCGAGGCCGAGGCGCTGCGCGTGGAGGGCGCGGAGGGCGACCGGCCACGGGTCCCGTTCCGGCACCAGGGGCGCGAGGACGTGTTGGAGTGCGACTACGTCGTCGGCTGCGACGGGTTCTGGGGGGTGGCCCGCCAGGCCTTCCCGGCCGGGGTGTCCCGGGTGTTCGAGCGGTCGTACCCCTACGCATGGCTCGGCATCCTCGCCGATGTCGCGCCCTCGCACGACGAACTCGTCTACGCCCGCCACGAACGCGGCTTCGCCCTGCTGTCCATGCGGTCGCCGGCCGTCTCCCGGCTCTACCTCCAGGTGCCCGCGGGGACGGACGCCGAGGCGTGGGGCGACGAGGCGATCTGGGACGAGCTGGACCGGCGGTTCGAGACGGACGACGGCTGGCGGCTGGAGCGCGGGCCGATCACCCAGAAGTCGGTCACCCCCATGCGCTCCTTCGTGCACGAGCCGATGCGGCACGGCCGGCTCTTCCTCGCCGGCGACGCCGCCCACATCGTGCCGCCGACCGGCGCCAAGGGGCTGAACCTCGCCGTCGGTGACGTCGTCACGCTCGCCCGGGCCCTCGCCCACGAACGGGAGACCGGCTCCCCGGACCTCCTCGACGCCTACTCCGCGACCTGTCTGCGCCGGATCTGGCAGGCCGAACGGTTCTCCTACGACATGACGACCCTGCTGCACCGCGCCCCGGACGCCACCGCCTTCGACGCCCGCCTCCAACTGGCCCGGCTGGAGCGGATCGCCTCCTCCCGGGCGGCCGGGACCGACCTGGCGGAGGCGTACACAGGGTTTCCGCTCGGTTAGCCGTCCGTCCATGGCCGGGAATCAGATGCCCGCGTAGCGTGTTGCGCAGCACAGCAGGGGAAAGATCCTCCTCAAGTATCATGGTCGATCCTTTGCCAATCCATTACTCTTGAGCCAAGGCTGCGCTCGGCAGCCATGGAGGAGTGAAATGAGGAGCAGCAACCCGGTCTTCTCGCGACGGGGGTTCAGCCGCGACAACGGCTACGCCGGCTTCAACACCGCACCGCAGGCCGGGTACGCACAGGGCAACCCGTACGCGCAGAACCCGTACGCGCAGAACCCCTACGCACAGCAGGGCGTCGGCGCCCCGCCCCAGGCCCCGGCCACCACCGACCGGATGACCATGGACGACGTCGTCGTCCGCTCGGCCGTCACGCTCGGCACGGTCGCCGTCGGCGCCGTCCTCGCCTGGGCCCTGCTGCCCGTCTCGGGCAGCAGCTACGGCCTGGCCGTCGGCTCCGCGCTGATCGCCTTCGTCCTGGCGATGGTGCAGAGCTTCAAGCGCACCCCGTCGCCCGCGCTGATCCTCGGGTACGCCGCCTTCGAGGGCGTCTTCCTCGGCGTCATCAGCGAGATGTACAACAGCCGCTGGAGCGGCGCGCCCTTCCAGGCCGTGCTCGGCACCATGGCCGTCTCGGGCGCGACCCTGCTCGTCTACAAGGCCGGCTGGATCCGCGTCACCGCCCGCTACGCCCGCATCGGCCTCGCCATCGCGATGGCGTTCCTGGTGGTCATGGCGGTCAATCTGCTGCTGGTCGCCTTCGGTGTCGCCGAGGACGGCGGACTGCGCAGCTTCGGCCCGCTCGGCGCGCTCGTCGGCATCATCGCGATCATCCTCGGCGCGTTCTTCCTGACCCTCGACTTCAAGCAGATCGAGGACGGCATCGCCTACGGCGCCCCGCGCAACGAGGCATGGCTCGCCGCGTTCGGCCTCACGCTGACCCTGGTGTGGATCTACGTGGAGATGCTGCGACTGGTGGCGATCTTCAGCAACAACGACTAGCGCCGACGCCGGTCATCGGCAGGGCCCCGGGTGATCCGCCCGGGGCCCTGTGCCGTTCAGGGCAGCTTGGCCGTTCAGAGCAGCTTGCGCGCCGCCCTCCTCAGGTCGTACTCGTGCACGATCGCCTTCGCGTGGCCGTACGCCAGGTCGTACTCGTGCCGGAGCCAGCTGACCTTCTCCTCGAAGCGGAAGAGTGCCGGGCCTTCTTCGACGGTGCGCAGCCAGTCGGAGACTTCACGACCGGTGCAGTGGGGGATGCGGGCGAGCAGATTGCGGTGGGTCTCCTCGGAGAAGACGTGGGACATCGGCGCCTCCGAACGCAAAGGGGATGTAAGCCGGTCCTTCACGTCACCGTGCCTGAGCGTTCGCGTATTGGCAACAGTGCGGGGCGTTACGCTCGGCGGGTGGTTGATACGACGCCCTTGACCCAAGCAGTGGATCACTTCGCCGACCGGTTGCGGGCGGCACCGCAGAGCCGGCTCCAACGGAGCGCGGCGGCGGAGGCATTGGCCCTGGCCCGGGAGCTTTCCCGGCGGGCCCAGCTGATGGAGGAGCCGGGGAGCGAGCCCCGGGAGATGCCGGACGCGGGGATGTTCGCCGCGGCGGATCAGATCCTGGTGGCGGCGCACGACCTCGCGGTCGTGGTGCGCAGTGAGGACCAGGTCGCCGAGGCCGTGCGGCTGGTGGAGGAGGCGCGGCAGCGGGCGGGGGTCTGACGTCGACCGTCAGAGGGACGCGATCACCCGGTCGGCCAGGATGTAGACCGTCTCCTCGCCGCACGCGAACGTCAGGGTGTACGCGCCGGAGATGCCCGAGCCGCCCAGCAGGTACGGGGCCTCGCCGGACTCCAGGGCCCGCGCCAGGCGTTCCGCCGTCTCGCGGTGGCCCGGGGTCATGCACAGGGTGGTGCCGTCGGCGAAGACGTAGACGTCGAGCGTGCCGAGCGGGCCGGGGCGGACATCGGAGAGTTCGACGCGCTCGGCGGCCAGCTCCTCCAGCGTGGTGACGGTGCGCTCGTGGTCGTTCACGGCCGGCGACTGCACCGGCACGAAGTCCGGGTGCGAGGGGTGCCGGCGGCGCGCCGCGGCCAACTCCGGGGACTCCCCGGCGAACTCGTCGGCGTCGGCGCCCGGCTCGGCCACCGGCTCCAGCGGCTCCAGGCCCACGAAGTCCGCCTGGCGGGGCAGGAACACATCGGCGTCGGGCAGGCCGTACAGCGAGGGCGACTCGGAGGCGTCACGCGCCTCCTGCGCCGCCCAGAAGGCGCGTGCCTCGGCCAGCTCGCGCTCCCGTTCCTCGGCGAGCGCCTCGGCCACGGCCGCCCGTATCTCGTCGGCGTCGGCAGTGGTGCGGGCGTTCGGCAGGAGGGCGCGTGTCGTGGCCGCCTGGCCGTCGGCGAGCTGCGCCGCCAGTTCGGTGAGCTGGCGGCGCAGCTTCAGCACGGTGCGCAGGACGGCGACACCCACGGCGCCGGTGGCTGCCGTGGTGAGCAGCAGGGCGATCGGCATGGCGCTCACTGACATACTCCCGGTTCAAAGTCGACCCCCGACTTCCTACATCAGCTTGAAGGGCGGACTAACCAGCTGTCAGTGCGTAACGTCACGAAACGGACAGGACTTTGCGTTCGTGGTTTCGTCGTGTGGCGCGCTGACCCGCGCTGACCTGCATCGATGGGCCCGGCGAGCGAGATAGGTCACATCCTGGGGGAGATTGGATCACGAAAAGGCCCAGAACCGTGGTGTTTCCTGGGTTCTGGGCCCTTCTGCGACGTGACGTACGTGGCCCGCTACGGACGGTGGGTCAGCTGAGGCGCTCGATGACCATCGCCATGCCCTGGCCGCCGCCGACGCACATCGTCTCCAGGCCGAACTGCTTGTCGTGCCACTGGAGCGAGTTGATGAGCGTGCCGGTGATGCGGGCACCGGTCATGCCGAACGGGTGGCCGACGGCGATGGCACCGCCGTTGACGTTCAGCTTGTCGATGTCGATGCCGAGGTCCCGGTAGGACGGGATCACCTGCGCGGCGAAGGCCTCGTTGATCTCGACCAGGTCGATGTCGTCGATGGTCAGACCGGCGCGCTGGAGAGCCTGCTTGCTCGCCTCCACCGGGCCGAGGCCCATGATCTCCGGGGAGAGGCCGGAGACACCGGTGGACACGATGCGGGCGAGCGGGGTCAGGCCCAGGTCGCGGGCCTTGGTGTCGGACATGATGACGAGCGCGGCGGCGCCGTCGTTCAGCGGACAGCAGTTGCCGGCCGTGACGAGTCCGTCCGGGCGGAAGACCGGCTTCAGGCCCTGTACGGCCTCCAGGGTGACGCCGGCGCGCGGGCCGTCGTCCTTGCCGACCACCGTGCCGTCGGGCAGGGTCACCGGGGTGATCTCGCGCTCCCAGAAGCCGCTCTTGATGGCCTCCTCGGCGAGGTTCTGCGAGCGGACGCCGAACTCGTCCATCTCCTGGCGGGTGACGCCCTTCCAGCGGGCCAGGTTCTCGGCGGTCTGGCCCATCGCGATGTAGGGGTCGGGCAGCAGGCCGTCCTCGCGCGGGTCGTGCCAGGTGGTGCCCTCCTGCCCGGCGACCGACTCGGTGCGGGCCTCGGCCTCGGCGAACAGCGGGTTGTGCGTGTCCGGCAGGCCGTCGGAGCTTCCCTTGACGTAACGGGAGACCATCTCGACACCGGCCGAGATGAAGACGTCGCCCTCGCCGGCCTTGATGGCGTGCAGTGCCATGCGGGAGGTCTGCAGGGAGGAGGAGCAGTAGCGGGTGATCGTGCAGCCCGGCAGGTGGTCCATGCCCATCTGCACGGCGACGATCCGGCCGAGGTTGTGACCCTGCTCGCCGCCGGGCAGGCCGCAGCCGAGCATCAGGTCGTCGATGTCCTTCGGGTCCAGCTCGGGGATCTTGGCGAGGGCCGCCTGGATGATCGTGGCGGTGAGGTCGTCGGGGCGCAGGTCCTTCAGGGAGCCCTTGTTCGCGCGGCCGATGGGGGAGCGGGCGGTCGAGACGATCACGGCTTCGGGCATCACGGCTCCAGTGGCGGATTTTTTCGGGCAGGGCAGGTGGGAAGTTACCCGTACGTATGGGCCAGGTCACCGGTGTCGCGGTGTGACACTGGCCGCAATTGTCTAAGCGCTTGCTTGGCTCCGGGTCCGGGCCCGAGCCGGTCAGAGGGGCCGGGTCGCCGGCTCCGCCTCGGGTACCCGCCGCCGGCGCCTCCGCTTGAGCAACGCCCAAGGCCCCCGCGGCCCCGTCGGCATGGCCGCCGTCACCTCGGTGCCGGCCTCCGACGCGGCCTCGGCCGCCGCGCGGGCCACCGGCAGGAAGCCCTCGCGGCGCGACACGTCCGGCCGTTCCTCCTCCGGCCACAGGCCCAGCGCCGCGCACACCGTGGGCAGGACGGCCATGGCCGCGGTCGCATAGCCCTCGGCCGACGGGTGGTAGTTGTCCGGCCCGAACAGCTCCCGCGGATTCGCCTCGAACTCGGGGCCGAGCAGGTCGCCCAGCGACACCGTGCGCCCGCCCTGTTCCACCACCCCGATCGTCTGGGCCGCCGCCAGCTGCCGGGACGCCCGCCGGGCCAGCCAGCGCAGCGGCTGCTGCACCGGCTCGATCGTGCCGAGGTCGGGACAGGTGCCGACCACCACCTCGGCGCCGGCCGTGCGCAGCCGCCGTACCGCCGCCGCCAGGTGCCGTACCGAGCGGGTCGGGGGCATCCGGTGGGTCACGTCGTTCGCGCCGACCATGATCACGCAGATGTCCGGGACGGGGGAGGGTGCGGACAGCACCAGCGCGACCTGGCGGTCCAGGTCGTCGGACCGGGCGCCCGGCACCGCCACGTTCCGCAGCTCCACCGGGCGTTCCGCCACCGCCGCGAGCCCGGAGGCCAGCAGCGCCCCCGGGGTCTGGCCCGCCCGGTGCACGCCCTGCCCCGCCGCCGTCGAATCGCCGAGCATGGTCAGGCGGAGCGGCGGTTCGCCCGGGATGCCGTACGCGTGCCCGTACACGCCGTCGGCCACCGGCACCCGCCCGCCGCTGCCGTTGCCCACATGGCGCCGTGCCAGTCGCACCTCCGCCAGCACCAGACCGACGACGGCCGCGCCGATGAGCCCGACCCCGCCCCCGCCGTACGCCGCCCCGGCCGCGATGCGCCGGGCCACTCGTGCCCTCGACATCCTCGTCATGCGTCGCCGCCACCTCCTCGTAGCCGTACCCACTCCTTGCCCCGTACGGACCGTGCGCCAATCTCGACAGGGAGTGAACGAACGCCCACGCCACACCGCTGGCCTTAGGCTGGCGACACCACTACGAACAGTTCTTTTGCAGCGACCGGAGACAACGGTGCGATACCACGACTCGATGATCAGCCTCGTCGGCAACACCCCGCTGGTGCGGCTCAACAACGTGACCAAGGGCATCCAGGCGACCGTCCTGGCCAAGGTGGAGTACTTCAACCCGGGCGGTTCCGTGAAGGACCGCATCGCCCTGCGCATGATCGAGGCCGCGGAGCAGAGCGGGGAGCTGAAGCCGGGCGGCACGATCGTCGAGCCGACCAGTGGCAACACCGGCGTGGGACTCGCCATCGTGGCCCAGCAGAAGGGCTACAAGTGCATCTTCGTCTGCCCGGACAAGGTGAGCACCGACAAGATCAACGTGCTGCGCGCGTACGGCGCCGAGGTGGTCGTGTGCCCGACCGCCGTGGCCCCGGAGCACCCTGACTCGTACTACAACGTCTCCGACCGGCTGGTGCGCGAGACGCCCGGCGCCTGGAAGCCCGACCAGTACTCCAACCCCAACAACCCGCTCTCGCACTACCACTCGACCGGCCCCGAGCTGTGGGAGCAGACCGAGGGGAAGATCACCCACTTCGTGGCGGGCGTTGGCACCGGCGGCACCATCTCCGGCACCGGCCGCTACCTGAAGGAGGCCAGCCAGGGCGCGGTCAAGGTCATCGGCGCCGACCCCGAGGGCTCCGTGTACTCGGGCGGCTCCGGGCGGCCGTACCTGGTCGAGGGCGTCGGTGAGGACTTCTGGCCGACCGCCTACGACCGCACCGTCGCGGACGAGATCGTCGCCGTCTCCGACAAGGACTCCTTCCAGATGACCCGCCGGCTGGCCAAGGAGGAGGGCCTGCTGGTGGGCGGCTCCTGCGGCATGGCCGTCGTGGCCGCGCTGAAGGTCGCCGAGCGGCTCGGCCCGGACGACGTCGTGGTCGTGCTCCTGCCCGACAGCGGCCGCGGCTACCTCAGCAAGATCTTCAACGACGAGTGGATGGCCGACTACGGCTTCCTGGAGGACGAGGGCCCCAGCGCCCGCGTCGGTGACGTCCTGAGCGACAAGGCGGGCGGCTCCATCCCGTCCCTGGTGCACATGCACCCGGAGGAGACCGTCGGCCAGGCCATCGAGGTGCTGCGCGAGTACGGCGTCTCGCAGATGCCCGTCGTCAAGCCCGGCGCCGGTCACCCGGACGTGATGGCCGCCGAGGTCGTCGGCTCGGTCGTGGAGCGGGAGCTGCTCGACGCCCTGTTCAGCAAGCGGGCCTCGCTGGAGGACCCGCTGGAGAAGCACATGTGCGCCCCGCTGCCCCAGGTCGGCTCCGGCGAGCCGGTCGGCGACCTGATGCAGGTGCTGGGTTCGGCGGACGCCGCGATCGTGCTGGTCGAGGGCAAGCCGACCGGTGTGGTCAGCCGGCAGGACCTGCTGGCCTTCCTGGCCAAGGGCGGCGCCAAGTAGCCCGCCCGGGCGGGGGCCGGGATTCGCGGAAGTGGTACGAGGGCGTCATGTGCGCGCAGCACCCGCTTAACACGGATCCGGCAGATTAGTGGGTGTCGGCAGGGGTGGGAGCGGCTCCCCGCCCAGGCCGGCGCCGAACGGCGCCAAGGACCTCCGGAGCGGCTCCCGGACCTCCATGGACGCCACGGACGCGTAGGCCCGGCCCTGACCCGGCCCGCGTCCCTCGCGGGGACCGCCGTCGTCCCGCCCCCCGGAAACGGGGGTGCGGCGGTCCCCGCGCACCCCCCTTTGCGCCTGAACCGGCGCCGCTCTCGCGGACGTGGTCAGTCGCCGTCGTTGCTCCTCAGTCGCTGGTTGCGGCCGTCGTCGCGTTCCAGCTCCCCAACACGGCGAGCCGCTCAGCCGTCTCCGAACCCGGTTCCGGCGTGTACACCACGATCGTCTGCTCCGGGTCCGCGGGGACCGTCAGGGTCTCGTACGGCAGGGTCAGCAGGCCCGCGACCGGGTGCCGCACCTTCTTCACGCCGAACGCGCACTCGCGGACCTCGTGGTCGGTCCACAGCCGGCGGAAGTCCTCGCTCTTCAGGGTCAGTTCGCCGACCAGCGCGCACAGTCCGGGGTCGTCGGCGTACCGGCCCGCCAGCAGCCGCAGCTGGGCCACCGTCTGCGCGGCCACCGCCGTCCACTCCGGGTACAGCTCCCGGGAGGCAGGGTCGAGGAAGACCAGCCGGGGGACGTTCCGTTCGTCCGGTGCCAGGCGGCTGAAGCCGTTGACGGCGTCACCGAGCGCGTTCCAGGCGAGCACGTCCATGCGGCGGCCCAGCACGAACGCCGGGCTGCGTTCCATGCCGTCGAGGAGGATCTGCACGCCGGGCCGGACGCGGGGCGCACCGGCCGGCCTCCGCCGCTGCCGGCGGGGGCGCGCCACCGTGCGCAGGTAGGCGTGCTCTGTCTCGTCCAGCCGCAGCACCCGCGCGACGGCATCCAGCACGGCGTCGCTCACGCTGGTGCCCCGGCCCTGCTCCAGCCGGATGTAGTAGTCGACGCTCACTCCCGCGAGCTGGGCCACCTCCTCGCGGCGCAGGCCCGGCACCCGGCGCCGCCCGTGCGCGGGCAGCCCGACCTCCTCCGGCCTGATGCGGGCGCGGCGCGAGCGCAGGAAGTCGCCCACCTCTGCTTCGGTCCAGTCCCCGTCCATAACCAGATCGTAGGGGAGCGGCGGCCGTCGATCCTGGTATTGGCAGACCCAGGAAAACCGCATCCCTGGGTAGGGCGGCCGGACGTGACGAGAGTGGTGTCAGCCGCCGGGGAGCAGCCCCGGCCGCGGTCCACGAGGGAGCACCCATGTCGTACGAGAACCTGTCCGGCCGTACCGCCGTGGTCACCGGAGCCGCCAGCGGCATCGGCGAGGCGGTCGCCCTGCACCTGGCCGCCGAGGGGGCCCGGGTGGCGCTGCTCGCCCGGCGCGCGGACCGGCTGGACGCGCTGGTGGAGAAGATCCGGGCGGAGGGCGGCCAGGCGCTCGCGGTGGCCGCCGACGTCACCGACGACGCGTCCGTGGAGGACGCCCGGGACCGGGTCCACGAGACGTTCGGAGCCGTCGACCTCGTCGTCAACAACGCCGGTGTCATGCTGCCGAACCCCGTCGAGGCGGGCCGGCTCGACGAGTGGCAGCGGATGCTCGACACGAACGTCACCGGCGTCCTGCGGATCATCCGCGCCTTCAACGCCGACCTGCTGGCCGCCGCGGCCGGGGGGCGCACCGCCGACCTGGTGAACATCTCCTCCATCGGCGCCCACGTGCCCTTCCCGAACTACGCGGTGTACGGGGCGACCAAGGCGGCCGTCACCTACCTGTCGCAGAGCCTGCGCGGCGAACTGGGGCCGCGGGACGTCCGGGTCACCAACATCGAGCCGGGACTGACGGAGACCGAACTGGCCTCGCACGTCGACAGCGCGGAGCTGTCCGGGCAACTGGACGAGATGTTCGGGGCGATCGGGGGACTCGCCCCGGCGGAGGTCGCCGATGTCGTCGCCTACGCCACCAGCCGCCCCCGGCACGTCAACCTGCGCCAGATCATGGTGCTGCCGACCCGGCAGGCGTGACCCCACCGAGGGCGGTCACCCGCCCCGGCGGTCACTCGCCCCGCGCCGGGCCGTCGTGGTGGCGCCGGCCGGCGAGGAGGTCGGGGTTGAGCCGTACGGCCTGCACCGCGTTGACGCCGACGATGCCGAGCCAGGTGACCACCATCCCGGACAGCCCGGCCACCGCACCCGCGATGGCGGACAGCGGGATCGCCAGGACGAGCGTGATCAGGGCGAAGCCGTAGCGCTCGCCCCAGGAGTCGGCCGGCTTCGGCCGCCGGGTCTCGCGGGCCGTCGCCATCTGCCGCTCGGCGAGCTGCCGCCGCACCCGGCGGTCCACCGCGTCGTCGATCCGCTGCTCGACCTTCTCCAGGAAGGACTCCACCAGCGCGGAGTCGTAGTCGTCGCCCAGTTCCCTGCGGGCGCGCACGGTCGCGTCCAGGTCCTTCCGGAGGTTCGGGTCCGTCCTGAGGCCGGCGTCCCGGGGATCGAGTGTGCTCATGCCGGTCAGCCTAGGGAGCGGCCGTCTCGACGGCACTGGGGCTAGCCCCCCGCTCGGGGTTCGGGCCGGCCACCGTGTTCCGGCGCGCGACCAGCCAGTACAGCAGCGCCGGTACGGCCAGACCGACGATCCAGGAGATGTCCGCACCGCCGAGCGGGTCCACCAGCGGGCCGGTGTAGAAGCTGGTGGCGAGGAACGGCAGCTGGGCGAGCAGACCGGCCGCGTACACGGCGAGGGCGTCCCAGCGCCAGGCGCCGTAGCGTCCGTGCGGGTCGGCGAGGGCCGCGAGGTCGTACCGCTCCCTGGAGATCAGGTAGTAGTCCACCAGGTTGATCGCCGACCAGGGCGTGAAGAAGGTCAGCAGGAACAGCAGGAAGTCCTTGAAGGAGGACAGGAAGCTGTCCTTGCCCAGCAGGGCCACCGCGGTCCCGGCGACCATCACCAGCCCGATGTACGCGGCCCGGCCCGCCCGGGACAGCCGCCGCTGCCCGCGGAAGCCGCTCACGCTCGTCACCATCGACATGAAGCCGCCGTAGGTGTTGAGGACGTTGACGGTGAGCTTGCCCAGGGCGATGACGAAGGAGAAGAAGGACGCGGCCAGGCCCGTGCCGCCGAGGGCGACGACGTACCCGACCTGGCTGTCCAGGAACGTCTCGCCCGCCGTGGCCGCGACGAGCACCCCGAACGTCATCGACCACTGGGAGCCCAGCACCGAGCCGGACAGCGTCCACCAGAAGGTGGCCTTCGTGGACGTCGTCCGCGGCAGATAGCGCGAGTAGTCCGCCACGTACGGCCCGAACGCCAGCTGCCAGGACGCCGACAGGGACATCGCCAGCAGGAACATCGGCAGCGAGAAGTGCGCGTCGTGCAGCAGCGCGGCGGTGTCGGCGCGGTCCAGGAGGCGTACGGCGAGGTAGACGAAGGCGAGCGCGCAGACGACGCTCGCGACCCGGCCGAGGGTGTGGATGACCCGGTAGCCGGCGGTCGCCATGACCGCCGTGACGGCCGCGAAGACGACGATCCCGGTGGTGTCGTCGGTGTGCGTCAGCTCGCCCACCGCCTGCCCGGCGAGCACGCTGCCGGACGCGAAGAAGCCGACGTACATCACGATCACCAGCAGCAGCGGTACGACCGCCCCGCGCACCCCGAACTGTGCCCGGGACTGGATCATCTGCGGCAGGCCGAGCTTCGGGCCCTGGGCGGAGTGCAGGGCCATCACCGCCCCGCCGAGCAGGTTGCCGAGCAGCAGGCCGACGACCGACCACACCACGTCCCCGCCGAAGACGACCGCCAGGGCACCCGTCACGACGGCCGTGATCTGGAGGTTGGCGCCGAGCCAGAGGGTGAACTGGCTGAAGGCCGTGCCGTGCCGTTCCTCGTCCGGGACGACGTCGATGGAGCGCAGTTCCACGAGCTGAGCCATGCGTTCTCCCCACGGTGGGCTGTATAACGGTATGCAGCGAGACACTGTCTGAATAGACGACCCGTGTTTGTCAATGCCCCGGCGCTGTACTCTCCCGGGGCGTCGAGGAATCCGGAGGGGGAGTACGTGATGAGCGGGACCGACAGCCCTGCCAACCGATTGCAGGCGCTCTTCGAGGGCCACCGGCTCACGCCGACCCAGCGCCGCATCGCGCACAGCATGGTGCGCCGGGCCGCCGACGTGCCCTTCCTGTCCAGCGTGGAACTGGCCGAACTGGCCGGGGTCAGCCAGCCGTCGGTGACCCGGTTCGCGGTCGCCCTCGGCTTCGACGGCTATCCCGCCCTGCGCAAGCACCTGCGCGAGGTCGTCCCGGCCGAACCGGCCGCCGAGGTCTCCGCCTACAACGAGTACCAGCAGGCCGTCGAGGCCGAGATCGAGAACCTGAGGCACCTCGCCGAGCTGCTCGCCGACCCCCGCCCGGTGCAGCGGGCCGGCCGCGTCCTCGCCGCCTCCCGCCCGCTGCCGGTGCTCGGCCTGCGCGCCGCCGCCTCCCAGGCGTACGGCTTCTCCTACTTCGCCGCCAAGGTGCACCCGGACGTCCGGCTGCTCCACGAGGGCGGCACGATGATCCACGACCGCATCGACGCCGCCGTCCGCGCGGGTGCCACCGCCCTGCTCTGCTTCGCGCTGCCCCGGCACCCGCGCGAGGTCGTGGACACCCTCGCCTACGCCAAGGACGCCGGCCTGACCGTGGTCACCGTCGCCGACTCCGCGTTCGCGCCGGTCGCCAAGTACTCCGACCTGCTGCTGCCCGCCGCCGTCGGCACCGGGCTCGCCTTCGACACCGCGTGCGCGCCCATGCTCCTCGGCCGGGTGCTGCTGGAGGCGCTCTGCGACGACCTGCCGGACGCCCAGGCCCGCCTGGAGGAGTTCGACGCCAAGGCGGCGGCCCGCGGCCTGTTCGTCGAATGACCGGGCCCCGCCACTCTCAGATTCGTCTCACGTTCTGCTATTAGCTTCCCTACGAGACGCATGCGCTTCGGAACGTGACACGGGAGGCTGACGTGGCGCGCGGAGGACAGGGACTGGCTCGGGTGGCCGTCGTCGTACGGGCCGGGGCCGCACCGCTGTGGTGGCTCGGGGTGGTCGCCGCGGGGATCGGGGTCGTGCCGGAGGGAGTGACCGGGCGCCGGATCGGCGTGCTGGCGGGCGCGGCGCTGTTCCTCATCGGCGCGGCCGTCGTGGCACTCGCCCGGCGGGGCCGCTACACCGCCCTCGCCCGCGGGGTGGCCCGCGCGGGCAAGTACGACGTCCTTCAGGACCGGGCGGTGACCGTGCGCGCCTGGCGCCGGGGCCACCGCTGGTGGCTGGTGCTGGGCTGGGCGCTCGCGCTCGGTTCCGCCTTCGCCGTGCCCGCGGCCGGTGGCATGCTGCTGGCCGGGCTCGGCACCGGGCTGCGCCTGAAGGCCGCGTGGCTCGGGCGGCTGGAGCGGACCCGGGAGACGCTGCTGTGGGTGCGCGTCGACTGGCTCGACCGGCGCGGCGGGCGCCCCGCGGGCAAGACCGTCAAGGGCCTGCGCGGTACGGGCGTCGCGGCCGGCGACGCGGCCCCGGGCGGAGCCCGCCGCCGTACCGCCGCACTGGTCTGAGCCGCCGTCAGACCTCCAGCTCCTCCTCGATCCGCTTGAGCTGGTGCCGGGCCATCGCCAGGTTGGCCCGGCTGGAGTCGAGGACCAGGTACAGGAACAGCCCGTTGCCGCCGCGGCTGCTGAGCAGGCGGATCAGGTGGTACTGGTCGGAGAGGGTGATCAGGATGTCCTCGATGCCGGCCTTGAGGCCGAGCATCTCCATCGTGCGCATCTTGGCGCGGATCACATCGGTGTTGCCGGCGGCGGCCACGTTCAGGTCGAAGGTCTTGCTGCCGCCCATCGTGCCCAGCGCCATCCCGCTGGTGTAGTCGACGAGCGCGACACCGGTCGCTCCCTCTATGGAGGTGAGGGCTTCCTTCAGCGCGGTCTCGGTGTTGGCCATGGTGGTCCTTTCAGCTGTCGGTTGCGGTGCGCGCCTCGGCGGCCGTGGTGCGGGGCGCGCGGGGAGTGCGGGTCCGTGCGGGGGTGGTCCTCGGGAGCGGGCGTACGGCCTCGGCGGCGTCCAGCAGCTCCCCGATGCGGGCGCCGGCCCGGCGCCCCTCCAGGTGCAGCCGGCCGACGTTGACCCGGTCCTGCGCGAGCAGGGTCAGGACGGCGGTCCGGCCGGCCGCGTAGGTGGCGATGTAGCCGCGCTCGCCGCGCACCAGCAGCTCCCGGAAGCCGCCGTGCCCGGTGGCATCGGTGACCCGCACGGCGACGCCGAGCGCGGCGGCGGTGAGCGCGGCCAGGCCCTCCGGATCGACCCCGGGGGTGTCGTGGGCGACGACGAGGCCGTCGACGCCGGCCGCCAGGGCGCCGGTGAGCTGCGGGACCCGGGTGCGCAGCCGCAGCAGCTCCTCCAGGACGGTCCGCAGGTCCTCTTCGGCCACCATCAGGTCTCTCCTCTCGGCGGGGCGGTGCCGTTCAAAGCGCCTCCAGCGCATCCCTGAGCCTCTTCAGCAGCGCGATGTCGGGGTCGGTGGTGACCTGGTAGGGCGGCGGTGGTGGCGGGGCGGGTGCCGTGGACGCGGGTGCGATCTGTCCGGCCGCCGTCAGCCGGCGCACGTCGACCAGCGTGTGGAACGCCTGCCGGCCCAGGTTCCGGGCGATGTCGGCGGCCGTGCGGACGCCGTCCACGCGGTCCAGGACGGCCCGCTGCCGGGGTGTCACCGGGGCGGCGGGGGCGGTCCGGGTGGCCGGTGCGGTGGGCCCGGCCGGGTCGGCCGGGTTCTCCGGGGCGCGGCCGGTGGGCGGATCCGCCCGGATCAGCGGGGCGGTGTCGGCGGCAGGGTCGGGCCACAGCCGGTGCAGCAGCAGCCGGCGGCGCAGCGTCTCGCGTTCCAGCGCGACCACCGGCACCGAGGGCAGCGGGCCGAGCCGGGGCGCGGAGTCGTACCGGAACCGTCCCGGCGTGCTGCTCGGCGCCAGCGCGAAGTACCCGGCGTCGTACAGCGCGTCCAGATGGCACAGCTCCAGCGCACCGGTGGGCAACACCCCGGAGTGCAGCAGGAGTTCCGCCGCGTGCAGGGGACCCGTGGTCCGGGCCGCCGCCTGCTGCCAGGCGGCGGTCGCGAGGGTGCCGTGGGCCGTGAGGAGCACGTCGAGGCCGGGGGCGAGGGGGCTCTCGGCGTGCACCACCCGGCCCTCGGCGAGGTGCAGGATGCCGTGTTCGCGGACCAGGACGCCGGTGGCCCGCTCCTCGGCGAGCCGGGTGAGCATCGGGGACAGGGCGCGCCCGGCCCCCTTGTCCCGGACCGGGAGGGCCGGCTGCGGGGTGCTGACCACGGTCATCCCAGCACCAGCCGGGCGGCCATCTCACCGAGCCGGATCCGGGCGAGCGCGAGGTTGCCCTCCTCGCGGCCGAGCCACAGGTGCAGGAACACGCTGCTGTCGAAGGACGTGTCCACGAAGCGCAGCAGGTGGTAGCTGTCCCCGTTGCTGATGATCACGTCCTCCACGGGGGGCAGGTCGTCGCCGCCCGCCGCGAAGGTGCCGTGCTCGGCGGCCATCCGGGCGAGTTCGGCGGCCTCGGCGGCGGTCGTCTCGTGGTCGCCGCCGGGCGCCTCCCCGACCGCGCCGAGGGCCAGTCCGCTCGTCCAGTCCACCAGCGCGGCTCCCCGGGCACCGGGCAACCGCATCGCTTCCAGCAAGCACTCGTCGATTCCGGGCACCGTGGCTCCCCTCCCGCCTGTGACTCCGGTTGAGTGACGCCGACACTACGCAACGTGTGTGCGGGAGGTGAGGCCTTTGGCATTTTCCGTTGGAACATGCGCCGGGCGTACTAGTGTGGGTCAACTGGCCTGCGGGACAGGCGAGTTGATCATCACGGCGAAGGGGGCCCGCCGGTGGCGCCCCGGAGGCCGGTGAGTGCGGACGCGTGCGCCCCTCCCGACTCCGCCACCACCTCCGCGACGGTCTGCGGCTCCCGTACGGTGGCGAAGGCTACGCCCCCCTCGCCGTCCGGCGCGTAGCCGTAGACGCCCGGCCGGGCGAGGGAGTTGTAGGCGTAGTGGTGGGCGAAGTAGTACGCGCCCGTGTCCAGTGCCGCCGCGTAGTCGCCCTGCTCCAGCAGCGGCAGCGCGCGCGCCTCGGCGAGCAGGTCACCCGAGAAGCAGGCCGGCCCGGCCACGTCCTGCACCACCTCCGGCCCTGCCTTCGGCCGGCCCCCGGCGTCGTACGCGGCGATCCGCAGCGGCCAGACCCCCGGCACGTACACCGTCCGCGTCGCCACCTGCACGCCCGCGTGCGTCACCGCGATCCGCCGCCCGCCCGCGCTCTTGGCGTACTCCACCCGGGCCACCACCGTCCCGTACTTGGCCAGCAGCGACCGCCCGAACTCGGTCACCAGCCCGTACCGCCCGTCGAACAGCCCCGGCACCTGCTCGGCCAGCAGGCGCGCGTACTGCGCGTACGACGGCGTCGTCTCCTCCGACGCGAGGTTCACCGGCAGCCCGCCGCCGATGTCGATCGTGTCGACCTGCCGCCGCCCGACGACCGCGTTGATCTCCTCCGCGAGCGCGTACGCCGCCGCCGCGCCCCGCGCCAGCAGCGGCAGCGGGATGCCCTGCGAGCCGGTGTGCGCGTGCAGCCGGGTCAGCCACGGCCGCTCCGCGTACGCCCGGACGACCCAGTCGCGTGCCCCCTCGTCCCTGAGTGCCACCCCGAACTTCGAGGTCCGCGTCGCCGTGGAGGTCGCCCCGATGGTGCCGCCGCCGATCTGGGGATTGATCCGGAGGCCGAGCGGGGACCGGGTGGGCGTGGCACGCACGAGGGCGTCGAGCCGGTCCAGCTCCTGCGGGTTGTCCGCGTTCACCGCGATGCCCAGGGTCAGTGCCTCGCGCAACTCGGCCGGGGTCTTGGCCGGCGAGTCCAGCACCGTCCGGGCGGGCGGCACCCCGGCCGCCCGGGCCAGTGCCAGCTCGCCGGGGCTCGCCACCTCCGCGCCGATGCCCGCCTCGTGCAGCAGCCGCACCACCGGCACCAGCGGGGTCGCCTTCACGGCGAAGGCGTGCAGCACCGGTGTGCCGGGCGGCACGACCGCATCGAAGGCCGCCCGCAGCGCCGCCGCCGACTCGCGGATGCCGAGGACGTCCAGCAGGCCCACCACGGCCGCGTCCGGGCCCAGCAGCCCCCGCTCGACGGCCGCCCGCACGGCCCGGTCCCGGCGGGCCGCCCGCCCCCGCGCCTCGCTCCCGATGTCCCCGACCGCCTCGATCTCCGTCACGGCTTCTCCGTCCTGTCCCGGCTACCGGTGCTTCCAGCCAAACACCCGCCGCGCGCGGACGGGGCCGTCCCGGTGTATTGACTAGTCCTATTCAGACAGACAGGATGTGAATAGACGTAGGCACAGGAGGAGGCAGACGATGTCGGGACCCCGCCCCGTACGAGCACCGCGCGGCACGGAACTGAGCGCCCTGGGATGGCAGCAGGAAGCCGCCCTGCGCATGCTGCAGAACAACCTCGACCCCGAGGTCGCCGAGCACCCCGACAAGCTCGTCGTCTACGGCGGCACCGGCAAGGCCGCCCGCGACTGGCGCTCCTTCGACGCCATGGTCCGCACCCTGAAGACCCTCAAGCAGGACGAGACCATGCTGGTCCAGTCCGGTCGCCCGGTCGGCGTGATGCAGACCCACGAATGGGCCCCGCGCGTCCTGATCGCCAACTCCAACCTGGTCGGCGACTGGGCCAACTGGGAGGAGTTCCGCCGCCTGGAGGCCCTCGGCCTGACCATGTACGGCCAGATGACCGCCGGCTCCTGGATCTACATCGGCACCCAGGGCATCCTCCAGGGCACCTACGAGACCTTCGCCGCCGTCGCCGCCAAGAAGTTCGGCGGCACCCTGGCCGGCACCATCACCCTGACCGCCGGCCTCGGCGGCATGGGCGGCGCCCAGCCGCTCGCCGTGACCATGAACGACGGCGTCGCGATCTGCGTCGACTGCGACCCGCGCGCCATCGAGCGCCGCATCGAGCACCGGTACCTCGACGTCCGGGCCGACTCCCTGGACCACGCGCTCCAGCTGGCCGTGGAGGCCCGGGACGCCCGCCGCCCGCTGTCCATCGGCGTCCTCGGCAACGCGGCCGAACTGGTCCCGCAGCTCCTCGCCATGAACGCCCCCATCGACATCGTCACCGACCAGACCTCCGCCCACGACCCGCTGTCGTACCTCCCGGTGGGCGTGGCCTTCGAGGACATGGCCTCCGAGGCGGCGAAGGACCCGGCCGGCTTCACCACTC
Source organism: Streptomyces sp. Ru62 (assembly GCF_002920615.1). GTDB lineage: Bacteria > Actinomycetota > Actinomycetes > Streptomycetales > Streptomycetaceae > Streptomyces. The sequence goes on from NZ_PQSU01000001.1 coordinate 457,454, forward strand.
GCGCGCGTGAGTCCATGGCGAAGCACGTGGAGGCCATGGTCAGCTTCATGGACGCCGGCGCCGAGGTCTTCGACTACGGCAACTCCATCCGGGGCGAGGCCCAGCTCGCCGGCTACGACCGGGCGTTCGCCTTCCCCGGCTTCGTCCCCGCCTACATCCGACCGCTGTTCTGCGAGGGCAAGGGCCCCTTCCGCTGGGCGGCCCTGTCCGGCGACCCGGCCGACATCGCCAAGACCGACAAGGCGATCCTGGAGCTGTTCCCCGAGAACGAGTCCCTCGCCCGCTGGATCAAGATGGCCGGCGAGCGCGTCCACTTCCAGGGCCTGCCCGCGCGCATCTGCTGGCTCGGCTACGGCGAGCGGGACAAGGCCGGCGAGCGGTTCAACGACATGGTGGCGAGCGGTGAGCTGGCCGCGCCGCTGGCCATCGGCCGCGACCACCTCGACTGCGGGTCCGTCGCCTCGCCGTACCGGGAGACCGAGGCCATGCTCGACGGGTCCGACGCGATCGCCGACTGGCCGCTGCTGAACGCGATGGTCAACGTGGCCTCGGGCGCCTCCTGGGTGTCCATCCACCACGGTGGCGGCGTGGGCATGGGGCGGTCCATCCACGCCGGACAGGTCACCGTGGCCGACGGCACGAAGCTGGGCGGCGAGAAGATCCGGCGCGTCCTCACCAACGACCCCGGGATGGGTGTCATCCGGCACGTGGACGCGGGCTACGACAGCGCGGAGTCGGTCGCGGCCGAGCGGGGGGTCCGGGTGCCCATGCGTGAGGGTGACGAGGCGTGACGGTCGGCGAGGCCGGGCAGGGCGACTCTCCCGCCCAGCGGAACGACTGCCCCCGGCCCGGGGCCTCCTTCCAGGAGATGTGGCGTGAGCTGCTCCCCGTCGGCCGGCACCCCGACTCCGGCGGTTACCGGCGCTACGCCTGGACCGGGGCGGACGCCGAGTGCCGGGCCTGGTTCAAGGAGCAGGCCGAGGCGCGGGGGCTGGCGTACGAGGTCGACCGGAACGGGAACCAGTGGGCCTGGCAGGGGGATCCGGCCGCCGGGGACGCCGTCGTCACCGGCTCGCACCTGGACTCCGTGCCGGACGGCGGGGCCTTCGACGGGCCCCTCGGGGTCGTGTCGTCCTTCGCCGCGCTGGACGAACTGCGCGGCAGGGGCGTCGAGTTCGCCAAGCCGCTCGCCATCGTCAACTTCGGGGACGAGGAGGGCGCCCGGTTCGGGCTCGCCTGTGTCGGCTCCCGGCTCACCGCCGGGCAGCTGACCGCCGAGCAGGCTCACCGGCTCACCGACGGGGAGGGGATCACCCTGCCCCGGGCCATGGAGGCGGCCGGGTACGACCCCGACGCCATCGGTCCCGACCCCGAGCGGCTGGCCCGGATCGGCGCCTTCGTGGAACTGCACGTCGAACAGGGCCGCGCGCTGGACCTGTCCGGCGACCGGGTCGGCATCGCCAGTGCCATCTGGCCGCACGGGCGGTGGCGGTTCGACTTCCGGGGCGAGGCCAACCACGCCGGCACCACCCGGCTGGTGGACCGCCGCGACCCGATGCTGTCGTACGCCGAGACCGTGCTCGCCGCCCGCCGCGAGGCCGAACTCGCCGGTGCCGTCGCCACCTTCGGGAAGATCGCCGTCGAGCCCAACGGGGTCAACGCCATCCCCTCCCTCGTGCGCGGATGGCTCGACTCCCGCGCCGCCGACCAGGACACCCTCGACACGGTGGTGGGCGGCATCGAGAAGGCGGCCCGGGAGTACGCCGACGCCCACGGCATCGACCTCGGCGTCGTCCGGGAGTCCTTCACCCCGGTCGTGGAGTTCGACCACGCCCTGCGGGACGAACTCGGCCGCATCCTGGGCAAGGACACCGGCCTCAAGGTGCCCGTCCTCGGGACCGGTGCGGGACACGACGCCGGAATCCTCTCCGGGAGCATCCCGACCGCCATGCTGTTCGTGCGCAACCCCACCGGTGTCTCGCACTCCCCGGCCGAGTCCGCCGCCGAGGACGACTGCGTGGCCGGGGTGCGCGCACTCGCCGACGTACTGGAAGGGCTGGTCCGCAGGTGACCAAGGGAACCTACTGGCTGGAGCACGCCTGGCTCGGCACCTGTGTCGAGCCGGGAGTCACGGTGGAGGTGGCGGACGGGCGGATCGGCGCCGTCCGCACCGGGACGCCCACTCCGCCGCCCGGCGCCGAGGTGCTGCGCGGGCTCACCCTGCCGGGGCTCGCCAACGCCCACAGCCACGCCTTCCACCGGGCGCTGCGCGGCACCGTCCAGGTCGGCTCCGGGACCTTCTGGACCTGGCGCGAGGTGATGTACTCCGTCGCCGACCGGCTGACCCCGGAGACCTACCACGCCCTGGCCCGCGCGGTGTACGCCGAGATGGCCCTCGCCGGCATCACGTGTGTCGGCGAGTTCCACTACGTGCACCACGCCCACGGCGGCACCCCCTACGCCGACCCCAACGCCATGGGGGAGGCGCTGATCGCCGCCGCCGCCGAGGCGGGCATCCGGATCACCCTCCTCGACACCTGCTACCTCTCCTCCGGCTTCGGGGAGCCGCCCACCGCCCACCAGCTGCGGTTCTCCGACGGCGACGCGGAGGCCTGGGCCGAACGCTGTGCAGTTCTCAAGGAGCGTGATCACGCACGGATCGGGGCGGCGATCCACTCCGTACGGGCCGTGCCCGCCGGGCAGTTGGCGACCGTGGCACGCTGGGCCGAGGAGCGGCGGGCCCCGCTGCACGTGCACCTGTCGGAGCAGACCGCCGAGAACGACGCCTGCCTCGCCGCGCACGGCCGCACGCCCACCCGGCTGCTCGCCGACCACGGCGTCCTCGGGCCGCGCACCACCGGGGTGCACAACACCCACCTCACCGACGAGGACATCGCCCTGCTCGGTGACTCGGGCACCGGCACCTGCATGTGCCCGACGACCGAACGGGACCTGGCCGACGGCATCGGCCCGGCCGTCGCCCTCCAGCGGGCCGGCTCCCCGCTCTCCCTCGGCTCCGACAGCCACGCCGTCATCGACCTGCTCGAAGAGGCGCGCGCCATGGAGCTGAACGAGCGGCTGCGCAGCCGCACCCGGGGCCACTGGACGGCCGCCGCCCTGCTGCGGGCCGCCACCGCCGACGGCCACGCCGCCCTCGGCTGGGACGACGCCGGCACCATCGAGCCCGGCGCGCTCGCCGACCTGACGACGATCGCCCTGGACTCGGTCAGGACGGCCGGGACACTGCCCAGGCTGGGCGCCGAGACGGCCGTATTCGCGGCGGGCGCGGCGGACGTACGGCATACGGTCGTGGGCGGCCGGCACGTCGTACGCGACGGCGTGCACACGCTCGTACCCCACGTGCCGCAGGCGCTGGCCGCCGCCGTCGAAGCCCTGCGCGGCTGAGCGACGCCGACCCCCACGAGGACGACACCATGAGCAGCAGCACCGTCATCACCAACATCGCCACGCTGGTCACCAACGACCCCTCCCTCGGCGACAACTCCCCCCTCGGTCTGGTCCAGGACGCGGCCGTCGTCATCGACGGCGACCGTGTCGTGTGGACCGGTGAGTCAAGCAAAGCACCCGCCACTGACAACCGGGTCGACGCGGGTGGCCGGGCGGTGCTGCCGGGCTTCGTGGACTCCCACTCCCACCTGGTCTTCGCGGGCGACCGGACGCAGGAGTTCAACGCCCGCATGTCCGGCCGCTCCTACACGGCCGGCGGCATCCGCACCACGGTCACCGCCACCCGCGCCGCGAGCGACGCGGAACTGGAGGCGAACCTCACCCGTTACCTCGGCGAGGCCCTCCGCCAGGGCACCACCACCTTCGAGACCAAGTCGGGCTACGGCCTCACCGTCGAGGACGAGTCCCGCGCCCTGCGCCTCGCCGCGCGGCACACCGACGAGGTGACGTACCTCGGCGCGCACATCGTCTCCCCGGACTACGCCGACGACCCGGCGGCCTACGTCGCCCTGGTCACCGGCGAGATGCTGGACGCCTGCGCGCCGCACGCCCGCTGGATCGACGTCTTCTGCGAGAAGGGCGCCTTCGACGGCGACCAGGCCCGCGCGATCCTCACGGCCGGCAAGGCGAAGGGCCTGCACCCGCGCATCCACGCCAACCAGCTCTCCCACGGCCCCGGCGTCCAGCTCGCCGTCGAACTGGACGCGGCCAGCGCCGACCACTGCACCCACCTCACGGACGCGGACGTGGACGCCCTGGCCAACAGCGCGACGGTCGCCACCCTGCTCCCCGGCGCCGAGTTCTCCACCCGCGCCCAGTGGCCGGACGCCCGCCGTCTGCTGGACGCGGGCGTGACGGTCGCCCTCTCCACCGACTGCAACCCCGGCTCGTCCTTCACCTCCTCCCTCCCCTTCTGCATCGCCCTGGCCGTCCGCGACATGCGGATGACCCCGGACGAGGCGGTCTGGTCGGCCACGGCGGGCGGCGCGACGGCCCTGCGCCGCACGGACATCGGCCGCCTGAGCCCGGGCGCCCGGGCCGACCTGATCATCCTGGAAGCCCCCAGCCACGTGCACCTGGCCTACCGCCCGGGCGTACCCCTGGTCAGCGGGGTGTGGCGGCGCGGGGTGCGGGTGGTCTGAGCCGCGTCAGTCCTGGGCCGTGCGCCAGGCGATCAACGCGCTGCGCGCCAGCGCGCGTTCCCTCCTGCGCCCAGGCAGCAGGGCGGGCCTGCTCCCGGCGGTCCTGGCGAAGTCGGGGAGCAGCCCGCGGTCGCTGATTTCCCGGAGCATCACGAACAGGGGGGTGCGGCCCAGACCCTGGGGCGTGAGCAGATTCTGGTGCGCCTTGCAGACACCGGTGAAGACACGCGAGAACTGCTCCAGCGTCATGCTGTCCAGGAGGGTGCGGGTCAAGGACCGCCAGTGCTCGCCGGACATCCGTCCCAGCCCGGCGTCGTGCACGGCCGGCCACACGTGATCCGTGTCGAGCCTTCTCGCGAAATCGGTGATGAGCAGCGAATGGAACTCGCGCCACTCGGCCTCCGACGCCAGAAGCAGGAGAGTCAGTGCGTGCTCGCCGGAACGGCCGAACGACGCTGGGTGAAGGTTCCTGACCGCGGCCTTCTCGTCAACCGGTATACGTGCGATGACCTGAGCCATGTCGTCCAGGCCGCGCGGGGACTCCAGCAGAGCGGCGAGGACGCTGTGCGGCCCTGCCGGGCGCAGCAGCAGGACCTGGTCCGTTCCCGGATCCCACTGGTCCGGCCACAGGGTGTGGAGTACCGCGATGTCCTGTGGCGTCATGACCAGACATGCCTCGGCGGCGAGGAGCCCGGCCCTCTTGGCGGCGTGGTGGGCGAAGGACGGTGTCCACTGCCGGTCCAGTGTGCGTTTGCCGAAAGCGGCCACGTCCTCGACGCTGCGGACGCGGGCCACCTCACGCACGACGTGGTCGCCGTGCAGCCGGTCGCCGCGGTGGTCCAGCCAGGCGACCAGGTCGGAGAGCTCGGCCACGGGCCGGGTCAGCGCGGCCTCGGTCAGGTCACGGGCCGCTTCCCTGGTGTGGCCCCTTTCCCAGTGCGCCGTCAGCTGGTCCCGCAGGCTGTCCAGGGGGAGCGCGATACCGCAGGCCTCCCCGGAGCGCGAGGCCAGTTCCTCCTCCATCTCCCTGACCCGGGCTTCCAACGCGGCGCACCGGCGTTCGGTATCGGCGCGGGCGGCGACCACCTCCGCCAGTTCGGCCCGGAGCCGGGCGACCTCGTGGGCCAGGCCGTCGTTGTGGGCGACGTGCTCGGCCGGCACCTCCACCTCCGCGCCACCGGCGCTGGGCCGGCCGGCGAACCAGTCCTGGCGTACCTGGTTCAATTCGGCGCGCAGCCGTGCGATCTGCTGCTCCTTCTTCTCCAGCAGGTCGTGCAGCGCCTCCTGGTGTCTGGCCAGGAGCTCGGCCTCGCGCCGCGTCTTCTCCATCTCCGCCCGCAGGGACTCCAGTTCGTACACCGCCGGGTCGCACACGCGCAGGGCTGCCAGGCGCAGGGCGCGCAGATTCGAGTGGACCTCGGGCTGTACAGGGGTGTCCCGCACGGATTCGACCTCGCGGACCAGCCGGTCGATGAAGTCCTGCGTGGCCACTCGTCGGCCGCGGAGCGCTCGTGACACCACCGACTTGTCGAGCGAGACGCGGACCGCGTACGCGCTCTGGGACATCCCGAGGGTGTTGAACAGCGTCGTCAACGCGTTGCCGAGCGCGGCGACCTCCGGGATCTCGCCCCGCTCCAGGTCCCCCGAACCCCTGATCGCAGGCAGCGCCTCCGTCACTGAGATCCCTCCCTCGTTGACCTCACATCGGCAACCGGTGCGTCTGCCGCAACGGGTGCGCGGTTCTGCACGGTGGTGTCCCGGAAGGTCCCTCCCACGGATTGGAGCCGTCGAACCATGACACCGTCCTGGACCGCCGTGGTCACGGGCAGCCGCTTGCTGCAGCGTGTCCTCGTCGTCCTCTGCGCAATCGTTCCGCTGCTCGTCGTCACCCTCGCCTGCACGCCGGCGCTGGTCGTACTCCCGTTCCTGCCGGCGCACAGCGCCCGTGCCACGGCGATCGTGCGGCAGCTCATCGCATGGACCCGTACCGCGCTGATCGCCAGCCGGAGCCGGTGAGCGGCTCAGGGCGGGCGGCAGCAGCCGGCGCATGCCGGTGCTCGCCGGGCTCGACCGGGTCTTCGGGCACGCCGTCCACGCACCCGTCGCGGACGGCTCACCGCGCCCCCGCCCGCCACCGCCGGCCGGGGCTGTCGGACAGGGCGTGCAGGGAGACGCCGTCGCCGTCGTCCGGGGTGACCGCCGTCTCGATGGCGATGGCCGGGCGGATGGTGCCGTCGGGGTCGACGGTGAAGCGGAGGTTCTCGCCGTTGCGGCCGTGGACCGAGTCGCACTCCCAGATGCCCACGCCCCGGTCGACCGAGCCCCGGCTGTCCAGGCAGAAGTCGTCGTCGGCCGCCGAGCGGAGCACGCCCAGGGAGGCGTCGACGCTCCAGCGCTGGGTCGCGGAGGAGTCGCAGGGAGCCGTGACGACTTCGTTGCCCTTGGCCAGGTCGCCGTCGCGGATGTCCAGGCAGCGGCCCGTGGCCAGGTTGACCACCTGGGCGTAGGCGGCTCCCGGCGGGGCGGGCGGTGGCGTCGGGCTCGGGGTCTCGCGGCGGGGCGGGGTGGGAGTCGGGCGGTGCGAAGCCGGGGTGGGGGAGGGGGACGGGGACTGGGACGTGCGGGACGGGGAGGGGGAGTGGGCCGGGGACGGGGGCAGCGAGACCGTCGCCGTCACCGTCACCGACGAGGGCGCGGGGGTGGCCGCCGCCGGGCGGCGGTCGGTGGAGTGCGCGGGGCTGAACAGGAAGACCAGCAGCGGGGTCAATGCCACGCCCAGCGCCGCCGAGCCCAGCAGGACGCGCCCGCGGGGCGGCCGGCCGGGCGTGCCCGCCGTCGTGGGTACGGCGGCGGACACGGGGAGCTCGTCCCGGCGCAGGTACGCCGTTCCGCGCCAGGGCAGCAGACCCTCGGCGAGGGTCTGCCGGGGCGCGTCCCGCAGCGCCCGCACCTCCTCGAACGCGGCCGTGCAGTGCGGGCAGCGCGCCATGTGGGTGTCCAGGTCGGCGCTGCGACGCGGGGCGTCCGGCCGTACCGCCTCCTCGATCAGCCGCCGGAAGTCCGCGCAGCGCGGGTCGTCGGAGGCGGCCAGCCGGTGCCGCAGACAGGCCTGGGCCAGGGCGGTGAGGGCCCGCGGGGTGTCGTGGACGACGTCCGCGCTGCCGAGGCCCAGGAAGGCGGCGGTGCGCTCCTCGGGTTCCGCGTCGACGACGCCGTACCAGAGCAGTCCCTGGGCGCGGGAGGGCAGTGACCGGAAGGCCGGGAGCAGGGGCGGGGTCGGGCCCTCGGGGCGGCCGGCCGTGGTCAGCACCAGCAGCAGGCCGGGGTCGACGCCCGCGGAGCGTTCGTCGCGCGCCCAGTTGGCCGCCAGCCGCACGGTGAGCAGCAGGAGCCGGTGGCGCAGGGGGACGGGCGGTTCGACGCCCCGGGCCGTCTCGCGGGCCGCCGTGGTGAACGTCTCCGCCGCCAGCCGGCGGGCCGCGGACTCGCTCGTCGCGCACAGCCGGGCGTGGGCGAGGACCGCCGGATGGTGGCGGCGGCGCAGCTCCTGCAACGCCGGGTAGGCCGTGGGCGTGGGGAAGCGCAGCAGTTCGGTCAGCCGTGCGTCCGGCGCGTCCTCGTGGTCCCCCGCCGTGGCGTGGTCCCCCTCAGCCATGCAACACCCTCCGTCCCGAGAAGGCCGCTGACATACCAGCCAGTTTGGGGACCCATAGTGGTGGACGGGGGCGGTCCCGGAAAGAGGTTTCTGTGAGGAACCGCATAACGGTTGGGGTGCTGGGCACCCGGCTGCCGGAGTGGTGGGTGCAGGGGACGCCGAAGCGGCCCGGCGTCTCCACCGGGCCGCTCACCGCAGTACGGGCCGCACGCGTGCGCGCGTTCCGCGCGGAGGTCACTCCTCCAGCGTCAGTCCCTTGCGCAGCCGTACCAGCGTGCGCGACAGCAGCCGGGACACGTGCATCTGGGAGATGCCCAGTTCCTCGCCGATCTCCGACTGGGTCATGTTCGCCACGAACCGCAGGGAGAGGATCTTCCGGTCCCGGGGCGGGAGTTCGGCGATCAGGGGCTTGAGCGACTCGATGTACTCGATGCCTTCGAGCCCGTGGTCCTCGTATCCGATGCGGTCCGCGAGGGCGCCCTCGGACTCGTCCTCCTCCGGCTGGGCGTCCAGCGACGAGGCGGTGTAGGCGTTCGAGGCGGCCATGCCCTCGACGACCTCGTCGTTGGAGATGCCGAGCCGCTCGGCCAGTTCCGCGACCGTGGGGGCGCGGTCCAGCTGTTGCGCCAGTTCGTCGCCGGCCTTGGCCAGGTCGAGCCGCAGCTCCTGGAGCCGGCGCGGGACGCGCACGGACCACGAGGTGTCACGGAAGAACCGCTTGATCTCGCCGATGATGGTCGGCATCGCGAAGGTGGGGAACTCGACGCCGCGGGAGAGTTCGAAGCGGTCGATCGCCTTGATCAGGCCGATGGTGCCGACCTGGATGATGTCCTCCATCGGCTCGCTGCGGGAGCGGAAGCGGGAGGCGGCGAACTTGACGAGCGCGAGGTTGAGCTCGACGAGGGTGTTGCGGACGTACGCGTGCTCGTGCGTCCCTTCCTCCAGCGACTCCAGGCGCTCGAAGAGGGTCTTGGACAGGGCCCGTGCGTCGACCGGGCCGATCTCGTCGTACGGGGGGATCTCCGGGAGTCCCTCGAAGGGATCGAGGGGGTCGATGGGATGATCCAGTTGTTCCGGTGGGGGTGTCGACGTCGCGATCGGGGTAGGCGATGCGTCGAGCCGGGGTGACATGGGTGTCCTCCATCGTTCTCGGCATATGGCTGCCGAAGCCAGTACGTGCACTGCGGTGTGCGGCGCCTCCGAAGCCGGCGTGTAGGGGTGTGTGTCCTTACTAGCCCTACCCGCTGCACCGAGCGAGTCGCAAGTGCGTTCTGTAGCTATATGTCCGTTTCTGTGCGGATGTTCGGGTGTCGGAGTGCGCATGGAAGGCGTAATGTTCGAGGGCATCAGCAGCCACGACCTCGGGAGAGAGACGGCATGGACCACGGGACGGTCGGCAGCGCACAGTCGGGCCGGCTTCTGGTGGAGGTGCGGGAAGAGGGCTCCAGCGCCGTTGTGACACCGGCGGGTGAGCTCGATCACCACACCGCCGATCTTTTGCGTGAGCCCCTCGACGACCTCTTGGCCAAGGGCTTCTCGCGGCTCGTGGTGGACTGCTCACGCCTGGAGTTCTGCGACTCCACAGGGCTGAACGTCCTGCTCGGCGCCCGCTTGAAGGCGGAGGCCGCGGGTGGCGGGGTCCATCTGGCCGGAATGCTGCCAGTGGTCGCCCGCGTGTTCGAGATCACCGGGGCGGAGGCGGTCTTCACCGTCCACGACTCCGTGGAGGCGGCCCTGGCCGACGGTGCCGACTGACCCTCCGCCCCGTGTCCGGTCCGGTCCGTCGCGGCTTCCCGTGGGCGTTACATGCGTCACGTCCGAAACGGGGGGTGTTCCGTCGGATCGGTCGGGCAGGAGAGGGCAGAAGGAGGCGGGAGCCGTTCCGCCGACTGCCGGCCGTCGGCCACCGCTTACCGGTGGCCGGTGGGCGCGCGGGACGGGGCGTGCGTCCGGCGGACGGGCGGGTAGGGATTCCTGGCCGGACGGCGTGCGGACGGCCGTCGGGCGGTGTGCGGACGGCGCGCGGACGATGTACGAACGACGTCCGGGCGGTGTGCGGACGACATCCCGGCCGGACGGCGCCCGGGGCGCCGGCGGTGCCGGGCCTTCGACAGGACCGACCGGCCGGAGACCGCCGGCCGGACTATTGACCGGACTTTTGAATCGTGAACTGGTGAATCGGTGAGGTGAAGCGCTGATGAGCACCACCCGGCCTTACTCGCCGGGCGACCGCGGCCCGGAGCCCAGCGGCGCTTCCGGGGCGTCCGAGGGGGCCGCGCCGGCCGTCGGCGCGGCCACGGGGGCAGCCGCGCCGTCCGTGCCGTCCGGGCCGCCGGGCCCGGCCGACGGCACCCCGCAGCCCCGGGGCCGGCAGGTCCGCAGGCTGCGCCTGGAAGGCGAGAGCGGGGTCGTCCCGCTCGCCCGTGACTTCACCCGCCAGGCGCTGTACGCGTGGGGCTGGCTGCCCGCCGCCACCGCCGACCAGCGGGCCGCCGCCGAGGACGTGCTGCTCGTGGTCTCCGAACTGGTCACCAACGCCTGCCTGCACGCCGAGGGCCCCGACGAACTGCTCCTCTCCTGCGACAACAAGGTGATCCGGCTGGAGGTCTCCGACCGGGGCACCGGCCAGCCGGCCCCGCGCACCCCGCACCGCGCCGGCCGGCCGGGCGGGCACGGCATGTTCATCGTGCAGCGGCTCTGCCTGGACTGGGGCGTGGTCCGCGCCCCCGGCACGCCGGGCAAGACGGTCTGGGCGGAGCTGGGCGCCCCCGCCTGAGCGCCGGCGGAGACCACCCGAGTCCCCGCCTCCACTCCGCCACCGCCTCGCGCACGCCGGATCACCACAACTCCGGCGTGTGACGTGTCTTCCTTCCTCACGACCCCGGGCGAACCGTGACGGCGAGATCTGATGTGCCGTCAGGGATGAGTGAGGCGGACCGATCGTGCCGTACCCGGAACGAACCGCCGCACTCGCCTCCGCCACGGCCCCACCGGCTCGGCTGCGCTGCCGGCCGCACCGACGGCCCGCGTCGACCTGAGGGGCGCGGGGAACCGCGCGCTCGGCCGCAGCGGTGCGCCGGCCGCCGACGCTCGACCATCCCTAGGGCGCCCCGCACCCCGGCACGAACGGGCGGCCCGCGCGACAGTCGGCCTCAGGGGCGTGGGGAACCGCGCGCTCGGCCGCAGCGGTGCGCCGGCCGCCGACGCTCGACCATCCCTAGGGCGCCCCGCACCCCGGCACGAACGGAGGGCCACCGCGTCCCAGGGACGCGGTGACCCTCCGCCGGCCAGGTCCAACGACTAGTTGACGTTGCCCATCAGCTTCTTCACCTTGCCGCGGTACATCCACACCGCGACACCCGCGACCACGGCGAGCACGGCCTCCAGGGCGACGAAGCCCATCTTGTCGAGGTTGACACCACCGACGGCCGGGTTCGACAGCAGGGCGGTGACGGAGTCGCCCGCGGTCACCGCGAGGAACCAGACGCCCATCATCTGCGAGGCGTACTTCTTCGGCGCCATCTTCGTCGTCACCGACAGACCCACCGGCGACAGCGTCAGCTCACCGATGGTCTGCGCGAAGTAGATCGCGACCAGCCACAGCGCCGCGGCCTTGTGACCGCCCTCGGCGATCGACAGCGGGGCGAGGAAGACGAAGAAGGACGCACCGACCAGCACCAGACCGGAGGCGAACTTCACGATCGTGCTCGGCTCCTTGCCGCGCTTGTTCAGCCACAGCCACAGCCAGGCGAAGACCGGCGCGAGGGCCATGATCATGACCGGGTTGACCGACTGGTACCAGGAGACCGGGAACTCCCAGCCGAAGATGGTGTTGTCGGCGCTCTTCTCGGCGAACAGCGAGAGGGTGGAGCCGCCCTGGTCGTAGATCATCCAGAAGACGGCGGCGGCCACGAAGAACCAGATGTACGCGGACACCTTGGAGCGCTCGGCCGGCTCCAGGTCCTTGTCGCGCAGGATCCGGGAGATGACCAGGATCGGCACGATCAGGCCGATGAGCGTGAGCGGGATCAGCGCCCAGTTCAGGGTGAAGTGGCCGGTGCCGCCGACGATGCCGTAGAAGACCACGGCGACGGCCAGCCAGATCAGGCCCTTGCGCAGGGTGGACGCCTTCTCGGCGGGCGTCAGCGGGGTCGGGACCTCGCTGCTCCTGGCGTTCAGGTGGCGGCCGCCGAGCAGGTACTGGGCGAGACCCAGCGCCATACCGAGCGCGGCCAGCGCGAAGCCCAGGTGCCAGTTGACGTTCTCACCGACGGTGCCGATGACCAGCGGGGCGACGAAGGCACCGAGGTTGATGCCGATGTAGAAGAGCGTGAAGCCACCGTCCCGGCGCGGGTCCTCCGGGCCGTCGTAGAGGTGGCCGACCATCGTGGAGATGTTGGCCTTCAGCAGACCGGAGCCGAGGGCGACGAGGACCAGGCCGACGAAGAAGCTCGCGGCGGCGGGCAGCGCCAGGCACAGGTGACCGAGCATGATGACCAGGCCCGCGGCGGCGACCGTCTTGCGGGGGCCGAGGACACGGTCGGCGAACCAGCCGCCGGGCAGGGCGAGCAGGTACACGAGCGACAGGTACACGGAGTAGATCGCCGTCGCCGTGCCCGCGCTCAGGTGCAGGCCACCCGGGGCCACCAGGTACAGCGGGAGAAGGGCCCTCATGCCGTAGTAGGAGAAACGCTCCCACATCTCGGTCATGAAGAGAGTGGCCAGTCCGCGGGGGTGGCCGAAGAAGGTCTTCTCGGAACCGGGGGTGCCCGGTCGGACCGAGTCCTTCGTCAGGCTGGACGCCATGGTCGTTCCTTGCTGGTCGGGACGCGCGGTGGAGCGTTGCGCGCCCGGTGGGGGTGTCGGCCGGCACCGGCGGGGTCGGTCGTCCACCCCCACGCCCAGGGGGAGTCCGCCCCGGATCGCGGGGCGGCGGACGGCGACCACCGGGATCCACGCCCCGACGCGTCACCGCGTCCGGGGCCCGGCCAGAGGTCATTCCTTTCAAGGCTGGTCTGGGCCAGCCCGCACACAAAGAAGACCCTCAGCGTCACATGCCCGCCAAAGGTCCCCGGTGTACTACAGGCGTTCAGGTCACCATACGGCAGGACACTGCCGGATATGGAAGGACTTGAGACACGGATCACAGGTGTCGCGGGAACCGCACGACCCGATTCGAAGGTCTCTCCTACGATCGCATCCCCAGGTCAATGGTTCGTACCAGCAGCATACGAAGGTAAGAACCCCGGGTGCCGATCACACCCCGGCACCGCACGCGGGCGGTCTACCATCACCTCATGACCCGTGTACTGCTCGCCGAGGACGACGCGTCCATCTCGGAGCCGCTGGCCCGCGCCCTGCGCCGGGAAGGTTACGAGGTCGAGGTGCGCGAGGACGGACCCGCCGCGCTCGACGCCGGAATGCAGGGCGGCGTGGACCTGGTCGTGCTGGACCTGGGCCTGCCCGGCATGGACGGCCTGGAGGTCGCCCGCCGGCTGCGCGCCGACGGTCACACCGTGCCGATCCTCATCCTGACCGCGCGGGCCGACGAGGTGGACACCGTCGTCGGCCTGGACGCGGGCGCCGACGACTACGTCACCAAGCCGTTCCGGCTCGCCGAACTGCTCGCCCGGGTGCGGGCCCTGCTCCGGCGCGGCGCGGCCGAACCGCAGCAGCCGCCGGCCACGCACGGGGTGCGGATCGACGTCGAGTCGCACCGCGCCTGGATGGGCGACGAGGAACTCCAGCTCACCGCCAAGGAGTTCGACCTGCTGCGGGTGCTGGTGCGGGACGCGGGCCGGGTGGTGACCCGGGACCAGCTGATGCGCGAGGTCTGGGACACCACGTGGTGGTCGTCCACCAAGACCCTGGACATGCACATCTCCTGGCTGCGCAAGAAGCTGGGCGACGACGCGGCGAACCCCCGGTACATCGCGACGGTGCGTGGCGTGGGCTTCCGGTTCGAGAAGAGCTGAGTCCGGGCCCCAGCGATCACCAGGTGACGGAGCATGCGCCGACGTCTCATCCAGTCCACCCTCGCCGTCGTCCTCGTGGTGATCGCGGTCTTCGGCGTGTCCCTGGTGATCGTCGAGACGCGGACGATCAGCAACAGCGCTCAGGAGCGTGTGGAGTCGGAGGCGGTGCGGCTGGCCAGCATCGTGGACAGCCGGATCCTCGCCGCGGAGAACGTCAACGCGGACGTGCTGCGCAACCCGGTCAGCAAGGACCAGTACGCGGTCATCCGCATGCCCGGCAAGCCGCCCATCGAGATCGGCACCAAGCCCGAGGGCAACACCATCCACTACACGCAGCGCGGCGAGGAGGGTGAGACGGTCACCGTGCAGGAGCCCCGCTCCGCGGTGACCCGCGAGGTCGGCCGGACCCTGCTGATCATCGGGCTGGTCGCGCTGCTCGCGGTGGTGGCGGCGGTGCTGCTGGCCGTACGGCAGGCCAACCGGCTCGCCTCCCCGCTGACCGACCTCGCCGAGACCGCCGAACGCCTCGGCTCCGGCGACCCGCGCCCCCGGCACAAGCGGTACGGCGTCCCCGAGCTGGACCGGGTCGCCGATGTGCTGGACGCCTCCGCCGAGCGGATCGGGCGCATGCTGACGGCCGAGCGGCGCCTCGCGGCCGACGCCTCCCACCAGCTCCGTACGCCCCTGACCGCGCTGTCCATGCGCCTGGAGGAGATCACCCTCACCGACGACCCGGACACGGTGAAGGAGGAGGCGACCATCGCGCTGACGCAGGTCGAGCGGCTGACGGACGTCGTGCAGCGGCTGCTGACCAACTCACGGGACCCGCGGACCGGCTCCGCCGTCACCTTCGACCTGGACGAGGTCATCCAGCAGCAGCTCGCCGAGTGGCGGCCCGCCTACCGCAGCGCCGGCCGGGCCATCGTCAGCTCCGGCAAGCGGCACCTCCAGGCGGTGGGCACACCGGGCGCGGTCGCCCAGGTGCTGGCCGCGCTGATCGAGAACTCGCTCATGCACGGCGGCGGCACCGTCGCCCTGCGCACCCGGGTCACCGGCAACCAGGCCGTGATCGAGGTCACCGACGAGGGGCCGGGTGTGCCGGCCGACCTCGGCGCGCGGATCTTCGAGCGCACGATCAGCGGGCGGAACTCCACGGGAATCGGCCTGGCCGTCGCCCGGGACCTCGCGGAGGCCGACGGCGGACGCCTTGAGCTGCTCCAGGCGCAGCCCCCGGTCTTCGGCCTGTTCCTCTCGCGCACGCCCCCGGCACGCACCCCGGACGACGACCACCCGACGGTCCGCTAGGACCGGACCCTGGCGCCTACGGCACGCGCTGCTTGGGGGTCCGCTTCGTCGACTCCCGCTCCAGGACCGGTTCCGCGCTCACCACGGTCTCCCGGGCGGGCAGCGCCCGGAACACCCAGGTGCGGTACGACCAGAACCGGAACAGGGTCGCGACGCCGATGCCGACGAACTTAAAGACGTTGCTCTGCAGCGGGCTGTCCCAGCCGAAGCCGTAGGTCGCCAGGTACAGCACGCCGTTCTCGATCACCAGGCCGATCGCGCTGAACAGCAGGAACAGCGTGAGTTCCTTGGTGCGCCCGCTCTTGTCGCGGTCCCGGTACGTCCAGTAACGGAAGCCGACGTAGTTGAAGACGATGGCCACGACGGTCGCGATGATGCTGGCCCGCACCACCGGCAGGTCGGAGACGTGCCGGACCAGGTTGAACACACCGAGATTGACGAGGACGCCGGCGCCGCCCACGGCACCGAACTTGGCCACCTCGCGGACGAGCCGTTGCAGCCCCGAGGAACGAGGTTCCATGGCTGTGCAGCTCCCGTCGGTAGGTTTCCTCAACCCCGCCATGCTAGCCGGGCGGGCCCGCCCGTGCCCGTGGACCGGGCCACGCCGTGGAAACAGGTCGGAAAGAGGCGGGGAAGCACCGGGTAAGAGTCTGTGAGAGGGACGCGATCCGACAGCGTCCGCGTGGCCGATACGCTAGGGGTGTGACGTTCCCGGTAGTCGGCATGGTCGGCGGGGGGCAGCTCGCGCGTATGACGCACGAGGCGGGCATCCCGTTGGGCATCAGGTTCAAGCTTCTCAGTGACACTCCTCAGGATTCCGCGGCGCAGGTCGTGAGCGACGTCGTGATCGGCGACTATCGCGACCTCGACACGCTCCGCGAGTTCGCGCGCGGTTGCGACGTGATCACCTTCGACCACGAGCACGTGCCCACCGAGCACCTGCGTGCCCTGGAGGCGGACGGCATCCCCGTGCGCCCGGGGCCGGACGCGCTGGTGCACGCCCAGGACAAGGGGGTGATGCGTGCGAAGCTCGACGCGATCGGCATCCCCTGCCCGCGGCACCGGATCGTGAGCGATCCTCAGGACGTCGTCCGGTTCGCCGAGGAGGGCGACGGCTTCCCGGTCGTCCTCAAGACGGTCCGCGGCGGCTACGACGGCAAGGGCGTGTGGGTCGTGGACAGCGCCGAGGAGGCGGCCGAGCCGTTCCGCGCCGGCGTGCCCGTCCTCGCCGAGGAGAAGGTCGACTACGTCCGCGAGCTGGCCGCCAACGTCGTGCGCTCCCCGCACGGCCAGGCCGTCGCCTACCCGGTGGTGGAGTCGCAGCAGGTCAACGGCGTCTGCGACACGGTCATAGCCCCCGCGCCGGACCTGGAGGAGGACCTGGCGCTGCACGCCGAGCAGCTGGCGCTGACCATCGCCAAGGAGCTCGGCGTCGTCGGGCACCTCGCCGTCGAGCTGTTCCAGACCCGCGACGGCCGCATCCTCGTCAACGAACTGGCGATGCGCCCGCACAACTCCGGCCACTGGAGCATGGACGGCGCGATCACCTCGCAGTTCGCCAACCACGTCCGCGCGGTCCTGGACCTGCCGCTGGGCGACCCGCGCCCGCGCGCCAAGTGGACCGTGATGGTCAACGTCCTGGGTGGCGACTTCCCGGACATGTACTCCGCGTACTTGCACTGCATGGCCCGTGACCCCAAGCTCAAGATCCACATGTACGGCAAGGACGTGAAGCCGGGCCGCAAGGTCGGACACGTCAACACCTACGGCGACGACCTGGACGACGTGCTGGAGCGCGCCCGTCACGCAGCCGGCTACCTGAGAGGCACCATCACCGAATGAGCCCCGTTGTTGGCATCGTCATGGGGTCGGACTCCGACTGGCCCGTCATGGAAGCCGCCGCCAAGGCCCTGGACGAGTTCGAGATCGCCTACGAGGTCGACGTCGTCTCCGCGCACCGCATGCCCCGCGAGATGATCACGTACGGCGAGCAGGCCGCCGACCGCGGCCTGAAGGTGATCATCGCGGGTGCCGGCGGCGCCGCCCACCTGCCCGGCATGCTCGCCTCCGTGACCCCGCTGCCGGTCATCGGTGTGCCCGTGCCGCTGAAGTACCTGGACGGCATGGACTCCCTGCTCTCCATCGTGCAGATGCCGGCCGGTGTCCCCGTCGCCACGGTCTCCGTCGCCGGTGCCCGCAACGCCGGTCTCCTCGCCGCCCGCATCCTGGCCGCGCACGACGAGGACCTGCTGCACCGGATGCGCGACTTCCAGCAGGACCTCAACGACCAGGCCACCGAGAAGGGCAAGCGGCTGCGCTCCAAGGTCGAGGGCGCGGGCAGCGGCTTCGGCTTCGGGAAGTGACCGCCGTGGCCGCCCTGGACGAAGCCCACGCGCTGCTGCGCGAGTTCCCCGTGGTCGACGGGCACAACGACCTGCCCTGGGCGCTGCGCGAGCAGGCCGGCTACGACCTGGACGCCCTGGACATCGCCGGTGACCGGCGCGAGCGGCTGCACACCGACCTGCCGCGGCTGCGCGCGGGCGGGGTCGGCGCCCAGTACTGGTCGGTGTACGTGCCCTGCGAGCAGCCGGACCCGGTCGCGGCGACGCTGGAGCAGATCGACTGCGTCCGGCGGCTGCTGGACCGCTACCCGGCGGATCTGGCGCCCGCGCTGACCGCCGCCGACATGGAGGCGGCGCGCGGCCAGGGCCGTATCGCCTCGCTCATGGGCGCCGAGGGCGGACACTCCATCGCCAACTCGCTCGGCACCCTGCGCGGCCTGTACGCGCTCGGCGTGCGCTACATGACGCTCACCCACAACGACAACGTGGACTGGGCCGACTCCGCGACCGACGAGCCGCGCGTGGGCGGGCTGTCCGCCTTCGGCCGCGAGGTCGTGGCGGAGATGAACCGCCTCGGCATGCTCGTCGACCTCTCCCATGTGGCGGCGACGACGATGCGGGACGCGCTGGACGCCACCTCAGCGCCGGTGATCTTCTCCCACTCGTCCTCCCGCGCGGTGTGCGACCACCCCCGCAACATCCCCGACGACGTCCTGGAACGCCTGCCCGCCAACGGCGGCGTGGCGATGGTGACGTTCGTGCCCAAGTTCGTGCTCCAGGCCGCCGTCGACTGGACGGCCGCGGCCGACGAGAACCTGCGCGCCCACGGCCTGCACCACCTGGACACCAATCCCGAGGCGATGAAGATCCACCGGGCCTTCGAGGAGCGCAACCCGCGCCCCGTCGCCACGGTGTCCACGGTCGCCGACCACCTGGACCACATGCGCGAGGTCGCCGGCATCGACCACCTGGGCATCGGCGGCGACTACGACGGCACCGCGTTCACCCCGGACGGCCTGAACGACGTCTCCGGCTACCCGAACCTGCTCGCCGAACTGCTGGACCGTGGCTGGTCCAAGGCCGACCTGGCCAAGCTGACCTGGCAGAACGCGGTGCGTGTGCTCGGCGCGGCGGAGGACGTCGCCCGGGACCTCCAGGCCACCCGCGCGCCGTCCCTCGCCACGATCGGGTCGCTGGACGGCACGCGCGGCGAGAACTGACCGGAGTACGCCCCGCCCGGCGACGGCCGGGATCACCGGGCCGGGCGTCCCCGGAGCGTCACGACCGCTCGATCCGGCACAGGCAGAACGGGTGCCCGGCCGGGTCGGCGTACACCTGGAAGTCCTTCGTCTCGCGGTCCTCCAGGTCCAGCGGGCGGGCGCCGAGCGCCAGCACCCGCTCGTGCGCCGCGTCGAGGTCCGCCCAGGTCGGACCCGCGTCGAAGTCGAGGTGGAGCTGCTGGCCGTTGCGGTCCGCGCGCGGCCACTCCGGCGGGGTGTGTCCCTCGGCCCGCTGGAAGGCGATCCGTGGCCCGTCCGGCACCTGGAGCACGACCCAGTCGTCGTCCTCCGGCTGCGGCGTCCCCCCGGCCACCGCAGCGTAGAACGCGGCCAGCGCGTGCGGATCGGGGCAGTCGAGCACGACGTTGCGGAAACGGGCCACGGACGCCATGGGTCCTCCTTCGGGACGGGTCAGCAGGCGCAGAGACAGAACGGGTGCCCCGCGGGGTCCGCGTAGACACGGAAGGTCCGCTCGCGGTCCTGTGTGTCCAGCGGCTTGGCACCCAGCTCCAGCACGCCCTTCTCCGCCGCGTCGAGGTCCTCCACCACCAGGTCCAGGTGGAACTGCTGCGACCGGTCCGCCGCGGGCCACTCCGGTGGCACGAACCCCTCCGCCCGCTGGAAGGCCAGCGCCGTCCCGCCGGGCACCTTCAGGTCCACCCACGCGCTGTCCTCGGGGTTCTCCTCCACCGTGCCGCCCAGCACACCGGCGTAGAAACCGGCCAGCGCGCGGGGGTCGGGACAGTCCAGGACGACGACGCCGAGCTTGGCGAGAGCCATGACTACCTCCTCGTAGCGTTGCAGCGTTACCTGTGGAGACGAGTAACCGGTAACCGTTACTGCATGCTCCCGCATAGGGGGTAACGTCGCAAGCATGAGCGAGAGATCGGCTGCTCCCGGCGGCCTGGCCCTGATCGAGTGCCTGGTCAACACCCTGGACATCGAGTCGGGCAGGGACGGGCTGGACACGCCGGAGGGCCGCGCACGCCTCGGCGTCACGGAGGGCGGGCTGGCCGACGCCCGGGAGCTGCGCGAGTCGCTGCGGGCCGCGCTGCTCGCGCACGCCGGACATCCGCCGCACCGCCCGGTGACCCCGCTGGGCACCCTGCTGGCACGGGCCCCGCTGTACGTCGCCGTCGACGACCACGACGGCTCGGCCCGCCTCGCCCCGGCCGACGCGGACCCGCTGCTGTCCCGGGTCGCCGCCGCCGTCGCCGAGGCGCTCGTCGCGGGCACCTG
Source organism: Streptomyces sp. Ru62 (assembly GCF_002920615.1). Lineage (GTDB taxonomy): Bacteria > Actinomycetota > Actinomycetes > Streptomycetales > Streptomycetaceae > Streptomyces. Next base: position 477,860 of record NZ_PQSU01000001.1, read on the forward strand.
GACCCGGCTCAAGGCGTGCGAGGCCGACACCTGCCACTGGGCGTACTACGACCGCAGCCCCGCCGGGCGCGGGCGCTGGTGCTCGATGCAGGTGTGCGGGGCCCGCGCGAAGATGCGCCGCTACCGGGCGAAGGGCGCGTGAGCGGCGACGGTTTGGTGCAGAATGCGGACAGACGCCGGTTCGGCCGACTGAGCCTCGGCCGAACCGGCGTCGCCATGAGCACGCCGTGGTGCCCTACGCCTTGGGACGGCCCATCGCGCGGTACGTCCAGCCGGCCCGGCGCCACAGCTCCGGGTCGAGGGTGTTGCGGCCGTCGAGGATCACCCGGGCCGCCGCGGCCTCGCCGAGCGCCACCGGGTCCAGCTCGCGGAACTCCCGCCACTCGGTCAGGTGCAGCACGACGTCCGCGCCCCGGGCCGCCTCCAGTGCGGAACCGGCGTAGCCCAGGGTCGGGAAGACCTTGCGGGCGTTCTCCATGCCCTTCGGGTCGTACACGGTCACCTGACCGCCCTGGAGGTGGATCTGGCCGGCCACGTTCAGCGCGGGCGAGTCGCGGACATCGTCCGAGTCCGGCTTGAAGGTGGCGCCGAGCACCGCGACCCGCTTGCCGAGGAAGGACCCGCCGCCGAGCGCCTCCCGGGTCATCTCCACCATCTGGCCGCGCCGGCGCATGTTGATGGAGTCGATCTCGCGCAGGAAGGTCAGCGCCTGGTCGGCGCCCAGCTCGCCCGCGCGGGCCATGAACGCCCGGATGTCCTTGGGCAGGCAGCCACCGCCGAAGCCGATGCCGGCGCGCAGGAACTTGCGGCCGATCCGGTCGTCGTGGCCGATGGCCTCCGCGAGCTTCGCCACGTCACCGCCGGCGGCCTCGCACACCTCCGCCATCGCGTTGATGAAGGAGATCTTGGTCGCCAGGAAGGAGTTCGCGGCCGTCTTCACCAGCTCGGCGGTCGGGAAGTCGGTGACCACGAACGGCGTGCCCTCGCCGACCGGGCCGGCGTACACCTCGCGCAGCAGCTTCTCCGCACGCTCGCTGCGCACACCGACGACGATCCGGTCCGGGTGCAGGGTGTCCTGGACGGCGAACCCCTCGCGCAGGAACTCCGGGTTCCAGGCCAGCTCGGCGTCGCCGCCCGCCGGGGCGTGCTCGGCCAGGTAGCCGGCCAGCCGGTCGGCGGAGCCCACCGGCACGGTCGACTTGCCGACGACCAGGGCGGGGCCGTGCAGGTGCGGGGCGAGCGAGGCGACGGCGGAGTCGACGTAACTCATGTCGCAGGCGTACTCGCCGTGCTTCTGCGGGGTGTTCACGCACACGAAGTGCACATCGCCGAAGGCGCCGACCTCGGCCCAGTCCGTGGTGAAGCGCAGCCGCCCGGTGGACCCCTCGATCCCGGCCACGTGCCGGCGCAGCAGCTCCTGGAGCCCCGGCTCGTACATCGGGGTCTCGCCGCGCTCCAGCATGGCGATCTTCTCGGGTACGACGTCCAGCCCCAGCACCTCGAAGCCCAGTTCGGCCATGGCGGCGGCGTGCGTGGCGCCGAGGTAGCCGGTGCCGATCACGGTGATCTTCAGGCTCATGGGGTGCGCTCCAGCTCCGGTCCGTCGGTCCTGCTCGGTCGTGCGGTGCCTGAGCATAGTCGGGCCGTCCGGCGGGCAATTTTCCCGCTGTCACCAAGCTCACGTAGGCGGGTTCACACGGGGGCTCTAAAATTCAGTTACTTAACGGTAATTAGCGTCAGTATCACTGCGTCTTTGGAGCGTGAGAGACCGTGGCCGGATCGGCTGACTTCGACCTGTACCGCCCGTCCGAGGAGCACGACATGCTCCGGGACGCCGTCCGCGCCCTGGTCGAGGCGAAGATCGCGCCGTACGCCGCGGCGGTGGACGAGGAGGCCCGCTTCCCGCAGGAGGCCCTCGACGCCCTGGTCGCCAACGACCTGCACGCCGTGCACGTCCCCGAGGAGTACGGCGGCGCCGGCGCCGACGCGCTCGCCACGGTCATCGTGATCGAGGAGGTGGCCCGCGCCTGCGTCTCCTCCTCCCTCATCCCCGCCGTGAACAAGCTGGGCTCGCTCCCGGTGATCCTCTCCGGCGGCGAGGAGCTGAAGAAGAAGTACCTGACGCCACTCGCCAAGGGCGACGCCATGTTCTCGTACTGCCTCTCCGAGCCGGAGGCCGGCTCCGACGCGGCCGGCATGAAGACCAAGGCGGTCCGCGACGGCGACCACTGGGTGCTCAACGGCGTGAAGCGCTGGATCACCAACGCGGGCGTCTCCGAGTACTACACGGTGATGGCCGTGACGGACCCCTCGAAGCGCTCGAAGGGCATCTCCGCGTTCGTCGTGGAGAAGTCGGACGAGGGCGTCTCCTTCGGCGCCCCGGAGAAGAAGCTCGGCATCAAGGGCTCCCCGACCCGCGAGGTCTACTTCGACAACGTCCGCATCCCCGCCGACCGCATGATCGGCGAGGAGGGCACCGGCTTCATGACGGCCATGAAGACCCTGGACCACACCCGCATCACCATCGCGGCCCAGGCCCTCGGTGTCGCGCAGGGCGCCTTCGACTACGCCAAGGGCTACGTCCAGGAGCGCAAGCAGTTCGGCAAGCCGATCGCCGACTTCCAGGGCATCCAGTTCATGCTCGCCGACATGTCGATGAAGATCTCGGCGGCCCGCGCCCTCACCTACCAGGCCGCCGCCGCCTCGGAGCGCGGCGACGCCGACCTCACCTACCTGGGCGCCGCCGCCAAGTGCTTCGCCTCGGACGTCGCCATGGAGGTCACCACCGACGCCGTCCAGCTCCTCGGCGGCTACGGCTACACCCGTGACTACCCGGTGGAGCGCATGATGCGTGACGCCAAGATCACGCAGATTTATGAGGGCACGAACCAGGTCCAGCGCATCGTCATGGCCCGCAACCTGCCGTAATCCGACATGCGGGACGTCGCTCCCCGGCGTAGGACGGAAGCACACGGGGCCCGCCCCGGGTCCCGCCTGCCTCCGAGGAGGAGCCATGACCCAGTCCCAGTCCGGAATGATGCCCGCCCTCACGCAGCAGATGCAGGACTGCATCGACGCCTGCATGAACTGCCACAACATCTGCGAGGAGGCCATGAGCTCCTGCATGCAGCAGGGCGGCCAGGCGCAGATGCAGATCATGCGCGCGCTCATGGACTGCTCCGAGACGACCCGCATGTGCGCCGACATGATGATGCGGCGCTCGCCCATGGCGGGCGAGATGTGCGCCGTCTGCGCGCGGGCCTGTGACATGTGCGCCGAGGCGTGCATGTCCATGCCCGACGACCAGATGATGATGCGCTGCGCCGAGGCGTGTCGTCGCTGCGCGGAGACCTGTCGGGCGATGGCGGGCGCCAGCATGTGAGCCCACCCCGGCACGGCCGAGGGCACCCCGCGGGGTGCCCTCGGACCGGTGCGTGACGGCGTCAGTTGCCGGAGACGGTGACCTTCTCGTCGTTGTTCAGCTCGTTCACCAGGGTCTTCACCTTGGCCTTGTCCCAGACGAGGTTGCCGCCCACGGAGCCGGAGATCGGCATGTTCATCGAGGTGCCGTCACCGCCGCTGACGCCCTTCATGGCCCAGAACATCGAGCCCAGGTCCCACAGCGACATGTCCTTGTCGACGATCAGGGAGTCCAGGCCCGCGCCCATGGTCGGGTAGAACTTGAACGGGTTGAGGATCGTCGAGGGGGTGGCCACCTGGTGGGCCAGGGCGGCCAGGAACTTCTGCTGGTTCTTGGTGCGCTGGAGGTCGGACGCGGCGAACGCGTGCCGGGTACGGACGAAGGCGAGCGCCTGCTGGCCGTTCAGGGTCTGCTTGCCGGCCTTGAAGTCGGCGCCCGACCACTTGTCCTTGAAGCCCTTGTCGATGTTGATCTCGACACCGCCCACCGCGTCCACGATGCTCGCGAAGCCCTGGAAGCCGATCTCCACGTAGTGGTCGATGCGCAGACCGGTGTTGGCCTCGATCGTGCGGACCAGCAGCGTCGGCCCGTCCTCGGCGTAGGTGGCGTTCAGCTTGGCGTGCCGCCCCTGCGCGGGGTAGGTCTTCCCGGACGTCGAGCCCTGGTACGACGGGACCACCACGTCCGAGTCGCGCGGCAGCGAGATCAGCGTGTCGCCGTTGTCGCCGACGTGCAGGATCATCATCGAGTCCGTGCGCTTGCCCTCGGCGCCGCCGGTGTGCAGCTTCTTCTCGTCCTCCTTGGACATGCCCTCACGGCTGTCCGAGCCGACGATCAGGTAGTTGGTGCCGTCGCCGCCCTCCGGCCGGTCGATGACCTTCGACAGGTCGACCTCGCGGCGCAGCTTGGAGTCGGCCCAGAAGTAGGTCGCGATCGAGGTGACGACCAGCACGGTCGCCAGGGTGATCGCCGTCCACTTGATCCGGCGCCGCCAGTTCGGCGCGGGGCGCGGCGACCGGGTGGGCGCCCCCGCCGTGCCGCCCGGGCCCCGGCCGCCGGAGCCGCCGTAGACCTGGCCGGTGTTGTAGCCGCTGTCGTAGTCGCCGTAGCCGGCGCCCTCCTCGTGCCCCTGGCCGTCGACGTACGACGGCTGCCGTGGCACACCGGCCCCGTACGGCGGCGCCGCCGGGCCGGGGTCGCCGTACGCCGAGCGCGGTCCGGGCGGTACCGCCGGGCCGCGCTGCACCTGACGCATCACGCGGGCCCCCTCCGGCTGTGCGCCGGCACTGCCGCGTCCGTAGCGCGGGCCGCGGTTGTCGTCGGACCATCCCTCGGGCCAGTCATTCATGCGCCCCAGTGTGCAGGGCCCGGCCATGTGCTCGACAAGGGATGTGGGGAAATCAGGGCCTCGCTGTTGCGAACCCGACACAAATTCCGCGAATGAGGCTTCGGCATAAGGTAGGGGGCATGACAGACCAGGTCACGGACACGGATCCGGCGGTGGAACCGGACATCCCGGGCAAGCCCACGTCCGCCTCGCGCACCACCCTCAGCCACATCATGACCCACAACGACACCAACCTGCTGGGGACCGTGCACGGTGGCGTGATCATGAAGCTCGTCGACGACGCGGCGGGCGCCGTGGCCGGCCGGCACTCCGGCGGCCCGGCCGTCACCGCCTCCATGGACGAGATGGTGTTCCTTGAGCCGGTCCGCGTCGGTGACCTGGTCCACGTCAAGGCGCAGGTGAACTGGACCGGCCGGACCTCGATGGAGATCGGCGTCCGGGTCCTCGCCGAGCGTTGGAACGAGTCGGACCCGGCCACCCAGGTCGGCTCGGCCTACCTGGTCTTCACGGCCGTCGACGCCGACGGCAAACCGCGCCGGGTGCCGCCGGTGATACCGGAGACCGACCGCGACCGCCGCCGCTACCAGGAGGCGCAGATCCGCCGCACCCACCGCCTGGCCCGCCGCCGGGCGATCCGGGAACTACGGGAGAAGCGGGCGGCCGAGGGCTTCGAGGACTGATCCGCGGACTGGCCGAGGACCGAGCCGCGGACTGACCCGAGGAGTGGGGAGACGGCCTCAGCACGTCACCTCGTTGCCCCGTACGACGCTCTGCTCCGGCTGGGCCGGGTCGTCGAACCGTACCTTCCGCACCTCCTTGAACTCCGGGCCGGCCGTCACCTTCAGCAGCGGCCCCTGGCCCGGCACGGCCCGCAGCTCGCTGCCCGGCAGCGCCGCGGCCAGGGAGCGGGCGGAGCGGTCCCAGCGGGGGTCGTAGAAGATGACCGTGCGCGCCACGCGGGCGGGCGCGGTCACCGGCCGGCGGGTGGTGGCGAAGCCGGTCGCCGCGAGCGCCGCGTCGACCCGCTTGGCCAGCCCCACCGTGCCGCTGCCGTTCGCCACCTGGACCCGGATCGTGTCCGGGGACACCTCCACCGGCACCGGAGTCCGCGCCGGGTCGCGGCGCGGCTGCTCCCCGGCGAGCGGCTTGTCGTCCCGCAGTGCCCCGAACAGCTGCTCCGCCTTGGCCGGGTCCCACTTCAGGGTCGAGCCGATGCCCTTGACCGGGTAGTCCATCCGCCCGATCGGGACGGTGGTGAACTCCGACGAGGACGGCGAGAAGTTCCGCATCGCACGGCCGAGGTCGAGCAGCTCGTCGGTTCCGAAGCCCGCGTCGGCGCGGACCGAGCCGAGCACCGCCCGGGTCACGTCCCGGAACCGCATCGGGTTCAGCAGCACCCCGGAGGAGGTCGCCTTGTCCAGCAGCGCGGCCAGGAACCGCTGCTGCCGCTTCATCCGGCCCAGGTCGCTGGCCCCGTCGACGTGCCGCGCCCGTACGTACTGGAGCGCCTGCCCGCCCCGGAGGGTGTACGTGCCGGGCGCGAGGTCGAGCCCGGTGTACCGGTCCTTCAGCGGCGTCGGCGTGCACACCTTGACCCCGCCGAGGACGTCCACGGTCTTCATGAAGCTGGTGAAGTCGATCTCCAGATAGTGGTCGATCTTCACATGGGTCATGCTCTCGACCGTGCGGATGGTCAGCTGGGGTCCGCCCTCGGCGTAGGCCGCGTTGAGCCTGACCGGGTGCGGGCCGTGCCGCTGCCCGGTGTTCTGGTCGACGTGCGCGGGGGTCTCGGCGTAGGAGTCGCGCGGCAGGCTCACCACGGTGGCCCGCTCCCGGTCCTCCGCGATGTGCACGATCATCATGGTGTCGGTGCAGTGACAGGGCGCCCCGCCCAGCCGGTAGGCCCGCCGGTCCTGCTCGCTGAGCTTGTCCCGGCCGTCGGTGCCTACCAGCAGTACGTTCATGCCGTGCCCGGCCCGGGGCCGGTTCTTCATGTCCTTGAAGGCGTCGATCCGGGCGATGCCCGCGTCCAGGCTGGCGACCACCGCGTGCCCGATCCCGGCGGAGGCGAGCACCACGACCGACAGCGTGGTGACCGCCCGCATGGCCCAGCGGGGCCGCCGCGGCGGCCGGACCGGCCGTACCTGCCGCTCGGGCGGACGCGGCACCCGGCGGGGCGGCCGCGGGCGGCGCTGCGGGCTGGGAGCCCCTCCCCCGCTTCTGGCGGTGGAGGAGGGGGACCGGGGCGGGCTGGGCAAGGGGGACACCTCCGGACGAGGCCGTACGTGGGATCCGTGAGCACAGTAGGCCGATACGATCTCCTGCCCGCGCCGCAGGCCCGGCGGCGCGCACCCGTATCCCCCGTTCGCGGTAACGTGAGGCCCCTATGAACGCCAAGCCCGACGTGCGGCTCCCCGCAGTGTCCGTGATCATGCCCGTCCTCAACGAGGAGCGGCATCTGCGCGGGGCCGTCCAAGCGATCCTCGCGCAGGAGTACGCCGGCGAGCTGGAGGTCGTGATCGCCCTCGGTCCGTCCACGGACCGCACGGACGAGATCGCCGCCGAGCTGGTCTCGGAAGACCCGCGCGTGCACACCGTCCCGAACCCGACCGGCCGCACCCCGGCCGCGCTGAACGCGGCGATCAAGGCGTCCCGCCACCCGATCGTGGTCCGCGTCGACGGCCACGGCATGCTCTCGCCGAACTACATCGCGACCGCGGTGCGGCTCCTTGAGGAGACCGGCGCGCAGAACGTCGGCGGCATCATGCACGCCGAGGGCGAGACCGACTGGGAGCACGCGGTGGCCGCCGCGATGACCTCGAAGATCGGCGTCGGCAACGCGGCGTTCCACACCGGCGGCCAGGCCGGTCCCGCCGAGACGGTCTACCTCGGTGTCTTCCGCCGCGAGGCGCTGGAGCAGCAGGGCGGCTACAACGAGGAGTTCATCCGCGCCCAGGACTGGGAGCTGAACTTCCGCATCCGTGAGGCGGGCGGGCTCATCTGGTTCTCGCCCGAGCTGAGGGTGTCGTACCGGCCGCGGCCGTCGGTGCGGGCGCTGGCCAAGCAGTACAAGGACTACGGCCGCTGGCGGCACGTCGTCGCCCGCTACCACTCCGGTTCGATCAACCTGCGCTACCTGGCGCCGCCGACGGCGGTGTGCGCGATGGCCGTGGGCCTGGTCGTCGGCGCGGCGCTGACCCCGTGGGGCTTCGTGATCCCCGGTGGCTACCTGGCCGCGATCGTCGCGGGGTCCGTCCCGGCCGGCAAGGGCCTGCCGCTGAGGGCCCGGCTGCAGATCCCGGTGGCCCTCGCCACCATGCACATGTCGTGGGGCTGGGGCTTCCTGACCAGCCCGAAGTCCCTGGCGAAGAGGGTCATCGCCTCCCGGCGGCCCGCGGTCGTGGACGCCGCCGCCTGACGGACGTACGAAGGGGCCCCTCCCGCCCGGAGGGGCCCCTTCACGCGTGCCGGGGCGTCACTACCACTGGTAGGGCCCGTACACGTTCATGCAGTCCCCCTTGTCCGAGGCGTTGACGGCGTCGGTGCCCTCGGGCAGGTCGCCCGCCTTCGGCTCGGACCGCTTGGGATAGCTGTTGCCCGAGCGCCAGTCCGCGCCGACGACGACGGTGACCCCCGTCACGTCGGTCGACTTCTGGACCGAACTCATCGGGATGCCCAGCGCCTTGGCCACCGCCTGCGCGTCGCCCTCCAGGTCCGCGCTCGGGTACCGCACGACCGTCTTGTCCTCGGCCAGGCTCCCCGAGGTGTCGGCCTGCGCCCGCGCGTAGCCCTTCTGCACGAGCACCTGGCCGATCGCCGACGCCCGCTGCTGCACCGGAGCCTCGCTGTCGGTCCGGGTGGCGTTCTGCACCAGCACCCCGAGCCGGCCCGGATCGAGCGACGGCTTCTTGGCCGGCGTGGCCCTGCCCGTGTCCTTCTTCGGCCCGGACTCCCCGCCGTTCTTGTCGAGCGGCACGTCGTCCTGGAGCATCTGCCAGAGCTGGGCGGCCTTGTCCTTGTCCGGTACGACGTGGTTGTCCGGGTCGTTCGGGTCCGGGACGTTGGGCATCGTCAAGCTGGTGATGCGGTCGGTCGGCACCGACTTCATCTCCATTCCCAGGTCGTACAGCTTCTTGACCGTGCCGATCTCCTCGGAGACCTTCAGGGACTTGGTGGCCGCGTCGGCCAGGTCCATCAGCCGGCCGGTGTCGGTGAAGACGTTCTGCTGCTTCAGCGTGCGGACCATCGAGTTCAGGTACATGTGCTGGGCGCGGGCCCGCATCAGGTCGCTGCCCCAGGCGTGCCGGGTGCGCAGCCACTGCAGCGCCTTCTCGCCCTTCACCTTGTGCGAGCCCCTCGTCAGCTTCAGGCCGGAACCGCCGCGCTGACGGGGTGTCGAGTGGTCCCAGACGTTCTGGTTGACGCACACCTCGACACCCCCGATCGCGTCCGCCATCCGCACCACGCCCGCAAAGTCGATCGTCATCCAGTGGTCGATGTAGACCCCGGTGAGGTTCTCCCAGGTGAGCAGGGTGCAGCCGGCCCCACCGCGGGCCAGGCTGACGTTGATGATGTCGTTCGTCGCCGGATAGACATGGTCGGTCTTGGGGTCCGTGCACTTGGGGATGTCCACCCGGGTGTCCCGGGGGATGCTCACCATGGCGGCGCTCTTGCGGTCCGCCGAGAGGTGGATGAGCATCTGCACGTCACCGAGCGGCGGGTCGCCGACGTGGTCCCTGCTCCCGCCGAGCTTCAGGTTCTCCTTGGAGTTCCGGCTGTCGGAGCCGATCAGCAGGATGTTCAGCGGGGTCTGGCCGGCCGCGTTCGGGCGGGTCCTGTGCGCCTTGGAGTCGTCGCCGTTGGCCCGCTTGCCCTTCTGGATGTTGCCGTTGAGGTGCTGGTAGTAGAGATATCCGGCGCCGGCCGTGCCGAGTATCACCACCGCCAGCACGGTGGCCGACCAGCGCAGCACCCGCCGTCTGCGCCGCCGTTCGGTCTTGGGACCACCCGCCCGCCGTCCGCCGCCACGCCGGCCGCCGTGCCGGCCGGAACGCGCCGGCGCGTCCGAGTTCCCCGGCGCGAGCGACTTCGTGTCCTCGACCGCCGGAGCCTCCCCGCGCACCTCGCTCTGCGCCAAACTCCCTGCCCTCCCCACCCTTGCGCCAAGCAACGGGCCCGTCCCGCGTCCGGTTAGACGCTTGACGGGCCCATAGGGTTACCTACGAGGCGCACTTGACCTTGTCTGCCGTGGACTTGTCGACGTCCGGCGCCTTCGTCGGCGCCGTGAGGGAGACCCCCGCTCCCTTGAAGTCCTTGCCCAGGGTCAGCGTCATCGCCGGCAGTCCCTGGGAGTTGGTCACGCTCTCGCCCGGTTTCAGCGCGGCCCCGGACAGGCCCATGATCGCGGCCAGCCGGCGTGCCTGGGCCGCCTGATCGGGCCCGTACTCCAGCGTGGTCCTGGCCAACTGGTCAGGCGCGTTGCCCGCGTTCTCCGACTTGGTCACGCCCTCGTCGTTCTGGAGCCAGTTGAGCACCGCCTGGGCGCTGCCGGCCTGGGCGCCGCCGTTGAGGATGCGCACCCGCACCTCGGAGGCGGGCGCCTTGGTGCCCTTGAGCCGGGCGGCCTGCGCGTCCTTCGCCGCTTTCTCCTTCTTCTTCACGTCGGTGAAGGAGACGTCGTTCTTGACGGCGTCGAAGACCGCCGGTGCCTTCGACTCGTTGAGCACGACCGTGGCGTGGACCTTCTCCGCCGGGTTGTCCACGACCGGCACCGTGGTGAAGGTCAGGTTCTTCGGGTCGAGCTTGCCCAGCTCCAGACCGAGGTCCTTCAGCTTGCCGATGCTCTTGAGCTTGTCGTCGACGGTGAGCGCCTTGGTGCCCGCCTCCGCCAGCTTCACCATCTTCGTCGGGCTGGTGAGCGTGTCGTTCCCCTTCAGCTTGCGCATCAGCGCGCCCAGGAACTGCTGCTGGAGCCCGATCCGGCTCAGGTCGCCGCCGAAGCCGACGGAGTGCCGGGTGCGCACGAACGCCAGCGCCTGCTCACCGGAGATCTTGTGCGTGCCCTTGGACAGCTTCAGATGCGATTTGGGGTCGTCGATGTCCTTGGCCAGGCAGACGTCGACACCGTCGACCGCCTCGGTCAGTGTCTTGACCGCGTTGAAGTCGGCGACCATGAAGTCGTCCGGCTTGATCCCGGTCAGCTCGGTCACCGTGCGCATGGTGCAGCTGGGCGTGCGGTCGTCCTGGCCGAGGCTCTCGTTGAAGCGGACGCCCTGCGAGCCCGGGATGACCTTCTGGGTGCCGTCCTCCTGCTCGGTCGGGCAGTCCGGGACGTTCACGATCAGGTCGCGCGGGATGCTCAGCGCGGTCGCGTTGGAGCGGTCCTTGGAGACGTGCAGCAGGATCGTGGTGTCGGCGTGCCCGACGCTGCCCGAGTCGCCGTAGCCCTCGTTGCCCGCGCCGGTGCGCTTGTCCGTGCCGATCAGCAGGATGTTGATCGCCTCGTCCTTGCGGAAGCCGCCGGTGCCGGCGCCGTCGTCCGACACGGACGTGATGTTGTCGTTCAGGTGCTTGATGTAGAGGTAGCCGGCGGCCGACACGGCGACCAGCACGAACGCCATGGACCCGCCGGTCCACAGCAGCACCTTCTTCGCCGTCGACTTCTTCTTCACCGGCCGCCGGGACGCGCGCCTGCCCTGCGGCGCCTCCGGCTCACCGCCCCGGCGCCGGGCCGAGCGCGGGGCCGGCACCTCGGTACCGCGCGCCCGGGGCGTCTGCCGGGTCTCACCGGTCGTCTGCCGCGCACGGCCGCCCGCCGCGTCACCACCGTCCGGGGGGGACGGTCTGCGCGGTCCGGGGACCGGCGACTGCGCTGTGGTAGGACTCAGTCGCAGTTCGTATTCGCCGGTGTTCGGATTGAGTACCCACTGGTCTGCGGGGTCGATGTTGTCCGCCCGCCCACGGCCTTGCGCGTCCACGGTTGTCCGAATCCTCCGTCGGGGCCACGCGGCGCCTCTCCCCTCCAAGGCGCTCGGGTCTCGGTGAAACAGTGCACGGCCCCGACAAAGCCCGTCGGACCTCGCGGCCAGGTGCACCGGATCGCTCACACTATCCGCCCAGTTCAGCGTCGAGCGACGCTGGTGACAAATTCGACATGCCTACAACCGGGCAATCCCCCTCATTTTCTGAACGGATTTTCCGAACGACGGTTCACCATCCCGGTGCGCGGCTCACTCACAGGTCTGTTCGGCGGCGGTCCTCCCGCGGAACGTCGGGGCGGGCGAGGGGTCGTCCGCCGCGCCGGAACCTGTGTCCTGCCCGGGAATTCCCTGTGCGTTCTCCTGGGTCACCACGACCGGCTGATCGGCCCGCAGCCGGGCGAACAGCCTCTCGGCCTCCGGCTCCACGAGCTGGTCACGGTTGGCGTCGTAGACGTACGACTCCCTCGGCACCGTCAGGAACTGGACACGTTCGGTGGGGATCTCGCGCAGCCCACGCACCAACTGGTACAAACCGCGCAGGCTCGCCAGTTCCGGATCGGTGGTCAGCGAGGAGGTCGCCGCGTCCAGCACCGGATACAGCTTCACCGGGTTCAGCAGGACGTCACTGCTCTGCACCTTGTTGACGAGCGCGCCGAGGAACCGCTGCTGCCGCTCCATCCGTTCGGTGTCGCTGCCGTTCCCCAGCGACTTGCGGGCGCGTACGAACCCGAGCGCCTGCTCCCCGTCGAGCCTGACCTTCCCCGCGGGCAGCTTCAGCTTCGCCGCCTTGTCGTCCACCGGCTCCTTCAGGCACACCTCCACGCCGTCGACGGCGTCCACCATCGCCTTGAACCCGCTGAAGTCCAGGACCATGTGGTGGTCGATCCGGATGCCGGTCAGCTTCTCGACGGTCCGGATCGTGCACGCCGAGCCGCCCACCTGGTAAGCGTGGTTGAACATCGCGAACACCGGATCGCTGCGCCTGCCGTCCTTCTGCCCGCAGCTCGGGACGTCCACCATCAGGTCCCGGGGCAGTGACACGGCGGTGGCGCTGCGCCGGTCGGCGGCGAGGTGGAGCAGGATCGTCGTGTCCGACCGCTCGGTGCCGAGGTCCTTGCCGTACTTGCCGTTGCCGTCCCCGGCCCGCGTGTCGGACCCGATCAGCAGGATGTTCTGCGCGTCCCGCACCAGCGCGGTGGGCCGCTCCCGCTCGTACCGCGCCAGCTCGGCGGCTGCGGCCTCGTCGGCGGTGATGTTGGCGCTGAGCCTGGCGTAGACGACCCATCCGGCACCGGCGGCCACGACGAGGAGGACGACCGCCCCCAGCGCGGAGTTCCGCCCCCACCGCCGCCGCCGGCGCCGTATCAGCCCGTCCCCGGTCGCGGACGCCCCGGCCCCGGGATCCGGACCGACGGGCTTGCCTGCGGTGTCGGTCACGGTAGGGCCATCCCCTCATGGCGTACGAGCGTCGCGTCCTGCACCTACGACGATGCCGGGGAGGGGGAGGGGAGGCGCCCTTTGCTGCTCCGTCCGGGTGACGGCGGCCGCCCGGAAGACGGGGATCGCCGGAGGGGTCCTAGCGCCGCACCGCGGTCACCCTCTCGCTCTCCACCCGCTTGGCGAGCGCCTCCTCGTCCAGCCGGTCCAGATTCCGGCACAGCACCACCGAGCCCCCGACGGCCAGCGGTGAGAACAGTCCCGCGCCCAGGCCCTCCCAGGTGTCGTACGGCAGCCCCGACAGCAACCGGGACCCGGGACCCGTGAGCCCGAGCTCCCCCGCTTCGGAAGCGGCCCGCTCGACGACCTCGGCCCCGCTGAACTCCCGCCCGGCGACGACGAGCGCCGGCTCCTCCGGACCGACCGGGGTGAATGGGACGAACCGGTCGCCCTGGCCCGGGACTTCCACGGCGTAGTCGATGAACCCGGGCGGAGTCTGCGGGAAGCGTCCGCCCAACGGCCGCAGCGCCAGCGCCACTCGCTCGCCGGAGCAGGCGCGTGCCGCGTCGAGCGAGTCCGGCCCGCTCACGACGACGTCGGCCGCCGCCGGATCCCCGGCGACGCCCGCGACCGCACCCACCGACGAACAGGCCAGCAGCCACACCGCCGTCTGCCAGTGCGCGGGCAGCAGCAGTGCGACCCGGTCACCGGGCCCGGCGGCGAGGTCGCCCTGGAGGAGGTTGGCGGTCTTGGCCACCCAATTGGCGAAGGTGGCCACGGACAGTTCGACGCGTTCGCCCGTGGCGTCGTCGTAGAAGGTCACCAGTGGGCGGCCGGGATCCGCGGCGAGCGCGGAAGTCAGCAGGTCGGCAGGGGTGCGATCGGTGGCGTTCACCCGGGACAGGGTACGCGCGGGCGGGCGCGCACGGCGGACGGTGGGGCCACCGGTTCGGCGGAACGCTTGCCGACAGACAGTCAGTTCATGGATGGACAGATATGTACGGCTATGTCCAAGATCATGCCCATGCGTGGACTCCTCCCCTTCTGTCCTGGCGTCTCCCCGCTCGCCGCCTGTTCGATCGGCCTCACCTTGGCCACGGCCCTCGCGCTCGCCCCGGCCGCGCCCGCGACCGCCGAGCCCGCGACCGCGTCCGTTTCCGCCGTGACCGCCGTGCCCGCGACTGCCGTGCCCGCGTCCGCCGCGACCGCAGCGACCGTCCGGGGGCAGGCCGCGGTCCCGGGCAGCACCCGGTCGCTGCCGCTCGTCCCGCTCTCCCCGGAGCGGGTCCTCGGCGGGGCCCCGGAACAAGGGCTGTACCGCGCTGGCCTCCACCGGTTCTCGCTGGTCGGCGTGGTCTGGACCGACCCGGACACCGAACTGCGGGGACGGGTGCGGGTGCGTACCCGGTCCGCCGTGACGGGGCAGTGGTCCGGCTGGCAGGACATCGAGACGCACAACGCCGACCACGGCGCCGACCCGGACACGGCGGAGGGCTCGTCCCGGCGGGTGCGCGGGGCGACGGCGCCGCTGTGGGTGGGCGACTCCGACGGGGTGGACGTGCGGGTGCGGGCGGAGGGGCCGGGCGACGGGAACGGCGCCCGACTCCCTTCCGGGCGGCGGGCCGGCAGGCCGGGCGCGTCACTGCCGCCGGGGCTGCGGCTGGAGTTGGTGGACCCCGGGGACGGGGTGAGCGGTGAGGGGGCGCCCGGGAACCCGCCCGGCGACGACCCGCCCCGCACCGCCCTCGACACGGAGGCCGCGTTGGCCGCCTCGGCCGCCAACGCGGACATCACCGCCTTCGGCGCCACCGCGATCCCGGAACTGGACCGGTCGGCCACCGAGCAGGAGCTGACCCGCCTCCAGGGACCGGTACGGGGCAAGCCCTACATCGGGCCGCGGCCGCGGATCGTCACGCGCCGGGGCTGGGGCGCGGACGAGTCACTGCGCGAGCGCGGCTTCGTCTACACGAAGAAGATCAAGGCGGCCTTCGTCCACCACACCGCCACGGGCAACGCGTACACCTGCGCCCAGGCCCCCTCCGTCATCCGCAGTATCTACCGCTACCACGTGAAGAGCATGGGCTGGCGGGACATCGGCTACAACTTCCTCGTCGACAAGTGCGGAACCCTCTACGAGGGCCGGGCCGGGGGCGTCGCCAAGGCGGTGCTCGGCGCGCACACCCTCGGGTTCAACACCGACAGCATGGGCATCGCCGTGATCGGCACGTACGGCACGACCAAGCCGTCGAGCGCCGCGGTGACGGCCATCGCCCGGCTCACCGCGTGGAAGCTCGGACTCTACGGGGCCAATCCGAACGGAAAGACATATCTCACGTCGGGCGGTGGCAATCTCTACCCCAAGGGGAAGAACGTACGACTGAACGTGATCTCCGGCCATCGCGACGGGTTCGCCACCGAGTGCCCCGGCAAGCGGCTCTACGCCAGGCTCGGCACGGCCCGCTCCAGCGCGGCGAGCTACCAGGGGCGCTGAGGCCGGGGCGGGGGCGGCCGGGGGAAACCGCACGTCGATCTCGCGGGACACCGCGCGGCCATCGAAGGCGTCGTCGCACGGTCTGCATACACTGACCGGCCGAAACGAGTGTGACGAGTGGTTCGGCCGGTCCCGGCAGGAAGCAGAGACGACAGGTGACAGAAGCGATCCTCCTGGTCGGCGGCAAAGGCACCCGGCTGCGGCCGCTCACGGTGCACACACCCAAGCCGATGGTGCCGGCCGCCGGGGTGCCGTTCCTCACCCACCAGCTGGCGCGGGCGCGAGCGGCGGGCGTCGAGCACATCGTCCTCGCCACCAGCTACCTGGCCGAGGTCTTCGAGCCGTACTTCGGCGACGGCTCGGCGCTGGGCCTGCACATCGAGTACGTCACGGAGGAGGAGCCGCTCGGCACGGGCGGAGCCATCCGCAATGTCGCCGCCCGTCTGCACTCCGGTCCCGACGACCCGGTGCTGATCTTCAACGGGGACATCCTGACCGGGCTGGACATCAGGGCCCTCGTGGACACCCACGAGTCGACGGGCGCGGACGTCTCGCTCCACCTGACGCAGGTGACGGACCCGCGTGCCTACGGCCTTGTGCCCACGGACGAGACCGGCCGCGTCCTGGCCTTCCTGGAGAAGCCGCAGACGCCGGAGGAGATCGTCACCGACCAGATCAACGCGGGGGCGTACGTCTTCCGCCGCTCGGTCATCGACACCATCCCGGCGGGCCGCCCGGTGTCCGTGGAGCGCGAGACCTTCCCCGGCCTCCTGGCGGCCGGCGCCCATCTGCAGGGCATGGTCGACTCCACCTACTGGCTGGACCTCGGCACCCCGGCCGCCTTCGTCCGCGGCTCGGCCGACCTGGTCCTGGGCCGGGCCCCCTCCCCGGCGGTCCCCGGCCGCTGCGGCGACCAGCTCGTGCTGCCGACGGCCACGGTGGCGCCCGACGCCAAGCTGACCGGCGGCACGGTGGTGGGTGAGGGCGCGTTCGTGGCGCAGGGCGCGCGGATCTTCGGCTCCACGATCATGCCGGGCGCCGTCATCGAACCCGGCGCCGTCATCACCGACTCCCTCATCGGCACCCGCGCCCGCGTCGGCGAACGCTCCGTCCTCACCGGGACGGTCATCGGCGACGGCGCGATCGTGGGCGCCGACAACGAACTCCGCGAGGGGGTACGGGTCTGGTGCGATGCCCGTATCCCCGCAGGAGCGGTGCGTTTCTCCTCCGACCAGTAGAGGCGTACCCGGAACGTCGCCCACCGCCCGGGGGCTCCGCCCCGGGACCCCCGCAGCGCAGGGGTCCGACAGCCAGATGCCGTCCGCGGCCCGTCGTGGGTCACCCGCGCAGTTCCCCGCGCCCCTGGAGAACCACGGCACCGTGGGGCGCGCAGTGCTGCAGTGGCAGTCATACCGCCGCAGCTGCGGGCAGTCGTGCCGCTGGGGCGGCACGGGTGGGCGCAGCGGCACCTGGCCGGCGCCGGTGAGCGACGCCCCCCGGGCCGGCGGCAGTTGCGCGCACCTGGCCGGCGCCGGTGAGCGACGCCCCCCGGGCCGGCGGCAGCTGCGCGCACCCGGCCGACGCCGGTGAGCCGACCCCAGGCCCGGCGGCAGCCCCCCGCACCGGGCCGGCGCCGGCAAGCGAAACCGCCGCCCAGCCCGGCGCCGGCCCAGCGCAGCGAACCGTCCGTCACAGCAACCCGATGTCCACCCGCCGCATCTTCGGCTTCCGCCGCGCCGGTACATGCCCGCTCAGCAGGATCAACCGAGCCGCCCGATGCCGCTGCCCGGCATACGGCTCAAGCAGGCGCAGCATCTCCGCGTCGTCGGCCTCCCGGTCCCCCGCCAGGGCCCACCCCACGATCCCGGGCAGATGCAGGTCCCCGACGGTCACCGCGTCCGCCGCCCCATGACTGCGCTGCACCACTTCCGCCGACGTCCACGGCCCCACCCCCGGCACGACCTCCAACCGCGCCCGGGCCTCAGCCGCCGGCATCCCCACAGCCTGCTCCAGCCGCGCGGCGACCCGTACGGCCCGCAGAATCGTGGACGCCCGCTTGTCGTCGACCCCGGCCCGGTGCCACTCCCAGGACGGGATCAGCGCCCAGGTCCGCGGCGCGGGCATCACCCACATCGGCCGTTCGCCGACCCCCGCAGGGCCCGGCGCCGGCTCCCCGAACCTCCGGACGAGCAGCCGCCACGCCCGGTACGCCTCGTCGGTGGTGACCTTCTGCTCCAGCACGGACGGGATCAGCGACTCCAGCACCAGCCCGGTCCGGGTCAGCCGCAGCCCCGGCCGCCGGTGCCGGGCCAGCGCGACCACCCGGTGCCGCGGCACGAACGCCTCGGGATCGTCACCGGCACCGAGCAGCTCCGGCAACTGCTCCAGAAGCCACGCGGCACCCGGCCCCCACGCCTCACCGAGCACCTCACCGCCGTATGCCCGCACCCGCAGCGTCCCCGGTCCGGCGGGCGTACGGCAGGCCCGCCACACGGACCCGTCGGCCGTGGCCCGGAACGTCGGGTCGGCGGGCCCGCGCCGGAGCGGACCGAGGGTCAGCCCGAGGTCCAGCGGCCCGTCGGGCACCCACCGCCGTGCCCGCGCGGGCGCCGCGGCCTGCCGCGGTATCCCGGCAGCGGCCCCCGCCGGCACGGCGACATGCCCTCCGCGCACGGTCGTACGCGTGGGCGGCGTGGGCCGCTGGGGGAAACGTCCTGCCACGAAGGAGTCCTGTGTGTCCGAAGGGGTGCGATGCCGTCTACGAGACTAGGCGGTCGACGCGCCCACGGGGCCGCCTGGAGGCGGAACGAGGCAGAACGAGGTGGGACCGAGCCGCGCCGGACTCACCGCACCTCCACGAACGCCCCCGCGTCCCGCTCCGGCCGCGGTCTCGGCTCCTGAGCCGGGTGACCGACCGCCACCGCGCCCATCGGGTCCCAGTCCGCCGGCAGCCCGAGCACCTCGCGCACCACGTCCCGGCAGAACATCGTGGACGACACCCACGCCGAGCCCAGCCGCTCCCCGGCCAGCGCGACCAGCAGGTTCTGTACGCCCGCGCCCATCGCGACGACGAACATCTCCCGCTCGGCACCGTCCCGCCGGGCGTCGCCGTAGGTGTGCGAGCCGTCCATGACGAGGCACGGCACGACCAGGTACGGCGCGTTGCGCAGCACGTCACCGCGCCGGATCCGCTTCGCGATGGACTCCTCGCTCTTGCCGTCCCGGCGCAGGTCCTCGATCCAGGCGTCCCGCATCGCGTCGAGCAGCCGTACCCGCGACTCCTGCGACTCCAGCAGCACGAACCGCCACGGCGTGGTGTGGTGCGGGGCGGGCGCGGTGACGGCGGCGGCCACCGCGCGCCGGACCGCGCCGGGGTCCACCGGCTCGTCGGTGAACGCCCGCACGGTGCGGCGCTGGGTCACGGCCTCCCGCACGGCCTCGGAGGTGCCGAGCCGGAACATGTCGTCCCGCGCGCTGCGCACCAGGGCCCGGGCCCCCTCCTCGTGCTCGTCGGCCACGGTGTGCGGCAGCCCGCGCACCACGGCCACCGGCAGGCCCGCCGCCTTGCCCTTGACCAGGTCACCGGCGGCGGCCAGCTCGTCCGCCGTGGCGACGACGGTCGCGCTGAGCGGGTTGCCGTACACGTCCGTGCCCCCGCGCAGGTCGTCCAGCACGCGCACCCCGGCGGCGCCGATCGCGACATCGGTGAGCCCCGCGCGCCAGGGCCGCCCGAACGTGTCACTGACGACGACGCCGACGTCGACGCCGAGGGCGGCGCGCAGGCCGGCCCGGATCGCACGCGCGGACGCGTCCGGGTCCTCGGGCAGCAGCAGCACGGTCCCGGCGGGAGTGTTGGAGGCGTCGACCCCGGCGGCGGCCATGACCAGGCCCTGCCGGTTCTCCACGATGCGCAGCGGGCCGCGCCGGGCCACGACCCGGACCGTCTCGGCGTCGATCGCGGCCTCCCGGTCGGCCGCCCGGACGACCCGGCCCTCGGCCTTGGAGACGATCTTGGAGGTGACGATCAGCACATCGCCGTCGGCCAGTCCCGGCTCGGTCGCGGCGATCAGCTTGGCCAGGTCGTCGCCCGGCTGCACCTCGGGGATGCCGGGCAGGGCCCAGACGCGGTACCCGGGCCGCCCGGCCCCGGCGGACGCCGTGTCGCTCACGCCCCCCGCACCTCCTCGGCCAGCGCCAGCGCCTCCCGTGCCATCTGCGCCGCCGCGTCCACGTCGGTCATCATCAGCGGTACGGCCCGGCAGCGGATGCCGTCCGCCTCGATCCGCTCGACCACGCCGGCGTCGACGGTGTCGACCAGCCAGCCGTCCAGCAGCCCGGAGCCGTAGTGCTCGGCGACCGCGGCGGCCGTGGACTCCACGCCGACGGCGGCCAGCACCTTGTCGGCCATGCCGCGCACGGGCGCGTCCCCGACGATCGGGGACAGGCCGACCACGGGCACGCCCGCCTCGGCGATGGCCTCGCGGATGCCGGGCACGGCGAGGATCGTGCCGATGGACACGACCGGGTTGGACGGCGGGAAGAGGATCACGTCCGCCCCGGCGATGGCCTCCAGCACGCCCGGGGCCGGCTTGGCCTGCTCGGCGCCGACCGGGACGACCGCCTCGGCCGGGACGGAGGCCCGCAGCCGCACCCAGTACTCCTGGAAGTGGATCGCCTTGCGCTCCCCGTCCAGCTCGACGGCCACATGCGTCTCGACGCGGTCGTCGGTCATCGGGATCAGCCGCACGCCCGGCTTCCAGCGGTCGCACAGCGCCTCGGTGACCGCGCTCAGCGGATAGCCGGCGCTCAGCATCTGCGTCCGCACGATGTGCGTGGCGAAGTCCCGGTCGCCGAGCCCGAACCAGTCCGGGCCGACGCCGTAGGCCGCCAGCTCCTCCTTGAGGTGGAAGGTCTCGTCCGTCCGCCCCCAGCCCTGCTCCTCGTTGATGCCGCCGCCCAGCGTGTACATCACCGTGTCGAGGTCCGGACAGACCTTGAGCCCGAAGAGATGGATGTCGTCGCCGGTGTTGCCGATGACCGTGACGTCCGCGTCCGGCACGGCCCGCTTCAGACCGCGCAGGAAACGGGCACCGCCGATGCCGCCTGCCAGAACCACAATGCGCATGCGACCAGTCTTGCAGGCGGGTCCGACAACGCGTCAGGCCGTCACCGGACGCGCCCCGCCGTGCGCCTCGCCGTGCGCCTCGCAGTGGGGGGAGGTGTGCATGGGCATCTCGGTCAGGCCGGGGTGGTACACGTGCAGGCTGACCGCCGGTTCCAGCGCGTCGTTGACGACCTCGTGGACGTAGCCAGGCGCGAACACCCGCTGCGCGCCCGGCGCCAGCGTGTGCGTGCCTCGCTCGGTGCGTTCGGTGAGGGTGCCCTCCAGGACCGTGAGGACACCGGACGAGCGCCCGTGGTCGTGCCGCCCGCTGCCCTGCCCGGGGACCCACGACAGCAGCCACACCTCGTAGCCGGGGCCGGTGCGCAGCCGGTGGTACCAGCGGGTGGTGGCGTCGTAGCGGACGAGGTGCGCCCACTGGGCGCGGTCGGCGGCGATCGAGCGAGCGAGCCCCGCGAACTCGGCGACGGTGGCCGGGTGCTCGCGCGGCGGCTGGAGCAGGTGCGGGACTTCGAGGATGTCGCCGGCGATCTGGAGGTCGTTGTCGCTGTTCATCGGGGTTCGGTGGTCCTCGGTGAAGAGTGGGGGGGCTGGAGCCGGGGTGTGGTGCTGGGTGACGCGTACGGTCCGCCCGGGTCACGGGCGGGCGGGGTGCCCTGGATGAGGGATCACGGAGCGCTGGGACGCGGCCGGGCCGGGATGGGCTCGGGGACAGCCGGAGCGGCTTGGCTCAACAGCTGGAACAGCAACAACAGCTACAGCGCGCGCGGGCGGCACCGAGGGACCCGGCGGTGCGGGTCGAGGTGGGTGCCAAGTTCGCGAGCATGCCCACTAGGACATCGGTTCACACCCGCACTGTCAACTCGACGCCCGGTATGTGGGACATGGTTCACCTCATCCGGTTCATCTGAAAGGTGAAAGGTTTGCTCACCGGGGGGTCGGGACACATGGGGCACATCCGAGCGCTTGAGCCTCGCGGAACGGGATCGAACGCGGAGGCGTCTTTCTCCGTACAGAGATCTGTACGGGGTCGTGACCGCCCCGGGGGTCCTGCTGCGTGTCAAGGTTTATGGCGATTTGAACACTTTCCGCACGGCCTTGGTTCCGCAGAGTGAATAACGGACCCAATAGCAGATCTCGGCTTGACTCGCCCGGAGCAGCACACTTGTAATTTCACTCGTGTCGTTCAGCCGAAATCGGTAACGGCTACGCACGGGGACGCGAAAGACAGACGAGGGGCGCACATGACCGAGCTGGTGCAGCAACTGCTGGTCGACGACGCGGACGAGGAACTCGGCTGGCAGGAGCGCGCGCTGTGCGCCCAGACCGACCCCGAGTCCTTCTTCCCCGAGAAGGGCGGCTCCACCAGAGAGGCCAAGAAGGTCTGCCTCGCCTGCGAGGTCCGCTCCGAGTGCCTCGAATACGCCCTCGCCAACGACGAGCGCTTCGGCATCTGGGGCGGCCTGTCCGAGCGGGAACGCCGCCGTCTGAAGAAGGCCGCCGTGTGACCGTACGGCCGGCCACCAACGTCGCGAACGGCCCGTCGCCAGTGGGTTATCCACAGGCGGCGGGCCGTCGTCATGGCCAGCCGATAGTGTGGTCGCTCGTCCGAGACGCCCCGCTGTCCCCTCGACGCACTCGATCCGCTCGACGCACGGGGAGGCACACAGGCGTCCACCGCAGTCCATCGAACCGGGGCCCGTACCTCGATGTCCGTGCACAGCCATACGGCGGCCCGAAGCGGCACCGCCACAGCAGCGTTCGACCCAGCCCGCCCGCCCGAGTTCCCGCGTCATGTGGTGACCGCGGTCCTCGTCTCCCACGACGGCGCCCGCTGGCTGCCCGACGCGCTCGCCGGGCTGCTCGGCCAGGAGCGCCCCGTGCAGTACGCGGTGGCCGCCGACACCGGCAGCGCGGACGACTCCGCCCGGCTGCTCACCGACGCCCTCGGCGACGCCAACGTGCTGCACCTGGCCCGCCGTACCGGCTTCGGCCAGGCCGTCGAGGAGGCGAGCCGCACCGCGCCCCTCCTCACCCCGGAGGACCTGCCGTACCTCAAACGCCCCAGCGGCTGGGACCCCGTCACGCGCACCTGGCGCGACGACGCCTACGACCTGCCCGAACTGCCGCACGGCGAGCCCGTCCAGTGGCTGTGGCTGCTGCACGACGACTGCGCCCCCGAACCCGACGCCCTCGCCCAGCTGCTGCGGGTCGTCGAGAACGAACTCGAACTCGGCCGCACCGATGTCGCGGTGGTCGGCCCCAAGCTGCGCGGCTGGTACGACCGCCGCCAACTGCTGGAGGTCGGCGTCTCCATCGCCAACTCCGGCCGCCGCTGGACCGGACTGGACCGCCGCGAGCAGGACCAGGGCCAGCACGACCACGTCCGCACCGTGCTGTCCGTCTCCACCGCCGGCATGCTCATCCGCCGCGACGTCTTCGAACAGCTCGGCGGCTTCGACCGCCGACTGCCCCTCATGCGCGACGACGTCGACCTGTGCTGGCGCGCCCACACGGCCGGCCACCGCGTCCTGGTAGCCCCCGACGCCGTCGTCCGGCACGCCGAGGCAGCCTCCCGCGAGCGCCGCACGGTCGACTGCGCGGGCCGCACCACCGCTTCCCCGCACAAGGTCGACAAGGCGGGCGCCGTCTACACCCTGCTCGCCAACACCCGTACCGCCGCGCTGCCCTGGGTCCTGCTGCGGCTGGTCCTCGGCACCGTCCTGCGCACCCTCGCCTACCTCGTCGGCAAGGTCCCCGGGCAGGCCGTCGACGAGATCCGCGGCCTGCTGAGCACACTGCTGCGACCCGAGCGGATCATCGCCGCGCGGCGCCGCCGCGGCTCCGCCCAGATCGACAAGGACGAGCTGCGCCAGCTGTTCCCGCCGCCCGGCGCGACCATCCGGGCCACCGTGGAGCAGATCGCGGGCAACTTCTCCGGCGGCAGCGACAGTGACACCGCCTCGGCCGGCCGGCACGGTGGCGCGGTGGAGTCCGGGCCCGGCGGCGACGACGCCGAGTTCCTGGAGGTCGAGCAGTTCGCCCGGCTCAAGCGGATCGCCCGCAGACCCGGCCCGGTGCTCTTCCTCGCACTGCTGCTCATCTCCCTCGCCGCCTGCCGTGCCCTGCTCGCCGGCGGCGCGCTGGCCGGCGGCGCCCTGCTGCCCGCCCCGGCCGGCGCCGGCGACCTGTGGTCCCGCTACCTGGACGCCTGGCACCCGGTCGGGGCCGGCGGCAGCCCGTCCGCGCCCCCGTATCTGGCGATCGTCGCCACCCTCGCCTCGATCCTGTTCGGCTCCACCGGACTCGCCGTCACCGTCCTGCTCGTCTGCTCGGTGCCGCTCGCCGGACTCACCGCCTACTTCGCCTCCCGGCCCCTGGTCACCTCCCGGCTGCTGCGCGCCTGGGCGGCCATCGCCTACGCCTTCCTGCCCGCCACCACCGGGGCCCTCGCCGGCGGCCGCATCGGCACCGCCGTCCTCGCCGTGCTGCTGCCGCTCATCGCCCGCGCGGGCATCGCCGCGAGCGGCCTGGCGAACCGCACCGGCGCGCGCGGAAGCTGGCGCGCCACCTGGGCGTACGCGCTGCTGCTGACCATCACCACCGCCTTCACCCCGATCGTCTGGCCCATCGCCCTGCTGCTCGGCCTCGGCGTACTGGTGCTGCGCCGCCGCGACCCCGTCGCCCACGGCCTGCGCTTCCTCGCCCAGATCGGCACCCCGCTGCTGCTCCTCGCGCCCTGGTCGCTGACCCTCCTGCCGACCGGCTTCTTCCAGGAGGCCGGCCTGGAGTACGGCCCCTCGGCCGCCTCCGCGCTAGACCTGCTCGGCGCCGCGCCCGGCGGCCCCGGCACCGTGCACGGCCTGATGCTCATCGGCATCGTGCTCGCCGCGCTCGCCGCCCTGCTGCGCTCCGAGCGGCAGCTCGGCGTCCGCACCGCCTGGGCCGTCGCCCTGACCGGCCTCGTCTTCGCGGTCCTGTCCAACAAGTCCGCCTGGGCCGGACCGGCCACCCTCGTCTACGGCATCGCCCTGCTGGCCGCCGCCGCCCTCGGCGCCGACGGCGCCCGCGCGCGTGTGGCCGAGCAGAGCTTCGGCTGGCGCCAGCCGGTCGCCGCCCTGATCGCCTTCGCCTCGGCCGCCGGTCCGCTGCTCGTCGCCGCGGGCTGGATGATCCGCGGCGCCGACGGCCCGCTGGAGCGTCGCGACCCGGCCCAGGTGCCCGCGTTCGTCGCCGAGGACTCCAGCGGCGGCGACCAGGCCCGCACCCTGATCCTCGACAGCGACTCCACCGCGCGCGTGCGCTACACCCTGGTCCGCGGCTCCGGCGCCCGCATGGGCGACGCCGAACTCACCGCCGCCGACGGCGGCAACGCCCGCCTGGACAAGACCGTCGCCAACCTCGTCGCCGGCTCCGGCGCCGACCAGGCCGACGAACTCGGCGGTTTCGCCGTGCGGTACGTCCTCGTCCACAAGGGCGCCCCCCGCGACATCACCCGCGTCCTCGACGCCACCCCCGGCCTGACCCGGCTCAGCCAGCAGAACGGCAGCGCCCTGTGGCGCGTCGACCAGGAGGTCGGCCGCGCGGCCATCGTGCCCGCCTCCGGGTCGGGCAAGGCCCAGCCGGTCACCGCGGGACCGGTGGAGATCCACACGACGATCCCCGCCGGCTCCGGCAGCCGCGTCCTGCGCCTCGCCGACAGCGCCGCCGACGGCTGGACGGCCACCCTCGACGGCAAGCCGCTCACCCGGACCACCGTCGACGGCTGGGCCCAGGGCTTCCAACTCCCCTCCAACGGCGGCAGGCTGGACGTCACCTACGACGCTCCGGTCACGCACACGGCCTGGCTCCTGGCCCAGGGCGCGCTCGCCGTCGTCCTGGTCGTCCTCGCCCTACCCGGCCGCCGCCGCGACGTCGACGACGACCTTCCCGAGGAGCAGCCCCTGCCCGTCCAGGCCACCGCCGGCGAGGGCCGCCGCGCCCGCCGCCTGCGCGCCCAGGCGGAGGAGGCCGCTGCAGAGGAGGGGCCCGGCACGCCTCCGCAACCCGAGCAGCCCCCGGCCGCCGTACCGCACCAGCAGGCGTACGACGTGGGGGTTCCCCCGGCCGAGGGGACCGGGGACTGGGGGAGCGCCCCGGCCACCTACGGGAACGCCGAGCACGTCGAGCACGCCGAGTACACCGACTACGGCGCGGACCCGTACCGGACCGCGGCCGGCTACGACCAGCAGCCGTACCAGCAGCCCGACCCCTACCAGACGGCCCCGTACGACCCTTACGCCTACAGCGACACGCCCGACCAGATGCCGTACGACCCCGCGGCCTACCAGCAGGGCTACGACCCGGCGTACGACGCCGCCCAGCAGGATTACGACCCAGCCCAGCAGGGTTACGACACCCAGCAGGGCTACGACCCGGCCCCGCACCCCCACGGCACCGGCAGCCAGCGCCCCGACGGGAGCCAGCAGTGAACCGCACCACCCTGTCCCTGATCGCCGGCACGGCCGCGCTGGCCGCCGTCACCGCGTTCGCCGCGTTCGACCCGCCGTCCGCGTCCGGCGCCGCCGCCCCCCAGGCGGCTGCCCGGCTGCCCGTGGAGCGCACCAGCCTGCTGTGCCCGGCGCCGAGCATGTCGGACATCGCCGACACGGCGTACACGTCGTTCACGCCGGTCACCAAGGGCGCCGGCGGCGGAGGCAAGGCCCAACTCCAGGCGGCCGGAGGGCAGTCGGCCGACGGAACGGACGGCAGCGGGAAGGGCAAGGGCGGCAAGGGCACCGGGAAGAAGGCCGACGAGCCGGTCCTCACCCCGAAGGCACCGGGCACGCCGGCCACCGGCGAGACCTCCGGCGCCGAGGCGCCCGCGCTCGTCGGCACCGCGGACGGCGGGTTCGCGCCCGGCTGGACCGTCCAGGAGACCACCGAGGTCGCCGCAGGCACCGGGCGGGGCCTGCTGGGCGTCAACTGCACCGGTGCGGACACCGAGTTCTGGTTCCCGGGCGCCAGCACGGCCACCGGCCGCACCGATTACGTCCACCTGACCAACCCCGACGACTCCGCCGCCGTGGTCGACATCGAGCTGTACGGCAAGGACGGCGCGATCAAGTCCCCGCTGGGCGAGAACCTCACCGTGAAGCCGCACGCGAGCGAGCCGATCCTGCTCTCCACCCTCACCGACGAGCGCCAGGCCGACCTGACCGTGCACGTCAGCGTGCGCAGCGGCCGGGTCGGCGCGGCCGTGCAGGCCCTGGACGACAAGGCGGGCGGCGACTGGCTGGCCGCCGCCACCGACCCGGCCGGCAGCCAGGTCCTGCCCGGCATCCCGAAGGACGCCACCGACGTCCGCCTGATCGCCTTCACCCCCGGCGACGACGACGCCGACCTGAAGATCCGCCTGGCTTCGCCCGACGGCCTGATCACCCCGGCGGGCAACGAGACCCTGCACGTCAAGTCCGGCATGTCCACGGCGGTCGATCTCGGCGACGTCACCCGTGGCGAGGCCGGCTCGCTGGTCCTCACCCCCACCGACCAGACCGTCCCGGTCGTCGCGGCGCTCCAGGTGGTGCGCGGCAAGGGCGACAAGAAGGAGACGGCGTTCATCCCGGCCACGGCCGCCGTCGGCACGCGCGCGACCTCGGCCGACAACAGCGCCAAGGGCACGACGCTCGCCCTGACGGCCCCCACCGGCACGGCCACGGTCAAGGTGACGGCGTCGGCGGGCAGCGAGGGCGGGTCCCCGGTGACCAAGACGTACACGATCAAGTCCGGCACGACCCAGAACGTCGACGTCCCCGTCCCGGCGGGCCTCAAGGGCACGTACGCCCTCACGGTCGAGCCCGTCTCCGGCGCCCCCGTCTACGCCTCCCGCACCCTCGCGGCCACCGAGGGGGGCGTCCCCGCCTTCACGGTCCAGACCCTCCCGGACGACCACGGCATGGTGTCGGTCCCGAGAACGGAACAGGACCTGTCGATCCTGCAGAAGTGAGGGGCCGGGGCGGCTGATCGCCTCAGGGCGAACCCGCCCCCGCCGGCCGGCACCGGCACCGGGCACCGACGAAGGCGCCCTAGTCCTCCCCGTACCGGGGGTCCACGGTCTCCGGCGTCAGCCCCAGCAGCTCGGCCACCTGCTCCACGACCACCTCATGCACCAGCGCGGCCCGCTCGTCCCGCCCCTTGGTGCGGATCTCCACCGGCCGCCGGTACACGACCACCCGAGCCCGCCGCCCGTCCCGCGCCGGGATGACCCCACCGAGCGGAACGGCGTCGTCCGCCCACGCCACCTGATCCCCGGACCCCTCCAGCCGGGGCACCTCCAGCACCAGGAAGTCGATGTCGGCCAGCTGCGGCCACCGCCGCTCAAGACGTTCCACGGAGTCCTGCACCAGGTCCGCGAACACCTCGGCACGGCTGGCCGCCAGCGGCACCTGCGGCGGTGCGATCGGCCCTCGCATGCCCCGCCCGTGGCGATCACGGCGACGGGGCCCGGGGCCGGCGGTACGGGGCGGTACACGGTTGTCCATCACTGGTGAAGGGTAGTCCCCGCGCCCTCCGCGCGTCCGGCTCCGCGCGGCAACCGGCCCATGCCCCCGCATGTCACAGGATGACCATTTCAGCCAAGGTCTGGCTCGTTTCCGTAACTCTCCGAGACCGCCGAACTCAAGACAATTGACGGTGTTTGTACCGGCTCCTGACCGGACCCGGTGCCGCCCGGCACCCACCGGACATGCGTCCATGCAGGTCAACGAAGTCCGCTCGAAGGGGTGTGTGGGGCGTTTCACAGCCCGACACGGGGGAGTGACCTGGTGGAGAGTCGTCGCGGCCCGCTCAAGAGTGCGGTACCGTCCAACGTCGTGAGCCCTGTACGTCGCTGTTCGCGCACCGCCTGCGGCCGACCCGCCGTCGCGACGCTGACGTACGTCTACGCCGACTCGACCGCGGTCCTCGGCCCGCTCGCCACCTACGCCGAACCCCACTGCTACGACCTGTGCGCCGAGCACTCCGAGCGCCTCACCGCCCCGCGCGGCTGGGAGGTCGTACGACTCCTGGACGCCTCCGCGCCCGCGCGGCCCAGCGGAGACGACCTGGAAGCGCTTGCCAACGCCGTGCGCGAGGCGGCCCGCCCGCAGGAGCGCGCGGCCGAGGCGGGCGGCGGCGGATCGCGCGCCGCCGACCCCATGGAGGTCGCCCGCCGCGGCCACCTGAGGGTCCTGCGCTCCCCGGACAACTGAGCGCGACAACCGGCCGGCACGACGTCTACGGCCCCACCGCGCGTCTGCGGCCCCACCGCGCGCCACGGCTGAACGCCACCCCACGCCACCCCCGCCCCGCGTGACGGTCCGGCCCGCGCGGGCGTTACGGAAGGGGGTCCACCGGGCGTCCGGCCGGTGTCCGCGCGGGCGCCCTCGCTCCCGGCGGGTAGTTTGTGGGCACCCATAGGACTTCAGGAGGGTTGGCCGTGACTGCTGATCTGTCGCAGATCGTGAAGGCGTACGACGTGCGCGGAGTGGTCCCGGACCAGTGGGACGAGGCACTGGCCGGACTCTTCGGCGCCGCCTTCGCGGAGGTGACGGGAGCGGCGGCCGTCGTCGTCGGCCACGACATGCGGCCCTCGTCCCCCGGCCTCTCCCGCGCCTTCGCACGCGGCGCGGCGGACCGCGGTGTCGACGTCACCGAGATCGGCCTGTGCTCCACGGACCAGCTGTACTACGCCTCCGGCGCGCTGAACCTGCCGGGCGCGATGTTCACGGCCTCGCACAACCCGGCCCAGTACAACGGCATCAAGCTGTGCCGCGCGGGCGCCGCCCCCGTCGGCCAGGACACGGGGCTCACGCAGATCCGCGAACTGGTCGAGCGCTGGCTGGCGGAGGGCACCCCGGACCCCGTGGACCGGCCGGGAACCCTCTCCGCACGCGAGACGTTGGAGGATTACGCGGCGCACCTCCGCTCCCTGGTCGACCTCACCTCCATCCGCCCCCTGAAGGTCGTGGTCGACGCCGGCAACGGCATGGGCGGCCACACGGTCCCCCCGGTCTTCGCCGGCCTGCCCCTGACCCTCGTCCCGATGTACTTCGAACTGGACGGCACCTTCCCCAACCACGAGGCCAACCCGCTCGACCCGGCCAACCTCGTGGACCTCCAGAAGCGGGTCCCGGTGGAGGGCGCCGACCTCGGCATCGCCTTCGACGGCGACGCCGACCGCTGCTTCGTCGTGGACGAGCACGGCGACCCGGTCTCCCCGTCCGCGATCACCGCGCTGGTCGCCGCCCGCGAACTGGCCCGCAACGGCGGCAAGGGCACGGTCATCCACAACCTGATCACGTCCCGCACCGTCCCGGAGGTGGTGAAGGAGAACGGCGGCACCCCCGTCCGCACCCGCGTCGGCCACTCCTTCATCAAGGCGGAGATGGCCCGCAGCGGCGCGATCTTCGGCGGCGAGCACTCCGCCCACTACTACTTCAAGGACTTCTGGAACGCCGACACGGGCATGCTGGCCGCCCTGCACGTCCTCGCCGCGCTCGGCGGCCAGGAGGGCCCGCTGTCCGCCCTGGTCGCCCAGTACGACCGCTACACCGGCTCCGGCGAGATCAACTCCACCGTCGCCGACCAGTCCGCCCGCCTCGCCGCGATCCGCACCGCGTACGAGGGCCGCGCCGGCGTCACCCTGGACGACCTCGACGGCCTCACGGTCGCCGCGGCCGACTGGTGGTTCAACGTCCGCCCGTCCAACACCGAGCCGCTCCTGCGCCTGAACGCCGAGGCGAAGGACGAGGCCACCATGACGAAGATCCGCGACGAGGCACTGGCGATCATCAGGGGCTGAGCGGTCTGCCCATGAGCGGTACGCTGACCAGGCATATGCACAGACACCCGTACGGCCTCTGAAGGGACAGCCCATGCCGCTCGAAGCCGGCCTCCTGGAGATCCTCGCCTGCCCGGCCTGCCATGCCCCCCTGAAGGAGCAGGACACCGAGCTGATCTGCACGGGCCAGGACTGCGGCCTCGCCTACCCGGTCCGCGACGGCATCCCGGTCCTGCTGGTCGACGAGGCCCGCCGCCCCGAGTGACGAGGCCCGTCACCTCGTAGCACCCCAGGATCCCGGCGATCGGAGGCTGCCGCCCATGCTGGACGAATCGCTGCTCGACACCCCGGAGGGCCTCGCCGAGGCCGACCACCGGGGTCTGCTCCGCGGCGCGGCGGAGGCCGGCGCCCGCGTCCGCACCGCCGCCCGGCACGCCACCGAGGCCGGCGTCGGCGAGCTCAAGCCCGACGGCCGCCCCCGCGCGGTCCTCATCGCGGGCCCCGGCGCCGCCGCCACCCACACCGCCGACCTCCTCGGCACACTGGCCGGCCCCGGCAGCCCCGTCGTCCGGCTCGCCCCGACCGGTGTCGCCCCGGCCGCGGGTGCCCTGCGCTGGGAACTCCCGGGCTGGGCCGGCTCCGTGGACCTGCTGCTGATCGCCACCCCGGACGGCACGGAACCGAGCTTGTCCCTCCTCGCCGACCAGGCCTACCGCCGTGGCTGCTCGGTCGTCGCCGTGGCCCCGCCCCGCACCCCGCTCGCCGAAGCGGTCGCCGGCGCGCACGGCCTGTTCGTACCGATGGCGACGGCGCCCTACGACCAGGAGGAACCGCTCGCCGCGTCCTCCCCCGGCGTCTTCTGGGCACTGCTGACCCCGCTGCTCGCACTCCTGGACAGGATCGGCCTGATCACCGCCCCGCCGGACGCCCTGGAGAAGGTCGCCGACCGCCTCGACCGCATCGCGGAGCGCTGCGGCCCCGCCATCGCGACGTACAGCAACCCGGCGAAGACCCTCGCCGCCGAACTCGCCGACGCGCTCCCCCTGGTGTGGACGGAGGGCATCTCGGCCGGTCCCGCGGGCCGCCGCTTCGCCGCCGCGCTCGCCGAACTCGCCGGCCGCCCCGCCCTGGTCGCCGAACTGCCCGAGGCACTCGCCGCGCACGGCGCCCTGCTGGCCGGCCCGCTCGCCGCCAACGCCGACCCGGAGGACTTCTTCCGCGACCGCGTCGAGGAGCCACCCGCGCTGCACGCGCGCGTGGTGCTGCTCCGCGACCGCCCGATCAGCGGCCTCACCGCCGCCCCCGCCGCCCGGGACGTGGCCCTCAGCCACGACACGGCGATCAGCGAACTCGAACCGGAGGAGGGCGGCGAACTGGAGACCCTCGCGGAACTGATCGCCGTCACGGATTTCGCCGCCGTTTACCTGGCGCTCGCCTCCGGGGCCTGATCCTGCTCCGGGCCGGACGAACCGAGCCCGCCCCCGGCACCGCGACCGGCACAGTCGCCGGCGCGGCCGAGCAGCGTACGTACGGAGACAGAGAAGACACATGGATCGCCTCGACAACACCATCCGCCCCTACGCCTGGGGTTCTCCCACCGCCATACCGCACCTCCTCGGCGTCGAGCCGACCGGAGAACCCCAGGCGGAGATGTGGATGGGCGCGCACCCGGGCGCGCCGTCACGCACCGCGCGCGGCACCCTCGTCGAGGTCATCGATGCCGACCCGGAGCGGGAACTCGGCGCCCGCGCGGTCGCGAAGTTCGGCCCCCACCTGCCGTTCCTGCTCAAGATCCTCGCCGCCGGCGCACCCCTCTCCCTCCAGGTGCACCCCGACCTGAAGCAGGCCAAGGAGGGATACGCCGACGAGGAGCGGCGCGGCATCCCGGTCGACGCCCCCTACCGCAACTACAAGGACGCCAACCACAAGCCCGAACTGATCTGCGCCCTCACCGAGTTCGACGGCCTGTGCGGTTTCCGTGACCCCGTCCGGGCCGCCGACCTGCTCGACGGGCTCGGCGTCGACTCCCTCAAGCCGTACGTCGACCTGCTGCACGCACACCCCGAGGAAGCGGCCCTGCGCGAGGTCCTCACCGCGGTCCTCAGCGCCGACCCGGAGGAGATGGCCCACACGGTCGCCGAGGCCACCGCCGCCTGCACCCGCCTCGGCGGCGCCTACGCCCCCTACGCCGACATCGCCCACCACTACCCGGGCGACCCCGGCGTCATCGCGGCCATGCTGCTCAACCACGTCCGGCTCCAGCCCGGCGAGGCCCTGTTCCTCGGCGCCGGCATCCCGCACGCCTATCTCAACGGCCTCGGCGTCGAGATCATGGCCAACTCCGACAACGTCCTGCGCTGCGGCCTGACCCCCAAGCACGTCGACGTCCCCGAACTCCTGCGCATCGTCCGCTTCGAGCCCAGCGACCCGGGCGTGCTGCGCCCGGAGGCATCCCCGGAGGGCGAGGAGGTCTACGAGACCCCGATCGACGAGTTCCGGCTCTCCCGGTACGTCCTCCCCGAGGGCGGCGCCGCCCACGACCTCACCCGGGACACCCCGCAGATCCTTCTCTGCACGGCCGGCACCGTCCGGGCGGGCGAGCACGAACTGCGTCCCGGTCAGTCGGTCTTCGTCCCGGCCGGCGAGCGGGCGGAGATCAACGGCGCGGGCACGGTCTTCCGCGCCACCGTGATCGTGTGACCCAGGCTGTGGTCAGCCTGTGGATCATATGACCGGGGTTGTGGATACCTGACGCACCAGTGCCCGGCCGGACTGCAAGAATGGCCCACCGGCAAAGGCCGGGCAAAGCCGGGCACTCGTCCGGACGGACGCACCAGGACGACAGAGGCGAAGGGACAACGCGAACACATGAGCGCGTCAGGCGGTACCAAGGCGATCGTGGCGGCACTCGGCGCCAATCTCGCCATCGCGGCATCGAAGTTCGTGGCGTTCGCGTTCAGCGGCTCCTCCTCGATGCTCGCCGAGGGCGTCCACTCGCTCGCCGACTCCGGCAACCAGTTCCTGCTGCTCGTCGGCGGCAAGAAGGCACAGCGCCAGGCCAGCCCGCAGCACCCCTTCGGCTACGGCCGCGAGCGGTTCATCTACGCCTTCCTCGTCTCGATCGTCCTCTTCTCCATCGGCGGCATGTTCGCCATCTACGAGGGCTACGAGAAGGTCCGCCACCCGCACGACCTGGAGCACTGGTACTGGCCGGTCGGCGTCCTCGTCTTCGCGATCATCGCCGAGGGCTTCTCCTTCCGCACGGCCATCAAGGAGTCCAACGGCCTGCGCGGCACGCTCTCCTGGAAGGAGTTCATCCGCCGCGCCAAGGCACCCGAGCTGCCCGTCGTCCTCCTGGAGGACTTCGGCGCGCTGATCGGTCTGGTCCTCGCCCTCGGCGGCGTCGGCCTCTCCCTGCTCACCGGCGACGGTGTCTGGGACGGCATCGGCACCCTCTGCATCGGTGTCCTGCTCGTCCTGATCGCCCTCGTCCTGGCCGCCGAGACCAAGTCGCTGCTGCTCGGCGAGGCCGCCGGTCTCGAAGACATAAAGAAGATCGAGGCCGCGATCGTCGACGGCGACACCGTCACCCGCATCATCCACATGCGCACCCTCCACCTCGGCCCGGAGGAGCTGCTGATCGCCGCCAAGATCGCCGTCCAGCACGACGACACGGCCACCGAGGTCGCCGGCGCCATCAACGCCGCAGAGGCCCGCATCCGCGCCGCCGTCCCCATCGCCCGCGTCATCTATCTGGAACCGGACATCTACAGCGAGGCCGAGGCCGCCGAGGGCCCGGACCCGAAGGCGACCCCGGGCGGCCCCACCCCGCACCCCGCGGGTCACTGACGAAGCCGTGCGGTACGGCCCTCAGCCCTGAGCCGGCTGCATGGGCCAGGGCGCCGGCGGCACCGTCGGCGCCTTCCGCCGCCGCACCACCACGGCGGCGATCCCCAGCCCGGCACCGATGAGCACCAGCAGACCGCCCACGAGCAGGGCCGTACCCAGCAGAGCCGGTCCCGTACGGTCCTTCGTCACCCGCCCCCGCACGGCGTCCACCGGAACGGTCCCGCCGTGACCGGCGGCGAAGAAGCGGGAGTCCATCGAGTCGGACCGGTGGTCACCCATCAGGAACAGCCGGCCCTGCGGCACCTTCACGTCGTACGGCCGGTGCACACCGTCGGCGTCCCCCTCGTAGACGTACGGCTCCTTGACCGGCTTGCCGTTCACGGTGACCCGCTCCTCGGAGCCCACGGTCGTGCAGCACGCCACACGGTCACCGCCCACGCCGATCACCCGCTGCATGAAGACACCCTCGGACCGGTAGCGCCCCGGCAACGAGAACACCACGACGTCACCGCGCCGCGCCTCACTCCCGTCCACCCGCTCCCAGATGATCCGGTCACCCCGCCGGTACGTCGGCTCCATGCTCTGGCTCGGCTGCGTGCCCGTGCCGTACGCGCCGCGCCCGTACACGAAGGCACCCCCGGCCAGCACCACCCCCAGCAGCCCCACCACCAGCGCCGCGATCCCCAGGCCCCGCCCTCTGCCCGCCATGTCCCGTCCCCTCTACGCGGCCCGTCCGCGGCGCGGAGAATAGCGGCCCTCCGTGAACGCTCCGTGCCCTCGGCTCGCCGTGACCGCTCGACGCACCCTCCCTCGTCGCCCGTCGAATGCTCAGGCGGACTGGGGCCGACCGGGCCGTCCGGTGTAGCTTGGGACGGAGCCAGACGTCGCTGCTGATGGCGGTCGGGCGGTCCCACGCGGACCGACCGAGGGAGAGAGGGCCTCCGACGGACTGCGCTGCGCGTACGCGGGCATGCCTGTGTCCTCTTCTCGGGCACCCCTGTGTCCGCCGCCGCGCAGACCAGCCGTACCCACCTCGCCCCAACCCCGAGGAGCAGCTCGTAATGACGACTGTCGAGAACCGGCAGGACTTCAAGGTCGCCGACCTCTCGCTGGCCGAGTTCGGCCGCAAGGAGATCACCCTCGCCGAGCACGAAATGCCCGGCCTGATGGCGATCCGCAAGGAGTACGCCGAGGCCCAGCCGCTCGCCGGCGCCCGCGTCACCGGCTCGCTGCACATGACCGTGCAGACCGCCGTGCTCATCGAGACGCTGGTCGCCCTCGGCGCCCAGGTCCGCTGGGCCTCCTGCAACATCTTCTCCACCCAGGACCACGCCGCCGCCGCCATCGCCGTCGGCCCGAACGGCACGCCGGACAACCCGCAGGGCGTCCCGGTCTTCGCCTGGAAGGGCGAGACCCTGGAGGAGTACTGGTGGTGCACCGAGCAGGCGCTGACCTGGCCGGACAGCCCCACGGGCGGTCCGAACATGATCCTGGACGACGGCGGTGACGCCACCCTCCTCGTCCACAAGGGCGTCGAGTACGAGAAGGCCGGTGAGGTCCCCGCCCTGGAGACCGCCGAGTCCGACGAGCACCGCGTCATCCTCCAGCTGCTGCACCGCACCCTGGGCGAGAACCCCCAGAAGTGGACCCAGCTCGCCTCGGAGATCCGCGGCGTCACCGAGGAGACCACCACCGGTGTCCACCGCCTGTACGAGATGCAGCGCGACGGCGACCTCCTCTTCCCGGCGATCAACGTCAACGACGCCGTCACCAAGTCGAAGTTCGACAACAAGTACGGCTGCCGCCACTCCCTGGTCGACGGCATCAACCGCGCCACCGACGTCCTGATCGGCGGCAAGACCGCCGTCGTCTGCGGCTACGGCGACGTGGGCAAGGGCTGCGCCGAGTCCCTGCGCGGCCAGGGCGCCCGCGTGATCGTCACCGAGATCGACCCGATCTGCGCCCTGCAGGCCGCGATGGACGGCTACCAGGTCACGACCCTCGACGAGGTCATCGACAAGGCCGACATCTTCATCACCACGACCGGCAACAAGGACATCATCATGGCCTCGGACATGGCCAAGATGAAGCACCAGGCCATCGTCGGCAACATCGGCCACTTCGACAACGAGATCGACATGGCCGGCCTCGCCAAGATCCCCGGTATCGTCAAGGACGAGGTCAAGCCGCAGGTCCACACCTGGACCTTCCCCGACGGCAAGAAGATCATCGTGCTGTCCGAGGGCCGCCTGCTGAACCTGGGCAACGCCACCGGCCACCCGTCGTTCGTGATGTCCAACTCCTTCGCGGACCAGACCCTGGCCCAGATCGAGCTGTTCACCAAGCCCGACGCGTACCCGATCGGCGTCTACGTGCTGCCC
Source organism: Streptomyces sp. Ru62 (assembly GCF_002920615.1). Classification (GTDB taxonomy): domain Bacteria; phylum Actinomycetota; class Actinomycetes; order Streptomycetales; family Streptomycetaceae; genus Streptomyces. The sequence continues at coordinate 514,688 of NZ_PQSU01000001.1, forward strand.
AAGCACCTCGACGAGAAGGTCGCCCGCCTCCACCTGGACGCGCTCGGCGTCAAGCTCACCAAGCTGCGCCCGGAGCAGGCCGCGTACATCGGCGTGGAGGTCGACGGACCGTACAAGCCGGACCACTACCGCTACTGATCCGGTGATTCCGTAGTCCGGCCCGCCGGGGGAGTGCGCCGGTGCACCGACGCACCCTCCCCGGCAGCAGGTCCTCCGAGGCAGGCCCCCGCACCTCCGTGCCGGGGGCCTGCCCCTTTGGCTCCTGAGGGCCTGCCCCCTGGCGCCCTGACCCAAGGCTTCCAAGACCCGGAGCCTCCGGGAGCCAGGAGTTTCCCGGACCCCTCGCCGTACCGCTTCCGGACCGATGCCTGCCGGCCGGATCAGCCCGTCAAGACCCAGGACCCCCATGCCCCGCGGCCGTTATTCGCTCCATGATCCGCACGATCACACCCCCCTCGCGGACGAACACTTCCAGTGCGCCCCCGGCCCGTCCGGCTGGCGCTACGTCTCCCGGCTGACCGGACCCGCCGGTGACCACCGCGGCTCGGTGGACCTCGCCCTGGACGACCTCGGCCGCCCCATCCGCCTCGAACTCCACGCGGGTGACTGGCAGGTACGCGGCGCCGCCCTCGACGGCGTCACCTGGGTCCGCACCGACCCCACCGGCACCCAAGCCACCGAAGGCAATGTGCGCGCCCACGCCTTCACCGGCACGTCCCCCGCATTCCTCATCGCCACCGCCCGGCTCCTGCGCCTCACCCCCTCGTCCGCCGCGACCCGCGTACGCCTCGTGGCCTTCACCGACCCCGTCCTCGCCCCCCGCACCGTGGACCAGTCCTGGGCTCTGGTGAACAGCGAAGCACACGCCACTGACAACGGCCCTCTGACCGTGGACGAATACCAGGTCACAGCCCTGGACACGGGGGAGCGGCACACCGTCCACATCGCCGGCGACGTCGTCCTCGCCGCACCCGGGATCGAGCTGGAAGACCTCCAGTCACCGCCGTCGCGATTCGACTGAACCCGTACCCCGAACCCGGTGCCTACGGCTCCGTGCTACGCCGGCGGCGCGAACCCCGTGGCCGGCCGGTCGGCCCGCGGCTCCTCCCGCGGTGGCGCCGACGGGGGAGCGAAAGGGGCCTGCGGCGGCTGCGGTGCGGCTCCGTCTCCCGTCGGCGATGCTGCCGACCGCGCCACCGGCTGTGCTCCGGGCGCTGCCATCGGCGGAGTAAAGCCGCCGAACGGCACACCGCCGCCCCTCCCGAACGCCAGCCGGGCTTCACGGGACTGCCGCTCGTGCACCACGGCCGCCAGGAAAGCGGCCGGAGGCAGATCCCGTGGCACCGGCGTCCCGGTCCGCTCCGCGAGGTCGGCCGCCAGCCGCTGCGCCATGCCCGTCGAGACCTGCGGATCAAGCTGCTGCATCCGGGTCAGGTACTGCCGGACGGCGAGCCACAACCCGTCCGGGACCGCCGACAGGTCCAGCTCGGCGAACCGTCCCGCGAGCCACGGCGGAGGAGGCGGAACGAATCCGGTCCGCCCGGCGGGTATCCGTTCCCGCACGACCAGGGTGCCCGCGAAAACGTCCCCGAGCCGCCGCCCCCGCGCCGAGACCAGCGAGGCGATGCAGGCCACCACCCCGAACGTCATCAGGATCTCCACCACCCCGATCGCGCCCCGTACCAGCGCGTGCCGGAAGCGGATCGGCCCACCGTCGTCCCGCACCACGCGGAGCCCGAACGCCAGCTTCCCGAGCGAACGGCCGTGACTGAGCGTCTCGACGGCTATCGGCCCGCCGACCAGCACCAGCAGAAACGCCGCGATCGACAGTGCCAGCTGCGCGGCCTCGTCCAGCGAAGCCGTCGACACGGCCAGCACCAGCATGACGACGATGTACGCGACCACCGCCACGACCAGGTCCAACAACACGGCCAGCGCCCTGCTCGGCAGCTTCGCGGGCCGCAGTTCGAGCGCCACCGCCTCGCCCGTCACCAGCTCACTCACGCCCGCCGCCCTTCCCTGGTCTGCCCCCTGACCCGCAAGTCTGCCAAGCTGAGGACGCATCGCGCCGCAGTACGACAAGCTGACAGCAAGCACGAGCGCCAACGACGAGCCGTGGACGACCAGCCGAGGAGCAGGCAGACCCGATGGACCTGGACGTTTTCGTCTCCGTACACCGAGCCGAATGGGACCGGCTCGATGCACTGCTCGGCCGCCGACGCCGGCTCACGGGCGCCGAAGCAGACGAACTCGTCGCCCTCTACCAGCGCACCGCCACCCACCTGTCCCTCATCCAGTCGAGCGCTCCGGACCCGCAGCTGACCGGGCGGCTCAGCCAGCTCGTGGCACGCGCGCGCAGCACCGTCGCCGGCACCCGCCGCGCCTCATGGCGTGACGTCACGCGCTTCCTCGGCCAGGGTTTCCCGGCAGCCGTCTACCGCACCCGTCACTGGTGGGTGCCCACAGCGCTGGTCTCCACCGCCATCGCCATCCTCCTGGGCTGGTGGATCGGCACCCATCCCGAGGTGCAGTCGTCCATCGCGGCACCCAGCCAGCTGCGCGAGCTGACCCGGCCCGGCGGTGAGTACGAGACCTACTACTCCAGCCATCCGGCAGCCGCCTTCGCGGCCCAGGTGTGGACGAACAACGCCCAAGCGGCGGCGATGTGCCTGGTCCTGGGTGTCTTCCTCGGGCTGCCCGTCCTCTGGATCCTCTTCCAGAACATGCTCAACCTGGGCGTCGGCTTCGGGCTCATGTCCTCGGCCGGCCGCCTCGACACCTTCCTCGGCCTGGTCCTCCCGCACGGCCTGCTGGAACTGACCGCGGTCTTCGTCGCCGCCGGTACGGGACTGCGCCTCGGCTGGACCGTCATCGACCCCGGCCCGCGCACCCGGCGCGCGGCGCTCGCGGAAGAGGGACGGGCCGCCGTCGGCATGGCGATCGGCCTGGCCCTTGTCCTGTTCGTCTCCGGGGCCATCGAAGGCTTCGTCACCCCCTCCGGCCTGCCCACCTGGGCCCGCATCGGCATCGGTGTCGCCGCTGAGCTGGCGTTCCTTGCCTACGTCTACGTACTGGGCGGACGTGCCGCACGCGCAGGTGAGACGGGGGACCTCGAAGCGATGGACCGCAGTGCCTCGGTCCCCACGGCCGCCTGACGGCCGGGCGGATGTGCACTCGACCCCTGTGAGCTGCTAATCTCCTCTTCGCCCCGCAAGAGCCGTTGACACGGAGGGAGTGGGGAGGTAGATTCAAACAGTTGCCCGGAGCTGGACAGGCTCGGTAGCAACCGATAGAATCTATGAGCTTCCTCAGAAGTCCTGAGTGACATTCCGGGAAGCACCCCCTGATTACTCAGAAATGAGCGGCTGGTTCGACTGGCCAAAAGCTTCTGATAAAGTCGGAACCGCCGGAAAGGGAAACGCGAGAGCGGGAACCTGGAAA
>NZ_PQSU01000002.1 GCF_002920615.1 Streptomyces sp. Ru62
TACCTTCGGTGCGGGGGTTTTCTGCGTTTAGGGGCCGTTCGACGTGCCCGAGGGGACACCGGGCGGGCCGAGGGCCTTCAGAGCCGGCCCGCCGCTTTGAGTGCCAGGTATGCGTCCGCAAGCGCCGGCGCCAGATCTTCCGGTGTCGCGTCCACCACCGTCACCCCGTGGCGGCGAAGCTGTTCGGCAGTGCGCCGGCGCTCGTTCTGCGCCTGAGCTGCCGCCGCCGCTTCGTACACCGCCTCGGTCGTACCCCGCGCCCGCGCCATACCGGCAATGTGCGGATCCGCCACCGAAGCGACCAGAACCGTATGGCGCTGAGTGAGCTGAGGGAGCACGGGAAGCAGTCCCTGCTCCACCGGTGCCGCATCCAGTGTCGTGAGGAGCACGATCAGGGAGCGGCGAGGCGCGGTGCGGAGCGCGGTGGCGGTGAGGCCGCGAGCGTCGGTCTCGACGAGTTCCGGTTCGAGTGTCGCCATGGCATTGACCAGGGAAGGCAGCACATCGCCTGCCGCGCGGCCCTGGACCAGGGCGCGGACCCGGCGGTCGTAGGCCAACAGCGCCACGCGGTCACCTGCGCGCGAGGCGAGAGCCGCCAGCAGCAGGGCGGCGTCCATGGAGGCGTCCAGGCGTGGTGCGTCGCCCACCCGGCCGGCCGATGTACGGCCGGTGTCCAGGACGAGCAGGATGTGCCGGTCGCGTTCGGGGCGCCAGGTGCGGACGGCGACGGCCGACTGCCGGGCCGTGGCGCGCCAGTCGATCGAGCGGGTGTCGTCGCCGGGGACGTACTCTCGCAGGCTGTCGAACTCTGTTCCCTCCCCGCGGGTCAGGACGCTGGTGCGGCCGTCGAGTTCACGCAATCGGGCGAGTTTCGACGGGAGGTGCTTGCGGCTGGTGAACGGGGGCAGAACCCGTACTGTCCAGGGGACCTTGTGGGTGCCCTGGCGGGAGAAGAGTCCGAGGGGGCCGTAGGAGCGGATCGTCACGCGGTCGGCCTGGCGGTCGCCGCGGCGGGTGGGGCGCAGTCGGGTCGTCACGCGTCGGCGCTCGCCCGGTGGCACGGTCAGCCGGTGCCGGGAGGCGTCGATCTCGGTACCTGGCTGCCAGCTGCTCGGTGGCCATGCGTCCCGCAGTCGTGCCCTCAGCGGGCGGCGGGAAGGGTTCGTGATCGTGAGGGTGATGTCGGCCGTGTCACCGAGACGGGTGGAGCTGTCGCCCGAGCGGGCGAGCTGGAGATGGCGTACCGGCGTGGCCAGTGCGTAGTCGCAGGCGCAGGCCAGGGCCAGCGGGCCGTTGACCGCGAGGATGCCCGTCCAGCTTGGTTCCAGGATGCCGACGGGAATCGAGCCGAGGGCCGCGAGGAGGGCGGCGCGTCCTGTGAGTGCCATCAGCGGGGGACCGGGACGTGGGCGAGGATGGCGTTGATGACCGAGTCCGCGGTCACGCCTTCCATTTCGGCTTCGGGACGCAGCTGGACCCGGTGGCGCAGCGTGGGCAGGGCGAGGGCCTTCACGTCGTCGGGGATGACGTAGTCGCGGCCGGTCAGCCAGGCCCAGGCGCGCGAGGTGGCGAGCAGGGCGGTGGCGCCGCGTGGGGAGACGCCCAGGGTGAGGGAGGGCGACTCGCGGGTGGCGCGGCAGATGTCCACGACGTAGGCGGTGATCTCCGGGGAGACGGTCGTCCTGGCGACCGCGGTACGGGCCGCCTCCAGGTCGGCGGGGCCGGCGACCGGGCGTACGCCGGCGGCGCGCAGGTCGCGGGGGTCGAAGCCCGAGGCGTGCCGGGTGAGTACGTCGATCTCGTCCTGCCGGGAGGGCAGAGGGACCGTCAGTTTGAGGAGGAAGCGGTCCAATTGGGCTTCGGGGAGGGGATAGGTGCCCTCGTACTCGACCGGGTTCTGCGTCGCGGCGACGAGGAACGGCTCGGGGAGCGGGCGAGGGGTGCCGTCGACCGTGACCTGGCGTTCCTCCATGGCCTCCAGCAGGGACGACTGGGTCTTGGGCGGGGTGCGGTTGATCTCGTCCGCGAGGAGGAGGTTGGTGAAGACCGGGCCGGGCTGGAAGGAGAACTCGGCGGTGCGGGTGTCGTAGACGAGGGACCCGGTCACGTCGCTCGGCATCAGGTCGGGGGTGAACTGGACGCGTTTGGTGTCGAGTTCGAGTGCGGATGCGAGGGCGCGGACGAGCAACGTTTTGGCGACCCCGGGGACTCCTTCTAGTAGTACGTGTCCGCGGCAGAGGAGGGCGACGACGAGGCCGGTCACGGCGGGGTCCTGGCCGACCACGGCTTTGGCGATCTCTGCGCGCAGGGCTTCCAGGGAGGCCCGGGCGGCGCCCGGGTCCTGGCTCTGCCCGGCGTTGTCAGTGGTCGGGTCCATCATGAACGGCGTACCTCTCTTTCGAGGGCGTCGAGTTGGTCGGTGAGGGCGATGAGGGCCGCGTCGTCGCCGGGTGGCGGTCCGAAGAGGAGGGAGTGCAGGGCCTGTCCGTCGCCGGCCAGGTGGGTGGACAGGGCGGGAAGCAGGGCCTCGGGTGTGTGCGCCTGGGTGACGGGGACGCCGACGAGGGGGGCGAGGCGGGTGCGGGTGGCGGAGCGAAGAGCGGCGGCGGCGCGGTCGCGGGCGTTGGCGTTGCGGTAGAGGCGGGCGCGGCCTTCGGCGGTCTCGGAGGCGCGGATCGCGACGGGGAGTTTCTCGGGCACGAGGGGGCCGAAGCGGCGTGCCCGCCAGAAGGCGGCGAGGGCCGCCGCGATGAACAGTTGCAGGGTGGCCCAGAGCCATCCCGAGGGGAGCAGGTCGAGGAAGCTCTTCCGCTCGCCGTTCTCGGTGGCGGAGGCGTCGGACAGCGAGGGGAGGTACCAGACCAGATGGGGGCGGGAGCCGAGGAGTTGAAGGGCGAGCGAGGCGTTGCCCTGCTCGTCGAGGCGGTCGTTGTAGAGGATGTCGGGCGCGCCGAGCACGACGGTGTCACCGCCTCCGGAGGCCGCGGGGACGCGCAGGAGGGTGGCGAGGCGTTCGCTGGGGTAGCAGGAGTCGGCGTCGAGGTGGGTGGTGGTGTAGCGGACGCCGCCGGTGTCGGCTGGGCCCGCGCGCCGGGCTTCGGGCAGCGTGCAGTCCGGGTCGAGGGTGGAGCGGTCGCTGGTGGCGGGGTCCGCGGCGACCCCGGGGGCGAGCCGTTCCACGGACCAGCTGCCGGCCGCGACGAGGACGGTCCGCCCGCCGGAGGACGCGGTCGCCGCGTGCAGCTGGGTCTGTTGGCGGTGGGTCAGCAGGTCGGGTACGGCCACGAGCAGGGTGGTGTCCGGACCGGTGGCGGCGCGGGCCGCACCGAGGGTGGTGACCACGCGGGTGGAGACGCCTCGTTCGGCGAGGAGACGGGCGACGGCGCGGCTGCCGTAGGGGTCGGGGGAGCGCGGGTCCAGGTCGCCGTGCCGGGTGGTGGAGCGTACGGCGGCCATGGCGACGGCCGCGGCCAGGAGCAGGACGACGGCGAGTGCGATCCCTCGTGTCCGGGTCCACACCTGGCGGCCGGTGGGCGCGGCGGAGGTGGTCGCCGGGGCGGCCTCGGTGGTCACTCGGCGACCCCCTGGCGGCTGTTCGGGGCCTTGGTGGTGGGGCTGGCGGGGCTGTCGGCGAGGGCCGGTCTGGTGTGTTGCAGGTCGCGGTCGAGTTCGGCGAGGCGGTGGTACGACGGCTCGCCGGCCGTGCGTCCGCCGTATGTGACGTCGTCGAACTCACGGGCGGCGGCGCGCAGTCGGTCCGTGTGCGCGGGCAGGGCGCGTCCGGCCTCGGCGGCTGCTTCGTCGGCGGTGCGGCCGGGGCGTGCGTCGAGCAGGGCCCGTTCCTCCAGGGAGCGGACGAGGGCCCGCATGCGTTCCTGGACGGCCTGGTTCCAGTGGCCCTGGGCCGCGTGGGCCTCGCTGGCGGCGCGGTGCTCGGCGGCGCTGCGGGGGTGCTCGTCGAAGAGGACGGCGGCCGAGGCGGGCCCGCGGTGGGGGGTGCCCAGGCGCCACCACAGGGCGGCCAGGACGGCGACGACGAACAGGATGACGACGACCAGGCCGACCGTGCCGCCGGGGGTCGCCGAGGCAGCCGAGCCGAGGGCCCGGTCGAGCCAGTCCCAGAACGCGTTCAGGGCACGCTGGAACAGGCTGGGATCGTTCTCGTGGTACATCCCCTTGGACAGCTCGCGCCGGGCCGCCTCGCGCGCGGGATCACGCCCGATGGTCACCGGTGGCTCGTCTCCCGAGCCACCGGCCGCCAGCACGGCCCGGTCCGTCGCGCGCAGCAGCCGGCCCGCGACCGCGGTGGCGGTGCCCGGTGGGGGCGCCGCCGTGAGAACTCCCCCCGTGAGGCTCACCGCATCAGCTCCCGGGGACGGGGCCGGGGACGCCGGTGCCGTAGCCCTGGACGCCGGCGGCGCGGGCCAGTTCGAGGTCGAGGGCCTCGCGGCGGATGCGCTGGTCGATGTAGAGGAGCACGGTGACGCCGGCGCTGATCGGAAGGGTGAGCGTGGTGCCGATCAGGGAGCCGATGCCCCGGATGATCAGGAACGCCCAGCCGACGTGCCCGCCGCTGGTGCCGAGGAAGTCGTCCATGCCGTCACCGCTGACGGCGGCGCCGATGACGGCGAAGGGGATGGTGACGATCGCCGAGACGATGTTGGCGATGAGCCAGGCGAGCAGCTGGATGCCGAAGACGCGCCACCAGGAGCCGCGCACCAGCTTCGCGGAGCGGCTCATGGCCTTGGTGACGCTCTGGCGTTCCAGCATCAGGGCGGGAGCGGCCAGGTAGTAGCGGATGGCCAGCCACACCGCGACGACGACGGCTCCGAGGATGCCCAGGGCGAACAGGGCGGCCCCGCCGGCGTCGCTGCCGCCGCTCAGCAGGACCAGGAATCCGGGCAGTGCGCCGACGACGATCACTCCGACGGTGATCAGGCCGAGCAGGACGAGCAGTCCGGCCAGCTTCGGGATCTGCGGACGGGCCTCGCGCCAGGCCTCGCCGGTGCTGACCGGCCTGCCGAGCACGGCACGGCTGGTGATGGTCGTGAGCAGCGCGGTGGCGACGATGACGGCGGCTGCGGAGATCACCGTGACGATGCCGGTGCCGATCATGGAATCGCGCAGGGAGCGGTAGGCGTCGTCGAGGGTGGCGGTCCGGCTGTCGAGCGACGTGCGGGCGAGGGCGTCGTTGACGAAGAAGCCCTGGACGAGGACCAGGCAGGTGTCCGTGACGACGGCGACGGCCAGCGCGATGCCGAGGACCGTGCGCCAGTAGGTGCGCATGGTGGAGACGGCACCGTCGAGGATCTCGCCGACGCCCAGCGGGCGCAGCGGGATGACGCCGGGCTTGGCCGCCGGCGGGGGACCTCCCCAGCCGCCGCCCCAGGCGGGGTAGCCGCCCGGGGTGCCGTAACCGCCGTGGCCGGGGGGCGGGCCGCCGTAGCCGCCGCCGGGGACACCGTAGCCGCCGGGGCCGGGCCCGGGACCGGCGGGCGGCCGGCCGCCCCAGCCCGGGCCGGGCGGCGGCGGTGGCGGTGCCTGGTTCGGGCTGGGGGCACCGGTGGGCGCGGACCACTGGCCGGCCGGCGGCCGCGCCTTGGACCACTTCGAGCCTGGGCCCTGCGCGTCCGTGCCCGGCTGCGGCGCGGGTTCGGTGGGGCCGGGGCGGTCTGCGGGCTCGGCGGGGCCGGACGCACCGGGTTCCCGCCCCTCGGACGACGGGGCGGATCCGGGCGAGGCCCAGCCCGGAGTGTCAGTCATCGAAGCTCCTTCTCGGTGCCCGTCCGCGGTCGCGGCGGCAGGTTGGCAGCCATCGTGCCATGGGCCGGTCACCGGGGGACCGGCCACGGTGGGGGGTGGACTCCTTCAATTGTCCGCCGGATCCGGGGCAGACTGACGGCATGGTTGATCAGCAGGCGCGAACCGGCGGGGACAGGCGGCCGACCGAGATACCGGCGATCCGATGGGAGGAACCACCAGAAGGTCCCGTACTGGTCCTTCTTGATCAGACGAGGCTTCCGGCCGAAGAGGTCGAGTTGGTGTGCACGGACGCGGCGGCGCTGGTGGAGGCGATCCGTTCGCTCGCCGTGCGCGGGGCGCCGCTGCTCGGGATCGCGGGGGCGTACGGCGTCGCGCTCGCCGCCGCGCGGGGCTTCGACGTGGCCGAGGCCGCGCGGGCGCTCGAAGAGGCCCGGCCCACCGCGGTGAACCTGTCCGTCGGGGTGCGCCGGGCGCAGGCGGCGCACCAGGAGGCACTGGCCCGGACCGGCGACCCCACCGCGGCCGCCGTGGCGGCGCTGGCCGCGGCGCGAGCGCTGCACCAGGAGGATGCGGAGGCCAGCGCCCGGATGGCGGCCCATGGTCTGGCGCTGCTGGACGAGTTGCTGTCCGGTGGCGGGCACCGGATCCTGACCCACTGCAACACCGGGTCGCTGGTGTCGGGTGGGGAGGGCACGGCCTTCGCGGTGGCCCTCGCCGCGCACCGGGCGGGCCGGCTGCGGCGGCTGTGGGTGGACGAGACGCGTCCGCTGCTGCAAGGCGCTCGCCTGACGGCGTACGAAGCGGCCCGCAGCGGTATGGCGTACACCCTGCTCACGGACAACGCGGCGGGTTCCCTGTTCGCGGCGGGTGAGGTGGACGCGGTGCTGATCGGAGCGGACCGGATCGCGGCCGACGGTTCGGTGGCGAACAAGGTGGGGAGCTATCCGCTCGCCGTGCTCGCCCGGTACCACCATGTGCCGTTCATCGTGGTGGCGCCGCTGACGACGGTCGACCCGGACACGCCCGACGGGGCGTCCATCGAGGTCGAGCAGCGGCCCGGCTTCGAGGTGACCGAGGTCGCGGCGCCCCAGGCGGCGGGAGCGGGAGGCGGGATTCCGGTGGCACCGCTGGGGACGCAGGCCTACAACCCGGCGTTCGACGTCACCCCGCCCGAACTGGTGACAGCGATCGTCACCGAGGAGGGAGTGGTCTCGCCCGTGACGGCCGAGGCGCTTGCGGAACTGTGCGCCCGGCCGCCGGCTGAGGCTCCGCCGGCGTCGGCCTGACATCGTGAGCGGCATCCTCGTCCATGGACAGGGGCAGACAGTGACGGCCCCGTACGACTATCGTCACCGGCCAGTGACCTCCCTCACCAGGGCGCCTGTCGCTGTTATGAGAATGGGATGATGTCGTTTATGAAGGGACGAGTCCTTGTCGTCGACGACGACACCGCACTGGCCGAGATGCTCGGCATCGTGCTGCGTGGTGAAGGTTTTGAGCCGTCTTTCGTAGCCGACGGCGACAAGGCGCTGGCCGCTTTCCGTGAGACGAAGCCCGATCTGGTGCTGCTCGACCTGATGCTGCCCGGACGGGACGGCATCGAGGTGTGCCGGCTCATCCGGGCGGAGTCCGGTGTGCCGATCGTGATGCTCACGGCCAAGAGCGACACCGTCGACGTCGTCGTGGGCCTGGAGTCGGGCGCCGACGACTACATCGTCAAGCCGTTCAAGCCGAAGGAGCTGGTGGCCCGGATCCGGGCGCGGCTGCGCAGGTCGGAGGAGCCGGCGCCGGAGCAGCTCACCATCGGTGACCTGGTCATCGATGTCGCCGGGCACTCGGTGAAGCGGGACGGGCAGTCGATAGCGCTGACCCCGCTGGAGTTCGACCTGCTGGTCGCGCTCGCGCGCAAGCCCTGGCAGGTGTTCACCCGTGAGGTGCTGCTGGAGCAGGTGTGGGGCTACCGGCACGCGGCGGACACGCGGCTCGTCAACGTGCACGTCCAGCGGCTGCGCTCCAAGGTCGAGAAGGACCCGGAGCGGCCGGAGATCGTGGTGACCGTCCGTGGTGTCGGTTACAAGGCTGGACCGAGCTGACATGTCCGGGGACAGCGCCGCTTCGGCTCCCGGCGGTTCTGGGACACGTCCGGGGCGGCCTGTCGGCCGGACGGCGGCGGGTGCGCGCTGGCGGGCGATGTTCGACGGCGGGCTGCTTGAGGGCGGAGTCCAGGGCAGCCCGGTCCTTCGCCTGTTCCTGCGCTGGGTGCGCCGTCCGCTGCTGCCGGTGATGCGGCTGTGGCGGCGCAACATCCAGCTCAGGGTCGTCGCCACCACCCTGCTGATGTCGCTCGGTGTCGTTCTGCTGCTGGGCTTCGTCGTGATCGGGCAGGTGCGCAACGGCCTGCTCGACGCGAAGGTCAAGGCGTCGCAGAGCCAGGCCACGGGCGGGTTCGCGGTGGCCAAGCAGAAGGCCGACGAGGCGGTCGGCGGGACCGGTACGGGAGCCGGGGCCGGTGCCGGTGACGGCACGGCGACCGGGGACGGGCGACAGTCGCAGAACGTCATCCAGTGGATGAGCGACCTGGTGGAGTCGCTGTCCAGCGGCGGCGCGGGCGCCTTCGACGTGGTGACGCTGCCCGTGGGCGACGACAGCGGCGGCGGACGCAGCCCGCGCGGCTCCGGGAACGTCAACCCGACCTCCAGCGTGCCCGCCGCGCTGCGCGAGCGGGTCAACAGCGGTACGTCGGCCGTCCAGAGCAACACGCGGATCGTCTACTACGGCGGCAAGGACTCGCAGCCGGGGCTCGTCATCGGCAAGCAGGTCAACGACCCCAACGGCCGTCCGTACGAGCTGTACTACCTCTTCCCGCTCACGCAGGAGGAGAAGTCCCTGAGCCTGGTCAAGGGCACGCTCGCCACCGCGGGGCTGTTCGTCGTCGTGCTGCTCGGAGCCATCGCCTGGCTGGTGGTGCGGCAGGTCGTCACACCGGTGCGGATGGCCGCCGGGATCGCGGAGCGGTTGTCGGCCGGGCGGCTGCAGGAGCGGATGAAGGTCACCGGCGAGGACGACATCGCGCGCCTGGGCGAGGCCTTCAACAAGATGGCGCAGAACCTGCAGGGCAAGATCCAGCAGCTGGAGGACCTGTCGCGCATGCAGCGGCGGTTCGTCTCCGACGTCTCGCACGAGCTGCGCACCCCGCTGACCACCGTCCGGATGGCCGCGGACGTCATCCACGAGGCGCGCGAGGACTTCGACCCGGTCACCGCGCGGTCGGCCGAGCTGCTCGCCGACCAGCTGGACCGGTTCGAGTCGCTGCTCGCCGACCTGCTGGAGATCAGCCGTTTCGACGCCGGGGCGGCGGCGCTGGAGGCCGAGCCGATAGACCTCAGGGAGGTCGTCCGGCGGGTCGTGAGCGGTGCGGAGCCGCTCGCTGAGCGCAAGGGCACGTACATACGGGTGTTCGGTGACCAGCAGCCCGTGGTCGCCGAGGCGGACGCCCGGCGAGTGGAGCGGATCCTGCGCAACCTCGTCGTCAACGCCGTCGAGCACGGCGAGGGCAAGGACGTCGTCGTCAAGCTGGCCGCCGCCGGCGGAGCCGTGGCCATCGCGGTGCGGGACTACGGCGTGGGACTGAAGCCCGGTGAGGCGACCCGGGTCTTCAGCCGCTTCTGGCGGGCCGACCCGGCACGCGCGCGTACCACGGGCGGTACCGGCCTCGGGCTGTCGATCGCCCTGGAGGACGCGCGGCTGCACGGCGGCTGGCTGCAGGCATGGGGCGAGCCGGGCGGCGGCTCCCAGTTCCGGCTGACGCTGCCGAGGACGGCGGACGAGCCGCTGCGGGGCTCGCCGATACCGCTGGAGCCCAAGGACTCCCGCCGCAACCGCGGCCTCGACGACGCCGGCCTGCCCCGGGCGGACGAGGAGAAGCGGGCGACCGTTCCCGTGCAGCAGAACGGCGTCCAGGCGCCCGCGCTGCCGCCGCGGGCGGAGATCACGCCGCGGCTGGCCACTGCGACCCCGGCCGTCGACCCGACCGCCCTGCCGGGCAACGGCAACGGCGCGCGCGTCGTGCCCCGGCCCACCGCCGGCGCACGGCGTCCGGCCGACGGGCCCGGCGCGCGTCCGGCGCCCGGCGCGAGCGCGGGCCGGGCGGACGCGGCCACGCCGGAGGACTCGACCGAGCCAGGGGAGGCATTTCGTGGCCGCTGACCGCGAGGGGGGCGCACGGCGGCGGTCGTGGCGCGCGGTGGCGTACGCCGCCTTGGGTGTCGTACTGCTGGCCGGTTGCGCCTCGATGCCCGACAGCGGGGACCTGAGGGACGTGGAGTCCACGCCGCGACAGGACACCGGGGTCCGGGTGTTCGCGATGCCGCCGGCCGACGGCGCCGGTCCGGGCGAGATCATGCAGGGCTTCCTGGAGGCGCTGACCAGCGACGACCCGGGGTACGACACGGCTCGTAAGTACCTGACGGACGAAGCGGCCCGCACCTGGCGGCCCGAGCAGTCGACCACTGTCCTCGCGAACGGGCCGACCATCGAGACGGACTGCCGTCCGGGCGGCCGTGAGGAGACCAACAGCGTCACGTGCGTGCTGGCCGGCAGCCAGGTCGCCACGGTCGACGCGCAGCAGGCGTACCAGCCCGCCGACGGCACCTACCGCAAGAAGCTGCACCTCACGAAGGACCCGAAGAACGGGCAGTGGCGCATCGACGGGCTGCCCAACGGGGTCGTCATGGGCAAGTCGGACTTCCAGCGGAACTACACGTCCGTCGACAAGTACTACTTCGCCTCCAACGCGTCCGTAGGGGAGAGCGGCCAGCCGGTGGCGGTCGCCGACCCGGTGTTCGTGCGCAGCAAGGTCGACCCGATGACCCAGCTGGTCCGCTCGCTGCTGAAGGGACCCACCACCTGGCTCGGACCGGTGGTCAGGTCGAGCTTCCCGACCGGTACGGCGTTGCAGAAGGGCGTGTCCGGGCTGGCACCGGACGACCAGAACAAGCTGACGGTGCCGCTGAATCTCAAGCCGTCCCGGGTGGCGCCGAGCAAGTGCACCGAGATGGCGACGCAGATGCTGTTCACCCTGCGGAACCTGGCGCCGACGCTGGACTCCGTCGAACTGCGGGGGACGGGCGGCGACCGGCTGTGCGAACTGACCGGGGAGCGCGCCGAGACCGCCGCCTGGCACGGGTCGTCCAAGCGGCCCGAATACCTGTACTTCCTCGACGGCAAGCACCGCATGGTGCGGATGCAGACCGGGAGCACCGGGACGGCGTCCGCGCCGGTGCCGGGCCCGCTGGGCGAGAGCGGCAGGGGGCTGCAGTTGGTGGCGGTGTCGCGGGACGAGCACACCGCGGCCGGGGTCGCCGACGAGGGCAGGACGCTGTACGTGACGTCGCTGGCGTCGGACGGATCGCTCGGCGATCCGCTGGTGACCAGCGCCGGTACGACCCCCGACCACCGGCTCGCCACCCCGAGCTGGGACGCCCGCGGCGACCTGTGGGTGGCCGACCGTGACCCGCACCGGCCGCGCCTGTTCGTCCTGGAACAGGGCGCCGACAAACCGGAGCCGGTCGCCGTCCCGGACCTGTCCGGCCGGATCGAGGACGCGCGGGTGGCCGCCGACGGGGCACGGATCGCGCTGGTCGTGGAGAAGGACGGCAAGCAGTCCCTCGTCATCGGGCGGATCCAGCGCGACGACGGAACCGGGCAGGGCATCTCGGTGGACGGGCTGCGGTCGGCGGCACCGGACCTGGAGCAGGTCAGCGCCATCTCGTGGGCCGGGGACAGCAGACTGCTGGTCGTGGGGCAGGAGCAGGGGGGCGTGCAGCAGATGCGGTACGTCCAGGTCGACGGCTCCACCCTCGACGGCCCGGCGCCGGGTGCGCTCACCAGCGTGAAGGCGATCGCCGCGTCCGAGGACGAGCGGGTGCCGCTGGTGGCCTACTCGGAGGACGGGATCGTACGACTGCCGTCCGGGGCGCAGTGGCAGAAGGTCGACAAGGACGGCTCGGCGCCGGTCTACCCGGGCTGAGCGCGGGACGGTTGAGACGATCTGTCTGCACTGGTCGCGGGACGGCTGAGACGATCTGCCCTCGCTGAGCGCGGGGACCGCTGAGAGCAGGACGCCCCTGCCCTTGGTCGCATGCCGAGTTGTCCACAGGCCGTTGTCCACAGGGGTGGCCGGCCCGCGGCCGCGTTGGCACAGTGGTGGTCATGCGGGGGTGGTGGCAGGACCTCACCGACCTGGTGCTGCCGGCCGACTGCGCGGGCTGCGGTGCACCTCGTACGGCGCTGTGCCCGCGGTGCCGGGCCGCGCTGCACGGGAGCGCGGCGCGGCGGGTGCGGCCGGTGCCGGAGCCGGCCGGGCTGCCGGTGGTGCACGCGGTGGCTCCCTACGCGGCGGAGGTGCGCGCGCTGCTGCTCGCGCACAAGGAACGGGGCGCGCTGACGCTCACGGGAGCGCTGGGCACGGCGCTGGCAGGGGCCGTGCGGGCGGGCCTGGGCGCGGCCGGCGGAGCCGGTGTCCGGTGGGGCGGCGATGCTCATGCCGGCATGGACCGCGGTGCCCCCGTCGGCCCGGACGACGGTGCGGGGTCGGCCGGGTGGCCGGGACGCGGGCCCGTGCTGCTGGTTCCCGTGCCCTCCGCCCGGTGGGCCGTGCGGGCGCGTGGGCACGATCCGGTGCGGCGGATGGCGCTCGCGGCGGCCGGGGAGCTGCGGCGCACCGGGACGCCGGCCCGGGTGGCGGCCGTGCTGCGCCAACGGCGGGCCGTGGCCGACCAGGCGGGGCTGGACGCACGGCGGCGTCTGGAGAACCTCGCCGGGGCACTGGAGGTGAGAGCGGGAGGCGACCGGCTGCTCGGTGCGGGCCCTGTCGTGCTCGTCGATGACCTGATGACGACGGGAGCCAGTCTCGCGGAGGCGGCGCGGGCCCTGCGGGAAGCGGACGTGTCCCGTCTCGGGGACAGGACGGCCGTGTACGAGGCCGCAACTCGGGAAGGTAGGGAGGAACGATGGATCGATGCGCCGGGGAGAAGGGAGTCGGTGCATAGTGCACCGGAAAATGCGGTGCCGAACGCCCCGCGGCGGATCCTCCATGCCGCCGTGATTGTCGCCGTGATCGCAGCTCCTCACGATTCTTTCGAAATGAACAGGAACTGATCGTCAACTTGCATCGTTCCAGCTAGTGACAGGGGTAATTCACCTGAACGGAGGTACGTCGCAGTAGAGGGTGACGCCATCCGTCCGGGCGAGATATGTTCGGGTGTGAGGAAAGGCGCAGGCCACACCTCTCATATCCGAATGCCATGCTGCGGGTTTTACGCAATCACCCGCATCGGTGGGGTGGAGATCTCGCCCATGGGGGAGGAGGAGGTGGAAGTCACCGAGTCCGAGGTCCGGTGATCACCGGACCTGGTGCGAAAGGGAGACGCTCCGCCGATGCAGCGGAGCGATCCGGGAACGGAGTTCTGCGTGGACATCGTCGTCAAGGGCCGCAAGACCGAGGTGCCCGAGCGGTTCCGCAAGCACGTGGCCGAGAAGCTGAAGCTGGAGAAGATCCAGAGGCTCGATGCCAAGGTGATCAGCCTCGACGTCGAGGTGTCCAAGGAGCCGAACCCCCGACAGGCCGACCGCTGTGACCGAGTGGAGATCACGCTCCGCTCCCGCGGTCCGGTGATCCGGGCGGAGGCAGCGGCCAGCGATCCGTACGCGGCGCTCGACCTGGCGGCGGAGAAGCTGGATGCCCGGCTGCGCAAGCAGCACGACAAGCGGTTCTCGCGCCGTGGCGCACGCCGGATCTCGGCGGCAGAGGTCCCCGACCACGTCCCCGGCGCGGCGACACTGAACGGCAGCGGCCTCCCCGTCCAGGAGGAGGAGACGGACGGAGTGCCGACCAAGAAGATCGGCTCGCTGGAGGTCAAGGGTGAAGGCCCCCTCGTCGTCCGCGAGAAGACCCACGTCGCCTCCCCGATGACGCTCGACCAGGCCCTGTACGAGATGGAACTGGTCGGCCACGACTTCTACCTGTTCGTCGACTCCGAGACGAAGGAACCCAGCGTCGTCTACCGGCGACACGCCTACGACTACGGCGTGATCCACCTCAGCACCGACCCGATGATCGCCGAGGCGCAGACGCAGCCCCCCGCGGCGGGTGGCACGCTGGGCGGCTGATCCCCCGGCTGAAGCTGTGCGGGTGCCCCTGGAGCGCGTGTGCGCCCCCAGGGGCACCGGTGTGCGACCACTTCGCGCCCCGCACGTCACCTCGGTGCCGCCCGGGCATGAAATCATGGCCGCACCGGCCCAACCGGTGGGCCGCTGCCTTGGGTTGGCGATGGCACAGGACCACAGGCCACAGCCTTCAGGGGGAGGAACGATGGCGGACACCTTCGGACCGATGAGGGACGGGGACGCCGACGACGGTGTCATCGGCAGGGACCCGGACGCGAGCTCGTCACGCGAGCCGATCAGAGTCCTGGTCGTGGACGACCACGCCCTCTTCCGGCGCGGCCTGGAGATCGTGCTCGCGGCCGAGGAGGACATCCAGGTCGTCGGCGAGGCGGGCGACGGGGCGGAGGCCGTCGACAAGGCCGCCGACCTGCTGCCCGACATCGTGCTGATGGACGTCCGCATGCCCAAGCGCGGCGGCATCGAGGCCTGCACCTCCATCAAGGAGGTCGCTCCCAGCGCGAAGATCATCATGCTGACGATCAGCGACGAGGAGGCCGACCTCTACGACGCGATCAAGGCGGGCGCGACCGGATACCTCCTCAAGGAGATCTCGACCGACGAGGTGGCCACCGCCATTCGCGCGGTGGCCGACGGACAGTCGCAGATCAGTCCGTCGATGGCGTCGAAACTCCTCACCGAGTTCAAGTCGATGATCCAGCGCACCGACGAGCGCCGGCTGGTGCCCGCGCCCCGGCTGACCGACCGAGAGCTGGAGGTCCTCAAGCTCGTCGCGACCGGTATGAACAACCGGGACATCGCCAAGGAACTGTTCATCTCCGAGAACACCGTGAAGAACCACGTCCGCAACATCCTGGAGAAGCTGCAACTGCACTCCCGGATGGAGGCCGTGGTCTACGCGATGCGGGAGAAGATCCTGGAGATCCGCTAGCGCCTCATCCGAGCAGCCCGGCGAGTTCCCTGCCCAGGGGCTCACGCAGCTCGGGCACGTCCACGCGTTCCACACGGACGTCGGTGCAGTTGACCCACGTCGCCGCCTCCACCAGGGCCTGGGCGACCGCCGGGACCGCCTTCGGACCGTCCAGGGTGACCTGCTTGGCCACCAGCGTGCGGCCCTCCCGGGCCGGGTCGACACGCCCGACCAGTCGGCCGCCTGCGAGCACCGGCATCGCGAAGTAGCCGTAGACCCGCTTCGGCCGGGGGACGTACGCCTCCAGCCGGTGGATGAAGCCGAAGATCCGCTCCGTGCGCGCCCGCTCCCAGACCAGCGAGTCGAACGGCGACAGCAGGGTGGTGCGGTGCCGGCCGCGCGGTGGCGTCGCCAGGGCCGCCGGGTCCGCCCAGGCCGGCCTGCCCCAGCCCTCGACCTCGACCGGCACCAGACCCGAGTCCGCGATCACCGCGTCGACCTGCTCCGCCTTGAGACGGTGATAGTCCGCGATGTCCGCGCGCGTGCCGACCCCGAGCGACTCGCCCGCCAGCCGGACCAGACGGCGCAGGCACTCGGAGTCGTCCAGCTCGTCGTGCAGCAGCGAGGCCGGGACCGCCCGCTCGGCCAGGTCGTACACCCGCTTCCAGCCGCGCCGCTCCACGCACACCACCTCGCCGTACATCAGCGCGCGCTCCACGGCGACCTTCGTGCCCGACCAGTCCCACCAGTCGTTCGTCTTCTTCGCGCCGCCCAGTTCGGTGGCGGTCAGCGGGCCCTCCGTGCGGAGCTGCTTGATGACCTGGTCGTAGGCGCCGTCGGGCAGTTCGTGGTGCCAGTGCGGCCGGTCGCGGTAGGCGCGGCGGCGGAAGGCGAAGTGCGGCCACTCCTCGATGGGGAGGATGCAGGCCGCGTGCGACCAGTACTCGAAGGCGTGGGCGTCCGTCCAGTAGGCGGCCTCCACGGCCTTGCGGCCGACCGCGCCCAGCCGGGCGTAGGGCACGAGTTCATGGGAGCGGGCGAGCACCGAGATCGTGTCGAGCTGGACCGCGCCGAGGTGGCGCAGCACCCCGCGGACGCCCGCGCGCCGGTCGGGCGCGCCGAGCAGGCCCTGGGCCCGCAGAGCGATCCGGCGGGCGTCGTCCGCGGTGAGAGTGGTGGTCGGGCGCGGAAGGGTCGTCATGCCTCGGACGATAGAGGGTGCCACTGACAGCCCGCGACGAGCTGTCCATTCCTCTGGAACGGCGAATCGTGGACGGCGAATCGGGAACGGCGAACAGGGTCAGGAACGCGCGGGCAGGTACGGCGCCGTGGAGGGCAGGCCGAGGTCGGAGGGGAGCAGGGAGCCGACCCAGCAGTCGCGGCGCACACCCTTGTTGTTGAGGCCGGAGCGCAGGGTGCCCTCGATGGTGAAGCCCGCGTGTTCGGCGACCGCGCGGGAGGCGTGGTTGCCGACCTCGGCCCGCCATTCGACACGGTCCACGCCGACCTCGGTGAAGATCCACCGGCAGGCGGTGAGCGTGGCCTCCACGACGTATCCGTTGCCGCGGTGTTCCTTGGCCGCCCAGAAGCCGACCTCGGCCGTGCCCGGGGAGCGCATCGTCAGGGCGAGCATGGCGACCAGCTCGCCGCCCCTGAGGAAGACGCCGAAGGTGAACGTCGAGCCCTGCGACCAGCCGTCCGGGACGATCTGCTCCGTGAAGCCGATCGCATGCTCCGGGAGGTAGGGCGAGGGGACCAGTGTCCAGCGCTGGATGTCGGGGTCCTGCGCTGCCGCGTACACCGCGTCGGTGTCGGCGGGGCCGACCGGGCGCAGCAGCAGACGGTCCGTGGTGAGCGTGACGTGTTCCATCGCCCGATTCTGCTCGGGACGTCCTGTCCAGACCATGGATTTTCGCGATCTGTGAGCGGCTGATCACGTTTCGCGTAATTCCTCGCGCCGATGCGGCACCATCCGGTCGCCCCGTCCGTTGTCCTGGGTGAAGCAGCCGTCGGGCCGCCAGGCCTCCCGGCGCAGCCGGGTCCTCGCATACGATGGCCGTTGCTCAGTACGTCAGAAGGAAAACCGACCGTCCCAGGCCCGACCGGCAAGGAGACCAGCCCCCGTGTCCGTCCTCTCGAAGATCATGCGTGCAGGCGAAGGCAAGATCCTGCGCAAGCTGCACCGCATCGCGGACCAGGTCAACTCCATCGAAGAGGACTTCGTCGACCTCTCCGACGCCGAGCTGCGAGCCCTCACCGCGGAGTACCAGCAGCGCTACGCCGACGGGGAGAGCCTGGACGACCTCCTCCCCGAGGCGTTCGCCACGGTGCGCGAGGCCGCCAAGCGCGTCCTCGGCCAGCGTCACTACGACGTGCAGATGATGGGCGGCGCCGCGCTCCACCTCGGCTATGTGGCCGAGATGAAGACCGGTGAGGGCAAGACACTCGTCGGCACGCTGCCCGCGTATCTGAACGCCCTGTCCGGGGACGGCGTCCACCTCATCACCGTCAACGACTACCTGGCCGAGCGCGACTCCGAGATGATGGGCCGCGTCCACAAGTTCCTGGGTCTGAGCGTCGGCTGCATCCTCGCGAACATGACGCCGGCCCAGCGCCGCGAGCAGTACGCGTGTGACATCACCTACGGCACGAACAACGAGTTCGGCTTCGACTACCTGCGCGACAACATGGCGTGGTCGAAGGACGAGCTGGTGCAGCGCGGCCACAACTTCGCCATCGTCGACGAGGTCGACTCCATCCTCATCGACGAGGCCCGTACGCCGCTGATCATCTCCGGCCCGGCCGACCAGGCCACCAAGTGGTACGGCGACTTCGCCAAGCTGGTCACGCGCCTCAAGCGCGGCGAGGCCGGCAACCCGCTCAAGGGCGTCGAGGAGACCGGCGACTACGACGTCGACGAGAAGAAGCGCACGGTCGCCATTCACGAGTCCGGTGTCAGCAAGGTCGAGGACTGGCTGGGCATCGACAACCTGTACGAGTCGGTGAACACCCCGCTCGTGGGCTACCTGAACAACGCCATCAAGGCCAAGGAACTCTTCAAGAAGGACAAGGACTACGTCGTCATCGACGGCGAAGTCATGATCGTCGACGAGCACACCGGCCGTATCCTCGCCGGCCGCCGCTACAACGAGGGCATGCACCAGGCGATCGAGGCGAAGGAAGGGGTGGACATCAAGGACGAGAACCAGACGCTCGCCACGATCACCCTGCAGAACTTCTTCCGCCTCTACAAGAAGCTCTCCGGCATGACCGGTACGGCGATGACCGAGGCCGCCGAGTTCCACCAGATCTACAAGCTCGGCGTGGTCCCGATCCCGACCAACAAGCCGATGATCCGCAAGGACCAGTCGGACCTGATCTACCGCACCGAGGTCGCGAAGTTCGAGGCGGTCGTCGACGACATCGCCGAGAAGCACGAGAAGGGCCAGCCGATTCTCGTCGGCACGACCTCCGTCGAGAAGTCGGAGTACCTCTCGCAGCAGCTCAGCAAGCGCGGCATCCAGCACGAGGTGCTGAACGCCAAGCACCACGAGCGCGAGGCGCAGATCGTCGCCCAGGCCGGCCGCAAGGGCGCCGTGACGGTGGCCACCAACATGGCCGGCCGTGGTACGGACATCAAGCTCGGCGGCAACCCCGAGGACCTCGCCGAGGCCGAGCTGCGCCAGCGCGGCCTCGACCCCGAGGAGCACATCGAGGAGTGGGCCGCCGCTCTGCCGTCCGCCCTGGAGAAGGCCGAGCAGGCCGTCAAGGCGGAGAAGGAGGAGGTCGAGGAGCTCGGCGGCCTCTACGTCCTCGGCACCGAGCGGCACGAGTCGCGGCGCATCGACAACCAGCTGCGCGGCCGCTCCGGCCGTCAGGGCGACCCGGGCGAGTCCCGCTTCTACCTGTCGCTGGGCGACGACCTGATGCGCCTGTTCAAGGCCCAGATGGTCGAGCGCGTGATGTCGATGGCCAACGTGCCGGACGACGTGCCGATCGAGAACAAGATGGTCACGCGCGCCATCGCGTCCGCGCAGGCCCAGGTCGAGACGCAGAACTTCGAGACCCGTAAGAACGTCCTGAAGTACGACGAGGTCCTCAACCGGCAGCGCGAGGTCATCTACGGCGAGCGCCGGCGCGTCCTGGAGGGCGAGGACCTCCAGGAGCAGGTCCGGCACTTCATGGACGACACCATCGAGGCGTACGTCCGCGCCGAGACCTCCGAGGGCTTCCCCGAGGACTGGGACCTGGACCGGCTGTGGGGTGCCTTCCGGCAGCTCTACCCGGTGAAGGTCACCATCGAGGAACTGGAGGAGGCGGCCGGCGACCGGGCCGGTCTCACCGCCGAGTTCATCGAGGAGTCCATCAAGGAGGACATCTACCAGCAGTACGAGGCCCGCGAGGCGCAGCTCGGCTCCGAGATCATGCGTGAGCTGGAGCGCCGGGTCGTGCTGTCGGTCCTGGACCGCAAGTGGCGCGAGCACCTCTACGAGATGGACTACCTCCAGGAGGGCATCGGCCTGCGCGCGATGGCGCAGAAGGACCCGCTGGTCGAGTACCAGCGCGAGGGCTTCGACATGTTCACCGCGATGATGGACGGCATCAAGGAGGAGTCCGTCGGCTACCTGTTCAACCTGGAGGTCCAGGTCGAGCAGCAGGTCGAGGAGGTCCCGGTCGAGGAGGCCCAGCCGGTGGGCGAGGGCGTCCAGGACACGGTTCCGGCGCAGGCGGGCGCGCGTCCCGAGATCCGCGCGAAGGGGCTGGATGTCCCCCAGCGCCGGGATCTGCACTTCTCGGCGCCGACGGTGGACGGTGAGGGCGGCATCGTCGAGCGTGACCTGGAGGAGGACGAGCCGGTGCGGTCGGAGTCGGACGGTCTCACGCGGGCCGAGCGGCGCCGGCAGGCCAAGGGCGGGCGGCGACGCAAGAAGTAACGGTCGCCCGCGGCACTCCAGCGGTTGAGCGGGGCCGGGTTCCCTTCTGGGACCCGGCCCCGTCGCGTTGCCGCCGTGCGGTGCCCTGCGCCGGGGCCGGTCGGGGGCGGGTTCGCCCGCCGGGCGACGGCTGCCGCGGTTCCCCCGGGGGCGCGGGGAACCGCGCGACCGGCCACGGCGCCCCCGCACCTCGACGGCTCTCCGCGGCCCTACGTCCTGCCCGTTTCCACCGCCGTGCAGCGCCAGCGGAGGTCCTTGCCCAGTTCCAGACGGAAGGCCATGGCGCGCAGCTGGTCCCCGGCGGCGATGCGGGCGAAGACCTCCAGGGCGCCCTGGCTGGGGACGTAGTAGCCGATGTCCTGGACGACGGGCCGGGGGCCCAGGGTGCGCAGGGGGCTGTGTTCGGCCAGGCGGGCCAAGTCGTCGTAGGCGCGGCCGGCGGTGTGCCGCAGCATCCAGTGGACGGGCCGCTGACCGCTCAGGACGGCCAGCAGGCGCTCGGCGAAGAGGTCGGTGGGCCGGGGCTGCCGCGCGGCCGTTCCGGGCTGCGTACGCGCCGCCTCCGGCCGTGTGGCCGCCGGGCGGCTGGGCGTGCGGGGCGGGGCGCCGCCGGGGCGGCGGGAGTCGCGGCGGGTCGGCGGGCGGTGCCGCGGGCGGGGCTGGGCGGTACGGCTCATGACCTTGTTCATGGGGGCGTCCCCGTTCGCCGGGCCCGGGGGATACCGGGCGGTAACCAGATGGTGGGGATCTTGTATGCGGCGCGGGAGAGGGTGGCAAGGAAGCGCCGGGGGGCGGGAGAGGGCACGGAAGGTTCACCTATCCGAGGGACCGGGGGAGCCCCGCGCCCCAGGGTCAAGCGGCCGAGGAGGGTGAATCGACGGCCCGGAGTGGACGCCTCCACAGGGGCGGGCAGGCGCCCGAAAGGGGACGGCCGCACGTATCCTGAAGGCCCTCCGGGAGACGCGCCAGCCGCTCTCCCCGGGGCCCCAGCGGAGCCTTCGACCAGGAACAGGAAAGAGCGGCCAGCATGCGCGTCTACGTCCCCCTGACCCTCCCCGCCCTCGCCGAGGCGTACAAGACGGGTGAGCTGGGGACCGGCCCCTTCGTCGCGTACGCCGTCACGCCCGCGCTGCGCGAGTGGTACCTGTCCGAGGACATCGAGGAGCTGGAGTACGCCGCGCTCAGCCGGGCCGCGCTGGCCTCGCTGCGGCTGCTCGCGGCGGACCCGGACGCGGTACGGCGCCGGGTCGTGGTCGCCGTGGACGTGCCCGACGGTGCCGCGAGCGTCGACCCGGACCGCGCGCTCGAACCCGCCGCGCTCGGCGAGGTCACCGTGAAGGTCGCGGTGCCGCTCGCGAAGGCGGCGTCCGTGCACGTCGACGCCGAGGGCGCCGAGCCGGACGTGGCCGCCGCGGCGGACGCGCTGGAGGCGGCGGACGGCGGGGACGACGACGCGCAGTTCGTCGTGGACGGGGCGGACGACCACGAGCTGCTGTGGTACGCCACGCAGGAGATCCCCAACCTGGTCGGGCTGGGCTGAGCTGCGCTGATCGCGGTGGTGCCCTGATTGTCAGTGGGGGCGGGTACGGTCTTGGACATGGGGACGCAGGGAAGCGCGCACATCGTCTGGGACTGGAACGGGACGCTGTTCCACGACAATGACGCGATCATCGGGGCGACGAACGCGGCCTTCGCTGAGCTGGGGCTGGCGCCGATCACGCTGGAGCAGTACCGGGCGCTGTACTGCGTGCCGGTGCCGAAGTTCTACGAGCGGCTGCTCGGCCGGCTGCCGACCGACGCCGAGTGGGAGCTGATGGACGGGGTCTTCCACCGCTACTACGCCGAGCACCGGGTGCGGTGCCGGCTGACCGAAGGGGCGGAGGAACTGCTCGCGGGGTGGCGTTCGGCGGGGCACAGCCAGTCGTTGCTGAGCATGTACGGACACGAGGACCTGGTGCCGCTGGTGCGGGGCTTCGGGATCGAGGCGCACTTCATACGGGTCGACGGGCGTACGGGGCCGTCCGGTGGCAGCAAGGCCGAGCACATGGTGCGGCACCTGGAGGCGCTGACGGGGATGGTGGCGCCCGAGCGGACCGTGGTGATCGGGGACGCGGCGGACGACGCGGTCGCCGCCCGGCACGTGGGGGCGCGGGCCGTGCTGTACAGCGGGGGGTCGCACAGCCGGGTGAGTCTGGAGGGGATCGGGGTGCCGGTCGTGGACACGTTGGCCGAGGCGGTGGCCGAGGCGCGGAGGATAGCGGCGTAGCCCCGCGGGGCGCCGGGGCGGTCCTGCGAGGGCGCCACGTCAGGTGCTGTGACCGGCCGGGGGCGGGCGCGGCTCCCCGGACGGCCCGGGGAACTGCACGACCGGCCACAGCGGACCTGACGCCGTCGGCGTACCGCGAGCGCGCCGGCGTACCGCGAGCGTGGGCCTGACGCCGTCGGCG
The DNA here is from genome assembly GCF_002920615.1 of Streptomyces sp. Ru62. Lineage (GTDB taxonomy): Bacteria > Actinomycetota > Actinomycetes > Streptomycetales > Streptomycetaceae > Streptomyces. Next base: position 22,239 of record NZ_PQSU01000002.1, read on the forward strand.
TACAGCGGGCGCGGGCCTGGCGCCGTCGGCGTACCGCGAACGTGGAGCTCACGCCGTCGACGTACGGGCGGGCACGCGCCTGACGCCGTCGGCGTACCGCGAGCCGGGCGGTGGCGCCGTGTGAGCGTTGCTCAGCTCACCGGGGCCTTGGAGCGAAGCACCCTCAGGAACTCCCGCATCCACGCCGGATGGTCCGGCCAGGCGCGGGAGGAGACCAGGGTGCCGTCGACGACCGCCTCGGTGTCCTGGAAGCCCGCGCCGGCTGCCTGCATGTCCGGCTCCAGCGCCGGGTAGGCGGTGACCCGGCGGCCCCGCAGGGAGTCGATCGCGGCGGTGAGCAGCGGACCGTGACAGATCTGGGCGACGGGCTTGTCGGCGTCGAAGAAGGCCTTGAGGATCTTGCGCAGTTCGGGGTCGTTGCGCAGGTACTCCGGGGCCCGGCCGCCGGGGATGACGAGGGCCGCGTAGTCGCCGGGGTCGACCTCGGAGAAGGCCAGGTCGGCGGGCCAGGTGTAGCCGGGCTTCTCGGTGTAGGTGTCGAAACCGGGTTCGAAGTCGTGGACGACGAAGCGGAGGGTCTTGCGGGTGGGGGCGGCGATGTGGACGTCGTAGCCTTCTTCGCGCAGCCGCTGGTAGGGGTAGAGCACCTCCAGGGACTCCGCCGCGTCGCCGGTGACGATGAGGATCTTGGTGGGCATGTCGGCTCCTCCGGGGAGACTCCGCACAGTGTCCTGGGCACCGTGCCTCCGCCGGGCGCCCCTTGCCAAGAGGGCCCGGCGCTTTTCAGGGTGCGACCACGGACCCGGGGGCGCGACCGGGTGACCTGGAACGGAACCAGCCGTCGGATACGCCACCCGCCCCCGCCCCGCCGCTGTGCAGAACGTCAAACTTCACCCCTCGGTTTTGTACACATACGGCTCATGACGGGCCCGGGGTAAGTGGCGATAGCCTTGTGGCGTGATCAGCGCGATATCTCGCGGGGGCGCTCCTGCTCCTGCCCTGCGCCCGGGTTGCACGGAACACCTCCGTGACCGGGCCGCGGTCGCTGGTCTTCGCGGGCGGGACGGGGGCGCGGACGCCTCCAGGACGCCGAGGACGGCCCGGGGCACGGCGGTGCCGAGAGCAGCGTCACACTCCACGGACGTGCCGAGAATGGCCGAATTCCCCCCGCTCATCTCACCTCGCGGCATAGCGTCGGACCGGACCGGACACCCCGGGCCGTGGCGTCGAGCCGGAGGGAAAGAGACCGTACTTCCTTCTACGTCACGCAACGGCGCGCGACAGGAGCCAGAGGACAATGCAGACCAAGCTGGACGAAGCCAAGGCCGAGCTGCTCGAACGGGCCGCCCGGGTAGCTGAGAACAGCCCGGTCGGGGGGCACCTACCGACCGGGACGACGAGCGAGGGCACCCCCGGCACCCCGGACAGCGAATCCGTGCTCGCGTTCCTCCAGCGCTACTACCTGCACACCGCCCCGGAAGACCTCGCCGACCGCGACCCGGTCGACGTCTTCGGCGCCGCGGTCTCGCACTACCGTCTCGCCGAGACCCGCCCCCAGGGCACCGCTAACGTCCGGGTGCACACCCCGACGGTGGAGGAGAACGGGTGGACCTGCAGCCACACCGTCGTGGAGGTCGTCACCGACGACATGCCCTTCCTCGTGGACTCGGTCACCAATGAGCTGACCCGGCAGGGGCGCGGCATCCACGTCGTCATTCACCCGCAGTTCGTCGTACGGCGGGATCTGACCGGCAAGCTGATCGAGGTGCTGCCGGACCGGTCCACGGGGCTCACCGGCGACCTCCCGCACGACACGCACGTCGAGTCCTGGATCCACGTCGAGATCGACCGCGAGACCGACCGCGCGGACCTGAAGCAGATCACCGCCGACCTGCTGCGCGTGCTGTCCGACGTCCGCGAGGCCGTCGAGGACTGGGAGAAGATGCGGGACGCGGCGACCCGCATCGCCGACGGTCTGGAGGACGAGCCCGTCCCCGCCGACCTGCCCGGGCCGGAGGTCGAGGAGGCCCGCGAGCTGCTGCACTGGCTCGCCGACGACCACTTCACCTTCCTCGGCTACCGCGAGTACCAGCTGCGCGACGACGACACGCTCGCCGCCGTTCCCGGCACCGGTCTCGGCATACTGCGCTCGGACCCGCACCACGCCGAGGACGACCAGCACCCGGTCAGCCCGTCCTTCGAGCGTCTCCCGGCCGACGCCCGGGCCAAGGCGCGCGAGCACAAGCTGCTCGTGCTGACCAAGGCCAACAGCCGGGCCACCGTGCACCGGCCGTCGTACCTGGACTACATCGGCGTCAAGAAGTTCGACGCGGACGGCAACGTCGTCGGTGAGCGGCGCTTCCTCGGTCTGTTCTCCTCCGCCGCGTACACGGAGTCCGTGCGCCGCGTCCCGGTCATCCGCCGCAAGGTGGACGAGGTGCTGAAGCGCGCCGGGTTCTCGCCCAACAGCCATGACGGCCGCGACCTGCTCCAGATCCTGGAGACGTACCCGCGCGACGAGCTGTTCCAGACGCCCGCCGCGGAACTGCAGTCCATCGCCACGAGCGTGCTCTACCTCCAGGAGCGCCGCCGGCTGCGGCTGTACCTGCGCCAGGACGAGTACGGCCGCTACTACTCGGCCCTCGTCTACCTCCCGCGCGACCGCTACACCACCGGCGTGCGCCTTCGGATCATCGACATCCTGAAGGAGGAGCTCGGCGGCATCAGCGTCGACTTCACCGCCTGGAACACCGAGTCGATCCTGTCCCGGCTGCACTTCGTCGTCCGGGTCCCGCAGGGCACCGATCTGCCCGAGCTGTCGGACGCCGACAAGGAGCGCATCGAGGCCCGTCTGGTCGAGGCGGCCCGCTCCTGGGCCGACGCGTTCGCCGAGGCGCTGACCGCCGAGTGCGGCGAGGAGCGCGCGGCAGAGGTGCTGCGCCGCTACAACAACGCCTTCCCCGAGGGTTACAAGGCCGACCACAGCCCGCGTGCCGCGGTCGCCGACCTGGTCCACCTGGAGCAGCTCAGCGAGGACAGGACCTTCTCGCTGAGCCTGTACGAGCCGGTGGGTGCCGCGCCCGAGGAGCGCCGCTTCAAGATCTACCAGAAGGGCGGCTCGGTCTCCCTCTCCAAGGTGCTGCCGGTGCTGAGCCGGCTCGGTGTCGAGGTCACCGACGAGCGGCCGTACGAGCTGCGCTGCGCGGACCGCACGACCGCCTGGATCTACGACTTCGGTCTGCGCATGCCCAAGGCGGCGGGCGGCGGGGAGTACCTGGGCGACGACGCCCGCGAGCGCTTCCAGGAGGCCTTCGCCGCGACCTGGACCGGCCAGGCCGAGAACGACGGCTTCAACGCGCTCGTGCTGAGCGCCGGGCTGACCTGGCGGCAGGCGATGGTGCTGCGCGCCTACGCCAAGTACCTGCGGCAGGCCGGCTCGACCTTCTCGCAGGACTACATGGAGGACACCCTCCGCAACAACGTCCACACCACCCGGCTCCTCGTCTCCCTGTTCGAGGCGCGGATGTCCCCGGAACGGCAGCAGGCCGGTGTGGAGATCACCGACGCGCTGCTGGAGGAGCTGGACGCGGCCCTGGAGCAGGTGGCCAGCCTGGACGAGGACCGCATCCTGCGGTCCTTCCTGACCGTCATCAAGGCGACCCTGCGCACGAACTTCTTCCAGGACGCGCCCGGCGGCAAGCCGCACGACTACGTCTCCATGAAGTTCGACCCGCAGGCCATCCCGGACCTGCCCGCACCGCGCCCGGCGTACGAGATCTGGGTGTACTCGCCGCGCGTGGAGGGCGTGCACCTGCGCTTCGGCAAGGTCGCCCGAGGGGGCCTGCGCTGGTCCGACCGGCGTGAGGACTTCCGTACCGAGATCCTCGGCCTGGTCAAGGCGCAGATGGTGAAGAACACCGTCATCGTGCCGGTCGGCGCCAAGGGCGGCTTCGTCGCCAAGCAGCTCCCCGACCCGAGCGTGGACCGCGACGCCTGGCTCGCCGAGGGCATCGCCAGCTACCGGACGTTCATCTCGGCGCTGCTCGACATCACCGACAACATGGTGGCCGGCGAGGTCGTGCCGCCGCGGGACGTGGTCCGGCACGACGGCGACGACACCTACCTGGTGGTCGCCGCGGACAAGGGCACCGCGACCTTCTCGGACATCGCCAACGAGGTCGCGAACACCTACAACTTCTGGCTCGGCGACGCCTTCGCCTCCGGCGGCTCCGCCGGGTACGACCACAAGGGCATGGGCATCACCGCGCGCGGCGCCTGGGAGTCCGTGAAGCGGCACTTCCGCGAGCTGGGCGTGGACACGCAGAGCGAGGACTTCACGGTCGTCGGCATCGGTGACATGTCCGGTGACGTGTTCGGCAACGGCATGCTGCTGTCCGAGCACATCCGTCTGGTCGCCGCCTTCGACCACCGGCACATCTTCATCGACCCCGACCCGGACGCGGCCGTCTCCTACGCGGAGCGCCGCCGCCTGTTCGAGCTGCCCCGTTCCAGCTGGGCCGACTACAACACCGAGCTGCTGTCGGCGGGCGGCGGGATCTTCCCGCGCACGGCCAAGTCGATCCCGCTCAACAGCCACATCCGCGAGGCCCTGGGCATCGAGGGCAAGGTCACCAAGATGACCCCGGCCGACCTGATGAAGACGATCCTCACGGCGCCGGTGGACCTGCTGTGGAACGGCGGCATCGGCACGTACGTGAAGGCGTCGACGGAGTCGAACGCGGACGTCGGCGACAAGGCCAACGACGCCATCCGCGTCGACGGCCAGGACCTGCGGGTCAAGGTCGTCGGCGAGGGCGGCAACCTGGGCCTGACCCAGCTCGGCCGGATCGAGTTCGCCCTGCACGGCGGCAAGATCAACACCGACGCGATCGACAACAGCGCCGGTGTGGACACCTCCGACCACGAGGTGAACATCAAGATCCTGCTGAACGGCCTGGTCGCGGACGGCGACATGACCGTCAAGCAGCGCAACAAGCTGCTCGCCGAGATGACCGACGAGGTCGGCGCGCTGGTCCTGCGCAACAACTACGCGCAGAACACCGCCCTGGCCAACGCCCTGTTCCAGGCGAAGGACATGCTCCACGCCCAGCAGCGGTTCATCCGCCACCTGGTGCGCGAGGGCCACCTGGACCGGGCCCTGGAGTTCCTGCCCACCGACCGGCAGATCCGTGAGCGCCTCGCCCAGGGCCAGGGTCTGACCAGCCCGGAGACCGCCGTCGTGCTGGCGTACACGAAGATCACGGTCGCCGAGGAGCTGCTGCACACCTCGCTGCCGGACGACCCGTACCTGCGCGGCCTGCTGCACGCGTACTTCCCGACGGCCCTGCGCGAGCGGTTCGCCGACGCGATCGACAACCACCCGCTGCGCCGCGAGATCACCACGACCGTGCTGGTCAACGACACGGTCAACACGGGCGGTACGACGTATCTGCACCGGCTGCGCGAGGAGACCGGCGCCTCCCTGGAGGAGATCGTCCGCGCCCAGACCGCGGCCCGCGCGATCTTCTGCTCGGCGCCCGTGTGGGACGCCGTCGAGGCCCTGGACAACCAGGTCGACGCGGCCGTCCAGACCCGCATCCGCCTGCACTCGCGCCGCCTGGTCGAGCGCGGCACCCGCTGGCTGCTCAACAACCGGCCGCAGCCGCTCCAGCTCGCCGAGACGGTGGAGTTCTTCGCCGAGCGGGTCGAGCGGGTCTGGCAGGAGCTGCCGAAGCTGCTGCGCGGCGCGGACGCGGAGTGGTACCAGCACGTGTACGACGAGCTGTCCGCGGCGGGCGTCCCGGACGAACTCGCCACCCGCGTGGCCGGCTTCTCCTCCGCCTTCCCGACGCTCGACATCGTGTCGGTGGCCGACCGCATGGGCAAGGAGCCGCTGGACGTCGCCGAGGTCTACTACGACCTCGCCGACCGGCTGAACATCACCCAGCTCATGGACCGCATCATCGAGCTGCCGCGCGCCGACCGCTGGCAGTCCATGGCCCGCGCCTCCATCCGTGAGGACCTGTACGCGGCGCACGCGGCCCTCACCGCGGACGTCCTCGCGGTGGGCAACGGCACCTCGACGCCGGAGCAGCGGTTCAAGGCGTGGGAGCAGAAGAACAGCGCGCTCCTGGGCCGCGCCCGCACCACGCTGGACGAGATCCGCAGTTCGGACTCGTTCGATCTCGCCAACCTGTCGGTGGCGATGCGCACGATGCGGACGCTGCTGCGGACGCACTCGTAGCCGTACGGCAAGAAGAGGGCGCCCCCGGGACCGTCTCCCCGGGGCGCCCCTCTTCTTGCCCGTTTCTCGTCCGAATCGTGCGGCGAACTTATCTTTTCCTGCTCTTCGCGGTGCTTCGGATAGGGTCGGCGTGTGCACACCGCGCCGTCTGACACCGAACAGGTGAGCCGTACGGCACCACCGGGCGGCTCCGTGTCGCGCGTGGGCCGTGAGCTGCCGCAGATCGCCGCCGCGCTCGTCGTGGTGCTGATGTTCTGGGTCGTCGTCCGCCTGCCGTGGGCGGGCGACCTCGGCATGCACGCGGCCACGATCCAGCGCTTCCGGCACAGCCTGCTGCACCCCGGCAACCCGCTGGTCGACGCCGACACGCCGAGCCCGTACGACTCGCCCTGGATGCTGCTGCTCGGCACCGTCGCCAAGCTGACGGGCCTGTCGGTCTTCGTGGTCCTGCGCCTGGCCGCGCTCACCGGACTGGGCCTGCTGGTGACAGGCGTCCGACGCTACGTCCGTACGCTGAGCGGCCACCGCGCCGCCCCCGCGCTGACCTTCCTGAGCCTGGTCCTCCTCTGGGGGCCGCTGCTGTTCAACTGGAGCGGCTTCCTCGGGCTGAACTCCCTCGCGCTGACGGTGTCGTACCCCAGCGTGTTCGCGCTCGGGCTCGCCTTCCACTTCTGGGCCTGGCTGACGCGGGCGGTGCGCGGGGAGGTGACATGGGGGGTGTGCCTGGGGCTGGGTGCGCTGTGGGCGGTGATCCTGCTGTGCCACCAGTTCACCGGCGTGGTGGCCTCGTTGGGCGGGCTGGCGATGGTGCTCGCGGCGCGACCGGCGCGCGGCGCGTTGCTCCGGCTGGGCGCCGGGTTGCTCCTGGGCCTGCTGGTGCTGTGGCTCTGGCCGTACTACGACTTCTTCGCGCTGTTCTCCGCCGGCGCGGACCTGGAGGCCGTCCACCGGCCGCTGTACCAGCACCTGGCCGGGCGGTTCGGGCTGGTGCTGCTCGGGGTGGTGGCGCTGGGCCTCCGCCTGCGTCGCGACCACCGCGACCCCCTGGTCCTCTTCTTCCTGTTCGGCGCGCTGGTGTTCGCGGCGGGGGGTCTGACCGGCCACTACTCCTGGGGCCGGGCCCTGCCCGCCGCGCTGATCCCGGCGCAGCTCGCGGCGGCGCTGGAGGTGGTGTCGGCGGGGCGGACCGTGGTGCGGCGGGTGTGGGCGTGCGTGCTGCTCGCCGCGCTGGCCGTGGGTGCGTGGACGCAGGCCGGGACGCTCGGGTACGTGGTGCCGCGGGACGCGCTGCCCGGGGCGGTGGCGGCGAAGTACCGGACGCCGTGGGTGGGTTACCAGTGGATCATGCGGGCGGGGGTGCGGTACGGGGACGTGGTGATGGCGCGTAAGTTCCCGGCTCGGCAGATCCCCGCGTACGGTCCGTACACCGTGGCGGCCGGGTACCCGGATTTCTTCCTTCCGGACGCCGGACGGAGGCAGGCGGCGGTGGACCGGTACTTCTCACCGGCGGCGGGCGCGGAGGAACGGCGGGGGATTCTCCGGGAGTACGGCGTGAAGTGGGTCGTGGGGGGCAGCGAGGCACCGTGGCTGCGCAGGACGGCCGTGGGGCCGGGCGGACAGGTCCTGTACCGAGTGCTCTCCGAAGCAGGCGGCACTGCAGCTCCCTAGGGGCGCGGGGAACTGCGCGAGCGGCCACGACGGCCCCGCGGTCGCCCACGCACGCACGCCACAACGGCTCTCAAGGACCCGGTCACTTCAGCACACTCGCCACCAGCCGCGCAGCGTTCCGCACCCGGGGCCGGGCCAGACGGCGGACGGCGGGCCGGGTGATCCGGGCCGTCACCCCGACCGGACGCCAGCGGAGCTGCAGGCGGCCGGGGTTGCGGCCTTCCGGTTCGACGGTGAGTTCGTGGGGGGCCGCGCCGGAGTGGTAGTCGATGCGGACCGTGCGGGCCGGGAAGTCCAACGGGGCCAGGAGCAGCCCGGAGTTGGACAGGCCCTGCTGGTCCAGGCGGACCACGGGGTGTCGTACGCCCTGGAAGCCGTGGAGCGGGACCGGCGCGGAGGCGAGGTCGAGGCGGACCGTGCCCTCGAAGACGCCGGGGCGGACCGGGTCCAGGCGGAAGGGGGTCGTCATACGGCGTCGGCCGGGGCTCAGGAGCAGGGACGCCCGCTGGGGCCCGACCGGCAGGCGCAGACCGGGGTCGTAGGTGCGGATCGCCAGGGTCAGGGTCGCCCCCGCACCGGGCGTCAGCTCCGTGATCTCGTGACGGAACAGGGCGGTCGGGAACGGCCGGGTGTCCAACTCAAGTTCGGAGACGTCCAGCTCGCGGCGGGCACGGTCCGTCGAGGGCACGGTGTCACCCCAGTACGGGACCCCTGAACCGTCGGCCGTCACCCGGCGCGGCGCCACCGCGTGTCCCAGTCCGCGCGCCGCCAGCCGGGCCTCGGCCGGGCGGCCGTCCCGCAGCAGCTCCAGCACCACCCGCTCGGCGCGCGGCAGCCGGCCGTACGCCTCGGGGGAGAGCGTGTCGAGATAGGGGTTCATGATCTCCGCGAAGGACGTCAGCCATTCCTCGTCCCGGTACGGCAGGTCACCGGCGTACATCCGGAAGTCGTGCTTGAGGAACTTGTAGTCCTTGTCCTCCCGGAGCCCCGCGTGCCCGCTGCTCACCAGGAACTCGTCGATCAGCCGCTGGACGTGCACGCGGTCGCTGACGTTGGAGATCTTGTGCCGCTGGTTGGAGATGGACGCGGAGGACGCGTCCGCGAACGGCTCGATGTACCAGACGTACACCGGGTCCGGGATGATCGTGAACGCGTCCGCCAGGCAGTACGCCTGCGCCGAGAACAGCTGGTCCTCGTAGTGGATGCCCTCGGGGAAGCGGAGCTGGTGCCGGTCGAGGAAGGCGCGCGCGTACATCTTGCTCGTCGACAGGTGCTCGAAGAGGAGACGGGGGTCCGCCTCGATGCCCTCCAGTGTGCGGCGCTCGGCGACCAGGTGCGGCATCCAGGTCGAGCGGCGGCCGTTGTCCACCCGGACCCGGCGGACCGCGCCCATGGTGAAGTCGACGTCCCGCTCGCGGTGCGCGGCGAGCAGCGACTCGACGGCGCGCGGCGGGAGTTCGTCGTCGCTGTCGAGGAACATCAGGTACGGTGCCCGGGCGATCTCGATGGCCCGGTTGCGCGGGGCGCTGCACCCGCCGCTGTTCTCCGGCAGCCGGATGTAGCGGATGCGGTGGTCCTGGGCCGCCAGCTCCCGGGCCACCGTGGGCGTCTCGTCCGTCGAGTGGTCGTCGCTGATGACGATCTCGATGTTCGCGTGGGTCTGCGCGCGCAGCGAGGCGACCGCGCGGGGCAGGCGGGCCGCGTCGTTGAAGACGATGACCGTGACCGTGACGTCGGGGCGGGTCATGCCGTGGCCTCCTCGGGCGTCGGGGCGGGGGTGCGGTCCTCGATGGGGAGCACGGGCGGCAGCGCGTCCTCCGGTTCCCCCAGGAACACCCGGCGTACGACCCGTTCGGCGGCGCGCCCGTCGTCGTACTCGCAGAACCGGCGCCGGAACGTGGCCCGCGCCTTGGCCGCGCTCTCGTCGCGCCAGGCGCCGGAGAGGAAGATCTCGGCCAGCTCCTCCTGGGTGCGGGCGACCTGGCCGGGGTGCTCGGCCATCAGGTCGAAGTAGACGCCCCGGGTGGTGCGGTACGTCTCCCAGTCGTCGGCGTAGATCACGATCGGGCGGTTCAGGTTGGCGTAGTCGAACATGATCGACGAGTAGTCCGTGACCAGCGCGTCGGCGGCCAGGCACAGCTCCTCGACGGGGTCGTAGGAGGAGACGTCGATGATCCGGCCCGAGCGGCGCAGGCCGGTCAGCGGGGAGGCGGCGCCGCCGTAGAAGTAGTGGGCGCGGACCAGGAGGACGGTGTCGTCGCCCAGGCGGTCGGCGAGGGCGGCCAGATCGAGGCGGGGGGTGAAGCCGGCCTCGTAGTCGCGGTGGGTGGGGGCGTAGAGGACGGCGGTCCTGCCCGGGGCGATGCCGAGGCGGTCGCGGGCCGCGCGGACGTCGGCGGCGGTGGCCGTGTAGAAGACGTCGTTGCGCGGATAGCCGTAGTCGAGGGACGTGTAGCGGGACGGGTAGGCGCGTTCCCACATCCGGGTGGAGTGGCTGTTGGCGCTGACGCTGTAGTCCCACTTGTCGATCCGGGCCAGCAGGGCGGCGAAGTCCAGCCCCTTGGCGGCGGCCGGGTGGTCCATCTGGTCCAGGCCCATCCGCTTGAGCGGGGTGCCGTGGTGGGTCTGGAGGTGGATGGCGTCCGGGCGTTTGACCACCGCGTTCGGGAAGTTGACGTTGTTCGTCAGGTACTTGGCGGTGGCGAGGACCTCCCAGTAGCGGCGGGTGCCGGGGACGACGTGGTCGGTGCCGGGCGGCAGCAGGGCCTCGTTCTGCTTGTTCACCACCCACACCGGGTGGATGTGCGGGGCGAGTTCGGCGAGCTTGGCGGCGACGGCCGCCGGGTTGCAGGCCACGCCGCGCTCCCAGTAGGCCGCGAACACGGCGAGGTGCGGGTCCACCGGGCGGCTCAGGGCGCGCTGGTACTGGTGGTCGCGGATCCTGGTGCTCAGCTGCCGCTTGCGGGTGCGTACGGCCTTGCGGGCGGCGCGGCGGGTGCGGTTGGCGGCCTGGAACGCGCGGTACCTGGTGTACGCGCCCTCCTCCAGCAGCGCGTGCCGTACGCCTTCCAGGCCCGCGGGGTGCCGGTGGCCCTCGGGGCGCCAGCGGACCGCGGCCACGGAGGCGCGGCGGAAGAACTCGCGGGCCACCGGGTCGGGCAGCTCCTCGCGGGCGAAGGTTCGGATGAGGTCGCGCACCATCAGGTCGTACAACACCGTGCGGGGGGCGCGGCGGTCCCTGGCGAGCGCGAGCAGGGACTCGTAGCGGTCGATGAGCCGGAGCCGGTCCTCGGGGGCGCGCGGCGGCAGGCTCTCCGGGCGCAGCACGCGGTGCTCGTACGCCGACTGGTTGAGGCAGGCGACCCGGCCGGCGTACAGCAGGGCGGCCTGGGCGGCGCGCTGCTCGTCGTCGGTGTCCAGCCGCCCCTCGTGGGCCCGCCAGAACGCGGTGCGCAGGGCGCGGTTGCCGAGCAGCGGGGTGAGTCGCAGCAGGTCGGCGGCCTCGTCCAGGGGCCGGCCCGCCCGGCCGACGGCGGCGAGATGGCGGCCGTCGCGGGAGGGTCTGGCGGCGGTCTGCCAGGTGGTGGTGACGTGGTCGAAGAGGAGGACGTCGACGGGCTCCGCGGAGGCGGTGGCGTCCAGTTCGGCGGTCCGCTCGGCGATCAGACGGGGCGCGCCGGCCGGCAGGCCGTCCTTGGCGTGGACGAAGTGCAGCCAGCGACCGGACGCGCGAGCGGCGCCGGCCGCGCGGGCCGCCGGATCACCGGTGCCGTCCGGCAGCGGGACGACGATCGTCTCGGGTGCGTGGTGCTCGGCCGTCTCCAGGGCCCAGTCGCCGACGGCGGCGACGATCACCTCCACGTCGGTGAGGGGATGGGCCTCCAAGGAGTCCAGCAGATCGGTCAGATGCCCCTGTGCGTTCGGCCCGTGGACGATCACGCTCAACTGGGGCATCGCGATGGACTCCTTCGACTCGTCGTCTCCCGGCGCACCCTTCATAACATACTGTCATTAAGCGGATGAAAGGGATAACTGCGGTTGGCGTAAGACTGCGCTCAGGAAGGAAGACCGGCTTTGGGGGCGTCCGGTTGCGTTGTGTCCGTTTTTATGGCAACCGGCTTCGCTTTCGTGGCATCAGCCTTCGGCGCGGGCTTCTTGGGGGCCGGTTTCTTGTCGCCGGTGAACGCCTCGTACTCCTTCATCACGTCCTCGGTCGGCCCGTCCATGCGCAGCTCGCCGCGTTCCAGCCACAGGACCCGCTCGCAGGTGTCACGGATCGACTTGTTGTTGTGGCTGACCAGGAAGACCGTGCCCGCGTGCTGCCGCAGTTCGCGGATCCGCGCCTCGGAGCGCTTCTGGAAGGAGCGGTCGCCGGTGGCCAGCGCCTCGTCGATCAGCAGGACGTCGTGGTCCTTGGCCGCGGCGATGGAGAAGCGCAGGCGTGCCGCCATGCCCGAGGAGTACGTGCGCATCGGCAGGGTGATGAAGTCGCCCTTCTCGTTGATCCCCGAGAAGTCGACGATGTCCTGGTAGCGCTCCTTGATCTGCTCCCGGGACATGCCCATGGCGAGCCCGCCGAGGAAGACGTTCCGCTCGCCCGTGAGGTCGTTCATCAGAGCCGCGTTGACGCCCAGCAGGGAGGGCTGGCCGTCGGTGTAGATACGCCCGTTCTCCACCGGGAGCAGGCCGGCGACCGCCTTCAGGAGGGTCGACTTCCCGGAGCCGTTCGTCCCGATGAGCCCGATCGCCTCACCCTTGTGGGCGACGAACGACACCTTCTTCACGGCGTGCACCTTGCGCACGCCGGCCGCCTTCTCGGTCTGCTTGCGGCGGAGGATGCGGTTGAGGGCGGCGGTGGCGGAGCCCCGGCCGGCGCCGGTGCCGTTCACCCGGTAGACGATGTCGACGCGGTCGGCGACGACGGTGGGGACCTTCTCTTCGCTGCGCTCAGCCACGGCCGTACGTCTCCTCAGCCTTCCAGAAGTAGATGAAGCCGCCGATGCCCGCGGCCAGGGCCCAGCCGATCGCCGCCGCCCACACGTGCGGGGGCAGCTGGCTCGCGTGGAAGCTGTCGATCAGCGCGAACCGCATCAGGTCGATGTAGACGGCGGCCGGGTTGATCTCCAGCAGGACGGTGACGACGTGCGGCAGGTCGTCCTTGTCGGCCAGCTTGTCGATGCTCCACATCACGCCGGACACGTACATCCACGTGCGCAGCACGAACGGCATCAGCTGGGCGATGTCCGGGGTCTTCGCGCCCATCCGCGCCATGATCATCGACACGCCGGCGTTGAACGTGAACTGGAGCGCCAGGGCCGGGAGGGCCAGCACCCAGGAGACGGCGACCGGAACGCCGAAGCAGAGCAGGATGACGACCAGCGCGGCCATCGAGAACAGCAGCTGCTGGAGCTGCTGGAGGCAGAAGGAGATCGGCAGGGCGGCGCGCGGGAAGTGCAGGGCGCGGACCAGGCCGAGGTTGCCGGAGATCGCGCGGGTGCCCGCCATGATCGAGCTCTGCGTGAACGTCCAGATGAACACGCCCGTGACCAGGAACGGGATGTAGTCGGGCACGCCGTGCTTGGTGCCGAGCAGCACGCCGAAGATGAAGTAGTAGACCGCCGCGTTCAGCAGCGGGGTCATGACCTGCCAGACCTGGCCGAGCTTCGCCTGGCTGTACTGCGCGGTGAGCTTGGCGGTGGCGAAGGCGCTGATGAAGTGGCGGCGGGCCCACAGCTGGCGGACGTACTCCGGCAGGGTGGGGCGGGCGCCGCTGACCGACAGACCGTGCCGGGCGGCCAGCGCCGCGAGATCGTCGTCCGCGGGGGCCCGGGTGGGGGGCGGTGTGTGGAGGACCTGGCTCACATCCGCTGCTTTCGCTCGGGGGAGGGGGGTGCTGCGCCCGACTGTCGCCGGATCGCCGCGTCCGTGCCCGTCGTCCGGCGTTTCCTTACGCTTCTCTTCACGTTCTCTTACGTCGGGACGGGACCGTATCGTCGCAACGCGAGCGTAGGCCCAACAGACGTCGGAACGCAACCGTTTCGTCGTCACGCCCTATGCTGTGGGTATGACGACGAACGCCGCCGAGTCCGCCGACGAGCCGCCGGCGCGTCCACGCCGCCGGACGCCCGCCGGGGCGGCCGTGCTCCGGGAGGACGTGACCGAGGCGATCCGCGCGGCCGTCTTCGAGGAACTGGCGGCCGTCGGTTACGCGCGCATGTCCATCGAGGGGATCGCCCGGCGGGCCGGGGTCGGCAAGACGGCGGTGTACCGGCGGTGGCGTTCGAAGCTCCACCTGGTCCTGGACGTCGTCTCGGCGATGGCGGTGACCGGGTTCCCGGTGCCCGACACCGGCTCCCTGGAGGGTGACCTGCGGCTCCTGTACGAGGTCACCTCCCGTGCCCTGCGCCATCCGGTCGCGTCCCAGATCATCCCCGACCTCCAGGCCGAGGCGGCCCGCAATCCCGAGATCGCGGAGGCCTTCCAGAAGGCGCTGCGGGACGGGCAGGAAGGGGTCGCCAGCAGGATCGTGGCGGCGGCGGAGGGGCGGGGCGAGGTCCGCGCGGGCGTCGACCCCGACCTGGCCCTGGACCTGATCTCCGGGCCGCTGTACTGGCGCTCGGTGGTCATCCGCTCCCCGAAGCTGCCGAAGGGGTACCTGGAGAAGCTGGCGCGGGCCACGGCGGGTGCGCTCAAGGCACTGTGAGGCGCCCCGAAGGGGTGAGGGCAACCGCGCGAGCAGCAAGGGTGAGCCCGCGGCCGGCGTACGGCCCGGGCCCCGGCGGCGGGTCGCCCGCGACCGCGCCGCCCCCGGATGCCGCGGTGCCCGTCGTGCCCGCCGTGTCTCAGTGGAGCAGCCGGCGGAGCCGGCCACGGGCCACGGTCAGCAGGCCGTGGAGCCCGGTGGCCACCCGCAGGGCCAGTGCGCCGGAGTGCGTGGCGTACGGCTGGGCCAGGAGCACGCCGTGCACGGCGCTCGGCACGGCGCGCCGGCGCAGCCGACCGGCGCCGGTGAGGGCGTGCGCCGTGACCTCGCGCCGGGTGCCGTCCGGGAAGCGGAGGGTCAGCCGCAGGTCCCAGGTGCCCGAGCCGAGCCCCGCCAGGTCGACGGGTACCTCGGCGGACCAGCTGTCCGGGCCGGAGGGCGCGAGCGCCACCGTCGTGCGCCCGCGCCCGCGCTCGTCCTCGCGCGCGTGCCATGCCACGTCCACCTCGGGCGGGCCCGCCTCGGCCACCTTCCCGTACAGCTCGTGCAGCCGCAGACGCAGCAGCGAGACCCGCGCGCGGGGGCGCAGTTCCGCGTCGACCGCGAGCGGGAGCGCGGCGACGGGCCGGGTCAGCAGGGGGGCCAGGGAGACCTCGGGGAGGTCGGCGGACCAGACCGGGTCGCCCTCGGGGGTGCGGGCGTACGGGGGGAGCAGGCGGGCCGGGCGGGCGGCGAGTTCGCGCAGGCGGGGCAGGTCGCGCGGCTCGGGGGAGGCCAGGACGACCCGCGCGAGCAGCGGGCCGGGGGCGGCGGGGTCCGGCTCCAGGTCGGCCGCTTCGTGGCGCGCGAGGTACGCCCGGGTCTGCGCCCACCAGGCATGCCGGTAGCGCGCGTCGCGCAACCCCAGCTCGCGCGCGTACATGCGCACGTCGTGGTCGAGGAACTTGGCGCGGGCCGCCCGCGCCAGCTCCTTCTGCCCGGCGTCCAGCAGGACGTCGTGCGCCAGCGCGCACGCCTGGAGACGCGCCGTCCAGTTCTCGATGCCGCCCCGGTCCAGCGAGAGCGACAGCCGCCCGGCCGACCGGCGCACCTGCCAGACGTAGACCCGGTCCGGGACCAGCGCGATGCGCGGGGACGCGGCCAGCACGCGCGCGGTGAAGACGAAGTCCTCGTAGAGGAAGCGGCCCTCGGGGAAGCGGATGCCGTGGTCGCGCAGGAAGTCGGTGCGGTACAGCTTGTTGACGCACAGCGTGTCGTGGACCAGCCGGGGGTGCTGCGAGGGACGCGCAAGGACGGTGTGCGCCGTGTAGAGGGGCGTCTGCCAGGGCTGTTCGCGCCCCGACGGCAGCTCCCGGCGCACACACAGACCGCTCGCGACCTGGGCGCGCGCCTCCGTGGCCGCGGCCAGCAGCGCGTCCACCGCGCCGGGCGGCAGCACGTCGTCGCTGTCCAGGAACATCACGTACGGCGCGGTCGCCGCGTCGATCCCGGTGTTGCGCGGACTGCCGCAACCGCCGCTGTTCACGCTCCGTCGGACCACCCGCAGCCGCGGCTCACCGGCGGCCAGCCCGGCGAGCAGTGCGTCGCTGCCGTCCGTGGAGCAGTCGTCCACGGCGATCACCTCGGCGACCGCGGGCCCCTGCGCCAGCGCCGAGCGGACGGCCTCGCCCACATGGGCGCGGTCGTTGTAGCCGATGACGACCACGGCGACCTGAGCCGCCGGTGCCGGATGCGGGTCTCGCGCTTCTCGATGCATGGGGTCCATGGGCCGGGGGCGTAGGAACGGAACATTCAGTGATACGCCGTCAAGAGGCGCTCAGTGCTCGCTCGGGAAGACGGTCGAAACCGGGCCGGGGTTGCGTCCTCGGCACCGGCTTTCCGGTCGGCGGCCGCGTGGACCGCCACAGCCGTACGAAGGACAGCACGGCGGCGGCCGTCAGCAGCCCGTTCCGGGACAGCATCAGCAGGCACCCGGCCCAACTGCCGTCGATCACCTCGCGGTAGTACATCGGGTACGCCACCGTGCTCAGCGCGGACGCCAGGAGGATCAGCACCGCCACCGGCCGCTGGCCGGTGTGCCGCGAGGTCAGGCACACGGCGGCCAGCCCGATCAGCCAGATCATGTACTGGGGGCTGATGACCCGGCTGGTGACCGTGAACAGCAGCACCGCGCTCAGCGCCGCGTCGTACGGCGTCGCCTCGCTCCAGCGCCGGGCCCGTACCCGCCACAGCACCAGCAGCCCGAAGGAGACCGCCGTCAGCGCCAGCGAGGCGGTGGCGACGGCGTGCACGTGGGGGCCGGTCATCTCCATCGCGCCGTACTGGTAGCGGGCCCGGCCCGGCCAGCCGAAGTGCCGGGCCAGATTGAGCGCCGTTCCGCCGAGCGACTCGATCTGCACGCCCCGGCCGCCCTGCTCCCGCAGGAAGGACAGCGGATGTGTGAAGAGGGCCGCGAGCACGGCCAGGGACGCCACCCCGGCCCACGCCCCCCACGCCCACGCCGTGCGCGTCGGCCGGCCCCGGGGCGTGCCCAGCAGCACCAGCGCCGGCCACACCTTCACCAGCGCGCCCAGCGCCCCGAGCACACCGCCCGCGCGCGGGGAGCGCGCCGAGGCCAGCAGGGACAGCACGGCCAGGGCGGTGACCTGGACGTCGTACCGGGCGAGCGGCATGTGCAGCAGCAGGGGCAGGCCGCCGGTCCACACGGCGGCGCCGAGCAGGCTGCGCCCGGGCCGGGCGCCCGCGCGCAGCAGTGCCGCCGCGGTCAGCGCGTCCAGGGCCAGCGTGAGCGCCACGAACGCCTCGAAGTACGTCAGGCCCGGCAGCAGGCCCGGTGCCAGCAGCACCGCGCCCGCGCCCGGCGGGTACTGCCACAGCGTGTCGTGCACCGGGAAGGAACCGTGCGCGAGGACGCCGTACCAGTGGAAGTACAGCCGCCACACCTCACGGGTCACCGAACCGCCGCCCAGCAGCCGGGCGCCGCTGTGGACGAGCAGCCACAGCATCAGGGCGCGGGTGGTGAGCCACAGGACGGCGAGGGCGGCGAGGGTGAGGACCGGGCCGGGGGTGACACGGAGACGGTTCATCACATGGGAGCCTAAGCGGTAGGGATGGTGTATTCATGCTGATACGCCGTCAAGGACCGCAAATATTGGCTAATCGCAAGAGATCGGGCCATGGTGAACGTCGGGCTTCCTGCGAAACCGCAGTCGCGTCGGGCGGCTGGAACGACCACGGACGTACCGACCGGTGCAACGAGCCACCCCCTGCTCGGGGCACTGGGGCGCACCCGCCTCCACCGGGCCGCCGTCGTGGGCGTGCCCGCGCTGGTGATGCTCGCGCTCGGGCTCTGGGGTCTGGACCGGGGCGGCATGTGGCGCGACGAGGCCGTCAGCTTCCAGGTCGGACGCCGTACGGTGCCCCGGATCTGGCTCCTGCTGCACGACGTGGACGCGGTGCACGGCCTGTACTACCTGCTGCTGCGGCCCGTCCTCGCCGTCCATCCCGGGGAGGTCGCCCTCCGGCTGCCGTCGGTGTGCGCGGCGACCGTCACGGCGGGCCTGGTGGCGGCCCTCGGCGCCCGGCTGGCCCGGCCGCGGGTCGGTCTGTGGGCCGGGCTGCTCTACGCCGTCGCGCCGATGGCCGGCCACTACGCGCAGGAAGGCCGCTCCTACGCCCTGGTCGCGGCCGGCGCCACCGCGGCGACCCTGCTGTTCGTCCGGGCCGTGCGGGGCGGGTCATGGTGGCCGTACGGCGCGGTCCTCGGACTCACCTGCTGGCTCCACGAGTTCGCGGTGCTGCTGCTCCCCGCCCACGCGGTGTCGCTGGCGCTGGCGCGGGCCGGGGCGCGGGTGTGGCGGGGCTGGGGGAGCGCGGCGGCGGCGGTCGTGGTCGCGCTGGTGCCGATGGTGGTGGTCTCGCGGGGGCAGTCGGCGCAGGTGGCCTGGTTGCGGACGCCCACGGCGGATACGGCGGAAAGGTTGCTGCGCAGGTTCCTGGGACCGACGGACGAAGTGTTCTGGGTGTGTCTCGCCCTGGCCGTGGTGGGGCTGGTCGGGCTGGTGGGGCCGCGCGGTGAACTGACGTGTGCGGGAGTCGCGTTGCCGGTGGTGGTGGTGCCGCCGGTGGTGCTGATGCTGGCCTCCCAGTTCTCGCCGCTGTACGTCGACCGGTACGTGCTGTACGCGCTGTCGGGGGCGCCGTTGCTGGTGGCGTCGGGGGCCGAGCGGGTGGCGGGGGCGGTCCGGCGGCGTCCGCCCCCGCGGTCCCCCTCCGTCCCGCTCACCGGCGTCCTCGCCGTCGCCCTCTCCCTCCTGCACCAGTTCCCCCTCCTCCGGGAGGACCGCGACCCCGGGAGCCGGCCGGACGATCTCGGTGCCGTCTCCCGCGCTGTCGCGCGCAGGGTGGAGCCCGGCGATCCCGTGCTGTTCCTGCCGGCGTCGGCGCGGAACGTGGCGCTCACGTACCCGGGGGCGTTCCGGGGGACCCGGGACGTGGCGCTGGTGGCGGGGGCCGCCGGGTCCGGGACGCTGTACGGGCGGGAGGCCGGTCCGGCGGAGGTGCGGCGCAGGCTGGCGCGGGTGGACCGGGTGTGGGTCGTCGCGGACCGGAAGCTGCTCGCCGGCCGCTGGGCCCCGGGCGATCCCGCCGAGCGGGCGAAGACCGACGTGCTGGGGCGGGAGTTCCTCGGCCAGGACGAGGCGGTGCGGGGCGGGATGACCGTACGGCTGTACGTCCGCCCGGTCAGTCCGCTGCTCGCGCCTCAGCCTCCGCCGCCGCGTCCAGGGCCGTCGTGAGCCGTTCCAGTCGGGTGTGCAGGTCGACGATCTCCGCCAGGTCGAGGCCGGTCGCCGACATGATCCGGCGGGGCACCTCAAGGGCCCGCTCGCGCAGTGCCGTGCCCTCCTCGGTGAGGTGGACCCGGACCGAGCGCTCGTCCTCGGCGCTGCGCTCGCGGCGCACCAGACCGGCCCCCTCCAGCCGCTTGACGAGCGGGGACAGCGTGCCGGAGTCGAGCCGCAGCTGTTCGCCGAGCCTCTTGACCGGCAGGTCGCCCTGTTCCCACAGGACCAGCATCACCAGGTACTGCGGGTAGGTCAGCCCCAGGTCCTTGAGGATCACCCGGTAGACGCTGTTGAAGGCGCGTGACGCCGCGTGCAGCGAGAAGCAGATCTGGCGGTCCAGTCGCAGCCACTCCGTGTCGGTCATGCCTCCATGGTAGCTCTTGCAGTCCATTTAGTTGTGTGCAACTCAGTTGTGTGCTCTACTTGTGCTCACAACGAACCGCGAACCCCGAGAGGGATGGTCTTCATGGACGCGCTCTACACCGCTGTCGCCACCGCCACCCACGGCCGCGAGGGCCGCGCCGTCTCCTCCGACGGCAGGATCGACCTCAAGCTGGCCCCGCCGGTGGAGCTGGGCGGCAACGGCGAGGGCACCAACCCGGAGCAGCTCTTCGCCGCCGGGTACGCCGCCTGCTTCGGCAGCGCCCTCGGGCTCGTCGGCCGCCAGGCGAAGGTCGACGTCAGCGACGCGGCCGTGACCGCCGAGGTCGGCATCGGCAAGCAGGGCGAGGGCTTCGGGCTGAAGGTGACCCTCCGGGTCGAGCTGCCCGACACCGTGGACCAGGAGACCGGCCGCAAGCTGGTCGAGAGCGCCCACCAGGTGTGCCCGTACTCCAACGCCACCCGCGGCAACATCGACGTCGACCTGGTCATCGAGTAGGCACCGCGCACGCCCGAGGGGGCCGGCCCGGTCGGGGCCGGCCCCCTCGGCGTCCCCGCTAGGCCGACGTCAGCGCGTCCGGGGAAGCCGCCTGACCCGGGATCCGGGGCACCGGAGCGGGCATCGGCTCACCCAGCAGCAGGGTCCGTACGACCCGTTCGGCCGCCCGCCCGTCCTCGTACGCGCAGAAGCGGGCCCGGAAGTCCGCGCGCAGCCGCGCCGACTCCTCGTCCCGCCACCCGCCCGAGGCGAACAGCCGGGCCAGCTCCCGGTACGCGTGCGTGACATGGCCGGGCGGCTCGGCGGTGATGTCGAGGTACGTGCCCCGGCTCGCCGTGAACGCCGCCCAGTCGTCGGCGTGCACCACGATCGGCCGGTCCAGGTTGGCGTAGTCGAACATCACGGACGAGTAGTCGGTGACCAGCGCGTCCGCCGCCAGCAGCACGTCGGACAGCCGTGGTTCGTCGGTCGCGTCGACCACGATCCCGCGCCGGGCCAGCTCGGTGAGGCCCATGCCGCGCGCGGGACCGTTCGCCAGCGACGGGTGCAGCCGGACCACGAGCGTGTGCCCCTCGCCGAGGTCGGCCGCGAACCGGGCCAGGTCGATCCGCTCCACGTACCCGCTGCGGCGGTAGTCCCGCCGGGTCGGCGCGTACAGCACGACCGTGTGGTCCGCCGGGATGCCGTGCCGCTCCCGGAAGTCGCTGTGACCGCCGTTCACCAGCACGTCGTTGCGCGGGCTGCCGGTGCGCACCGAGGTGAAGTGACAGGGGTAGGCCCGCTCCCAGACCAGCTCGGAGTGGCGGTTGGCGACCAGGCTGTAGTCCCACCGGTCGGCCCGGCGCAGCATCTGCGGCACGTCGAAGCCCAGCCGGGCGCCCGGCTTGTCCAGCAGGTCGGCGCCCAGGTACTTCAACGGGGTGCCCTGATGGGTGTGGATGTGCACGCTGCCGGGGCGCTTGACCAGGCTGCCGGGCCAGTTGACGTCGTTGACGAAGAACTTCGCGCGCGCGGTCACCTCCAGATAGCGCCGGGAGCCGACGATCACGTGCTCGACGTCGGCCGGCAGCCGCGCGGCCGTCTCCGCGTCCCCCACCACCCACACCCCGCGCAGCCGCGGGGCGATCTCGCGCGCCTGGTGATGGATCGCCGCCGGGTCGCCGAGCAGGCCCCGGTGCGAGGACGCCGAGTAGACCACGAGGTTCTCGTCGAGCGGCCGGCGGCTGTGCAGGGCCGCCCAGCCGGTGCGGGCCCGCGCGCCGGCGGCCCGGCGCACCCGGTCCGCCCGCCGGGCCGCCTCCCGTCCGGCCCGCGCCGCCTGCCGCTTGACCCGGTACCCGGCCCAGGAACCGGTCAGCACGGCGACCTCGCCGTCCACCGGGGCGCCCTCCGGCCGGTGCCGCCGGAACATCTCCGCCGTACGCCGGAAGAACTCGGCCCTGTCGGCGGGCGGCAGCCGGTCCGGCTTGGCCAGGATGTCCAGGCAGTGCTCGCCCATCTTGCGGTGCAGGTACGGCCGCCAGGCCGCCAGCTCCGGCCGCTCGGCCACGAAGGCGAAGACCCGCTCGTACTGGTCGTGGATGTCGAAGTGCTTGCGGCTGGTGGTGGACAGGATGTTGCCCTGCCGGCGCTGCCGGTAGTTCAGGCAGATCCGGTCCAGGGCGGCGATCCGGCGGGCGCTGAGCATGACCGGGAAGGTCCAGGGGGTGTCCTCGTAGTAGCCCGGCGGGAACGCGAAGCCGTGCTCCGTGACGAACTCCCGCCGGTAGACCTTGTTCCAGACCACCATCAGCAGGTCGAGGATCTGCGGGTACTCCGCGACCGCGAACGTGCCGGGGGCCTGGGCCAGGACGTGTGCGAGGACGTTGCGCCGGGTGCCGCCCCACCAGTAGGTGCGCGCGTAGTCGAAGACGAGCACGTCCGGGTCCTCGGCCTCGGTGAGCCGGTCGGCGACGGCCCGCAGCGCGCCCGGGGTGAGGGTGTCGTCGCTGTCCAGGAAGAAGAGGTAGTCGCCGGTGGCGTGCGGCATGCCCGCGTTGCGGGCCCTGCCCAGGCCCACGTTCTCCGGCAGGTGCAGCACCTTCACGCGCGGGTCGCGCTCGGCGTACTCGTCCAGGATCGCGCCGCAGCCGTCCGGGGAGCGGTCGTCCACGGCGATCAGCTCGAAGTCGCCGAAGGACTGCCCGAGCACCGAGTCCAGGCACTCGCGCAGGAATCCCTGCACCTTGAAACAGGGCACGATCACACTGAAGCGGGGCACGGCGGGTCAGCTCCTCACGAGGGTCGCGGCGGCAGGGGCGGGGATGCGCTCCGCGAGCGGGATGACGGCCGGGACCGCCTCCGGCGGCTCGCCGAGCAGCACCCGCCTCACGACCCGCTCGGCGGCCCGCCCGTCGTCGAACTGGCAGAACCGCTCCCGGAACGCGGCCCGCAGCGCCCTGGCCTCCGGGCCCGCGTACGAGCCGTCGCGGAAGACGGCGGCCAGCTCCTCGGGGGTCCGGGCGACCAGCCCGGGCGGCTCGGCCATCAGGTCGAAGTACACGCCCCGGGTCTCCCGGTAGACCTCCCAGTCGTCGGCGTACACGACGATCGGCCGGTCCAGGTTGGCGTAGTCGAACATGATGGACGAGTAGTCGGTGACCAGCGCGTCCGCGGCCAGGCACACGTCCTCGGAGGAGCGGTGGGCGGTGACGTCGATGATCCGGTCGGAGCCCCGGACACCACCCCGGTCGTAGAAGTAGTGCGCGCGCAGCAGCACGACCACGTCCTCGCCGGCCGCCGCGCAGAACGCCTCCAGGTCGAGGCCGGGCTCGAAGCCGGTGTGGTGGTCGCGGTGGGTCGGCGCGTACAGCACGGCCGTCCTGCCCTCCGGGACGCCCAGCTCCCGCCGGATCCGGGCCACGTCCCGCGCGGTCGCCGTGTAGTAGACGTCGTTGCGCGGATAGCCGTACTCCAGGTGCTCGTAGGAGCCGGGGAAGGCGCGCTCCCACATCTGGGTGGAGTGGCGGTTGGACGACAGGTTGAAGTCCCAGCGGTCCACCCGGCCCAGCAGCTTGGTGAAGCTGCCCGACTGCGCGGCCACCACCGGGTACGTCGACTGGTCCACGCCCATCGTCTTCAGCGGGGTGCCGTGCTGGGTCTGCACGTGCACACTGCCCGGCCGTTTGACGACGCCCTCGGCGAAGTTGGCGTTGTTGACGAGGTACGTGGCGCGGGCCAGCACCTCCCAGTAGCGGCGGGAGCCGATCACCGCGTACTCCACGTCCTGTGGCACGGCGTGCTCCTGGCCGGCCTCGACCAGGAACACCGAGCGGATGTGCGGGGCGAGTTCACGGGCCTTGGCGTGGATCGCGGCCGGGTTGCAGGCGTAGCCGCGGCCCCAGTAGGCGCAGTACACCGCGAGGTCCGGGTCGAGCGGGCGGCGCAGGTCGCGGGCGTAGCGCAGCCGGGTGCGCAGCATGTGCGGGCGGGGCAGCCGGGCGGTGGCGCCGCCGGCCGCCCGGTTGGCGCCGCGCAGGGCGCGGAACGCGGTGTACGCGCCCGCCGCCAGCAGCCGGTGCTGCACGCCCAGGCTGCCGCCCGGCACCCGGTGACCGGCCGGCCGGTGGCGCCGGTAGAGGCGGGCCGCGCGGCGGAAGAACGCCCGGTGTCCGGAGAGCAGCCGCTCCGGGCGGGACGCCGTCTTCAGCACCACGGCGAACAACTGGTCGAACAGCGGCCCGGTCCGCTCGGCCGGCAGGGCGCGCTCGGCCGCCCGCGTCAGCACCCGCTCCACCTGGTCCAGCAGGGTGTGCTGGTGCGGGCCGGGCAGATTCAGCCGGCTGCCCTGGCGGCGCAGCCGGTGCCGTACGACGGTCCGGCGCAGCACCGCGACCCGCTCGGCGGCGACGGTGACCAGCCCGCCCCAGCCCAGGTCGGTGAAGTGGCCCTCCGGGAAGGTCAGTTCCCGCTCGGTGAGGAAGGCGCGGCGGTAGACGGCGCTCCACGCGGGCAGCTGGACGCCGGTCAGCGCCGGCCGGTCGGCGGGGGCGAAGGCGCCCTTCGGGGTCCCCGCGAGCAGCGGCGCGGCCGGGTTCGTCGGCTCGCCCTCCCACCAGGGGGCACGCTCGTGCTCGACGTACAGCACGTCCACGCCGGCCGTCTCGGACAGCCTGGCGTCCAGCGCCGCGAGCGCGCCCGGCAGCAGCAGGTCGTCGCCGTCCAGGAACAGCAGATACGTGCCGGTCGCCGCCCCGATCCCGGCGTTGCGCGCCCCGCTCAGCCCGTCGGACGGCGGGGAGTGGACGGGGGTCACCCGGGAGTCCCGCTCGGCGTACCCGGCGGCGACCTCGGCGGCCGGGGCGTCGGGGGCGTCGCAGACCGGGATCAGTTGCAGGTCGCCGAAGGACTGGCCGAGGACCGAGTCCAGCGCCTGGGACAGCCGGCCGGTGACCCCGTGGGACGGGACGATGATGCTGAAACGGGGCATTCTGTTCTTTCTGTCGTCTTGCGGACGCGGCCGGGCCGTCCCGCCGGACGCCAGGTGGACGGCCGGCTCGGGGTGGGCCGCGTCGACCCGAGGGGCATGGGAACTCCCGGTATGACCAACGCCGTTCAGCGGCTCTCGGTGACGGGGACGGGGCCGGAAGGTTGCGGCACGGTGGCCAGCGGGGAGCGCGCGCAGGACGACGGGGCCGGGGTGCGGTCCGCCAGGGGCACCACCGTCGTCGGCTCCGTCTCGCCCAGCACCACCCGCCGCGCCACCCGCTCGGCGGCGTGCCCGTCGTCCCACGGGCAGAACCGCTCCCGGAACGCCGCCCGCAACTGCGCCGAGCGCGAGCCGCGCCAGTGCCCGGAGGCGAAGATGTCGATCAGCTCGTCCTCGCTGCGCGCCACCGCGCCCGGCGGGAACTCCCGCAGGTCGAAGTAGGCGCCACGGCACGCCTCGTACGCCGCCCAGTCCTCGGTGTGCACCACGATCGGCCGGTCCAGACCCGCGTAGTCGAACAGGACCGGCGCGTAGTCGGTCAGCAGTGCGTCCGAGGCGAGGCACAGCTCCGCCAGGTCCGGATGGCCGGAGACGTCGATGATCCGGGTGCCCCGGACGGGGACGGGGGTCCGGGCCAGGACCACGAAGCGCGGGCCGAGGCGGCGCACGATCCGCTCCAGGTCCAGCAGCGGGCGCTGGGTGCGCCGGTGGTCGCGGTGCGCGGGCGCGTACAGGACGGCGACCGCGCCCTCCGGGACGCCCAGCGACGCCCGCAGCCGGGCCACGTCCGCCTCGGTCGCCCGCTGCAGGACGTCGTTGCGGGGCAGCCCGTACTCCAGCGTGGTGTAACCGCCCGGCAGGACGCGCTCCCAGGTCAGGGTGGCGTGCCGGTTGCCGGACAGGACGTAGTCCCACTGGTCGACGTCCCGCAGCAGCTCCGCGAAGTCCAGGTCACGGGCCGCCGCCGGGCGCTCCAGCAGGTCCAGGCCCGCGTGCCCGAGCGGGGTGCCTTCCAGGGCCCGCACGACGACCTGCCCCGGCCGCTTGCGCAGCCGCCGCTCGAAGCGGACGTCGCTGACCAGGTAGCGGGAGCGGGCCAGCGCCGTCCAGTAGGCGGCCGTGCCGGGCGTCAGCCGGCGTGGGCCCGGCGGCACCGCGCGCCCGGGCGGGGCGACCCACGCCGTGCGCAGCCGCGGGGCGTGCGCCCGGAACGCCTCCTCCAGCGCGGCCGGGTCGCCGTACCCCTCCCGGGCGGCGAACACCGCGCGGTCGGACCGCAGCGGCAGCCGCAGCTGGACGCCGTAGTGCAGCCGCAGTACGCCGGTGCGCAGGGCGCGGGCGAGCTTCAGTGCCGTCCTCAGCACGCGCCGGCGGACGGCAGCGGCCAGCCGGAGCGCCCGGAACGTGCGGTGCAGCCCGAAGCGGATCAGGCCGTGCCGCAGGCGCGGGCGCGCTCCCGGCACGCGGTGGCGGCGGTAGTGGGCGCGGGCCCGGCGCAGGAACTCGCCGTGGCTGCCGCGCGGCAGCCGGCCCCGCCGGGTGAACACCACGGCGAAGTGGTCGACCATCCGGCGGAACAACTCGGGCCGCCAGCGAGCGAGTTCGGGCCGCTCCTCGACGTACGCGAACACCCGGTCGTACTGCTCGAACAGGTCGAAGTGACTGCGACTGGTGGTGCCGAGGATGCTGCCCCGCCGGCGCTGCCGGTAGTGCACGCACACCCGGTCCAGGGTGGCGAGCGACTCGGCCGTCAGCAGCACCGGGAAGGTCCAGGGGGTGTCCTCGTAGTAGCCCGGCGGGAACGTGAAGCCGTGCCGGGCGACGAACTCCCGCCGGTACGCCTTGTTCCAGGCCACCATCAGCACCCGCAGCAGCCCCGGCCGGTCCTCCAGCCGGAACGGCGCCGGGCCCTGCTCGCTGAGCTCGGCGGCGAGCTGGTTGCGCACCTGGCTGCCGTCCCAGTAGGTGCGCGCGTAGTCGAAGACGAGGACGTCCGGGTCGCCGGTCTCCTTCAGCCGGTCGGCCACCGCCCGCAGCGCGTCCGGGGTGAGCGTGTCGTCGCCGTCCAGGAACACCAGGTAGTCGCCGGTCGCCTCGGCGAGCCCCGCGTTCCGGGCCCCGCCCAGCCCCTGGTTCTCAGTCAGGTGGACGGGTTTCACCCGCGCGTCCCGCGCCGCGTACTCGTCGATGACCGCCCCGCAGGCGTCGGGTGAGCAGTCGTCCACGGCGATCAGTTCCAGATCGGGATACGACTGCGAGAGCACCGAGTCCAGGCACTCGGGAAGGTACGCCTGGACCTTGTACGCGGGGACAATGACACTGAACCTGGGCAAGGGACATCCATGGGTCGGTCGGCGCGGGCGTTCTGCCCGGGAACGGCCGATGGAGTGAATTGGTTACGGTCCACTGCGGCATTCGGGCTACATCCGGCGAACGCGACGGGGCGGGCCGCCGGCGGCCCGCCCCGTGCCGGATCGCTCCTCCTCCGCCGCTACTTGACCGCGCCCGCCATCACCCCGGACACGAACTGCCGCTGGAACGCGAAGAACACGGCCAGCGGGATCACCATGGAGATGAACGCGCCGGGCGCCAGCACGTCGATGTTGTTGCCGAACTGCCGTACCTGCGTCTGCAACGCCACCGTGATCGGCTGGGTGCCCGACTTGGTGAACACCAGCGCCACCAGCATGTCGTTCCACACCCACAGGAACTGGAAGATGCCGAGGCTCGCGATGGCCGGCCCGCCGAGCGGCATCACCACCCGTGCGAACAGCCGGAGTTCACCGGCGCCGTCCAGCCGGGCCGCCTCCAGCAGTTCGCGCGGTATCTCCGCGAAGAAGTTCCGCAGCAGGAACACCGCGAACGGCAGACCGAAGCCGGTGTGGAACAGGATCACCCCGAGGATCGTCCCGAACAGCCCGATCTTGCCGAAGAGTTCGGCGATCGGGATCAGCGCCACCTGCACGGGCACCACCAGCAGGCTCACCACGCCCAGGAACCACCAGTCCCGGCCCGGGAACTCCATCCACGCGAACGCGTACCCGGCCAGCGCCCCGACCACCACGACCAGGACGGTCGCCGGAACCGTGATCAGCACCGTGTTCACCAGGGAGTCGGTGATGTCGGAGTTCTCCAGCAGCTTCTGGTAACTGTCCACGGTGAGCTGGGACGGCTCGGTGAACACCGTCCACCAGCCGCTCGCGCTCATGTCCTGCGGGGTGCGCAGCGAGGAGACGAGCAGGCCGATGGTCGGCACCAGCCAGAACAGGCCCACCAGGATCAGGACCACCCGGACCAGTCCGCCGCTCAGCCGCTCCGTGATCCGGGACGCGACCGACCGCCTGGCCTTCACCGTCCCCACCGGGTCGGCCTTCCCGATGCTTCCGGCGGTCGCCGTCATCGCCGCACCTCCCGCCTGAGCCGACGAATGTTGAACAGCATCACCGGGATCACCAGCAGCAGCAGGAACACCGAGATCGCGCTCGCGATGCCCGGCCGGCCCTCCGCGAAGCCCTTGCGGTACAGCTCCAGCGCCAGCACGTTCGCATCGTCCTGGGAGGAGCCCGGCGCGATGATGAACACCAGGTCGAACACCTTCAGCACGTTGATCATCAGCGTGACGACGACGACCGCCAGCACCGGTGCCAGCAAGGGCACGGTGACCTTGCGGAACACCTGCCACTCGGTGGCGCCGTCCACCCGTGCCGCCTCCAGCAGCTCCCGGGGCACGCCCGCGAGCCCGGCCGCGATCAGCACCATCGCGAAGCCCGCCCACATCCACACGTACGATCCGATGATCGCCGGGGTGACCAGCGACGGGCCGAGCCAGTCGACCCCGTTGTACGGCTCCCTGAAGTTGCTCGCCGGCAGCCGGAGCAGGGCCCCGTCGGCCGCCGCGGGCAGGGCGAAGGTACCGTCGCCGGACGCCTTCGTCGAGGCGACCACCTTGCCGTCCTTCACCGCCTCGATCCGCATCCCGGCATAGCCCACCTCGGACGGGTCGGGCGCGCCGAGCTTCCCGACGCCCTTGCCGCGGGTGAAGTCCTGCCAGGTGGTACCGGTGACCTTCCCCGGTTCCGGCCGCGCGGCGGCGGCCTTCTTCGCGTCGTCCGGCAACTGGTCCGGGGCGACACCGACGAGCGGCAGGGCGACCGGCTGCCCGGCGCGCACGGCGGCCCTGGTGACGAAGCCCCCGCCCTGGGCCACGAGCGGCGACTCGCGGCCCGGGTGCGCCTTCGGGAACGCCGACGACTGCGCGAACGTGTCGTGCACGCCGACCCACACCGCGTTCGCGACGCCCTTGTCCGGGTCCTGGTCGTACACCAGCCGGAAGATGATCCCGGCGGCCAGCATCGAGATCGCCATCGGCATGAAGACGACCAGCTTGAACGCCGTTCCCCAGCGCACCCGTTCGGTCAGCACCGCGAAGACCAGACCGAGCGCGGTGGAGACCGTCGGCGCGAACACCACCCACAGGACGTTGTTCTTCAGCGCGGTGCGGATGCCGTCGTCGGTGAAGAGGGCCTCGTAGTTGTCGAAGCCGGCGAAGCCGTCACCGGAGGCGTTGTAGAAACTGCGGACGAGCGAGTACCCGATCGGGTAGACCACGAGCGCGCCCAGCAGCACCAGCGCGGGCAGCAGGAACAGCACCGCCACGGTCCTGCGGGTGCCGGTCACGCTCTTGCGACTGCGGGGCGCGGCGGGGCCCGGTGGGGCCCCGGCCGCCGCTGCCGACGCCATGACCGGATCAGCCCCCGTTCCCGTACGCCGCCGCCGCGTCCTTCTCCAGCTTCGCCTGGGCGCCCGCGACGTCCGCGGGGTTCTTCAGGAAGTCCTGGAGGTCCTTCCACTCGCCCTTGCCGGGCGTGCCGCCGAAGGCCTGCGGGGCCTGGTCGGACATGTCGAAGCGGAAGTCGTCACCGGACGCGATCAGCGCCTTGGCGATCTTCTGCTGCACCGGGTTCGGGTACGCGGAGATCGGCACGTTCTTGTTCGGCGAGAGGTACCCGCCGAGCTTCGCCTGGATCGTGGCCGCGTCCGGGGAGGCGAGAAAGGTGGCGAGGGCCTGTGCCGCCTTGGAGTCCTTCAGGATCACCGCCGCGTCACCGCCGGAGACCACCGGCGCCGACTGCCCGACCGCCGGGAACGGGAACACCTTCGCGTCCGTGCCCACCTTCGCCTTGGTCTCCCCGATGTTCACCTGCACGAAGTCGCCCTCGTAGACCATCGCGGACTTCGGCTGGTCGCCGCCGGTGAAGGTCTGGGTGACCGACTGCGGGAACTCCGTCTGGAGCGCGCCCTTCTGGCCACCGGCCAGGTAGTCCTTCTTGCCCCAGAGCTCGGCGAGGGTGGTCAGCGCCTGCTTCACCGACGGATCGGTCCACTTGATCTTGTGCTGGGCGAGCTGGTCGTACTTCTCCGGCCCCGCCTGCGACAGGTACACGTTCTCGAACCAGTCCGTCAGCGGCCAGCCGTCCGCGCCGGCCACCGAGAACGGGGTGACACCCGAGTCGTACACGGCCCGCGTGGCGGTCAGCAGGTCCTTCCAGGTCTTCGGCTCCTGGGCGCCGGCGTTCTCGAAGGCCTTGGCGTTGTACCAGATCAGCGACTTGTTGGCGGCCTTGTAGTACACGCCGTACTGCTTGCCGCCGACCTTGCCGATGTCCTGCCAGCCCTGCGAGTAGTTCTTCGCCAGCTCCTGCTGCGCCTCGGCGCCGAGCGGCTTGGCCCAGCCCTTGTCGACGGCCTGCTTGATGGCGCCGGGCTGCGGCAGCAGCGCCACGTCCGGCGGCTGGCCACCCGCGATCTTCGAACCGAGGAAGTTGATGATCGGGTCCTGCGCGGGCACGAAGGTGACCTTGGCACCGGTCCGCTTCTCGAACTCGGCGAGGACCTTCTTGAAGTTGGCCTGCTCCCCGCCGGTCCAGACGGCGGCCACCTCCAGATGGGCGCCGTTCAGCTTCGGCAACGTGACGGTGGAGCCGGCGGCGGCCCCGCTGCTCTTGTCCCCGTTGTCCTTCTTGTCGTCGTCACTGCCGGAGCAGGCGGAGAGCGCGAGCGCTCCCGTGAGCAGTGCGGCGAGTGTGGTGACGGCCCTGTGTGTCCGGAACGTGCTGCTCTTGCTGTGCATCACTTCCCCGTTCGTCGTTCTCCGTTGAACGCTGTTGAACGTCAGAACTCTGTCCCGTGCGGTCCGGTGTACGCCGGGCCGCGACGGGTGGGCAAGAGCGCCTGCGGTGTCCACCGGCTCATCGTGACCGGCTCGTGACCAGGGCCGCATGCCCGCGGATTTCCGACGGCGCGGGGGCCGGGCGGGTTCGCCGGTGTAGCGACCGGGCGGCTGCCGGTGAAGGGACCGGGTTCGCCTGGAGGGGTGACGGGGGTCCGTCAGAGAAGGGAGGGCACCTCCGCCGCCGCGACCTCACGGGCCGCCCGCTCCACCGCGCTCGCCAGCAGCGCCAGGTCGGTCGGGCCGTTGCCCAGCTCCCGCACGGGCCGGCGGGCCGGCGGGTCGCCCATGCGCTCCCAGTCCAGCGGGACGACCGTGGGCCGCTGGGTCGCGGTCCGCGGGATACGGCCCGTCACCCGGCCGCCCTGGAAACCGGTGGCCCGCCCGTCCGCGTACACCAGCGTGCCCCGGCCCGGCGCCGGCTGGTCCGGTCCCGGCTGCGGGGCGTCCAGCGTGACCCGCAGCGCGGCCCGGCGCGCCGGCTCGGACTCCGCCGTACGGCCGCCGGTCCCGGCCGCCGCCACCAGCTGGACACCGAGCCGCTCGCCCTCCCGGGCCACCGCCTCCAGCGCCCGTATCACCGAACCGGCGGCGGGCCGGCCCGGCGAGCCGAGCGCCGGGGAGACCAGTGCGTCCAGGTCGTCCACGACCACCACCAGCCGGGGCAACGGCGAGACGGCCGCGGCCCGCTGCCGGGCGGCTGCGCCCGGCCGCAGCCGGAGGGTGGAACTGGGGGGCGTCTCGATGTCACCGGAGGAGGGCGCGGCACCGGGGTGGGGCGTGCGCTGCGCGACCAGCCGGCCGGAGACCTCCTGTCCGGCGTGCCACTGGGCGAAGTCGGTCCGGCCCAGCAGCTCCGCCCGGCGCTTGAGCTCGGCGGCCAGCGACTGCGCGAACTCCCGCATCCGCACGGGGTCGTTGGCGATGAGGTGCGTGGTCACATGCGGTATGTCCGTGCACACGCGCAGGCCCTCACCGCGGCCGGCGCCCGCGCCGACCCCGTCCCGGCCGTCGAGCAGGACCATGGCCAGCCGGTCCGGCCGCTCGGCGGCGGCCAGCGAGGCGACCACGGCCCGCAGCAGCTCGGTACGGCCACTCCCGGCCGGCCCCTCGATCAGCAGATGCGGCCCGTCGGCCACGAGGTCGACGGTGACCGGGCCGCGCGGCCCGGCACCCAGCACCGCGCGGGCCCGGCCGCCCAGCGACCGGGTGTCGTCGGCCGCGTCGGCCCAGCGGGCCATCAGTGACGCCGGGGTGGCCCGGGCCAGCCCCAACTCGTCCAGCAGCCGGGCCGACCGGGGCAGCGGCGTGGCCACGCGCGCGTGGTGCTCGCCGGAGGGGCCGTCCGGGCGCAGCGGTGCGAGTGCCCGCGCGAACCGCTCCGCCCAGGCGGCGGAGACGGCGTCGACGGTGGCGGGCGAACCGGGGCCGACGGGACCGCCCGGCGCGACCCGCGTCAGCCGCAGCGTGGCGGCGACGTCTCCGCCGAGCAGCGCCACGGCACCGCAGTGCCGGAACGTCGGCGTCACCGCGCAGGCGGCCTCGTACGTCTCCGTCACCGGGGAGGCGGGCGACGCGGCCGGGGTCTCGGCGAGACACACCACGTGGACCCCGGCCCGGGGCCCGGCCACCGCCAGCCGCGCGAGCGCGTCCCGCAGCGCGGCCCCGCCCGGGTCCCCGTCGACGACGACAACGGTGAACGGTCCCCCGAAGCCGCCACCGGCACCGGGGGCTTCCCTGGCCCAGGAGGGGCGGCGGGCGGGGGGCTCGGTGGGAGAGGGGGCGGCGGCCGGGGCGGGCGCGCCGGGGTCGGTGGGGCGCACCGCGTGTCCCGGGCCACCGTAGGTCCCATATGTCCCGTAGGTGCCGGCGTAGGTCCCGTGGGAGGCGTCCGGTCCGTGGCGGGCGTCGGTGCCGGCCGGGCCCGGGACGCTCGGGGCGCCGGAGGTCGCGGCCGGCCCCTGGGTGCTCGTCGCCCCCGCCGTGGGAGTTGCGTCGCGCCCGGGCGTGGGGTGGGCCGTCGTGCGGCCCGTCGCCGCGTGGTCCTCCACCCGGCGCAGCAGTTCCTCCGTGCGGGCCGCCGCCTGTTCACGGTCGTAGGCCAGCAGCAGCCGGCAGTCCTGGCCGTGGCCCGGCCGGACGTGCGGGAGCCAGCCCAGCCAGGCCCACTCGGCCGTACGGTCCGCCACCGGCCGTGAGTGGTCCGCGCTGATCAGCACGATCTCCAGCAGGTCGGGGGAGTGCAGCGCGGCGAGCTGGGCCAGCACCGCGCGGGCCAGCCCGGACAGCCGGGGGCGCGGACCGGCCAGGCCCAGCGCGCCCGCCTCCCGCAGCGCGGCCGTCACCGGCACCGCCGGCAGCAGGCCCGAGCCGTCCGGCGTGGTCCGGTCGGCCGTGCCGAGCCGTACGGTCAGCGCCTCGGGATGTTCCGGCCCGCGCTCCCACAGCCGGGGCCCGGGGCCTAGCGCGGTGAGCAGCAGGGCGGCCGGGTCCGGCCAGGTCTCGGGCTGCTGTGACACATCGGCCGCCGGGGCGCCGCCGGCGGGGGCGGCCGTGCCGTCGTACTCCTCCGGACCGGCCGGCTGCTCCCCGCGTCCGCCGGCCAGCCGACGCGCCCAGGCGCCGAGCCCGCGCCGCCGGACGCCCGGCGGGAGGTCGGTGCCCCTGAGCGGAGTCCCCTTGCGCCCGCGCGCCCGCGCGTCCTCGTCACCGGTCCCGGCGACACCGAAGCGGCCCGCGTGCGTGTCCGCACCGGACGCCGCGCCCGGCGCACCGGCGGAGCCACCGGCAGGGCTCTCCACGCTCGGCGCGCCGGCCTGCCCCGGCACCACGGGCGACGGCCCACGCCGGTGCTCCTGGGCCCCCGCGTCCCAGCCGGCGGAGCCATGGGGGTCGTAGGCATGCTGAGCACCGCCGGAGGACCCCCACTCACCGGCCCGCCCACTGACGTGAGGCGCCCCGGAGTCGGGGGAGTACCCCGCACCCCCCGCCGCGGCCCCTGCCCCGCCGTACCCACCGCCGGGGCCGGGCCCACTCCCCTCAGCGGGACGCGTGATGCCCGTGCCGGAAGCCGTTTCCGGCCCGCCGGCCCACCCCGCACCCGCCGCAGGAGACCGCCCGTCCCCGGAGCCACCCGCACCGGACGCGGCAGCCGGCCCCGCGCCGTGCCACCGCTCACCCGCACCCGCCGACGGCGACCGCCCCGCACCCGGGCCGGCGGAACCGGCCCCCACCGGAGCCGCGTCCGACGAAGACCCCCGCTCCCCGCCCACGGCGACCCGCACGCAGCCCTCGCCGTCGGCCACCGTCCGCACCCGCATCCCGGGTCCCCCGGACGGAGTAACCCGCAGGGCGGACTCGCCGATCCGCAGCAGAGCCCCGGCAGGGACCCGTACCGGGCGCTCCGTCACCCGTACGCCGTCGAGGGACGTGCCGTTCGTGGAGCCGAGGTCGGCGACCGAGACCCGGCCGTCCGCGCCGACGGTGACCACGCAGTGCAGACGGGAGACGTCGGGGTCGTCCAGCGGGACGTCGGCGTCGGCGGAGCGGCCGACCGTGATCCGGCCGCCGTGCAGCAGATGGACCCCGCCCGCGTCGGGGCCGGCGACCACGTGCAGCTGGGTCGGCGCGTCGTCCAGCTCGGGATGCGGCTCGGGTGCCGCCGGGGCGCCCAGGGACAGCACGGCGCCGTCGACCAGGGGAGGCTCGCCCAGCGTGCTGCGGCGCGGATCGAGCCGCTCGGTGCCCGCGTACAGCACCACGGACGCGCCGCCGGCCTCCCGCCCCGTGCCGCCCTCTCCGGTGACCGCCCCGGCCAGCGCCGACGCCACCGCGGCCAGCTCCGTGCCCGCGGGAGCCGTGACCAGCACGTCGCGGCTCGCGGCGCGGCCCCGCTGCGGGGACGGGCCGAGCGGGTCTACGACGGTCAGCCGGATCTGCATCGGCGTCAGCGGTCCCTTCTGCGCGGATCTGCGCGGGCGCGGACTTCCCCCCACCCCCACACGAGCACGTCGGCCAGCAGCCACTGAAGGCATCCCAGGGAGCTGCTGCACGCATCCTCGCACCTGCCACCGACAACGCGCCCGTGACCCGGGCAGAAGTGATCTTGATTGGTCGGCTCTGCCCCCAAAAATGCCTGACCAATACGTCATCGGTGATCAGTTGAGATCGGTCACGTCCCTCCCCGGCAACCGGCGGACCGGGACGCGCGTCTTCCCGTCGAGCCCGCGAACGTGCTCCGGAACGCGTACGTGGTGCCGTGGAGCACGGCCTACAGTGGGTCGGAACACCGGAACGCAGGCAAGCGAAGCAACAGCAACCAGCAGGGAGCGCGAGACGTGCGGCCAGTCGGCAGCAAATACCTGCTTGAGGAACCGCTCGGACGCGGCGCCACAGGCACCGTCTGGCGTGCCCGCCAGCGCGAGACCGCGGGCGCCGAGGCGGCCGTGCCCGGACAGCCCGGAGAGACGGTCGCGATCAAGGTCCTGAAGGAGGAGCTGGCGAGCGACCCGGACATCGTGATGCGCTTCCTGCGCGAGCGTTCCGTGCTGCTCCGGCTCACCCACCCGAACATCGTCCGGGTCCGCGACCTGGTCGTCGAGGGCGATCTGCTGGCGCTGGTCATGGACCTCGTCGACGGCCCCGACCTGCACCGCTACCTGCGCGAGAACGGCCCCTTCACCCCGGTCGCCGCGGCACTGCTGACCGCCCAGATCGCCGACGCGCTCGCCGCGAGCCACGCCGACGGCGTCGTCCACCGCGACCTGAAGCCCGCCAACGTGCTGCTCATGCAGCACGGCGGCCAGATGCACCCGATGCTGACCGACTTCGGCATCGCCCGCCTCGCCGACTCCCCGGGCCTGACCCGCACCCACGAGTTCGTCGGCACGCCCGCGTACGTGGCACCGGAGTCCGCCGAGGGCCGCCCGCAGACCTCCGCCGTCGACGTCTACGGCGCCGGCATCCTGCTGTACGAGCTGGTCACCGGGCGTCCGCCGTTCTCCGGCGGTTCCGCGCTTGAGGTCCTGCACCAGCACCTGAGCGCCGAGCCGCGCCGCCCCTCCACCGTCCCCGAGCCGCTGTGGACGGTCATAGAGCGCTGCCTGCGCAAGAACCCGGACGAGCGGCCGAGCGCCGAGAACCTCGCGCGCGGGCTGCGGGTCGTCGCCGAGGGCGTCGGGGTGCACGCGAACGCCGCGCAGATCGCCGCCGCCGAGGGTGTCGGCGCGCTGCTCGCCCCCGACCCGGCCCCGGCCGCCGTCCCGGGCGTGCCCGGTGCCGCCGACCCCACGCAGGTGCTGCCGACGAACGCGCCGCAGGGGGCGTACGACCCGAACGCCGCGACCAGCGTGCTGCCGCACACCGGCGGCCCGGCCGGCGCCGCCGACCCCACCGCCGTACTGCCGAACACGGGCGCGGCGGACCCGACGGCGGTCCTGCCGCCCGTCCCGCAGGGCCAGCAGGGGCAGTACGGCCAGCAGGGGCAGTACGGCCGGCAGGGCCAGCAGGGGCAGGGCGAGCAGCCGCATCCCTGGCAGACCCAGCTGCGGGCCGCCCGCGACCGCAACGAGCAGACGCAGATCCAGTACCTGGATCCGGACGAGGACCCGCTGCGCCGCCGCCCCCAGCGGCAGGTGGCCCGGCCCCAGCAGCAGCCGCGCCCGGCCCCGCAGGGCCGCCCGCAGCAGCCGCAGCCGCGCGGGCGGCAGCAGGGCGCCGGGTACGGCTCCCCGCAGCAGCAGCCCCAGCAGTACGCCCCGCCGCAGCAGCCCCAGCGGTACGCGCCTCCCGCCCCGCCCGCGCCGCAACGGCCCGCGCGGGAGCCCAGGGAGCCGCGGCAGCGCAGCGCCAACCGGATGAAGATCCCCGGGCTGGGCTGTCTGAAGGGCTGCCTGTTCACGATCGTCATCCTGATCGTGGCCAGCTGGCTGATCTGGGAGCTGACCCCGCTGCAGGACTGGATCGGCACCGGCAAGGGCTACTGGGACCAGATGAGCGACTGGATCGGCAAGGTCGGCGGCTGGATCAAGGATCTGGGCGGTTCCGGCAGCGGAAACTGATCGCTGGTTCGGAGATTTGTCGACATCTGCCGGGTGATTTCCGTCTCCGCGGTGAAGGTTGGCTCGTCGGACGCGTAGTTTTGGCGACAACACGCGTCTGTAGGAGCAGTCTTGGCACGGAAGATCGGCAGCCGGTACACCGCGAACCAGATCCTGGGGCGGGGGAGCGCCGGCACGGTGTGGCTGGGCGAGGGACCGGACGGCCCCGTCGCCATCAAGCTGCTGCGCGAGGACCTCGCCTCCGACCAGGAGCTCGTCGGACGCTTCGTGCAGGAGCGCACGGCGCTGCTCGGCCTGGAGCACCCGCACATCGTCACCGTGCGCGACCTGGTGGTCGACGGCAACGACCTGGCCCTGGTCATGGACCTCGTGCGCGGCACCGACCTGCGCACCCGGCTGGAGCGGGAGCGGCGGCTCGCCCCCGAGGCGGCCGTGGCGATCGTCGCCGACATCGCCGACGCGCTGGCGGCGGCCCACGCGGCCGGGGTCGTCCACCGGGACGTCAAGCCCGAGAACGTGCTGCTCGACATGCGGGGCCCCATCGGGCCGGGCGGCTCCCACCCCGCCCTGCTCACCGACTTCGGCGTCGCCAAGCTGATCGACTCGCCGCGGCGGACCCGCGCCACCAAGATCATCGGTACGCCGGACTACCTGGCCCCGGAGATCGTGGAGGGCCTGCCGCCCCGGGCGGCCGTGGACATCTACGCGCTCGCCACGGTCCTGTACGAGCTGCTGGCCGGCTTCACGCCCTTCGGCGGCGGCCACCCCGGCGCGGTCCTGCGGCGGCACGTCACCGAGACCGTCGTACCGCTGCCCGGCATTCCCGAGGAGCTGTGGCAGCTGCTGGTGCAGTGCCTGGCCAAGGCCCCGGCCTCCCGGCTGCGCGCCTCGGAGCTCGCGGCGCGGCTGCGCGAGCAGCTGCCCATGCTGGCCGGGATGCCGCCGCTGGACGTGGACGAGCCCGACCTCTCCGAGGAGGCCGCGGAGGAGTCCGCGCCGTCCGCTCCGCAGGGTGAGCCGGTACGGCGGCGAGGGGCGGTGTCCCTCGTCCCCGGGGCCAAGCCGGACTCCAACCGCGACACGCACACCTCGATGCGGGTGCCGGGACCGGACGAGCTGGCGGGGGGCGCGCACGGGACCGCCCGCGCTCCTCGGGCCACTGGTGCGCCCCGGCCGGGCTCGGCCCGCCACAAGGCCGCTGTGCGGCGGCGCCGGGTGACCCTGGGGGTGGCCGGGGTGGTGGTGGCCGCCGTCGTGGCCGTCGGCGCCTGGTTCGCCTCCTCCGGCGGGGACGACGACGAGCCGGCCCCGGCCACCCACAGCACGTCGGCCCCCTGACCCGAGTCCTGCCCGCCCGCCCGGCCGACTCGGCCGGCCGGGAGGCGGGCCAGGTCGCTTGCCACAGCCGTTACGCTGGATGGCGTGGCAGTCGTCGATGTATCCGAAGAGCTGAAGTCCCTCTCCTCGACCATGGAGTCGATCGAGGCCGTCCTGGACCTCGACAGGCTGAGGGCAGATATCGCCGTGCTTGAGGAGCAGGCGGCGGCCCCGTCCCTGTGGGACAACCCGGACGAGGCGCAGAAGATCACCAGCAAGCTCTCCCACCTCCAGGCCGAGGTCAGGAAGGCGGAGGCGCTGCGCGGCCGGATCGACGACCTCGCGGTCCTCTTCGAGATGGCCGAGGAGGAGGACGACCCGGACACCCGCGCCGAGGCCGAGTCGGAGCTGGCCGCGGTGAAGAAGGCGCTGGACGAGATGGAGGTCCGCACCCTCCTGTCCGGCGAGTACGACGCCCGTGAGGCGCTCGTCAACATCCGCGCGGAGGCCGGTGGCGTCGACGCCGCCGACTTCGCCGAGAAGCTCCAGCGCATGTACCTGCGCTGGGCCGAGCAGCACGGCTACAAGACCGAGCTGATCGAGACGTCGTACGCGGAAGAGGCCGGCATCAAGTCGACCACCTTCGCCGTGCACTCGCCGTACGCCTACGGCACCCTCTCCGTCGAGCAGGGCACGCACCGCCTCGTGCGCATCTCGCCCTTCGACAACCAGGGGCGCCGGCAGACCTCCTTCGCCGGTGTCGAGGTGCTGCCCGTGGTCGAGCAGTCCGACCACGTCGAGATCGACGAGTCCGAGCTGCGCATCGACGTCTACCGGTCCTCCGGCCCCGGCGGCCAGGGCGTCAACACGACCGACTCCGCGGTCCGCATCACCCACCTGCCCACCGGCATCGTCGTCTCCTGCCAGAACGAGCGGTCGCAGATCCAGAACAAGGCCACCGCGATGAACGTCCTCCAGGCCAAGCTGCTGGAGCGGCGCCGGCAGGAGGAGCAGGCCAAGATGGACGCCCTCAAGGGCGACGGCGGCAACTCCTGGGGCAACCAGATGCGTTCGTACGTGCTGCACCCGTACCAGATGGTCAAGGACCTGCGCACCGAGTACGAGGTGGGCAACCCGGAGGCCGTGTTCAACGGCGAGATCGACGGGTTCCTGGAGGCCGGGATTCGCTGGCGCAAGCAGCAGGAGAAGTAACTTTGTCGACATGACAACTGCCGCCCCAGAGGCGGCAGTTGTCGTATGTCTGGGTTTTACGTCACACTCACAGGCTTCAACTCTCC
This sequence comes from Streptomyces sp. Ru62, assembly GCF_002920615.1. GTDB lineage: Bacteria > Actinomycetota > Actinomycetes > Streptomycetales > Streptomycetaceae > Streptomyces. The sequence goes on from NZ_PQSU01000002.1 coordinate 61,949, forward strand.
GCAAACGCCAACCCACCGGACATTGCGCCCGCAACGCCCTTGACGTTGCTTTGAAAAATCGGAAGGGTGAGGCGCGGCATGCGTACCTTGGGGCGCATGTGAACCGGGGGATCGAGTTGACGCCACTTCGTCACCAGCTGCCTCCGTCGATCACGGCACGCCCCACGCGCCGCCTCATTGACGAACAGCTACTGGGGGTAGCAACCATATGACGAAGAAGACGCGGATCCGGGTCGCGCGGATAGCCGCCGGCGCCGTGATCGCGGCCGGTGCGTCGCTGACGGCCGCCGGCGCGGCTTCCGCCCTGGACCTCGATGTCCAGGCGGGCCCGATCAGCCTCGGCGTGAGCGGTGTCGGCGCCGACGGGGGCACCACGGACGGTGGCGGCGACCCTTGCCCCGTCAGCATCTGCACCGGCACCAGCGGTGAGACGGGCACCACCGGTACGACGGGGGAGACCGGTACCACGGGCACCACCGGGGAGACGGGTACTACCGGAACCACCGGTACGACGGGCACCACCGGGGAAACCGGAACGACGGGTACCACGGGTGAGACCGGTACTACGGGCACCACGGGTACTACGGGCACCACGGGTACTACGGGCACCACGGGTACTACGGGCACCACGGGTACTACGGGCACCACGGGTACTACGGGCACCACGGGTACTACGGGCACCACGGGTACTACGGGCACCACCGGTACTACAGGCACCACGGGCACCACCGGCACCACGGGCACCACCGGCACCAGTGGCAGCAGCGGTACCACTGGCACTACCGGAACCACCGGTACCACCGGCACGACCGGTACCACCGGCGAGACGGGCACCACCGGCGAGACGGGCACCACCGGAAGCGGCACGTCGGGCTCCTCCGACGGCGGTTCCACCACCGGCGGCAACCACACCGGCCCCGACGGCGGCAACAACAACGTCCCGCAGGACGAGGGCTCCTCGGCGTTGACCGACACCGGCTCCGACACCTCGGCCCAGGGCGGCGACAAGCAGCTCGCCGAGACCGGTGCCGGCCAGACCGCGTTCCTGCTCGTCGGCGCCGCGACGATGATCGCCGGCGGCATCGGCTTCCGCATCCTGCCGCGCCTGGTGAGCGGCCGCGGCGCCGCCGCCTGACCGTAACCGCCAGGTCACGCAGGGCACACGTGCAAGGGCCCGGAGCCTCGGCTCCGGGCCCTTTGTGACGCTTCGGTCAGGCGGTCTGGTGCGCCAGCAGTGCCACCGCGGCGATCAGCACCGCCAGCAGCGCGATCAGCGCCATCGGGTTCACACCGCTCAGGCCTCCGAAGAAGCCCTCCTGCTGCAGTCGCTCGCGGTTGGCACGGCACACCGGGCACCGGCCCTCGCTCACGGGCGCCGCGCAGTTCGCGCACACCAACCGGTCGTACGTCATGCGCTCGCCCTCCTTGCACCGGCCATCACATGCACAACGCTCACGGGGACGAGAACGTTCCCCCGCGTTCCCGTCGTCCTTCGTTTCCCTTCCACTGTGCCAGGTTCCCGCGACGCGTGCGCGGGGCCTCCGGGAAGGGGGCGCGGGAAGCGGCCGGTACAAAAACGTACAAGTCTTGCCCAACCTCAACCCGCGACTGCACTTGCACACCCGGTTCGCGTATGGTCACGCTCATCTACCCCCGGCGACCCGTGGTGCATCCGTGATCCGATTCGACAACGTCTCCAAGGTCTACCCCAAGCAGACCCGCCCCGCACTCAGGGATGTCTCCCTGGAGGTGGAGAAGGGCGAGTTCGTCTTCCTCGTGGGGTCCTCCGGCTCCGGAAAGTCCACCTTCCTGCGGCTCATCCTCCGCGAGGAGCGGTGCAGCCACGGTCAGGTGCACGTGCTGGGCAAGGACCTCGCACGGCTGTCCAACTGGAAGGTGCCGCAGATGCGCCGCCAGCTGGGCACCGTCTTCCAGGACTTCCGGCTGCTGCCGAACAAGACGGTCGCGGAGAACGTGGCCTTCGCCCAGGAGGTCATCGGCAAGTCCCGTGGCGAGATCCGCAAGTCCGTGCCGCAGGTGCTCGATCTCGTCGGGCTCGGCGGCAAGGAGGACCGCAGGCCCGGCGAACTGTCCGGTGGTGAGCAGCAGCGCGTCGCCATCGCGCGCGCGTTCGTCAACCGGCCGAAGCTGCTCATCGCCGACGAGCCCACCGGCAACCTCGACCCGCAGACCTCCGTCGGCATCATGAAGCTGCTCGACCGCATCAACCGGACGGGCACCACCGTCATCATGGCGACGCACGACCAGAACATCGTGGACCAGATGCGCAAGCGCGTCATCGAGCTGGAGAAGGGCCGCCTCGTCCGCGACCAGGCCCGCGGCGTCTACGGCTACCAGCACTGACCGCACCAGCACCCAGTTCCGGAAAGGCCTGAAGAACCCGCCATGCGCGCCCAGTTCGTCCTGTCGGAGATCGGTGTCGGTCTCCGCCGCAATCTGACGATGACCTTCGCCGTCATCGTCTCCGTCGCCCTCTCCCTGGCCCTGTTCGGCGGCTCGCTGCTGATGAGCGACCAGGTGAGCACCATGAAGGGCTACTGGTACGACAAGGTCAACGTCTCGATCTTCCTGTGCAACAAGCACGACGCCGAGAACGACGTCCACTGCGCCAAGGGCGCGGTCACCGAGGACCAGAAGAAGCAGATCCTCGCGGACCTGGACAAGATGCCGGTCGTCGAGAAGGTGACCTACGAGTCGCAGGACGAGGCGTACAAGCACTACAAGGAACAGTTCGGCAACTCCCCGCTGGCCGGCTCGCTGACGCCGGACCAGATGCAGGAGTCGTACCGGATCAAGCTCAAGGACCCGCAGAAGTACCAGGTGATCGCGTCCGCGTTCAACGGGCGGGACGGCGTGCAGTCGGTGCAGGACCAGAAGGGCATCCTGGACAACCTCTTCCAGTTGCTGAACCTGATGAACCGGGGCGCGCTCGGCGTGATGGCGATGATGCTGATCGTCGCGCTCCTGCTGATCGTCAACACCGTGCGCGTCTCGGCGTTCAGCCGGCGGCGGGAAACCGGGATCATGCGTCTGGTCGGTGCCTCCGGCTTCTACATCCAGGCGCCGTTCATCGCGGAGGCCGCGGTCGCCGGACTCATCGGCGGCGGCCTCGCCTGCGTGGCGCTCGTCGTCGGCCGGTACTTCACCATCGACCACGGCATGGAGCTGTCCCACAAGCTCACGCTCATCAACTTCGTCGGCTGGGACGCGGTGTTGACCAAGCTGCCGCTGATCCTCGCCACCAGTGTCCTGATGCCGTCGCTCGCCGCGTTCTTCGCGTTGCGCAAGTATCTGAAGGTGTGACGCATGCCAAGGGGGTCGTACGGTCATCGGGCCGTACGGCCCCTTCGCGTTGCCCTAGACTCGCCGCCATGTCAGGCCGTGACCCGTTCTGTCAGCCCCGCCGCGTCCGCCGCGGGGCCACCCTGACATTGGTCTTCGCCGGTGTGCTGATCGCCGGTGCCGCCACCGGTTCCTTCCCGGAACCCGACGTTCCCGCACGGAAGACCGCCGCCGGCCCGGCGGGCCCGGCCGCCCGGCACGAGGCCGTCGAGAGGGCCGCCGCGGAGGCGATGGCCGACGGCAAGTCCCCGATGGAGGCGGCGGAGAGGGCCGTCAGCCGCAGCGGGGACCGCTGGGCCGCGGTCTACTCCGAGGGCGAGTACGAGGAGTTCCAGGACGCGCTCGACGGCCGGTACACGGGTGTCGGCCTGTGGGCGGGGCAGGAGGCGGACGGCGGGATCGAGGTGACCCGGGTGCAGTCCGGCTCGCCCGCCGCCGACGCCGGGATCCGGGTCGGCGACCGGTTGCGCAGCGTCGACGGCAGGAAGGTCGACGGGCGGCCGGTCACCGAGGTGGTCGCCCTGCTCCGCGGCGACGCGCTGCGCGGCGACGGCGATGACTCCCCGGCCGGTACGACGGTCACCCTCGGCCTGGAGCGCGGCACGCGCGCGTGGACCGAGACCCTGCACCGGGCCCGGCTGTCCACCGACTCCGTGACCGTGCGCCGGCTGCCCGACGGCGTCACCGTGCTCAAGATCGCCGCGTTCACCAAGGGCTCCGCCGGAGCGGTCCGCGAGGCGCTGCGCGCCGCCCCGGCCGACGGCCGGACCGTCCTGGACCTGCGGGGCAACTCCGGCGGCCTGGTCACCGAGGCCGTGGACACCGCCTCCGTCTTCCTGGACGGCGGACTGGTCGCCACCTACGACGTCGACGGCGCCCAGCGCGCCCTGCACGCCGCCTCCGGCGGCGACACCACCCGTCCCCTGGTCGTCCTCGTCGACGGCGGCACCATGAGCGCGGCCGAACTGCTCACGGGTGCCCTTCAGGACCGGGGCCGCGCGGTGGTGATCGGCTCCCGCACCTTCGGCAAGGGCTCGATCCAGATGCCGACCGAGCTGCCCGACGGCTCGGTGGCCGAGCTGACCGTCGGCCACTACCGCACCCCCTCCGGCCGCGCGGTGGACGGCCGGGGCATCACCCCCGACCTGGAGGCGGGGCCGGAGCGGGCCCTGCCACGGGCGGAGAGGGTCCTCACCGGGCTGGGCGACCCGTCGTAGCCACGCGTAATCGGCTGTACGCACACCCCCTGTGTGGTGCGAAAATGGTGGGCACTATGAGCAAGGGAATGTACGTACCGAAGGAGTCCCAGCCCAAGCAGGGCGGCGGGGCCGCCAAGGCCAGGGACGGCGAGAAGGGCGGCAAGCGCAAGATCGTCGCCCAGAACAAGAAGGCCCGGCACGACTACGCGATCATCGACACCTACGAGGCCGGGCTCGTCCTCATGGGCACGGAGGTCAAGTCGCTGCGCGAGGGACGGACCTCGCTGACCGACGGCTTCGTCCAGATCGACCGGGGGGAGGCGTGGCTGCACAACGCCCACATCCCCGAGTATCACCAGGGCAGCTGGACCAACCACTCCGCGCGCCGCAAGCGCAAGCTGCTCCTGCACCGCGAGGAGATCGACAAGCTGGAGTCGAAGTCCCAGGAGACGGGACACACCATCGTGCCCCTCGCCATCTACTTCAAGGACGGCCGGGCGAAGGCCGAGATCGCTCTCGCGCGGGGCAAGAAGGAGTACGACAAGCGGCAGACGCTGCGGGAGCAGCAGGACCGGCGGGAGGCGGACCGGGCGATCGCGGCGGCGAAGCGCAGGCAGCGCGGCTACTAGCCGGCCGACGGGCCGACGGGAATAGGCTGGCATCGTCGGGCGTTGGTCACGTACGATGGCACTGCACTCCACAGAGGGTGCGCGAACCCTCCTCCGGGAGGGGTTTGAAAAATCAACATGGGGATGATCGGTTTCGACAGCGGCTGTCGAAGCAGGGGAAGCGTGTCGAGGAAGCGGCAATGATCTCGTAAACCATATGTCGCAAAAAATAATCGCCAACACCAAGCGCGATTCCTTCGCCCTCGCTGCCTAAGTAGCGACTTGCGAAGTGTCAGCCCGGGGCTGTTCCCGACCCGGATCCTGGCATCAGCTAGGGAACTAAACCTCTAGACCCGGTCACGGGGTGTAGAGGGAAATCAAACAGTGACTGAGCCCGTCGGAGACTTGTCCGCGTGATCTCCGGGGCCGAGAAAATCGCAGCGGACTGCACACGGAGAAGCCCTGATTCCGCACCGTTGGACGCGGGTTCGATTCCCGCCATCTCCACGAGGCCCCTCCGGGGGTCGACCCCATGTGGGCACAGGCCCCGTCGCTTTCGAGCGGCGGGGCCTTTGTCATGGGGTGGCGCCCCGGGGGTGCGGGTCTGCTTCCGGCCGCGGGTCCGTCGTGGCTGTTCGCGCGGTTCCCCGTGCCCCTTCGGGGCGCTTCCGCACCCGGCCGGCGCCGGTGAGCGCGGCCAGCCCCAGAGCGAGGGTGGCGGCGGCCACCGGTGCGGCGTACGCGGTGGTGGGGGAGAGGTGTTCCGCCGCCCAGCCGCCCGTCGCCGAGCCGCACGCGATACCGGTGAGCAGGCCCGTCACCATCAGACTCATCCCCTCGTTGAGCCGGTCGGCCGGGGTCCGCCGCTGCACCAGCGTCATCGCCGTCACCATGGTCGGTGCCGTCGCCATCCCCGCCACTAGCAGCGCACCCGCCAGCACCGGCAGGGACCGGGTGCCGGCCGCGAGCCAGGGCAGGGTCATGAGCCCGGCCATGGCCGCCAGACACCAGGAGAAGCGCACCCCGGCCGGCTTCCGCGCCCCGTACACCAGCCCCGCCGCGCACGAGCCCGCCGCCTGGAGCGCGAGCACGGCACCGGCCGCCGCGCGGTGCCCCTGCGCGTCGGCGTAGGCGATCGTGACGACCTCCATGGAGCCGAACACCGCGCCGGTCGCGGTGAAGCACGCCAGCAGGGGCGGGACACCCGGGCTGCGCAGCGGCGAGGGTCCCTGCGCACGGGGCGTCGGCGGCGGCTCGGTCGCCCGCTGCGCGAGGAAGAGCAGCACGCCGGCGAGCAGCAGCACCGCCCCGGTGAGCGTGCCCGCCTCCAGGAAGAAGGTGCCGGTCAGGAAGGACGCGAGCACCGGCCCGAGCATGAAGCACAGCTCGTCCGCGGCCTGCTCGAACGCGTTCGCCGAGTGCAGCGCGCCGGGCTCGTCCCGCAGCAGATGGGCCCAGCGGGCGCGGGACAGGCCGCCGATGTTGGGGGTGGCCGCGGTGCCGGCGTAGGCGGCGAACAGGGTCCAGTCCGGGGCGTCGTAGCGGACGCACAGCAGCAACGCGAGGCTGCCCAGCACGGACACGACCGTGGCCGGCAGCGCGACCCGGGCCTGCCCGTGCCGGTCGACCAGCCGGGCGAGCCAGGGCCCGGCCAGCGCGGTCGCCGCGAGCCCCGTCGCGGTGACGGCACCGGCGAGGGCGTACGAGCCACGGGAACCGGCGATCATCACGACCGCGCTCACGCTGAACATGCCCATCGGCAGGCGGGCGAGGAGGTTGCCGGTGGTGAAGGCGCGGGCGCCGGGGAGACGGAACAGGCGGCGATACCCACCGACTTGGTCTCTCTCGCCGGCTGTTCGGCTGTCTTGAGCGTCTTGAGCGTCCTGGGCGGTCTCTTGGGGCATGGCTCAACGGTCGCCCGGAGTGGATCACCGGGTCCAACACCTTCTGCGTCCCGATTCACGCGCTCACGTTGTAAATTCGCCGCCATGCCCGCCCCCGCCGCCCACATGGACCCCCGCCTGCTGCGGGCCTTCGTCGCCGTCGCCGAGGAACTGCACTTCACCCGGGCGGCGGCCCGGCTGTACGTCGCCCAGCAGGCGCTCAGCCGGGACGTACGGCGGCTGGAACGGGAGCTGGGTGCCGAGTTGTTCGTACGGACCACCCGGCAGGTCACGCTGACCCCGGACGGCGAGCGCCTGCTGCCGCACGCGCGCCGGGTCCTCGCCGCCCAGGACGACCTGCTCGCCGCGTTCGCCGCCGGCCAGGCCCGCCCGCTGCTGGTCGACCTCAACTCGCCGGGCCTGGCCACCGGCCGCCGCGTACTGCACCGGGCCCGTGAACTCGCCCCCGACTGCGAGCTGATGGCCCGCTACGAGAGCGGCCTGACCGGAGCCGCAGCCGAGTTGCTCGCCGGCCGCCTGGACGTCTCCTTCGGCCGGTTCGCCGGCCTGGACCCGGCGCTCCGCTCCTCCCTGGAGCAGCAACCGGTGCGGTACGAGCCGATGGCCGTCGTGCTGCCCGACGACCACCCGCTGGCCGAGTCGGCGCGGGTGCCGCTGTCCGCGCTGGCCGGCGAGACGGTGTACGCCGGTGCCGGGAACCCGCGCACCCGGGAGTGGACCGACCTGGCCTTGCGCCTCTTCCGGGACCGCGCCATCCGGCTCGCCCCGCCGCTCCCGCTGGCCGTCGGTGACGAGGAGTTCGGCCGCATCATGGCGAAGACCCGCAATCCGGTGCTGGCCGTCGTGGACTTCCCGCCCCTGCCCGGCACGGTACGACGGCCCCTCGTCGACCCCGTCCCGCTGTCGCCCGTCTCCCTGGTCTGGCGGAAGGGACTGGTACATCCCGGATTGACCGCGCTGCGGAAGGCGGTGGCCGAGATCGCACGGGTGGAGGGGTGGCTGCGGCGACCCGTCGACGGATGGATTCCGGCCATGGATGAGGACGTGATGAACGGCGGGTGACAGGCGGTGACGGGTCTCCGCCCGGGTCGGCCCGGCGCGCGGCACCCCTCCGCGTGCGTTACATTCTTGGCCCGGACACACGGTTGTAGTGGGGGCGCTCGGACCCGGTGGGGGTCTGGTCCGGTCGACGGGTGCCCGGAATCGTGAGCGCGCCCGGAACTGTCCCGTGGGGGGATGAACGCGCGTGAAAAATTGTCCTGAAGACGCCCAACCTGAGGGGCGAGTGGTGGCGTCCGCAGGGCGCGGTGAGCCGGTGGGCGGGGGCGACGAGCAGATGAAATCGGACGCGGTGGCTGTGCAGGGTGCGGAGTCTGGTGTCGGTGCGGGTGGTGACGCGGCTGCGCTTGATGACGGGCGTGCCACTGAGACCGAGACTGGTGAGGCCTCCGAGGCTGCGGAGACCGTAGCCGAGTCGGCCGGGTCCGAGGGGCACGTCGAATCCGAGGCGTCCGCCGAATCGGAACCGCGTGCTGAGTCGGAGCGGTCTGCCGAATCGGAGCCGCGTGCCGAATCGGAGCCGCCTGCTGAGTCGGCCGAGCCCGCGGAACCCATCGAGCCCGGCACGCCCATCGTCTCTGCCGAAGCCGGCAAGCGCGCCCAGTCTGCCGATTCCGCCGAACCCGGCAGCCGTGCCGAGTCTGCCCATTCCGCCGACGCCGGCAAGCCCGGCGTGCCCGCCGTTCCCCCCGCGCAGGAGCTCTCCGCGACCTCCACCGGCACCGCAGAAGCCCCGGCGTCCTCCTCCGCTCCCGAGCCCACCCCGGCCCCTGCTTCCACCCCGCAGGACGCGACCATCGAGCTGGGCGACGTACGACTCGGCGCCGTGGGTGCGGAGTCGGCCGTACGGGACCCCCGTGGCTCGGACGGGCCGGTCTTCGTGGACGAGTCGGGCCGTCGTAGCCGCCGTTTCCGCCGGCTCGGCGTGGCCGTCGCCGTCGCCTGTGCCGGTTACGCCGCCGTCATCGTCGCCACCCTGCTGTCCGGCAACTCCGCCGCCCCCTGGCTGCCGGTGCCGGGACAGCACGAGGACAAGCCGGCCGGCAAGGTGGACACCTCGCCGCTGCCCAGCGTCTCCGCGACCCCGACCACGACCCCGCCGGGAGCCGGCACGGTGACCGCACCCGTCGTCGGTGCCGAGGCGGGCGGCACGGCCGTACCGGCCGGCGGAGCGCCCGCCGGTGCCGACGCCTCCCCGTCCACCGAGCCGGAGGACGGCACCGCCTCGGCGCCCGCCGCCGACACCGGCACCACCGGCTCCCCGACCCCGTCGGCCCCGGCCACCGACGTGTCCCCGGCACCGTCCGCCACCGGCACCGCCACCGCTCCGGCACCCACGGCGACCCCGTCGGGCCGTACCCACACCCCGCCCGGTCACACCCGGCGCCCGCACCCCAAGCTCTCCCTCTGACGACCAGGCGGAACACCCCCAGATGGCCTCACACCCCCGCCGCCGTACCCGGCTGCCGCTGCGCTACCTGCTCCCCCTCCTGGTCCTGGTGGCGACCCTGGCGATGCTCATGCTGCGCGGCTACGTGCACAACGAGATCCTCGCCGACCACCGCATCCGGCCTTCGGCGGCGAACGACAGGGTTCCGCAGCGCATCCTGGACGGCGGTCCGGTCATCGACACGCGCGACGGCCGCAGCGACAGCCTGCGCATACCCGACCACCGCATCGTCCTCACCTTCGACGACGGCCCCGACCCGACCTGGACCCCGAAGGTGCTCGACGTGCTGAAGAAGCACCACGCGCACGCGGTCTTCTTCGTCACCGGCACCATGACCTCCCGCCACCCCGAGCTGGTACGGCGCATGGTCGCCGAGGGCCACGAGGTCGGCCTGCACACCTTCGGCCACCCGGACCTGTCGTACCACTCCACGAAGCGCATCGACTGGGAGCTGTCGCAGAACCAGCTCGCGCTCGCCGGCGCGGCCGGAATCCGCAGCTCGCTGTTCCGGCCGCCGTACTCCTCCTCCGCCAACGCGATCGACAACCGGTCCTGGCCGGTGACGCGGTACATCGGCAGCCGGGGCTACCTCACGGTCGTGGACGACACCGACAGCGAGGACTGGCGCAAGCCGGGTGTCGAGCGGATCATCCTCAACGCCACGCCCCACGGCGGCCGGGGCGCGGTCGTCCTCATGCACGACTCGGGCGGCGACCGGCACCAGACCGTCCAGGCGCTCGACCAGCTCCTGCCCCGGCTCCAGCAGCGGGGCTACACCTTCCAGACCCTCACCGCGGCCCTGCGGGCGCCGAGCGCCGACACCCGGGTCACCGGGGTCGACCTGTGGAAGGGCAAGGCCTGGATCTTCCTGGTGAAGGCGTCCGACAACATCACCACGGTCCTCGTCGCCGGTCTCGCCGTCGTCGGCTGCCTCGTCTTCGCCCGCTTCGGCCTGATGCTGCTGCTGTCCGGCGCGCACGCCCGCCGCACCCGGCGCCCCGGCTTCCGCTGGGGCGAGGAGCCGGTGACCGAGCCGGTGTCGGTGCTGGTGCCGGCGTACAACGAGGCCAAGTGCATCGAGAACACGGTCCGTTCGCTCATGCGCAGCGAGCACCCCATCGAAGTGCTGGTCATCGACGACGGCTCGGCGGACGGCACGGCCGACATCGTCCAGGCGCTGGACCTGCCGGACGTACGGGTGATCCGCCAGGCCAACGCGGGCAAGCCGGCCGCGCTCAACCGGGGCCTGGCGAACGCCCGTCACGAGCTGGTCGTGATGATGGACGGCGACACCGTCTTCGAACCGGCCACCGTCAGGGAACTCGTCCAGCCCTTCGCCGACCCGCGCGTCGGCGCCGTCGCCGGCAACGCCAAGGTCGGCAACAAGAACCGGCTCATCGGCGCGTGGCAGCACATCGAGTACGTGATGGGCTTCAACCTCGACCGCCGCATGTACGACATCCTGCGCTGCATGCCGACGATCCCGGGTGCGGTCGGGGCGTTCCGCCGCTCGGCTCTGCAACGGGTCGGCGGCATGAGCGACGACACCCTCGCCGAGGACACCGACGTCACGATGGCCCTGCACCGCGACGGCTGGCGCGTGGTGTACGCCGAGAAGGCCCGCGCCTGGACGGAGGCGCCCGAGTCGGTCCAGCAGCTGTGGTCCCAGCGGTACCGCTGGTCGTACGGCACCATGCAGGCCATCTGGAAGCACCGCGGCGCACTGTTCGACCGGGGGCCGTCGGGCCGCTTCGGCCGTGTGGGCCTGCCCCTCGTCTCGCTCTTCATGGTCGTGGCCCCGCTCCTGGCCCCCCTGATCGACCTCTTCCTGGTCTACGGGCTGGTCTTCGGCCCGACGGCCAAGACGGTCCTGGCCTGGTGCGCGGTCCTGGCCGTCCAGGCGCTCTGCGCGGCGTACGCCTTCCACCTGGACCGCGAACGCCTCACCCCGCTGTTCTCCCTCCCCCTCCAGCAGCTCCTCTACCGCCAGCTGATGTACGTCGTCCTGCTCCAGTCCTGGATCACCGCCCTCACCGGCGGCCGACTGCGCTGGCAGAAACTCCGCCGCACGGGCGGGGTGGCGGCACCGCCGACCGAGCGGCCCCCGGTCCCGGAGGCGACCCCGGCCGGCTGACCGACTACTCCCGATGGGTCACGGCGTCCTTCTGCAACTGCACCGCCGCCAGCAGGCTCAGACCCGGCTCGGCCTGGCGCAGCGCCTTCACGGCGGCGACGGAGGCGAGGTCCCCGGTGAACCCGACGTCGGCGAGCCTGGCGCGGACCCAGTCGGCCCGCAGCCGTCCCTCACTGGCACCGGCGGTGGCCCCGACGAGCGCGACGGCCCGCTCCAGCCCCGCCCGCTCCTCCTCCGGGGCCCGGTCCAACGCCTCCCGCAGCGCCGCCACGACCAGGTCCGAGTCCCGGATGACCAGCACGAGGTCTTGCTTCTTGCCGAATCCCGCGAGTCCCTTCATACGGCCAGGGTGGACGCGAGGAGCCGCCCTTTTCAAACCACTTGAGGAGTTCCAGAGCCTTTGTCCGCTCGGAGGTAGGGAAGGAAGTCCGCCCAAGTGGAGGGGGTGAGGGTGAGGTGGCGGGCGATGGGGGTCTTGGAGTCGCGGATGTGGACGGCGGTGGGGGTGGTGGCTATCTCCACGCAGTTCGAGCCGTCGGAGCTGTAGGTGGACTTCCGCCAGTGGAGGGTCGGCATGGTTTCTCCTTACAGGTTCTGGATGCGGTGATGGATGAAGTCACGCGTCTCGGCGGGACCGAGCGCGCAGGACTCCATCCGGTTCAGCACTGCCCGGTACTTGTTCAGCGGAGCCTCGGCGTCGATGAATTCACAGGCGCCGTGATGCGAGTCCAGCTGAACGGTGTCGAGCTGTGGGACGGGGCCCTCGACATAGTCGAAGGGCTGGCCGGTGGTCGGGAAGTCGTCCGCTCCGAAGGTGATGACGCGAACGGTGACGTGCGGGAGTTCGCTCATGTCGAGCAGATGCTTGAGCTGCCCCCGGGCCACGGCCGGGCCACCGAAGTTCATGTGGAGCGCCGATTCGTGGATGATCGCCGTGTACGGCGGGGGATCCGTCCTGTGCAGCACGCCCTGCCGTTTCATGCGGTGTGTGAGGCGGTGTTCGATCTCGTACTGCCGCATGGGCGGTGCTGCCGACTGCAAGATGGCGCGGGCGTGGTCGGTGGTCTGCAGAAGTGCCGGGATATGGATCATGAGCGCCACCCTCAACGCGGAGGCGTGGTGCTCCAGTTCGGCCAGGTCGACCAGCGCGGCAGGCAGGTGTTCGCGGTACTCCTCCCACCAGCCACGGGTGCGTCGTCCCGTCATCGCGGCGAGGGCATCGATGAGCGCTTCGTCCGAGCAGTCGTAGACGTGAGCCATGGAGCGCAGCCGGTCCGCGCTGATGGGCGTGCGGCCGGTTTCGATCATGCTGACACGCGACTGGTTGACGCCGAGCAGTTCGGCGGCACCGGTGGCGGTGAGTCCCGCCCGCTCCCGAAGTTTTCGCAGCTCTGCGCCCAGCCTTCGCTGCCGCAGCGTAGGGCTGTTGGTGGGCGGCACGACGTCTCCTTCCCGGCCGCGAAGCGGCGTTGCGCTCCCTCACAAGAGTGAAGTATGGACACATCTAGCCAGTTTCGTTAGATGCATCTAACCACTTGCCCTACGGTTACGACGTACCCCTCAACTCCCCGAGCCCACAAGCCGGAAGCGCACCTGACACAGGCAAAGCCACCGCCCGGCGCGACCAGTTGAGCGAGCCCGTTCCCTTCTCTCACCGGAGGTCTTCATGGGCACCGTATCCCTGCCCGACACCTGGGTGTACGCCCTTCGGCTGCCGCATGATCCCCGCGCGGCACGCGTCGCACGTATGACCGTACGGGCCGTGCTCAGCGGGCACGACAGACACGAAGTCCTGGACACCGTGGAACTGCTGACGTCCGAGCTGGTCGGCAACGCCTACCGGCACACCACCGGCCCCACCTCCCTCCGGCTCACCGCCCTCGCGGACGGCCGGCTGCGGGTCGGCGTCTGGGACAGTCACCCGCGCATCCCGGCGCCTTTCGGGCAGCCGCCCTGGGACCGCGTCCCGGTGCCTCCGCTGGACGCCGAAGAGGGGCGCGGGCTGCACCTCGTGCAGGAGTACGCCGACTCCTGGGGCGGCCTGTCCCTGGCCGACAGCCCGCTGGACCGGGGCGCCGGCAAGCTGCTGTGGTTCGAGGTGGGCGGGGTACGCCCGCGCCGGATGCCAGGTCGCTGTCCGTGATGGCCAGTACGGTGGGGTGCAGGAAGCCGAGCACGTGCGCACGGAGGAGCCGCGGCGTGACCACACAACCGAACCACAGTCACGAGCTGATCCCGCGCCCCGAGGGCACCCCGGCGGCGGTTCGAATCGCGCTGGCGCGCATCGCCCCGCACCGCCTTGGCGAAATGGAACAGCACAAGGAGCAGGCCCTGGGGGCCGCCCTCCAGGACGGCAAGATCGGCCACCTTCAGTACTGGCTCGCTTACTGGCAGGCACAGGTGGAGATCGAGCGGCGGCCCGACCTGCGCTCCCGCTACCAGGCCGCCCTCGTCGCCGTGCACAACGCCGGCAGCCGGGACGACCCCGAGTTCCGCACGGCGATGGCGGAACTGCGCGCGGTCGAGGCTGAGGCCCGGCAGGCGGTGTCCGCGTGACGTGGCGGTGGGAGTACGACCCGGACGAGGCGTACGTCATCGGCGGCGCTCCACCGGCCTTCGTGGCCGAGGTCGAGAAGCAGGCCGACGAACTGGTCCGCGCGGCCGCGGCGTTCTACCTCGACGGTGCCTCGTACCAGGAGGCGGGCCCGAAGGGGAACGTCTCGCACGTGCCCGGTGGGTTCTTCCTCTATCTGATCGTCCCGCGGCACGAGTGCCTCTACGTCCACCAGGCCACCTACTTGTGAACAGCGCCCGGACGCCGGCTCACGCGTCCGCGTACTTCGCGTCCGCCGCCGGGTCCAGGGCCAGGCGGTAGCCCCGCTTCACCACCGTCTGGATCAGCTTCGGTGCGCCGAGGGCCGTGCGGAGGCGGGCCATCGCCGTCTCGACGGCGTGTTCGTCGCGGCCCGCGCCGGGGAGGGCGCGCAGGAGGTCGGCGCGGGGGACGACCCAGCCGGGGCGGCGGGCCAGGGCGCGCAGGAGGGACATGCCGGCCGGGGGGACCGGCTTGAGGTCGCCGTCGACCAGGACCGCGTGGCCGCGGATCTCCACCCGGTGCCCGGCGATGGGCAGGGAGCGGGCGCGGGCCGGGAGTTCCTGGCAGAGGAGCTGGACCAGCGGGCCGAGGCGGAAGCGTTCCGGCTGGACGGTGTCCACCCCGCGGGCCTGGAGCGGGATCGCGGTGACCGGGCCGACGCAGGCCGGGAGGACGTCGTGGGCCAGGGCGGCCAGCAGGTCGTCCAGCAGGCCGCGGTCCTCCGCGCGGGACAGGAGGGAGGCCGCGGCGGGGGCGCTGGTGAAGGTGAGGGCGTCCACGCCACGGGTGACGGCCGCGTCCAGGAGGCGGTCGAGCGGGCTGAGGTCCTCGGGCGGCATCCAGCGGTACACCGGGACGGGCACCACTTCCGCCCCGGCGGCCCGCAGCGACTCCACGAAGCCGGGGAGCGGCTCGCCGTGGAGCTGCACGGCGACGCGGTCGCCGTCGACGCCCTCCTCCAGGAGGCGGTCCAGCACCTCGGCCAGGGATTCCGAGGAGGGTGACCATTCCTCGGTGAGCCCCGCCGCGCGGATCGCGCCCTTCACCTTGGGGCCGCGGGCCAGCAGGCGGACCCCGCTCAGCCGGCCCAGCAGCTGTTCGCCGAGGCCCCAGCCGTCGGCGGCCTCGACCCAGCCCCGGAAGCCGATCGCCGTGGTGGCGACCACGACGTCCGGCACCTGGTCGATGATCTCCTTCGTGGCGGCGAGCAGTTCGCCGTCGTCCGCGAGCGGCACGATCCGCAGGGCGGGGGCGTGCAGAACGGTGGCGCCGCGCCGCTGGAGCAGGGCGCCCAGCTCCTCGGCCCGGCGCGCGGCGGTGACGCCCACGGTGAACCCGGCGAGGGGGCCGTGCTCGGGGTGCTGCTCTTCGTCGTACATGGGCTCTCCTAGCTGACCGGCACGCCGATCGAGCCTGTCAACGATGCGTGACAGGCTCGGTTCGGCCCGATGTCGCCGGTGTTACGTCACACCTCGGCATAGCTGAGCTGGGACTTCGCCTCCGATGCGGCAGTCGCGGCCGGAACCCGCGCCGCCGTACGACGAAGGTATACGGCCCAGGTGACCGCGAAGCAGACGCCGTAGTAGACGAGGAAGGCGACGAACGCGCCCGTGCCGGAGCCGTAGGAGAGGAAGGACTGGCGGAAGGCCATGTTGATGCCCACGCCGCCGAGCGCGCCGACCGCGCCGATCAGTCCCATGGACGCGCCGGACAGCCGCCGGCCGTGGGCGACCGCCGCCTCGCCCTCCAGGCCCTTGGCCAGCGCCTTGGCCTGGAAGATGCCGGGGATCATCTTGAACGTCGAGCCGTTGCCGAGTCCGCTGAGCACGAACAGGACGACGAAGACCGACACGAACAGCGGCAGCGACTTCTGCATGCTGGCCACGATGAGCACGGCGGTGGCGGCGGCCATGCCGACGTAGTTCCACAAGGTGATGCGGGCGCCGCCGTAGCGGTCGGCGAGCCAGCCGCCGAGGGGGCGGATGAGGGAGCCGAGCAGCGGGCCGATGAAGGTGAGGTACGCGGCCTGGAGGGGCGTCCGGCCGAACCCGTTCGTCAGCACCTGGCCGAAGGCGAAGCTGTAGCCGATGAAGGAGCCGAAGGTGCCGATGTAGAGCAGGGACATGATCCAGGTGTGGGCGTCCCGGGCGGCGTCCTTGGCCGCTCCGGTGTCGTTCTTCACCGAGGACAGGTTGTCCATGAACAGCGCGGCGAGCACGGCGGCCACGACGATCAGCGGGATGTAGATGCCGAGCAGCACGCGCGGGCCGCCGCTCGCGCCGATGATGGCGAGGGCGGCGAGCTGGATGACGGGGACGCCGATGTTGCCGCCGCCCGCGTTGAGGCCGAGCGCCCAGCCCTTCTTCCTGAGCGGGAAGAAGGCGTTGATGTTGGTCATGGAGGAGGCGAAGTTGCCGCCGCCGATGCCTGCCAGCAGGCCCACCAGGAGGAAGGTGGAGTACGACGTCCCCGGCTCCATCACCACGAACGCGGCGACGGTCGGGATCAGCAGCAGGCTCGCCGAGATGATCGTCCAGTTGCGGCCGCCGAAGACGGCCACGGCGAAGGTGTACGGCACCCGGACCACCGCGCCGACCAGCGTGACCACCGACGTCAGCAGGAACTTGTCGGCGGGTGTGAGGCCGTACTCCGGGCCCATGAACAGGACCAGGACCGACCACAGGGTCCAGACGGAGAAGCCGATGTGCTCGGAGAGGACGGAGAACCAGAGGTTCCGGCGGGCGATCCGCTCCCCGGTCGCCTGCCAGAACGCCTCGTCCTCCGGATCCCAGCGCTCGATCCAGCGGCCACTGCGACGGGTTGGGGCTGGGCCTGTCATCACGCCTCCACGGTGCTCCGGCTGCTCGGTCTGCCGACCACTGACTCAGCCCGAAGGTAGGGAGGACGCGTTTCCGGCCTGTGGCTGTGGGTGACCGGAAGGGAACGTTGCTCTCACTCGGCCGGGGAAGGGCCGGTGAGGCGGGACGCCGGCCCCCGGATTCCCCCGGGATCCCACCGCGGGCGTGGCGCGAGGGGTTCCGGTGTCTCCTCCGCGCGGGCACTGTGGGAGAGACCCCCGCACGGTTCCTGCCCAGGCGGTGACTGGCACATGGCACTCGGTAGCGCCCCCTCCGTGTACGCGCCGCGGTTCGACGCCGGGCGGGTGTGCCTGGACCTCCTCGCCACCACGCATCCGGGCGAACGGCTGGACGGCGTCGGCGCGTTGTGCGCGTGGATCGGGAGCGCGGGGCTCGTGCCCGACGGTACGGCGCTCGGTCACGCCGACGCCTCCTGGCCGGCCGGGTTCCGGGAACTGCGCGGATGCGTGCGGGTGTTGGTGCGCGGGCCGGGTCCCGGGGACGCGTCGTCGTACGGGCGGGCGCTCGGGCGCGTGAACGAGCTCGCCCTCGGAGCGACCCCCGCGCCCGTCGCCGTACCCACGGAAGGCGGCGGGCTCGTGCGGGAGTTGGCCGGGCCGCCCGGCCTCGCGGCCCTGCTCGCCCTCGTCGCCCGGGACGCCGTGGAGTTGCTCACCGACCCCGTCGCGCGGGCCGCCGTACGGGAGTGCGAGGGGGACGACTGCCCGCTCGTGTACCTGGACACCTCCCGCGGCCGGCGCCGACGCTGGTGTTCCAGCGAGGCGTGCGGGAACCGGGAGCGGGTCGCCCGGCACCGGCGGCGGGCGGCGCTGGCGCGCGCCTGAGCCCGGAGTGATTTCTGCAACACCGGGTTTGGATGGCCGGTACACGGGAATCGCGCGGCGGGCTCGCCTGCGTGTCGGAGATGTGAAGATCGCGCGGTGGGAATGTGCGCGCATGTCCCGCTCGTCACGTCAGCCTCAAGAAATCTGTCACTCGGGTTTGAACACCGGGCCGCCCCCGTCCGTACGGGTGGGCGAGCGACCGACTGGGGGAACCCCCGGACACCGGAGGTGGGCGTGCGCAAGGATGCGGCCGTGGCCAATGAACGTGGAGCGAGGGCCCGACATCGCATGTCCTCACAGCCCTCGGAGCCGGATGAGGAGCTGATGCGTGCCCTGTACCGGGAGCACGCCGGACCTCTGCTCGCGTATGTCCTGCGGCTGGTCGCCGGTGACCGGCAGCGCGCCGAGGACGTCGTGCAGGAAACGCTCATCCGTGCCTGGAAGAACGCCGGTCAGCTCAATCGGGCGACCGGTTCGGTACGCCCCTGGCTGGTGACGGTCGCGCGCCGCATCGTCATCGACGGCCACCGCAGCCGGCAGGCCCGGCCGCAGGAGGTCGATCCGTCGCCGCTGGAGGTCATCCCCGCGGAGGACGAGATCGACAAGGCGCTGTGGCTGATGACGCTGTCGGACGCGCTCGACGACCTGACCCCGGCCCACCGGGAGGTGCTCGTCGAGACGTACTTCAAGGGGCGTACCGTCAATGAGGCGGCGGAAACACTGGGCATACCCAGCGGAACTGTCCGTTCCCGGGTGTTCTACGCCCTGCGGTCGATGAAGCTGGCACTGGAGGAGCGGGGGGTGACGGCGTGATGAGCAGCGGGTACGGGGGGATGCAGGGATTCGGACCGGGTGGTCCGGGTATGTCTGGGCCCATGAGCCCCAGTCAGGGATCTTCGGTGCCGAGCGAGCACGAGACCGTCGGCGCCTACGCCCTCGGCATTCTCGACGATGCCGAGGCAACCGCTTTCGAGGCCCATCTCGCCGGCTGCGAGTGGTGCGCCCAGCAACTGGACGAGCTGGCCGGGATGGAGCCGATGCTGGCCGCGCTCGCGGACCTGCCGGGCACCGGCAGCACGCCCGCGATCGGCGAGTCGCTGTCCGCCAGGCCCAGCCCGCGGGTGGTGGAGAAGCTGGTGGACGAGGTCGCCGAACGGCGGGCTCGGAAGCGCCGGCGCAGCATGTACATGATCGCGGCGGCCGCCGCGCTGATCATCGCCGGGCCGCTGGCCGCGGTGGCGGTGAACGGCGGCTCGGACGGGGGCGGGCAGGTCACCGCGACGCCGGCCCAGGCGACCTTCCGGACCATGTCCGACAAGAAGTCGGCCACGGACGCGTCGACCCACGTCAGCGCGACCGTCGCCATGGCGGGGAAGGACTGGGGCACCCAGGCGGTCCTGGAGCTGAAGAACGTCAAGGGCCCGCTGAAGTGCTCCCTGGTGCTCGTCGCCAAGAACGGGCAGCGCGTGACCATGTCGTCGTGGTCCGTGCCGAACTGGGGGTACGGCGTCCCGGACGCCAAGACGGAGCAGTCGAAGCAACCGCTGTACATCGGCGGGGCCGCGGCCTTCCAGCCCAACGAGATCGACCACTTCGAGGTGGTGACGTTCGAGGGCAAGAAGCTGGTCCAGGTGGACGCGTGACGCCCGCGGCAGCCGGGGCCGGGCCACGGGTGCGCCGGGCCGCCGACGCCCGCCCGGTCCGCGCCCCCGGGCTCCCGGCGGATCGCGGGCGGATGCCGCGCCGTAGCCGCGCCCGGCGTGTCGTCGTGATGCGCGGGGACTCCCCGGGCCGACGGCCCGCGGGCTTCGGTCCGTCGGCGCCGTCTTCCGGGAGGTCGCCGGAGTACCTCCCGTAGCTTCGACGGGCCCCCTTCGCGTACGGTTGACGGCTGCCCAGCACGTCAGAAGGGGGCCCGGTGGCCGCTCAGGTTCAGCAGTCCGCGGTCGGCTCGGTACAGGACGCACCCGATTCCGTCCGTGACCGGGAGATCAGCGTCGAGCAGGAACACCTGGACCGGGTGTACCAGCGCCTGGAGGAGAAGATCCACGAGGCCGAGTTCCTGATGCACGACGCGGCCAAGCGCGGCCAGGTGGGCACTCCGGGCGCGCTCGCCGAACGGGACGCGCAGGTCTTCCGGGCCGGTATCCACCTGAACCGGCTCAACAACGAGTTCGAGGACTTCCTCTTCGGGCGGATCGACCTGCTGCTCGGCAAGGACGGCAAGAAGGGGCCCGACGGGGCCTACACGGCGGTCGAGCCGGCCGAGGGGGCCGTGCGGCCGGACAACACCGCCGACATCGCCGAGACGCTGCACATCGGCCGTATCGGCGTCCTGGACGAGGACTACTCCCCGCTGGTCATCGACTGGCGCGCCCCCGCCGCCGCCCCCTTCTACCGGGCCACGCCCGTGGAGCCGGGACGGGTGGTGCGGCGCCGGGTCATCCGCTCCAAGGGGCGCCGGGTCCTCGGCGTGGAGGACGACCTGATGCGGCCCGAGCTGACGGCCTTCCTCGACGGCGATCAGCTGCCCGTCATCGGCGACGGCGCCCTGATGGCCGCGCTCGGCCAGGCCCGCGGCCACACCATGCGGGACATCGTCTCCTCCATCCAGGCCGAGCAGGACATGGTCATCCGGGCCCCCGCGGCCTCCATCACCTACGTGGAGGGCGGCCCGGGCACCGGCAAGACCGCCGTCGCACTGCACCGCGCGGCCTACCTGCTCTACCAGGACCGCAGACGCTACGCGGGCGGCATCCTCATCGTCTCCCCGACCCCGCTGCTCGTCGCCTACACCGAGGGCGTGCTGCCCTCGCTCGGCGAGGAGGGCCAGGTCGCCATCCGCGCGATCGGCTCGCTGGTCGACGGCGCGGAGGCCACGCTGTACGACTCCCCGGCCGTGGCCCGTGCCAAGGGCTCGTACCGGATGCTGAAGGTGCTGCGCAAGGCCGCCCGGGGCGCGCTGGAGCTGGGGCCGGCCGCTCCGGCGGAAGCCGCGGGGGAGGACACGGCCGCCGGTCCGCCCGGCCGGCTGCGCGTCGTCGCCTTCGGGCGCCGCCTGGAACTGGAGGCCGACGAGCTGGGACGCATCCGCCGTACCGCCCTCGGCGGCACCGCGCCCGTCAACCTGCTCCGCCCGCGCGCCCGCAAGCTGCTCCTGGACGCCCTGTGGGACCGCTCCGGCGCCGCCTCCCGGCACACCGACCCGGAGCTGGCCGCCGAGCTGCGCTCCTCCTTCGACGAGGACATCACGAGCGAGGACTCCTTCATCGCCTTCCTCGACGCGTGGTGGCCCGAGCTGACCCCGAAGGCCGTGCTCGCCGCCATGGCCGACGAGAAGCGGCTCGGCCGCTGGGCCCGCAGGATCCTCAACCCCGGTGAGGTCCGCAAGGTCGCCCGCTCGCTCCGGCGGGACGGGTACTCCGTGCACGACATCGCCATGCTCGACGAGCTCCAGGCGATCCTCGGCGCCCCGGCCCGGCCGCGCAGGAAGCGGGAGCTGGACCCGCTGGACCAGCTCACCGGCCTGGAGGAGCTGATGCCGGTGCGCGAGGAGTCGCAGCGGGAGCGGGCCGAGCGGCTGGCGCAGGAGCGCACCGAGTACGCGCACGTCATCGTGGACGAGGCGCAGGACCTCACGCCGATGCAGTGGCGCATGGTCGGCCGCCGCGGCCGGCACGCCACCTGGACGGTCGTCGGCGATCCGGCGCAGTCCTCCTGGTCCGACCCGGACGAGGCGGGCGAGGCCCGCGACGAGGCCCTCGGCACCCGGCCCCGGCGCCGCTTCCAGCTCACCGTGAACTACCGCAACCCGGCCGAGATCGCCGAGCTGGCCGCCAGGGTGCTGGCGCTCGCCATGCCCGGCTCCGAGGCCCCGTCGGCGGTGCGCTCCACCGGCGTACAGCCGCGCTTCACCGTCGTACGGGACTCGCTGGAGAAGACCGTGCGCGCGGAGGCCGAGCGGCTGCTCGGGCTGGTGGACGGCACGGTCGGCGTGGTGGTCGCGATGAACCGGCGCGAGGAGGCCCGGCGCTGGCTGGCCGGGCTCGGCGACCGGGTGGTGGCCCTCGGCAGCCTGGAGGCCAAGGGCCTGGAGTACGACGCCACGGTCGTGGTCTCGCCCGCGGAGATCGCCGACGAGTCGCCGGCCGGCCTGCGCGTGCTGTACGTGGCGCTGACCCGGGCCACCCAGCAGCTCACGGTGGTCTCGGGGGAGCGGGACGAGCCGGACGCGGCCGGGGTCCCGGATCTCCTCAGGGACTGAACCTCCCGTACGGGAATGGCCTTACGGGATCCGTTTGTTAGCCTTGGTGTGGCACCGGCCCGATCCAAGCCCCCGGGCCCAACCTTCGTCCCTCAGAGGGACCACTTGCCGCGAGGCGAGCATGGCGGGTCGGTGTCATGAACGTGTGAGAGACCCACGTCACCCAGTGACGTGGGTCTCTTTCTTTGCCCCGCGCGCCTCTTTCCTCTACTGATCGGATCTCGTATGGTGGAATTCGTTTTCCGAAATCAGCGCCTGTCGCGGCACCCCGCGTGAACACAACGTCCGTAACCCAGGGCGACTACCACGTACTCAGCGGTAGGTGCGACGATCGGACGGCACAACCCGCGACACGGTGAAAGCAGAGGAAGTCGGCCATGGCAACGGCGCCCAGCGTCTCCTACTCGATGACGATCCGGCTGGAGGTGCCCGCGAGCGGAACCGCCGTCTCGCAGCTCACCACCGCCGTGGAGTCCTCCGGAGGCTCGGTGACCGGCCTCGACGTCACCGCGTCCGGCCACGAGAAGCTCCGCATCGACGTGACCATCGCGGCCACCTCCACGGCCCACGCCGAGGAGATCGTCGAGAAGCTGCGCGGCATCGAGGGCGTCACCCTGGGCAAGGTCTCGGACCGTACGTTCCTCATGCACCTCGGCGGCAAGATCGAGATGGCGTCGAAGCACCCCATCCGCAACCGTGACGACCTGTCCATGGTCTACACGCCCGGTGTGGCCCGGGTCTGCATGGCCATCGCCGAGAACCCCGAGGACGCCCGTCGCCTCACCATCAAGCGCAACTCCGTTGCGGTCGTGACGGACGGCTCCGCCGTGCTCGGCCTCGGCAACATCGGCCCCAAGGCCGCGCTGCCCGTCATGGAGGGCAAGGCCGCCCTCTTCAAGCGCTTCGCCGGCATCGACGCCTGGCCGATCTGCCTGGACACCCAGGACACCGACGCGATCGTGGAGATCGTCAAGGCGATCGCCCCCGGCTTCGCCGGCATCAACCTGGAGGACATCTCCGCGCCGCGCTGCTTCGAGATCGAGGCCCGGCTGCGCGAGGCCCTCGACATCCCCGTCTTCCACGACGACCAGCACGGCACCGCCATCGTCGTGCTCGCCGCGCTGACCAACGCCCTGCGGGTCACGAACAAGGCGATCGAGAACATCCGGGTCGTCATGTCCGGCGCCGGCGCGGCCGGCACGGCCATCCTCAAGCTGCTCATCGCCGCCGGCGTGAAGAACGCCGTCGTCGCCGACATCCACGGGATCGTGCACGCCGACCGCGAGGACCTGGTGAACGCCCCGGCCGACTCGCCGCTGCGTTGGATCGCCGACAACACCAACCCCGAGGGCCTCACCGGCACCCTGAAGGAGGCCGTGCGCGGCGCCGACGTCTTCATCGGCGTCTCCGCCCCGAACGTCCTGGACGGCGCCGACGTGGCCGCCATGGCCGAGGGCGCCATCGTGTTCGCGCTCGCGAACCCGGACCCCGAGGTCGACCCGGCGATCGCCCGGCAGACCGCGGCCGTCGTGGCCACCGGCCGCTCCGACTTCCCGAACCAGATCAACAACGTGCTGGTCTTCCCTGGCGTCTTCCGCGGCCTGCTGGACGCCCAGTCCCGCACGGTCAACACCGAGATGATGCTCGCCGCCGCGAAGGCCCTCGCCGACGTGGTGACGGAGGACGAGCTGAACCCGAACTACATCATCCCGAGCGTCTTCAACGACAAGGTCGCCGGCGCCGTGGCCGGGGCGGTCCGCGAGGCCGCCAAGGCCGCCGGGGCGACCGTCTGATCAGGGCGTGCCGTAATGTGCAGGGGGCTGTGAGCATCACCACGGCGGCCCCCCGCACCGGCGCGTCGTGGAACCCCGCGATGCCGGGCGCGCTCTAGGGTGACGGCCGAGCAGGCGCTTTTCGTGTGACTCCCCAGGGTGTTCTCACGACTCCTACGGGTGCCGGATTGGCTTTCCCGCCGCAGGTAGGGGCAGGATGCTCCTTCGGGACTTCGTTCCAGGGGGCACCCCCAAGGGCGCGAGCGCATCGGCATCGCAGTGCCTCGGGCGGCTCAGCCGCGTGGCACACCCCAACGGCAAGAAAAACACGGGAGTAACAACATGAACCGCAGTGAGCTGGTGGCCGCGCTGGCCGACCGTGCCGAGGTGACCCGCAAGGACGCCGACGCCGTGCTGGCCGCGTTCGCCGAGACCGTCGGCGAGATCGTCGCCAAGGGCGACGAGAAGGTCACCATCCCCGGCTTCCTGACCTTCGAGCGCACCCACCGTGCCGCTCGCACCGCGCGCAACCCGCAGACCGGCGAGCCCATCAACATCCCGGCCGGCTTCAGCGTGAAGGTCACCGCGGGCTCGAAGCTCAAGGAAGCGGCGAAGGGCAAGTAAGCGGAAGCGCTCCGCTTCGGCGCCGTCCACTGGAGCGCCGTGGCATGACGCGCCGTGGGTGACTGCGGGCCGGTCGTGGCTGGTCGCGCAGTTCCCCGCGCCCCTTCGGGCGCGAACCGCTCAAGACGTCGAAAGGGCGGCCCCCCTCCGCGGGAGGCCGCCCTTTCGTCATGCGTGACGCCTAGCCGAGCGCCTTGCCGGGCAGCTCGACCTTCGCTCCCAGTTCCACGAGCTTCTCCATGAAGTTCTCGTAGCCGCGGTTGATCAGTTCGATGCCGTGGACGCGGGACGTGCCCTCGGCCGCCAGGGCCGCGATGAGGTACGAGAAGCCGCCGCGCAGGTCGGGGATGACCAGGTCGGCGCCCTGGAGCTTGGTGGGGCCCGAGACGACCGCGGAGTGCAGGAAGTTGCGCGCGCCGAAGCGGCAGGCGGAGCCGCCCAGGCACTCCCGGTAGAGCTGGATGTGGGCGCCCATCTGGTTCAGCGCGGAGGTGAAGCCGAGGCGGGACTCGTAGACCGTCTCGTGGATGATGGACAGGCCCGTGGCCTGGGTCAGGGCCACCACGAGCGGCTGCTGCCAGTCGGTCTGGAAACCGGGGTGCACGTCCGTCTCCAGCGCGATGGACTTCAACTGGCCGCCCGGGTGCCAGAACCGGATGCCCTCGTCGTCGATCTCGAAGGCGCCGCCCACCTTGCGGTAGGTGTTCAGGAACGTCATCATCGAGCGCTGCTGGGCGCCGCGGACGTAGATGTTGCCGTTGGTCGCGAGCGCCGCGGAGGCCCAGGACGCGGCCTCCAGGCGGTCCGGAAGGGCGCGGTGGGTGTAACCGCCGAGCTTGTCCACACCCGTGATGCGGATCGTGCGGTCGGTGTCCATCGCGATGATCGCGCCCATCTTCTGCAGCACGCAGATGAGGTCCTCGATCTCCGGCTCGACGGCCGCGTTGGACAACTCCGTGACGCCTTCGGCCAGTACGGCCGTCAGCAGCACCTGCTCGGTGGCGCCCACGGACGGGTACGGCAGCCGGATCTTCGTGCCGCGCAGCCGCTGCGGAGCCTCCAGGTACTGCCCGTCGGCCCGCTTCTCGATGGTCGCGCCGAACTGCCGCAGCACGTCGAAGTGGAAGTCGATGGGCCGGCCGCCGATGTCACAGCCGCCGAGGCCCGGGATGAAGGCGTGGCCGAGACGGTGCAGCAGCGGACCGCAGAAGAGGATCGGGATGCGGCTGGAACCCGCGTGGGCATCGATGTCAGCCACGTTGGCGCTCTCGACCCGCGTCGGGTCCAGCACCAGCTCGCCGGGCTCCTCGCCCGGACGGACCGTCACCCCGTGCAGCTGGAGCAGGCCACGGACGACCCGCACGTCACGGATGTCCGGAACGTTGCGCAGTCGGCTCGGCTCGCTGCCCAGCAGGGCGGCGACCATGGCCTTCGGTACGAGGTTCTTCGCACCGCGGACACGGATCTCGCCCTCCAGCGGGGTTCCGCCGTGGACAAGCAGGACATCGTCGTTGACGGTCATGAATCTCGCGTTCCGATGAGTTGGTCAGGGGCCGGCCGATCACTGTGCGCACGGGCCGGGAAGACAGGGTAATCGCCGATCACCCCCCGCCCGTAAGTCCGAGTACCGCCCAGCCGCGTCATAGCTGTGTCACAACACGAACCGTTCCCTGTCGGCCACATGGGGTCACCGGCGCGGGGACGTGCGCCGGGGTCGCTCCCGTACGCCCTGAGCTGCCTTCACTCCCGTGCCCCCGATTGGCTCCCCACTCCGGGGGAAGATGCGGGATCATGTCTGGCATGACCGAGGTGTCCTCGCTCACAGGGCGGCTGCTCGTGGCCACCCCCGCCCTGGCGGACCCGAACTTCGACCGTGCGGTGGTGCTCCTTCTCGACCACGACGAGGAGGGCTCCCTCGGTGTCGTCCTCAACCGGCCCACCCCGGTGGTCGTCGGCGACATCCTGGAGGACTGGGCCGACCTCGCCGGTGAGCCCGGCGTCGTCTTCCAGGGCGGCCCCGTCTCGCTGGACTCGGCGCTCGGCGTCGCGGTCATCCCCGGCGGCGCGAACGGGGACGGCGCGCCGCTCGGCTGGCGGCGGGTGCACGGCGCCATCGGACTGGTCGACCTGGAGGCCCCGCCGGAACTGCTCGCCTCCGTCGTCGGCTCCCTGCGGATCTTCGCCGGATACGCCGGCTGGGGCCCGGGCCAGCTGGAGGACGAGCTGGTGGAGGGCGCCTGGTACGTCGTCGAGTCCGAGCCGGGCGACGTCTCCTCCCCGGCCCCGGAGAGACTCTGGCGCGAGGTGCTGCGCCGGCAGCGCAACGAGCTGGCGATGGTGGCCACGTACCCGGACGACCCTTCGCTCAACTGATGCCTGCGGGCTTCAGTACCCTTGCTGATATGAGCACTCTTGAGCCCGAGCGCGGGACTGGTACGGGGACCCTCGTAGAGCCGACGCCACAGGTGTCCCACGGCGACGGCGACCACGAGCGCTTCGCCCACTACGTCCAGAAGGACAAGATCATGGCGAGCGCCCTCGACGGCACCCCCGTCGTGGCGCTGTGCGGCAAGGTCTGGGTGCCGGGCCGCGACCCGAAGAAGTACCCCGTCTGCCCCATGTGCAAGGAGATCTACGAGTCCATGGGCAGCGGCGGCGACGAGGGCAAGGGCGGCGACAAGTAGGTCGCGCCCCTTCCGCCTGCGGACGGTGAGGTCCCCGGGGCGCGCGAGGCGCGTCCCGGGGATCTTCGTGTTCTCCGGCCGCCGAGTGGTCCAGACCTCTTGTGGGGCCCTGGCGCAGTCCCTAGCCTTCGAGGCGACGGGCCACGCGTTGTGCAGGGCGACAGGAGCGTTGCGTCACACGCAACGCGGGAGGGGCTGATGTCGTGGAACTGATTCCGGCGCCGCGCGCGATCGAGGGACCGGAGGGGTCCGCCGTACCCTTCGGCCCGGACACCACGCTGTGGGCCGGTCCGGGCACCGAGCGCACCGAACGCTGGCTGCGCGCCACCCTCGGCGCGGCCCTGGGCCTGCCGCTGCGCCCCGGGCCGCGGGACGCCCGCGACGGCCTGCGGCTGCTGCTGGACGACACGCTGGAACCGGAGGCGTACCGGCTCGGCGCCGCCGCCGACCAGGGCGTGGAGATCCGCGGCGGCGGACCCGCCGGAGTGTTCTGGGGCGCGCAGACCCTGCGCCAACTCCTCGGCCCCGACGCCTTCCGGCGCGCCCCCGTGCGCCCGGACACCACCCTCGGCGTCCCGCAGCAGGTCATCGAGGACGCCCCTCGGTTCCGCTGGCGCGGGCTGCTCCTCGACGTCGCCCGGCACTTCATGCCCAAGGAGGGCGTGCTGCGCTACCTGGACCTGATGGCCGCGCACAAACTCAACGTGCTGCACCTGCACCTGACGGACGATCAGGGCTGGCGCATCGAGATCAAGCGCCATCCGCGGCTGACCGAGATCGCCTCCTGGCGCGCGCGGACGAAATTCGGCCACCGGGCGTCACCGCTGTGGGAGGAGAAACCCCACGGTGGTTACTACACCCAGGACGACATTCGCGAGATCGTCGCCTACGCCGCCGAGCGGCACATCGCCGTCGTCCCCGAGATCGACGTGCCGGGCCACTCGCAGGCCGCCATCGCCGCGTACCCCGAACTCGGCAACACCGACGTCGTCGACACCACCGCCCTCTCCGTCTGGGACACCTGGGGCATCTCGTCCAACGTCCTCGCTCCCACCGACGCCACCCTGCGGTTCTACGAGGGGGTGTTCGAGGAGGTCCTGGAGCTGTTCCCCGCGGACGCCGCCGCGTTCTCGGAGTTCGTCCACATCGGCGGCGACGAGTGCCGCAAGGAGCAGTGGGCCGAGTCCGTCACCGCGAAGACCCGCATCGCCGACCTCGGCCTCGGTGACGAGGACGAGTTGCAGTCCTGGTTCATCGGGCACTTCGACGCCTGGCTCGCCGCGCGCGGGCGCCGCCTCATCGGCTGGGACGAGATCCTGGAGGGCGGCCTCGCGCCCGGCGCCGCCGTCTCCTCCTGGCGCGGCTACGGGGGCGGCGTCGCCGCCGCGCGGGCCGGCCACGACGTGGTCATGTGCCCCGAGCAGTACGTGTACCTGGACCACCGTCAGGCCCCGGGCGAGGACGAGCCCGTGCCGATCGGCTTCGTGCGCACCCTGGAGGACGTCTACCGCTTTGAACCCGTGCCGGACGGGCTCACCGACGAGGAGGCCCGGCACGTGCTGGGCACCCAGGCCAACGTGTGGACCGAGGTGCTGGAGGACACCGCGCGCGTGGACTACCAGACCTTCCCCCGGCTCGCCGCCTTCGCCGAGGTCGCCTGGAGCCCGCTGCCGGCCCCCGCGGACCGGGACTACGCCGGTTTCGAACGCCGGATGGCCGCCCACTACCGGCGACTTGACGCCCTCGGCGTCGCCTACCGGCCGCCGGCCGGGCCCCGCCCGTGGCAGAAGCGTCCCGGCGTGCCCGGCCGCCCGATCGAGGGGCCGCCCCCGAACAGGTGACAGCGCGGGGCCGGCGCCCCACCGGCAACGGAAAAACCCCGGCAACATACCGAAGAGTGGCAATCAGTGCACACCGGTGATGCCGTGCGAAAACGGGCGACCTCCCCGATGAGGTGGGCGAATGCCTCCTAGCGGACCCCTGCGTTCGGGCGTTGCGAAGATGTGCCAGAGTTGCGTCGTCCGCCCTGTCAGCACGTACCGTACGGCAACACAGGCGGGACCAGGTGGGGCAGCGGGAAGGGGCAGCCGGTTTGACCACGCACGCACCGCAGGCGGCGCAGGCCGTCACCTTGCCCACGACGCTGGACGAGGCCGTGACGGCCCTGGCCGCCATGCCCACCGCCGTCCCCGTGGCGGGCGGCACCGACTTGATGGCCGCCGTCAACTCCGGACAGCTCAGGCCCGCCGCCCTGGTGGGCCTCGGCCGGATCAGCGAGATCCGCGGCTGGCAGTACCAGGACGGCCACGCGCTGCTCGGCGCCGGACTCACGCACGCGCGCATGGGCCGCCCCGACTTCGCGGCCCTGATCCCGGCGCTCGCCGCCGCCGCGCGCGCCGCGGGTCCGCCGCACATCCGCAACGCGGGCACCCTGGGCGGCAACATCGCCTCCGCCGCCCCCACCGGGGACGCGCTGCCGGTGCTGGCCGCCCTGGAAGCGACCCTGATCATCGCGGGCCCGGGCGGAGCCCGCCGGGAGATCCCGGTGTCGCACCTGCTGGCCGGCGTGGAGATGCTGCGCGGCGGCGAACTCATCGGCTACGTGCGCGTACCGCTGCTGCACGCCCCGCAGGTCTTCCTGAAGGCGACCGGACGCACCGGCCCCGGCCGCGCGCTCGCCTCCGTGGCGCTCGTCCTGGACCCGGCCCGGCGCGGCGTGCGCTGCGCCGTCGGAGCCATAGCGCCGATGCCGCTCCGGCCGCTGGAGGCCGAGCAGTGGGTCGCCCAGCTGATCGACTGGGACAACGACCGCGCCCTCGTCCCGGAGGCCCTGCACGCCTTCGGCGAGTACGTCGCCGCGGCCTGCATCCCCGACCCGGCCCCCGAGCCCGACGGCTCGGTGACCCCGCTTCCGCCCGCCGTACTGCACCTGCGGCGCACTGTCGCCGCGCTGGCCCGACGAGCACTGGGGAGGGCGCTGTCGTGACCGACGACCAGCACGGAGAGGGCACGCCCCAGGGCGGCGGACGCTGGGACCCGCTGCCCCAGGGCGACTACGACGACGGCGCCACCGCCTTCGTCAAACTCCCCGAGGGCGGCATCGACGCCCTGCTGTCCGGCGACAGCCCGCTGGCCGCGCCCGGACACGGCTACGTGCCGCCGCGGATCACGGCCACGCACGCCGACGGCACGCACGCCGACGGCACCACGGGCACCTGGCCCGCGCCCGACGGCGGCGGCCGGTGGCCCGACCCGAACGCCACGCCGGCCCCGCCGCACGCCGCGGACGACCGGTTCACCTACCAGCCCGCCGCCACCCAGCACTGGACCTTCGAGGAGCCCGCGGCACCGGCCGCCCCGGGACACGACGTCACCGGGCAGTGGTCCATCCCCGTCGCCGGGGGTGACCTTCCCGACGAGTCCGGCGAGTTCACCACGTCCTCGCTGGTCGAACAGTGGGGCACCGCGCCGCCCGCCACCCTGCCCGGCGGCGCGCCGGCGCCCTGGGCGACGGACGGCACCGGCCACCCGTATCCCTCCGGGGGCGCGGCGGACACGCCGGCGGGCGCGCCGGACGCGTACGGCGCGGACGACGGGTACGGACCGGAGGAGGCGTACGCCACCGAGGGCGCGTACGTCCCGGACGACGGGTACGGCGCCGAGGACGGGTACGGCCCCGCGGAGGCGTACGCCCCGGAGGACGGGTACGGGCACGCTCCGGCCGGTCACGCGGAGGGCGTTCGCGCCGGGGCCGGTCATCACGAGGGCGGGCACCGGGACGCCGGTCCCGTGCACGCCGGCCACGACGAGGGCGGCCACGACGGAGCCGGCCGTCAGGACGCCGGTCACGCCGGTGCCCCCGACGCCGACACCCCCGGCGGTACGGCCGCGCCCGCCCAACCGGCGCCGTCCGCGCACGAGTCGACCGGGACCGGTACGGCGCCGGAAGGTGACGCCCACGCCGGTGACGCCCGCGGCCCCGCGGAAGCCCCTGTACGCCCCGCTGGCGCCCCGGCGGACCACGGGCGACCGGCAGACCCGGCGACCGCGTCCCGGCCCGTTACGACGCCGGAGACGGGCGACGCGGAGGCGTCGGCGGCACCAGCCGGCTCCGCGGCCGCCGACACGTCCGGTACCCCCGACTCGCCGCCGGAGGCCGCCGCCGCACCCGCGCCGCCGGCCGAGGCAGCCGCACCCGAGCCCGCCCGCGACGCGTCCGCGCCCGACGACGCCTCCGAGGGCGCCGGAGCCGAGAAGGAGGCCGAGGAGGCCGCCGTACCCCTCCCGCCGAACGACGACCACCCGCTGGCCTCCTACGTCCTGCGCGTCAACGGCACCGACCGCCCGGTCACCGACGCCTGGATCGGCGAGTCCCTGCTCTACGTGCTGCGCGAGCGGCTCGGCCTCGCGGGCGCCAAGGACGGCTGCTCGCAGGGCGAGTGCGGGGCCTGCAACGTGCAGGTCGACGGCCGCCTGGTGGCCTCCTGCCTGGTCCCGGCGGTCACCGCGGCCGGCAGCGAGGTGCGCACGGTCGAGGGCCTGGCCGCCGACGGGCAGCCCTCCGACGTACAGCGCGCGCTCGCCCGCTGCGGAGCCGTCCAGTGCGGTTTCTGCGTGCCCGGCATGGCGATGACCGTGCACGACCTGCTGGAGGGCAACCCCGCGCCGACCGAGCTGGAGACCCGGCAGGCCCTGTGCGGCAACCTGTGCCGGTGCTCGGGCTACCGGGGCGTCCTGGAGGCCGTCAAGGAGGTCGTCGCCGAGCGCGAGGCGTCCCACGCCGGCCCCGTGACGGACACGGACGAGGCGCGCATCCCGCACCAGGCGGGCCCCGGCTCCGGCGGCGTCCACCCCTCGGCGTTCGAGGCGCCCGGCGCGTTCGACACCCCGCAGCGGCAGACCACGTACGACACGCCGGACGCGTACGACACGCCCGACGCGTACGGCGTACCGGACGGGTACGACGCACCGGACCCGTACGGCACGCCGCCCGGACCGCACGACCAGCACTACGGCCAGGACGGAGGCCAGGCGTGAGCAACGAAGCCGGCACCGCGACCACCGCCGCGGAACCCGCCCCCGAGGCCGAGGCGTTGCCGCACGGCATCGGCGCGTCCCTGCCGCACGCCGACGCCCGCGCCAAGACCGAGGGCACCTTCCCGTACGCGGCCGACCTGTGGGCCGAGGGCCTGCTGTGGGCGGCCGTCCTGCGCTCCCCGCACGCGCACGCGCGCATCGTCTCCATCGACACCACCCACGCGCGCGAGATGCCCGGCGTCCGCGCGGTCGTCACCCACGAGGACGTGCCCGGCACCCCCCGCCACGGCCGGGGCACGCCCGACCGCCCGGTGTTCGCCTCCGAGGTCGTACGCCACCACGGCGAGCCCATCGCCGCCGTGGCCGCCGACCACCCGGACACCGCGCGGATGGCCGCCGCCGCCGTCATCGTCGAGTACGAGGTGCTGGACCCGGTCACCGACCCCGAACAGGCCTTCGAGGCCGAGCCGTTGCACCCCGACGGCAACCTGATCCGGCACATCCCGCTGCGCCACGGCGACCCCGAGGCGGCCGGCGAGGTGGTGGTCGAGGGCCTGTACCGCATCGGCCGCCAGGACCCGGCCCCGATCGGCGCCGAGGCCGGTCTCGCCGTACCGCGCCCGGACGGCGGGGTGGAGCTGTACCTGGCCTCCACCGACCCGCACACCGACCGCAACACGGCCGCCGCCTGCTACGGCCTGTCCCCCGACCGGGTGAAGATCGTCGTCACCGGGGTGCCCGGCGCCACGGCCGACCGCGAGGACCAGGGCTTCCAGCTCCCGCTCGGCCTGCTCGCCCTGAAGACCGGCTGCCCGGTGAAGCTGACGGCGACCCGCGAGGAGTCCTTCCTCGGCCACGCCCACCGGCACCCGACCCTGCTGCGCTACCGCCACCACGCCGACGCCGAGGGCAGGCTGGTGAAGGTCGAGGCGCAGATCCTGCTGGACGCGGGCGCGTACGCCGACACGTCCTCCGACGCCCTGGCCGCCGCCGTGTCCTTCGCGTGCGGCCCGTACGTCGTCCCCAACGCCTTCATCGAGGGCTGGGCCGTCCGCACCAACAACCCGCCCTCCGGCCATGTGCGCGGCGAGGGCGCCATGCAGGTGTGCGCCGCCTACGAGGCGCAGATGGACAAGCTGGCGAAGAAGCTGGGCCTGGACCCGGCCGAACTGCGCCTGCGCAACGTCCTCGCCACCGGTGACGTCCTCCCGATCGGCCAGACCGTGACCTGCCCGGCCCCGGTCGCCGAACTCCTCCAGGCGGTGCGGGACTTCCCGCTCCCGGCGCTGCCCAAGGACAGCCCGGAGGAGGAGTGGCTGCTGCCCGGCGGCCCCGAAGGGGCGGGCGAGCCGGGCGCGGTGCGCCGGGGCGTCGGCTACGGCCTGGGCATGGTCCACATGCTCGGTGCGGAGGGCGCCGACGAGGTGTCGACCGCGACCGTGAAGGTCCACGACGGCATCGCGACCGTGCTGTGCGCGGCCGTGGAGACCGGCCAGGGCTTCACCACCCTGGCCCGGCAGATCGTCCAGGACACCCTCGGCGTCGAGGAGGTCCACGTCGCCCCCGTCGACACCGACCAGCCGCCGGCCGGCGCGGGCTGCCGGGGCCGGCACACCTGGGTGTCGGGCGGCGCGGTGGAACGGGCGGCCAAGATGGTCCGCACGCAACTCCTCCAGCCCCTGGCGCACAAGTTCGGCATGTCCACCGAGCTGCTCCAGATCACGGACGGCAAGATCACCTCGTATGACGGCGTGCTGTCGACCACCGTCGCGGAGGCGATGGAGGGCAAGGAACTGTGGGCCACCGCCCAGTGCCGCCCGCATCCGACCGAACCCCTCAACGCCTCCGGCCAGGGCGACGCCTTCGTGGGCCTCGCCTTCTGCGCGATCCGCGCGGTGGTGGACGTCGACGTCGAGCTGGGCTCGGTCCGGGTCGTGGAGCTGGCGGTCGCCCAGGACGTGGGCCGGGTGCTCAACCCGGCGCAGCTGGCCGCGCGCATCGAGGCGGGCGTCACCCAGGGCGTGGGCATCGCCCTCACCGAGAACCTGCGCACGCCCCGCGGCCTCATCCGCCATCCCGACCTGACCGGCTACGCCCTGCCGACCGCCCTGGACGCGCCCGACATCCGGATCGTGAAACTGGTGGAGGAACGGGACGTGGTGGCCCCCTTCGGCGCCAAGTCCGTCAGCGCGGTCCCGGTGGTGACGGCCCCGGCGGCCATCGCCTCCGCCGTCCGCGCCGCCACCGGCCGCCCGGTCAACCGCCTCCCGATCCGCCCGCAGGCGGCGGTGGTGACGGACCGGTGAGCACGCCGCCGCCCGGGGAACCGCGCTACGAACCCACACCCGGCGTGGGCAAGTTGTTTTTGTGGATCCTGCTGTTCGCGGTGGCGGCCCTGGCGGTGGTCCTGGGCGGGATCTACTTCACCTGAGGGATCTGTTCCGATGGATGCGGACGCGGCCTGATGGACGGTGTCGTCCTGGTCACCGGGGTGATGGCGGCGGGCAAGTCGACGGTGGCCCAGCGCCTGGCGGAGGCGCTGCCGCGCGCCGCGCACGTCCGGGGCGACGCGTTCCGCCGGATGATCGTGTCGGGACGGGCGGAGTACGTTCCCGGGGAGGACGGGGACCCCACGACCAGGGCGGGCGCGGAGCACGCGTCCCGAGCGGGCGGGGAGGCCGTGGCCCAACTGCGGCTGCGGTACCGGCTGTCGGCGGCGACGGCGGACGGGTACGCGGCGGCGGGCTTCACGGCGGTGGTGCAGGACGTCGTCCTGGGCGAGCACCTGCGGGCGTACGTCGGCCTGGTCCGCACCCGCCCCCTGTACGTGGTGGTCCTGGCGCCCGGCGTGGCGGAGGTCGCGGCCCGCGAGGCGGGCCGGGCGAAGACCGGGTACGGCGGCGGATGGACCGTGGCCGCCCTGGACGAGGAACTGCGCCTGCGCACCCCGCGCATCGGCCTCTGGCTGGACACGTCCGGCTGGACGCCGCAGGAGACGGTGGAGGCGATTCTCGCGGGCGCGCAACGGGCCCGGGTCGCCTGACGTCTTTCCTCGTGAGGTCGTTGTCAGTGGGGCGGCGTAGTGTGCTCGGCAGTGGGGGCACCTGCCCGGAGGCCGCGTACGACGGGGTACGCGCGCCTGCCACGCACCGGGAGATCGCGGGGGAGCGATGAGCACGACGGACGCCGAAGTTCCGGCGATCACGCTGACCGAGGCGGAACTGGACCGCTACGTCACGCACGCGCCGACGCGCGGCCTCCTCGCGGGTGCCGGACTGCCCGCGGAGACCGCCCTGCTGACGTTCTCCCCGCTGCGCACGTACGGCCTGCGCACACTCGCCGACGCCGCCGACAGCCCCTTCCACCTGGCGGAGGAGCTGCGCGGCCGCCTCGTCATAGGCGAACTGCTCACCCCGGCCGGCATGGAGCGCCGGTCGATCCTGCTCGACGGCGCCACGGGCGAGCTGACGACGGCCTACCTCTTCGACCCGTCCCACCCGCGCCCCTTCGCGCCCTCCCTGAACACGCTGCTGCGCTTCGCCGCGGTCACCGAGGAACTGGCGGGCCTGCGCGGCCGGTTCGCCTCCCTGGCGGGGCAGTACGGCCCCAGGACCGTGACCGAGGCGTCCCGCCGCCTCCTCACCCTCTTCGAGGAGGGCACGGACGGCGAGGTCCCGCCGTACTGGAAGGCGGCGGCCCTGATCCGCCCGCTCTCCCTCATCGCCGGCCCCGGCACGGCGTCGGGTCTCACCCTGGACGTCCCGGCGCGCGTCCTGGACCAGCAGTTCGGGCACGGCAGGGTGGCCCGCTTCGAGGAGGTCGACTTCCCGAAGACGCTCACCCACGAGCCGACCCGCCGCTTCCTGCGCGAGACGGGCCTGCCGGAGGAGGCGGTCTTCTTCCACGCCGACACGGACGTCCCGCTCCCCACGCTCCGCGAGTACTTCACCCAGGAACGCCCCGACTACCCCCACGCCGGACTCCCGGCCCACTGCGACCACTTGATCCGCCTCGGCCACCTCCTGGAGGACAACAGCCTGGTGATCGACGGCAGAACGGGCGCGGTCCTCACCTTCAACGAGCCGGAAGCGACGCTCTACCCCCTCAACACCGACGTCTCCACCCTGGCCTTCACCCTGTGGCTCATCCACCACGAGCGCACGATCGACGCCCACCTGGCCCACGAACTGTCCACCCACGCCTACGACCACCTGGTCGCCCTGATGATCCACACCCTCCACTCGATCGACCCGACGGGCACCGCACCGGACACCACCTGGCACTACTGGACGAACCTCTTCCAGGACGAGACGGGCGGGGTGTTCTGAGGCGTCCCCCCGGCGTGTGTCCGCATTGCGGCGGGGTGGGAGGGGCGTGACACTGATGGAGGCGGTTGCGTCCCGGAGCCCGTGACCGGCCGGGCAGGTCTGCTGCTCCCCCAACGGGGTGTGTGGCCCGCCACCGCGGGGGCGCTTCCTCTCCGCCGTTCTCGCTGCCCACGTTCTCGCTGCCCATGGACGGAGGGGCTCCCATGAAGCCTGCCCTCTGGCGGACCCTGAAAGCTTCCGCTCTGGCATGGCTGGGAGTGGTCACCGTGCTGGTGGCGCCCTCGGCCGCCGCGGGCGCCCCCGGTCAGACCCGGACGAGTGCGACGGCACCCGGTGTTCCCTGCGCCTGGCCGGCCGTCGTCAGGCCCGGCAGGCTCAATCTCGCCTTCCCCGAGACCAACGCCACGTACTGGGTGATGCCCTACCGGCTGGGCCAGGGAGACCGCATCGTCGTGGACGGCACCTACCCCTCCGCGCGGTTCACCTCGCTGACGTCGTACGACGCCAAGGCGTCCCCCGTCGACTCCCTCGCCGACCACCAGATCGCTCCGCGCGCAGGCAGCAAGAATCCGTTCGCAGCCCCGGACGCGGGCACGGACCCGGCGCGGCACCGCTATCAGGTCACGCTGAAGCCGGGCATCGCGGCCGGTTCCGCCGGCAACACGCTGGCCGCCACCGCGAAGAGCGCAGCTTCGGGAGTGGGCTGGCTGGTGCTGAGGATCTATGTGCCGGACAATGAGTCCGACCCGACGGGCGGAGTGCCGTTGCCGTCGCTGTCCATGCAGCGGCAGGGCAGCAGCCCCCGACCCGTCACGACCTGCCCCCGGGCCGACGCCGCCCAGGGCCCGACGGGTCCGATCGCCACCGAGCTGCGGGACCTGGTGAAGAAGTACGCGCCGCCCGGTGACGTGGTGCGCTGCGGGAAGTCCACGGCGAGCGCCCCGGCCTTCGCGGTGCCCGACAAGACCGCCGGGCTCTTCCCCAACCCGTACAACAAGTACTTGTGCACGCCGCTGGAGTACAAGGCGGGCCGCGTCGCCGTCGTCCGCGGCAAGGCGCCCACGTTCCCCGACACCGTCAACGGCCAGTCGGTACTGACCAAGACCCAGCTCCGGTACTGGTCGCTCTGCCAGAACCAGCTCCAGATCCCCTACCCGGTCAGCGCCTGCGCCGCAGACTTCCAGACGGCCGTGGGCAAGGACGGGCGCTACACCTACGTGGTCTCCACCTCCCAGGACCGCCCCGCCAACGCGACGACGGCGAACGGCGTCACCTGGATCGACTGGGGCCCGACCGACGTCACGAGCCTGCTGCTGCTGCGGAACATGCTCCCGGCGCAGGACTTCCACAACGCGGTGCAGAACACCAAGAAGGGCGAGGACCCGGCACCCGTGATGGGCGCGTACTACCCGGAGATCACGTACTGCACGAAGGAATCCTTCACCAGGAACGGCCCGGACACCTGCCGGGCCTGAACCGCCGACGCGGCACCGGCCGGCAGGCCGGAAAAGAGGCCGTGGCGGGAATCGAACCCGCGTAACTCGCTTTGCAGGCGAGTCCCTGAACCACTCGGGCACACGGCCGTGTTCTGTTGTCGTTCTCGGCCGTGGTGGGAATCGAACCCGCGTGGCTCCCCGCGAGCGGAGCTCGCTGATGGATGCGGCGCAGGTGAGTCCCTGAACCACTCGGGCACACGGCCGTGTTCTGTTGTCGTTCTCGGCCGTGGTCAGGTGCGCGGCCGTGTTCGTGTTCAAGAACGTACGGGCGCCGGGGGCAGGGCTCAAGGGAATGGGGCGGGGTGCAATGGGACTGCCATACGGCGTTCATGAAGCGGGGCGGGGCGTACGACCAAGGGCCTAGCGGGGGTCGGACTCCTGACAGGGGCCAAAGGTGGTCGTGGGCCTTACTCTGGCGGACATGAGTGCCCTTGGATCCCGTGAGCCCGATGTCCTCGATCCGCCCGCCGAGCAGGACGGCGGTGTGCTGAGCAGGGCGTACCGGGCGCTCAGTGTCGGGATCGTGTCCGTCGTGGTGCTCATCGCGTTCGAGGCGACGGCCGTGGGGACCGCGATGCCGGTCGCCGCGCGGGAGCTGGACGGACTGGCGCTGTACGCGTTCGCCTTCTCCGGGTACTTCACCACCAGCCTCTTCGGGATGGTGCTCGCCGGGCAGTGGTCCGACCGGCGGGGTCCGCTCGGGGCGCTGACGACCGGCATCGCGGCCTTCGCGGCGGGGCTCGTCGTCGCCGGGACCGCGCAGGTCATGTGGATCTTCATCCTGGGGCGCGCCGTGCAGGGGCTCGGCGGCGGGCTGGTCATCGTGGCGTTGTACGTCGTCGTGGGACGCGCCTATCCGGAGCGGTTGCGGCCCGCGATCATGGCCTCCTTCGCCGCCGGCTGGGTCGTCCCCTCGATCGTCGGCCCCCTCGCCTCCGGCGCCGTCACCGAGCACCTCGGCTGGCGTTGGGTCTTCCTCGGCATCCCGGCCCTCGTCGTGTTCCCGCTCGCCCTCGCCCTGCCCCAGATACGGCGGCGGGCGGCCGGCCCGGTGGACGCGGAGGCCGGCGCCGGCTCCTTCGACCGGCGGCGGATCCGGCTCGCTTTCGGGATCTCCCTCGGCGCCGGGCTCCTCCAGTACGCCGCCCAGGATCTACGGCCCCTCGCCCTGCTCCCGGGACTGGCCGGGACGGCCCTGCTGGTGCCCGCCGTGCTCGGGCTGCTGCCCCACGGCACCTACCGGGCCGCCCGCGGCCTGCCCAGCGTCGTACTGCTGCGCGGACTCGCCGCGGGGTCCTTCATCGCCGCCGAGTCCTTCGTTCCGCTGATGCTGGTCACCCAGCGCGGGCTGTCCCCGACGCTCGCCGGGTTCTCGCTGGCGGCCGGCGGCGGGACGTGGGCGCTGGGCTCGTTCGTGCAGTCCCGGCCGCGCCTGGCGCCGTACCGTGAGCGGCTGATGACCGTGGGGATGGTGCTGGTCGCCGCCGCGATCGTCACCGCGCCGAGCGTGCTCCTGCACTCCGTGCCCGTGTGGAGCGTGGCCGTCGCCTGGGGCGTCGGCTGCTTCGGGATGGGCCTGGTGATCTCCTCCACCAGCGTGCTGCTGCTCCAGTTGTCCGCCCCGGAGGCGGCCGGCGCCAACTCCGCGGCGCTCCAGATCTCCGACGCCCTCTCCAACGTCGTCCTCCTGGCGGGCACCGGCGCGGCCTTCGCGGCCCTGGGCGGCGGCAGCACCGCGGCCACCACGGGGGCCGGGGGCGGGCATCCCGCGGCCTTCGCCGCCGTCTTCCTGCCGATGGCGGCGGTGGCGGTGGTGGGGGCCTGGGTGACCACGCGGGTGCGGGAACGGCCGGAGCCGGCGCGGTGAGTGCCGTGAGGCGAAGAGTGCCGTGAGGCGGTGAGTGCTGTGTGGTGGGGTGCGGTGACTGAGGCTGGGCTCGGTAACCGGGGTGGGGTGCGTCGGCTGTGGTGAGGCGATGAGTGCCGTGGGGACTCCGGGGCTGTTGTGACGTCGCTCCCACCCGTGGGCGACCCGGGGTCGTCCGCGCGTTGAGCGGAGGGCGGCGCCGGTAGGGTGGCCCGGTTGTCATACGTAGCCGCCCTACCCCGCTCGGAGACCGTGACTACCACCGCCGCCTCGTCGACTTCCTCCCACCACCTGTCGCCCGCCTTCCCGGGCCGGGCCCCCTGGGGTACCGCCAGCAAGCTGCGCGCCTGGCAGCAGGGGGCGATGGAGAAGTACATCCAGGAGCAGCCGCGTGACTTCCTGGCCGTCGCCACGCCCGGCGCCGGCAAGACGACCTTCGCGCTGACGCTCGCCTCCTGGCTGCTGCACCACCACGTCGTACAGCAGGTGACCGTGG
The DNA here is from genome assembly GCF_002920615.1 of Streptomyces sp. Ru62. GTDB lineage: Bacteria > Actinomycetota > Actinomycetes > Streptomycetales > Streptomycetaceae > Streptomyces. Next base: position 102,533 of record NZ_PQSU01000002.1, read on the forward strand.
TCGCGCCCACCGAGCACCTGAAGAAGCAGTGGGCCGAGGCCGCGGGCCGGATAGGGATCAAGCTCGACCCCGAGTACAGCGCGGGCCCGCTCGGCAGGGAGTACGACGGCGTGGCCGTGACGTACGCCGGTGTCGGGGTCCGTCCGATGCTGCACCGCAACCGGGTCGAGCAGCGCAAGACGCTGGTGATCCTGGACGAGATCCACCACGCCGGTGACTCCAAGTCCTGGGGCGAGGCGTGTCTGGAGGCCTTCGAGCCGGCGACGCGGCGCCTCGCGCTGACCGGTACGCCGTTCCGGTCCGACACCAACCCCATCCCCTTCGTGACCTACGAGGAGGGGGCGGACGGGATCCGGCGGTCCGCCGCCGACTACACGTACGGCTACGGGTCGGCGTTGTCGGACGGGGTCGTCCGGCCGGTGATCTTCCTCTCCTACAGCGGCAACATGCGCTGGCGGACCAAGGCCGGTGACGAGGTGGCAGCCCGGCTCGGCGAGCCGATGACGAAGGACGCGATCAGCCAGGCCTGGCGTACGGCCCTCGACCCGCGCGGCGACTGGATGCCGAGCGTGCTGCGCGCCGCCGACCAGCGGCTGACCGAGGTCCGCAAGGCCATCCCGGACGCGGGTGCGCTCGTCATCGCCTCCGACCAGGACTCCGCGCGCGCGTACGCCAAGCTCATCCGGGAGATCACCGGGACGAGGGCGACGCTCGTGCTGTCGGACGACGCCGGGGCGTCGAAGAGGATCGACGAGTTCAGCGCGAGCGACGACCGGTGGATGGTCGCCGTGCGGATGGTGTCCGAGGGGGTCGACGTGCCGCGGCTCGCGGTGGGCGTGTACGCGACGACGATCTCGACGCCGTTGTTCTTCGCGCAGGCCGTCGGGCGGTTCGTACGGTCCCGGCGGCGCGGCGAGACCGCGTCCGTGTTCCTGCCGACCGTGCCCGACCTGCTGACCTTCGCCAACGAGATGGAGAAGGAGCGGGACCACGCCCTCGACAAGCCGAAGAAGGAGGGCGAGGAGGACCCGTACGCCGAATCCGAGAAGGAGATGGAGGAGGCGAACAAGCAGCAGGACGAGGACACCGGCGAGCAGGACATGCTGCCGTTCGAGGCGCTGGAGTCCGACGCCGTGTTCGACCGGGTGCTGTACGACGGCGCCGAGTTCGGCATGCAGGCGCACCCCGGGAGTGAGGAGGAGCAGGACTACCTGGGGATTCCGGGGCTGCTGGAGCCCGAGCAGGTGCAGTTGCTGTTGCAGAAGCGGCAGGCCCGGCAGATCGCGCACAGCCGGAAGAAGCCGGACACCGAGGCCGACCTGCTGGAACTGCCGGCCGAGCGGCGGCCGGTGGTCACGCACAAGGAGCTGATGGAGCTCCGGAAGCAGCTGAACACGCTGGTCGGCGCGTACGTCCACCAGAGCGGCAAGCCGCACGGGGTGATCCACACCGAGCTGCGGCGGGTGTGCGGGGGGCCGCCGAGCGCGGAGGCCACGGCGGGGCAGTTGCGGCAGCGGATCGAGAAGGTTCGGGAGTGGGCTACGCGCATGCGGTGACGCTGCGCTGGGCTTTGGCGGACGGTCGTTGCCCACCCGCCCACCCGGCTCGGTCCGCCGGGAGGCACCCCCAGGGGGCTCCGCCCCGGACTCCGGGTGGGGGGCTCGGGTGCGTGAGAGGTTCCCGTCCGGGGCCCCACCCCAGGGACTGGGGCGGGTGCGGGAATCGGGTGCGTGAGAGATTCCGTCCGGGGCCCCACCCCAGGGACTGGGGCGGGTGCGGGAATCGGGTGCGTGAGAGGTGTGTACGGGGGCTCTAGCCCACCCGAGCCCCCGGGTGGGTGAGGGGTCGCCGTGCGGGGGTCCCGCCCCGGGCCCCGGGTGGGTGCGGGAATCCGGTGGGTGGTGGGAGGTGCGTGCGGCGGCTTCCCCCCGGGGGTCGGGTGGTTCGGGGTGGTGAGGTGTCGTGTCTTCGTGCGTGCGTATCCGGACGAATGGAGGCAGGCCGGATCTGGGCTTGCCCGGATTCTGGACGAAGACTTCCGCTGAGCGAACCGGCTTCGCTACTGTCCCGCTACGCACACGCCCCGTGGCAGCGCCGCCGCGGAGCGCAGCCGTGAAGCGACTCGGCCCGGGAGCCGCCGGGCCGTCCTGCCGATCGGCGGCCTCTGAAGCGCGTCGCCGACGGGACTCGGTGACGCATCCGCCGGACAGGGGCCGCCGACCTCACCGCCAAAGGAGTGGGCGTCGTGACCGCGGAGACCTCTCAGACGCTCGACCGGGGACTGCGCGTCCTCAAGCTGCTGGCCGACACGGACCACGGGCTGACCGTCACCGAGTTGTCCACCAAACTGGGCGTGAACCGCACCGTGGTGTACCGGTTGCTCGCGACGCTGGAGCAGCACGCGCTCGTACGGCGTGATCTGGGCGGGCGAGCCCGCGTCGGACTCGGCGTGCTGCGGCTCGGCCGGCAGGTGCATCCGCTGGTACGGGAGGCCGCGCTGCCCGCGTTGCGGTCGCTCGCGGAGGACATCGGGGCGACGGCGCACCTCACGCTCGTGGACGGGTCCGAGGCGCTGGCCGTCGCGGTGGTGGAGCCGACCTGGACGGACTACCACGTGGCCTACCGGGCCGGGTTCCGGCACCCGCTGGACCGGGGTGCGGCCGGCAAGGCGATCCTCTCCGCGCGGCAGTCGCCGTCCTCCGACCCCGGGTACACGCTCACGCACGGGGAGCTGGAGGCGGGGGCGAGCGGGGCCGCCGCGCCCCTGGTCGGGGTCACGGGGGTCGAGGGCAGCGTGGGCGTGGTGATGCTCGCGGACGCCGTGCCGGAACGGGTGGGCGCACGCGTGGTGGAGGCGGCGAGGGAGGTCGCGGAAGCGCTGCGCTGAGCCCCCTCGCGGCCGTCGGCACCGCAGCACCCCGAAAGGGGCGCGGGGAACCGCGCGAGCAGCCCCACCGGCCCGCACTCGGCCACGGTCCTTGGCCGCCCCTCCAACCCCGCCGGCCAACCTTTGGCCGATCCGCACACCCCCCGGCGCCCGCCCCTCCGCATCATCAAGGGCCAGGCAACCCGAGGCGGAGGGAACGGCACGGTGGACAGAGTGGGGACGGTCGCCGCACCAGGTCGGCGGACAGGACGTACGGCGGACAGGCTCACCCGGCGGCAGACCATGGGAACCCTCGTCGGCGAAGCCGCCGGGAGTCCGCTGAAGCGGACGATGGGCGTCGCCCAGCTCACCCTGCTCAGCGTGGGCGCCACCCTGGGGACCGGCATCTTCGTGGTGCTGGGGCAGGCCGTGCCGCAGGCCGGCCCCGCCGTCGTCGTCTCCTTCGTGCTGGCCGGCGTCACCGCCCTGTTCTCCGCGCTGTCGTACGCGGAGCTGGCCGGCATGATCCCCGGCTCGGGGTCGTCGTACACCTACGCCTACGCCACCCTCGGCGAGCTGGTCGCCTGGGTCTGCGGCTGGTGTCTGATCCTGGAGTACGGGGTGTCGGTCGCCGCCGTCGCCGTGGGCTGGGGGCAGTACGTCAACGAGTTGCTGGAGCTCACCCTCGGTGTCTCCCTGCCCGAGTCCCTCAGCGCGCCGCCCGGCGCCGGTGGTGTGCTCAACGTCCCGGCCGCCCTCATCGTCGTCCTCGCCATGGTGGTGCTGCTGCGCGGCGCCAAGGAGAGCGCCGTCGCCAACACCGTCATGGTCGCCGTCAAGATCGCGGCTCTGCTGCTGTTCTGCGCCGTCGCCTTCACCGCCTTCCGGGCCGGCAACTTCCGGCCCCTGTTCCCGCTCGGCGCGGCCGGCATGAGCGCCGGAGCGGCCTCCCTCTTCTTCTCCTACATCGGGTTCGACGCCGCCTCCACGGCGGGTGAGGAGGCACGGAATCCGCAGCGGGACCTGCCGCGCGCGATCATCCTGTCACTCGTCCTCGTCACCGCCCTGTACGTCCTCGTCGCCGTCGCCGCGCTCGGCGCGATGCCCTGGCGCCAGTTCGCGGGGACCGAGGCGACGCTGAGCGAGGTGCTCGTGCGGTCCGTCGGCGGCGGCAGCCTGTGGCCGGTCCTGCTGTCCGTCGGGGCGGTCGTCGCGACCACCAGCGTCGTGCTCACCGTGCAGTACGGGCAGATCCGCATCCTGTTCGCCATGGCCCGGGACGGACTCGTGCCGCCGCTGTTCGCCAAGGTGCACCCGCGCACCGGGGTGCCCCGCGCGGGCACCGTCATCGTCTCCGGCTTCATCGCCGTCCTCGCCGCCCTCGTCCCGCTCGGCAGCCTCGCCGACGCCACCAGCATCGGCACCCTCTTCGCGTTCATGCTGGTCAACCTGGCGGTGGTGCTGCTGCGCCGGCGCGACCCCGGCGCGCCCCGCTCCTTCCGGGTGCCGTTCTCCCCGGTCACGCCCCTGCTCGGCGTCGCCTTCTGCGGCTACATGCTGTGCAGCCTGGGCGCCGACACCTGGATCGCGTTCGGCGCGTGGCTGGCGGCCGGGCTCGTCGTCTACGGCCTCTACGGCATCCGGCACTCCAAGCTCGCCCAGACCCAGGAAGACCCCGCATGACCGCCCTCGACCTCACCGCCGACGTCGTCACCCTCACCCGGGCCCTCGTGGACCTGCCCTCCGAGAGCGGGGAGGAGGAGCGGATCGCCGACGCCGTCGAACAGGCCCTGCGTGGCCTGCCGCACCTCGCCGTGGACCGGGTCGGCAACTCCGTCGTCGCCCGCACCGGCCTCGGACGCGGCGAACGGGCCCTGATCGCGGGGCACCTGGACACCGTGCCGGCCGCCGGGAACCTGCCCTCCCGGCTCGCCGACGGGCGGGTCCACGGGCTCGGCGCCTGTGACATGAAGGGCGGGGTGGCCGTCGCGCTGCGGCTCGCGGCCACCGTGCCCGAGCCCGCCCGCGATGTCACCTACGTCTTCTACGAGTGCGAGGAGGTCGAGGGGGAGCGCAACGGGCTCGGCCGGATCGCCGCGGCCCGGCCGGGGCTGCTGGAGGAGGCCGGCCTCGCGATCCTCATGGAGCCGTCGGACGCCGGTGTCGAGGCCGGCTGCCAGGGCATCCTGACCGCCGACATCGTCGTCAGGGGCGCCCGCGCGCACACCGCCCGGGCCTGGCAGGGCACCAACGCCGCGCACAAGGCGGGGCGGGTGCTCCAGCGGCTCGACGCACACGTCCCGGAGCGGGTCGTGATCGACGGGCTGGAGTTCCGGGAAGGACTCAGCGCGGTCGCCGTACACGCCGGGGTCGCCGGGAACGTCGTACCCGACGCGTGCGTCGTGACGGTCAACTGCCGTTTCGCTCCCAGCCGTTCCCCGCAGGAAGCGGAGGCGTACGTGCGGGGGCTCTTCCCGGAGTACGAGGTGCGGGTCACCGAGGTGGTCGGCGGGGCGCTGCCGCACCTGGACCGGGTGGGGCCGCTCGTCGCCGCCCTCGGGGCCGAGCCCCGGGCCAAGCTGGGGTGGACGGACGTGGCCCGGTTCGCCGCGCTCGGGGTGCCCGCGCTCAACTACGGTCCCGGCGACCCGTCGCTCGCGCACACTGCGGGGGAGTACGTGCCCGTGGCGCACCTGGAGCGGTGCGAGGCCCGGCTCAGGGCGTGGCTGCGCCGAGCCCGGCCAGCGTCCGCAACTGGAGCCACAGCACCAGCCGTTCGTCGGGGTCGTCCAGGTCGACCCCGGCGTGCTGCTGGAGCTGCTTGAGGCGGTAGCGGCAGGTGTTGGGGTGCACGGCCAGCAGCCTGGCCGCGCCGGCCATGTCGCAGCCCGCGTCGAACCAGCAGACCAGCGTGCGCGCGTACTCGGTGCCGTGCCCGGCGTCGTAGGCCAGCACCCGCCGCCACGCGCCCGCGCTCAACTCGCGGCGCTCCCGCATCACTTCGGTCAGCCGCAGCAGCGTCACCCGGGCCCGCACCTCGTCCACCACGGCCACCGGCAGGTCCGCGTCCAGCACCCGCAGCACCAGGTCGGCGTCCGCCCGCGAGTCCGTGAGCCCGTCCGCGCCCGGCACCAGCTCGCCGAGCGCCGCCCGGACCGGCACCCGCAGCGCCTGCCCGGCCCGCGCCACGATGTCCTCGGCGAGCCCCCGGTGCCGCTCGCCCGGCCCGGGCAGCACCGCGTACACCACTCCGTCCAGCAGGACGCACGCGTGCCGGCCGTAGCGGGCCTCGCACTGGAGGCGTACGACGTCCAGCAGGCGCAGCGCGGTGCGTTCGGCGTCCGGGACGCTCGCGGCGGAGTCCAGGACGAAGGCCGCCACCCGGGCCGGGCCGTCGATGCCGAGGCGGGCGGCGGCCGTGGCCGGGTCGTCCGCCGTGCCGTCCAGGAGCCGGCGCAGCAGGTCGCCGCCCCGGTGCCGGGCCAGCTCCCGGGCCGCCCGGGCGCGCAGCAGGAGCAGCGCGGCGGTGGACGCGCCCTGGGCGAGGGTGTCCTCGGCGTCCGGGGCGAGCGAGCCGCCGTCGATCACCCACACCGAGCCGAGGGTCTCCCCGCCGGCCCGTACCGGCATCGCCAGCCGGGGCAGGCCGCTGGCGGCCAGCGCGGGCAGCCGCACCGGCCGGTCGGCGGCGAACAGCCGCCGGTACTGCTCGGTGTTCTCGGCGCTGGCCGGCACCTGCCGGCCGAGGATGCCCTGCCGGCGGTCCTCGTCCACGGGCTGGCCGGGGACCGTGGAGTAGGCGAGGATCCGCTGGCGCGGGTCCTCGATGGCGGTGGCCCCACCGGTCGCCGTCGCGATGGCGTCGGCCAGCGCGAACAGATCACCGAGCCCGCTGTCGCCCGCGCCGGCGTCGGCGGCGAGGGCGGCGGGCCGGGCGGCGACGGCCGAGGCCAGCAGCAGATGGACCCGGTGCCAGGCCGCGTCCTCGGCGACCGACAGCAGGGCCACGCCGTGCTCCCGCGCCGCCGCCACCGGCCCGTCCGCGCCGCGCACCACCACCCCGGTCAGCCCGGCCTCCGCCGCCGCCCCCAGCAGCGGACCCGCGTCCGCCGCCGCCACCCCGACCGCCAGCAGCAGCGCGCCGGGCAGCCGGGGGAGCGGGGTGCGGCCGTCGTACAGGACCGCCTCGGTGACCGGTGCGGTCAGCCCGGCGGGGGCGGTGTGCAGGCGCAGCGCGGGGGCGCCGACCACGTCCAGGAGGTCGCCGAGGGTGCAGGCGTCCATGAGGGTCCTCAGCTTGCCGGTTGGCGGATGGTGCAACGAACGTACGCGTGCCTTGGCCGCTCGCACAACACATGCGCCGCCGGTGCCTTCGAGACTCGTCCCATGACAGGAGGAGCCACCATCCGTACCGTCCACGACGTCGCCGGGCTCGCGGCCGTCGCCGACCACTTCAGCGACGTCTGGCGGACACCCCGCACCGCCCCGCCCTACCCGGCCGAGGTCCTGCACAGCCTGGTGCACGCCGGCGGCGCCGTGCACGCCGCCCACGAAGGGCAGCGGCTCGCCGGGGCGTCCGTCGCCGTGCTCGGCCCGAACCGGAGCACGTACTCGCTGGTGGCCGCCGCCGAGCGCGGCCTCGGGCACCGGCTGAAACTGGCCCAGCGGGACTGGGCGCTCGCCCACGGCGCCCGCACCATGCGCTGGACCTTCGACCCGCTGGTCGGCCGCAACGCCCGCTTCAACCTGGTCAAGCTCGGTGCCGTCGGCACCGAGTACCTGGTCGACTTCTACGGCCCCATGACCGACGGGGTGAACGACGGCGACGAGAGCGACCGGCTGACGGTCACCTGGGACCTGAGGGCGGAGGGAACGCCGTACGACACCGAGCCGCACGGGCCCGTCCTGCGCGCCGCCCCCGACGGCGGCCCGCTCGTCCGGCGCGCCGGACGGCACGTGTGGTGCCGGGTCCCGGACGACGTCGTCAAGCTGCGCGCCGCCGATCCGGCCCTGGCGCTGCGCTGGCGGCACGCCGTTCGCGAGGTGTTCCTGGAGGCCTTCCTGGAGGGGTTCCGGGCCACCGGGATGTCCCGCGACGGCTGGTACACGCTGACCGGGACGGAGGGGGCCGCGTGAAGCTGGAGCGCGTGGAGATCGTTCATGTGGCGATCCCGCTGGTCACCCCGTTCCGCACCTCCTTCGGGACCATGACGGCGAAGGACACCTTCCTGCTGCGCGTGGTCACCGACTCGGCCGAGGGCTGGTCGGAGTTCGCCGCCGACCCCGAGCCGCTGTACTGCTCGGAGTTCGTCGCCGGCGCCGAGATCGTGCTGCGCGACTTCCTGCTGCCCCGCGTGGCCGCGCTCCCGCGGCTCACCACGGCCGCGCTGGCCCCCGCCATGGCGAAGATCAAGGGCCACGAGCTGGCGAAGGCCGCCCTGGAGACGGCCGTGCTCGACGCCGAGCTGCGCGGCCACGGCATGCCGCTCGCCACCTACCTGGGCGCGGTGCGGGACCGGGTGCCCGCCGGGGTCTCCGTCGGCATCAAGAACTCGGTGCCCGAGCTGCTGGACGACGTCGGGCGCTACCTCGCCGAGGGGTACGTCCGCATCAAGCTGAAGATCGAGCCCGGCTGGGACGTCGAACCGGTGCGGGCGGTCCGCGAGCGCTTCGGCGACGACCTCCCCCTCCAGGTCGACGCCAACACCGCCTACACCCTCGCCGACGCCGAACACCTGCGGCGGCTCGACGCGTTCGGGCTGCTGCTCGTCGAGGAGCCGCTGGAGGAGAACAACCTGCACGCCCACGCCCGGCTCCAGAAGCGGCTGCGCACCCCGGTCTGCCTCGACGAGTCCCTGCACAACGCCCGGGACACCGCGTCCGCCATCGCCCTGGACGCCTGCCGGGTGGTCAACGTCAAGCCCGCCCGGGTCGGCGGCTACCTGGAGGCCCGCCGGGTCCACGACGTGGCCCACGCGCACGGCGTGCCGGTGTGGTGCGGCGGCATGCTGGAGACCGGCATCGGCCGCGCGCCCAACCTCGCCCTGGCCGCGCTGCCCGGCTTCACCCTGCCCGGGGACACCTCGGCGTCCAGCCGCTACTTCGCGGAGGACATCACCGAGCCGTTCGTCCTCGACGCGGACGGCCATCTGCCCGTCCCGGGCGGCCCCGGCATCGGCGTCGCACCCCTGCCGGACGCGCTGCGCCGGTTCACGCGGGCGCGACGGGACCTCTACAGGGCGTGAGAGGACCGGCGAGCGGCGTGGCGGGACCCGCACGCGGCAGGCCGGGCCCGCACGCGGACGGGCACCTCGACACAGGGTGCCCGCACGCGGCAGAAGGGGCACGTGGTCGTCACGTTAGATTGACCTCGTGCTCTCACGTCTCACACGCCCCCAGGCCCTCGCCGTCTGCGCGCTGCCCGTCGTGGCCCTGCTCGCCACGGCGGCGTTCGCGCCGCTGCCGTTCTCGGTGGCGCAGCCCGGCATGACGGCGAACGTGCTCGGGCGGAACCAGGGCACCCCGGTGATCACGGTCTCCGGGGCGGAGACCCGCAGGACCAGCGGGCAGCTTCGGATGACCACGATCGAGGCGACCGGTCCGGATGCCGAGGTCAGGCTCGGTGACGTGGTCGACAGCTGGTTCCGCACCGACCGCGCGGTGCTGCCGCGCGACTCGGTCTACCCGAGCGGCGACACCGTCAAGGAGATCGAGCAGCACAACGAGGCGCAGATGCGGCAGTCCCAGGACGCGGCGACCCAGGCGGCGCTGAAGTACCTCGGGCTCGGCGCCGGCAAGGTGAAGGTGACGCTGAAGCTCGCCGACGTGGGCGGGCCCAGCGCGGGGCTGCTGTTCTCCCTCGGGATCATCGACAAGCTGGACGGCGACGGCAGCGGCGGCGACCTCACGGGGGGCCGCGTCATCGCCGGCACCGGCACGATCGACCCGGCCGGCAAGGTTGGCGCGGTCGGCGGGGTGGCTTTGAAGACCCAGGCCGCGCGCCGGGACGGGGCCACCGTCTTCCTGGTGCCGAAGGCGGAGTGCGCCGACGCGAAGGCGGAGCTGCCGAAGGGGCTGCGACTGGTCCCGGTGACCACGCTCAAGGGCGCGGTCGACTCCCTGGTGGCGCTGGAGAAGGGCAAGGGCCCGGTCCCGAGCTGTTGATCCCCGGGCCGTCTACGACCGTTCGGCGTCCGCCGCCGCCTGCTCCACCAACGGGATGATCCGCAGCGGAACGGGGTTCTCCATGACGATCGCCGTGGAGGCCCGGACGATGCCGTCGAAGCCGACGACCAGGTCGATCACCCGCTGCAGATCGGCGTTCGAGCGGGCCACCAGCCGGCACAGCATGTCCCCGCTGCCGGTGGTGGTCAGCAGCTCCAGCACCTCCGGCACGGTCGCCAGGTGGGCCCGTACGTCGGCGCCCTGGCCCTGCCGGATCTGGAGGGTGGCGAACGCGGTGACCGGGTAGCCCAGGGCCGCCGGGTCCACCTGCGGGCCGAAGCCGCGGATGACCCCGTTCGACTGGAGCCGGTCCAGGCGCGCCTGCACGGTCCCGCGCGCCACGCCCAGCCGCCGGGACATCTCCAGCACCCCGATGCGCGGTTCCCGGGCCAGCAGCACGATGATGCGCCCGTCCAGATGATCGATCGCCACGGGACCCCCTGAGATGGTCATCCTGTACAGAAACACCGCCAAGGCGGTCGTGCTACTGGTCAGATTGCCCAGCGATTTCGTGAACTATTGCGCACCTTGCAGAGCAGAGCCACCCTTCCGCTATGACGCAGACCACAGACCTCACTCCCGACACGACCGCCCGGCAGGACGACCCCTTCCCGGTCAAGGGAATGGACGCGGTCGTCTTCGCCGTGGGCAACGCCAAGCAGGCGGCGCACTACTACTCCACTGCCTTCGGCATGCGGCTGGTCGCCTACTCCGGACCGGAGAACGGCAGCCGCGAGACCGCCAGTTACGTGCTGGAGAGCGGCTCCGCCCGCTTCGTCTTCACCTCCGTGATCAAGCCGAGCAGCACCTGGGGCCACTTCCTCGCCCAGCACGTGGCCGCGCACGGCGACGGCGTCATCGACCTGGCCATCGAGGTCCCGGACGCGCGCGCCGCGTACGCGTACGCCGTCGAGCAGGGCGCGAAGAGCGTCGCCGAGCCGTACGAGCTGAAGGACGAGCACGGCACGGTCGTCCTCGCCGCCGTCGCCACCTACGGCGAGACCCGGCACACCCTGGTCGAGCGCACCGGCTACGACGGCCCCTACCTGCCCGGCTACACCGCCGCCCAGCCGATCGTCGAGCCGCCCGCCCACCGCGTCTTCCAGGCCATCGACCACTGCGTCGGCAACGTCGAACTCGGCCGGATGAACGAGTGGGTGGCCTTCTACAACAAGGTCATGGGCTTCACGAACATGAAGGAGTTCGTGGGCGACGACATCGCCACCGAGTACAGCGCGCTGATGTCGAAGGTGGTCGCGGACGGCACCCTCAAGGTCAAGTTCCCGATCAACGAGCCCGCCATCGCCAAGAAGAAGTCCCAGATCGACGAGTACCTGGAGTTCTACGGCGGCGCGGGCGTCCAGCACATCGCGCTCAACACGGGCGACATCGTGCAGACCGTCCGCACCATGCGCGCGGCCGGCGTCGAGTTCCTCGACACCCCCGACTCCTACTACGACACCCTCGGCGAGTGGGTCGGCGACACCCGCGTACCGGTCGAGACCCTGCGCGAGCTGAAGATCCTGGCCGACCGCGACGAGGACGGCTACCTGCTCCAGATCTTCACCAAGCCGGTCCAGGACCGCCCGACCGTGTTCTTCGAGCTCATCGAGCGGCACGGCTCCATGGGCTTCGGCAAGGGCAACTTCAAGGCGCTGTTCGAGGCGATCGAACGGGAGCAGGAGAAGCGGGGCAACCTGTAACGGCGGGCGCTACTCGCTGGGCGGCGGCTCGTCGGGTACGTCGCCCAGCTCCTGCAGCGCCTCCCGCGCCAGCGGCGCCTTCAGCGGCGAGAAGTACGGGTTGATGCGCAGCGCCTCCTCAAGATGCCGCCGCGCGGGACCGTACCGCTCCAGCTCCGCCTCGATCACGCCCCGGTGGAACGCGTACAGCGCGCTGCGCACCCCGCCCCCCTTCGCCTTGTCCGTCGCGGCGGTCGCGTAGGTCAACGCCTCCTCGTCCTCACCGGCCCGGTGCAGCGCCCAGCCCAGCGCGTCGGCCACCTCGATCCCCGGCTGCCGCTTCCACTCGTCCCGCAGCCGCTCCACGCCGTCCCACGGGTCCCCGTGGTCCGCCTCGAACCGCCCGATCAGCACCTCCTCGTCCACCCCGCCCGACACGGCCCGCCGTACCGCCGCCTTCATCCGCGTGTACTGCTCCTCGGCGACCCCGGGCTGCCCCAGCGACTCGTACAGCTCGCCCAGTTCCAGCAGATCCGCTGGGTCCGGCTGCTTCGCGACGACGGCCCGGTACGCGGCCAGCGCCTGCGCCGTGCGCCCCAGCGCGGCCAGCGTCCGCGCCCGCCCGGCCGCCGCCGCCCGCTGGTCGGGATCGAGCCGCAGCGCCGCCTCGAAGTGCCGCAGCGCGTCCGCGAGGTCCCCGCGTTCCCACGCCAGCTGTCCCAGCCCCGTCAGCCACGCGGCCTGCTCCGCCGGGGTGCGGGCGGCGGCCGCCGCGTCGGTCAGCTGGGCCACCGCGTCCTCGCGCCAGCCCCGGTCCCGGTACACCGCCGAGGCCCGCGCCATCACGGCCGGCCGCGCCGCCGCGTCGGTGCTCAGCGCCAGCAGCTTGTCCAGGGCGGAGCGGGCCTTCTCGTAGTCGCCGAGCCCGGTGTACGCGTCGATCAGCGGCGGATACGCCTGCCACCGTTTCGGGTCCGCCTTCAGCGCCTGCTCGCCGTAGCTCTTGGCCGCCGGGAAGTCCCGGCGCGCGAGCGCCAGCGCGGCCAGGCCGTCCAGCGCCTCGGTGTTCCGGCCGCCCCGCACCTTCAACGACTCCCGCAGTGCCTGCTCGGCCTTCGGGTAGTCCGCAGCGTCACCCGCCCGCCGCCCCCGCTCCACGTAGGCCGACCCCAGCACCGCCCACGCCCGGGCGTCCCGCGGCCGGGCCCGCACCGACTGCTCCTGCCGCCCGATGAGCGCCGTCAGCCCGGGCAGCGCGGCCGGCACGCCGTAGGTCACCGTCGTCAGCGCCGGCACCTGTGTCCGTGGCCGCGCCTGCGGACCGGCGGCGGGCGGCACGGCCGGCCCGTGCCGCCGCTCGTGCGGCAGCAGCATCAGCACCGTGCCCGCCACGACACCGCCCGCCAGCGAGGCGACCAGCACCCGCCGCAGCGCCCGCCGGCGCGGCGCCGGCGGCTCCGGGACCAGGGACGTACCCACGCACTGTCGGTTGTCCATGGCGCTCACTGTGCGTCAATACGACGAGCACATCCGCGTGGCCCCGGAGCGGCACGGGCGGGGTTCACACCGATGGCCGCGAGTGACACGCTGTGATCATGAGCCGTATCGAAGCACCGCGCGACGAGCACACCGGTAACCTCGCCGACCGGCTCCTGGCCGGCCTGCCGCCCGAGGCCGTCCTGACCGACTCCGACGTCACGGCCTCCTACGCCCACGACATGGCGAGCTTCTGCCCGGCGGGCAGTCCCGCCGTCGTCGCCCTCCCCCGCACCGTCGAGCAGGTCCAGCACGTCATGCGCACGGCCACCGAGCTGCGCGTCCCCGTCGTCCCGCAGGGCGCCCGCACCGGCCTGTCCGGCGGCGCCAACGCCACCGAGGGCTGCATCGTGCTGTCCCTCACCAAGATGGACCGCATCCTGGAGATCAGTCCCGTCGACCGGATCGCCGTGGTCGAACCGGGCGTGGTCAACGCGACCCTGTCCCGCGCGGTCGAGGAACACGGCCTGTACTACCCGCCGGACCCGTCCAGCTGGGAGATGTGCACCATCGGCGGCAACATCGGCACGGCCTCCGGCGGCCTGTGCTGCGTCAAGTACGGCGTGACCGCCGAATACGTCCTCGGCCTGGACGTCGTCCTGGCCGACGGCCGTCTGATGTCCACCGGCCGGCGTACGGCGAAGGGCGTCGCGGGTTACGACCTGACCCGGCTGTTCGTCGGCTCCGAGGGATCCCTCGGCATCGTCGTCCGGGCGGTGCTCGGGCTGCGGCCCAAGCCGCCCCGGCAGCTCGTGCTGGCCGCCGAGTTCGCCTCCGCGGCGGCCGCCTGCGACGCCATCTGCCGGATCATGGAGGGCGGTCACGTGCCGTCCCTCCTCGAACTCATGGACCGTACGACGGTCAAGGCGGTCAACGACCTCGCCCACATGGGGCTGCCCGAGACCACCGAGGCACTGCTGCTGGCCGCGTTCGACACCCCGGACCCGGCGGCGGACCTGGCCGCGCTCGGCGCCCTGTGCGAGGCCGCCGGCGCCACCCAGGTCGTCCCGGCCGAGGACGCGGCCGAGTCCGAGCTGCTGTTGCAGGCCCGGCGGCTCTCGCTGACCGCGCTGGAGGCGGTCAAGGGCACGACGATGATCGACGACGTGTGCGTGCCCCGCTCGCGGCTCGGCGCCATGCTGGAGGGCGTGGAGCGGATCGCCGCCGAGTACGACCTCACGATCGGGGTCTGCGCGCACGCCGGCGACGGCAACACGCACCCCACGGTCTGCTTCGACGCCCGCGACCCCGAGGAGTCCCGCCGGGCCCGCGAGTCCTTCGACGAGATCATGGCCCTCGGGCTGGAGCTGGGCGGCACCATCACCGGAGAACACGGCGTCGGCGTCCTGAAGAAGGAGTGGCTGGCCCGGGAGATCGGCCCGGTCGGGGTGGAGATGCAGCGGGCGGTGAAGCAGGTCTTCGACCCGCTGGGCATCCTCAACCCGGGCAAACTCTTCTGACGCCGGGCTCACTGGGCGAGCAGGTGGTCGAGCGCGTCGTCGATGCCGAGCTGCCCGCCCTCCGTGCCCGGCGGCACCGCCCGCAGCGTCCGCTCCAGCCAGGCCGACACCTGCCGGACCGGCGCCTCCAGCAGCGCGTCGCCGTCCGGTGAACTCAGCGCCATCAGCACGGCACTGCGCCCGTCCGTCTTCGTCGGCCACACCCGCACGTCGCCGTGGCCGCACGGCCGGAACACCCCTTCCACCAGCAGGTCGCGGGCGAACGTCCAGTCGACGGGGTGCGCCGAGTCGATGTGGAAGGTGATGTGGACGGCGTAGGGGTCGTCGGAGCGGTATGCGAGCCGGGCGGGCACCGGGACGCTCCGCTCCGGTGACAGGATGAGCCTCAGCTCCAGTTCGCGCTCCACCACGGTGTGCTGCATGACCTGCGTCTCCTCTCGCGTCGGGGCCGCCGGGACGGGCCCGCACCGGGAGAGAGGGGGCAGGGGCCGGACCATTACGCCGGTTCGCAGAAATTCTTTTCGCAAGCCCCGGGGGAGTGGGTCACGGCGTTGCCCGGAAAGGGGTGGGTCCGGCGGGACTGGCGGTGGGGGATGCCCGGGTCTGATAGATGTGGAGGCCCCCATCACACCCCCGAGCAGATACGGGACGACGGACATGAGCGCCCCAACCCCGGCCCCAGGCGACGACCGGCCCCGCGAGGGCTACTACCCGGACCCGTCCATCCCCGGTTACGTCCGGTACTGGAACGGCGCCTCCTGGGTGCCCGGCACGAGCCGCCCGGCGCCGAAGAACGGCGAACCGCTCACCCCGCCCCCCGGCGCCCGCCCGGCGCCCCCGTCCGTGGAGGAAACGGGTCCGCACTTCTTCGACGAGGACCCGCCGGACGGGGAGCAGCAGGGCGGCGCGGGCGAGCGGGACCGGCAGGGCGGTCAGCCCGCGCAGGGCGCGCAGGGCGCGCAGTGGGGCCGGCCGGGCGCGCCGGGGCAGTCGGGTGCGCCGGGGCAGCCTGCTCAGCCAGGCCGGCCGGGTCAGCCCGGTGCACCCTGGGGTGCCGACCCCCGGGTGCCCGCCGAAGCCTCCCCCGACCCCGACGGCCGTGCCACCAGCCGGACCGACGGCACCGCGACGATCCCGCCGACGGAGGACGACCCCCACGACCCCGGCACCTTCATCTTCCGCCGGCCGATCCCCGGCCCGGCGGCGGCCGACCGCACCGACGACGGCACGATGACCTTCCGTCCGGTCCCGTCGGCCCCGTCCGCCCCTTCGGCCCCGCAAGCCCCGTCCGGCCCCGACAGCGGCCCGGCCGGCTTCGGCGCGCAAGGCCCGGTCGGCGCGCCCGCGAACTCGGGCTTCGGCGCCGGGAAGGCCGCCGCGGCCCGCGCCGCCGCAGCACAGACACCCCCGGCGGCCCAGGGACCGCAGTCACCGTCGATCCCGCAGCCGTCACCGGGAGCGCAGGCACCGCAGTCACCGTCGATCCCGCAGCCGGCCCCCGCGCCCCAGCCTTCCCCTGCCGCCCCCGCCCCCGTGGCCCCGTCGGTGCCGCACCAGGCGGGTCCCGGCCAGGCCGGTGCCCCCGTCACCCCGCTGACGAGCGGTCCCGGTGGCGGGCAGGCGTCCTGGGCGCAGCAGGTGCACCAGCTCGCCGGGGGCGGGGACGAGCAGCCCGTGGCGCCGTGGAAGCCGCCGGTGGAGGACCTCTTCCAGGCCGCCGCGCGCCGACAGGCCGCCGCCCGCCCCGCCGGACTCGGCAAGCGGCTCGCCGCGCGGCTGATCGACCTGCTGGTCATCGGCGCCGTGACGGCCGCGGCGGCGGTCCCGCTCGGCATCCGGGCCGTGGACCACGTCCAGGAGAAGATCGACGCGGCCCGGCTCTCGGGCCGCGAGGTCACGGTCTGGCTGCTCGACGGCACGACCGGCACCAGCCTCGGCATCGTCCTCGCCGTCCTGCTCCTGGCCGGTGTCCTGTACGAGGCGCTCCCCACAGCCAAGTGGGGCCGCACCCTCGGCAAGAAGCTGTGCGGTCTTGAGGTCCGGGACATCGAGGCGCACGAGCCCCCCGCGTTCGGCGCGGCACTGCGCCGCTGGCTGGTCCTGAGCGTGCCGGGCCTGCTGGTCGTCGGGATCGTGGGCGTGCTGTGGTGCCTGTTCGACCGGCCCTGGCACCAGTGCTGGCACGACAAGGCGGCCCACACCTTCGTGGCCGGCTGACGCGCGTACTCCGTCCGGCCGTCTGCCGGATGCGGAGCCGGGATCTTCGGGTTCCACTCGGGCCATGAGCAGCGAACCGCCCCCCGGCTCCGGAGAGCAGCCCCCCGAGGACGACCCCTTCAGGAAGCGGCCCCCGTCGGACCAGGGCCCGGGCTCGCCGTACGACGCCCCGTACGGCGGCGCCCAGCCCCCTCCCCCGGCGGTGGCGGCCCTTACGGCGGTGGCCCCTACGGCGGCGGTCCCGGCGGCGGCCCCTACGGCCCCGGCGGCTACCCGGCCGACCCGCTGGCCGGCATGCCCCCGCTCGCCGACAGCGGCAAGCGGACGCTCGCGCGCATCATCGACATGATCCTGGTCGGCATCGTCGTGCTGTTGCTCACCTGGGCGTTCGGGGTGAGCGCGTACACGTTCGACAGCGAGCGCACGGAGGTCGGCAGGTCCCTCGCGCAGTCCTTCATCGCGGCCGTGCTCTACATCGCGTACGACACCTTCATGATGACCAGGTCGGGGCAGACCCTCGGCAAGAAGTGGCTCGGCCTGCGGGTGGCCAACCTGGAGAACGGCGCCACGCCCTCCGTGCAGACCATGCTGATCCGCTCCCTGGTGCTGTGGGTGCCGTTCGCCTTCTGCTGCGCCTGCATCTGGACGGCCGTCTCGGGTGGTTGGAGCTTCTTCGACAAGCCGTACAAACAGGGCCTGCACGACAAGGCGGCCAAGACGGTGGTGGTCAGCACCGGTTGAGCCGCCCGTCAGGGGTGCTCGCACGGCAGTGGCGGTACCGGGACGTCCGGAACCGCCACTGTCGCAGCTCTGCGGCGCTGTGTCCCCGTCCGCTCAGAGGGTCGTGGGGATACGTTCCTCCTCCGCGACGGGCTCGGTGGGCGCCCGCTCCGCGCGCGTCCCGGGGACGGGGACCGTCAGGGCGACCAGCAGGCCCAGCGCGAGTGCCGCGAGGGCGATGATGGCGACCCCGAGGCCCGAACTCGTCTGGGACAGCAGCAGCATGGCGAGCGTCGAGAAGATCACGGTGCAGGAACCGTAGGCGAGCTGTGCGGCGGTCGGACGAGGCATGGCAATCGTGTCCTCGGCAGTCTTCGGAAGTAGGGGGTGCCACTCTGTTGGCCTGCATGCCCGAGCGGGACGCCCGGTAAGCGTGACCTAACCCACGGTACCGGTGCACAGGGGGCGCATGGAGTCACCGTCCCGGCCAAACGGGCGTTCCCCTGCGCCCGTTGGCGGGGTGACACGCGTCCGTAAAGCGAACGTCACCTCCGCATAGTGCACTTGTCCTGCTCAAGTCAAGGTCTGTTTTTTCAGCTAAACCTCTAGTCAAATGTCGTCACTTGACTACACGCGTTGATCGTGCGCGCACGGATTCCTCCAAGACCCGGAACCCTCTGTCCGTGTGCGCGGCGCGGGGGAGGAACTCAAGTGACCAGCAGATCCTGGACGTTCAGAGCGGCCGCCATCGGCGTGACGCTCGCGGCGGCCTCCGCCACGTTCGCCACCTTCGCCGTCGCGGAGGCGGGCACCCAGGCCCAGAACGCGGCGGCCAACCGGCACGACCCGGCGCCGGTGAAGCAGCGCGCGCACGACCTGGACGGCCCCCTGAGCAAGACCCAGGAGGCGCAGCGCAAGGAGGCCCTGAACCAGCTCATATCGGGCAAGGCCACCGCGAAGGAGCGCAACGGCTCCAAGGTCGTCGAGCTCAAGAGCCGCAAGGGCCGGAGCAAGTACGTCGAACTGAGCCGCGAGAAGACCGACAAGATCTTCACGATCCTGGTGGAGTTCGGCGACAAGACCGACCCCAAGTTCGGCGGCACCCCGGGCCCGCTGCACAACAAGATCGCCGCGCCGGACCGCAAGAAGGACAACTCCACGGCCTGGCAGAAGGACTACGACCAGAAGCACTACCAGGACCTCTACTTCGGCACCGGCAAGAAGACCGAGTCGCTGAAGAAGTACTACGAGAAGCAGTCCTCGGGCCGCTACTCGGTCTCCGGTGAGGTCACCGACTGGGTCAAGGTCCCGTACAACGAGGCCCGTTACGGCAACAACGCCTGCGGCGACACCAACTGCCCGAGCGTGTGGAACGTCGTCAGCGACGGCCTGAACGCCTGGGTCGCCCAGCAGAAGAAGGCCGGCCGCACCGACGCCGACATCAAGACGGACCTCGCCAAGTACGACCAGTGGGACCGCTACGACTTCGACGGCGACGGCAACTTCAACGAGCCGGACGGCTACGTCGACCACTTCCAGATCGTGCACGCCGGTGAGGACGAGTCCGCCGGCGGCGGCGCCGAGGGCGAGAACGCGATCTGGGCCCACCGCTGGTACGCCTTCGGCACCGACGCCGGCGCCACCGGCCCCGAGAACAACAAGCTCGGCGGCACGCAGGTCGGCGACACCGGGATCTGGGTGGGCGACTACACCATCCAGCCGGAGAACGGCGGCCTCGGCGTCTTCGCCCACGAGTACGGCCACGACCTCGGCCTGCCGGACGAGTACGACACCGCCGGCGGCGACAACTCCACCGGTTTCTGGACGCTGATGTCCTCCGGCTCCTGGCTCGGCACCGGCAAGGAGTCCATCGGCGACCTGCCGGGCGACATGAACGCCTGGGACAAGCTCCAGCTGGGCTGGCTGAACTACGACACCGCCAAGGCCGGCAAGCAGTCCACGCACAAGC
Source organism: Streptomyces sp. Ru62 (assembly GCF_002920615.1). Taxonomy (GTDB): domain Bacteria; phylum Actinomycetota; class Actinomycetes; order Streptomycetales; family Streptomycetaceae; genus Streptomyces. Next base: position 122,207 of record NZ_PQSU01000002.1, read on the forward strand.
TGGGCGTCGCCGAGTACAACACCTGGGACAAGCAGGCCCTCGTGGTGACCCTGCCGGACAAGGCGGTCAAGACCACCATCACCGAGCCGGCGCAGGGTGCCACCCAGTGGTGGAGCGGCAGCGGCAACAACCTCAAGAACACGCTGACCCGTTCCGTGGACCTGACCGGCAAGTCCTCGGCGAGCCTCACCCTGGACGGCTGGTGGGCCACCGAGGCCGGCTACGACTACGTCTACACCGAGGTCTCGACCGACGGCGGCGCCAACTGGACCGCCCTGGACGGCACGGCCGACGGCCAGGCCCTGCCGAAGGACGCCAGCGGCAAGCCGGCGCTGAGCGGTTTCTCGCAGACGTACAAGAAGCTGGCGTTCCCCCTCGACGCCTACGCGGGCAAGAAGATCGACCTGCGCTTCCGCTACGCCACCGACGGCGGTGTCGCGGAGAACGGCTTCGCGGCCGACGAGATCGCCGTGACCGCCGACGGCACCCCGCTGTTCTCGGACAACGCCGAGACCGCGGACGCTGGTTGGACCGCGGACGGCTTCTCCCGCATCGGCGCGTCCTTCACCAAGGACTACAAGCAGTACTACATCGCCGAGAACCGGCAGTACGTGTCGTACGACAAGACGCTGAAGACCGGCCCGTACAACTTCGGCTTCGCGTCGCGCCCGGACTGGGTGGAGCACTACCCGTACCAGAACGGCCTGCTGATCTGGAAGTGGGACACCTCCCAGGCGGACAACAACACGAACGCCGCGAGCGGCCACCCGGGCACCGGTCTGATCCTGCCGATCGACTCGCACCCGAAGGCGCTGAAGTGGACCGACGGCACGCTGCTGCGCAACCGCATCCAGGCGTACGACTCGCCGTTCAGCCTCTACGCCACGGACGGCATCACGCTGCACAAGGCCGACGTCGCGCTGAAGATCAAGGGCTCGAAGGGTGTCCGGGTCTTCAACGACCACACCAGCACCTACTACGACCCGTCGAACCCGACGGGCGGGGTGAAGGTCACTGACACCAACACCAAGATCACGATCGTCAAGGAGGCCAAGGACGGCTCCACGATCCAGCTCAAGGTCGGTCCCGCGGTGAAGTAGTCCACATCACCGCAGGTCAGAGGCGTATCGGCGGCAACCCCTTGGCGGGTTGCCGCCGGTCGTGTTTAGGTGCGTCCTGTGGACCGCTTATTGACACCGACCGGAACGGGGATGTGACCGCATGGCCGCTGGAGGCTTCTGCAAGCTGCCGAACGGCACGGTGGTGGTGGCGCTGAACCTGCCGTACGGCTCCGCCGGGGTGCGGGTTCTCGTGCACGCCCAGAACCGGGCCCGGGCCCTGACCAGGCTCCGGAACCTGGGCCTGCGGGCGATCTACCTCCGGGGGAACGCCGAGCCTCCGACGCCGGACGAGATCACGGCGGTCCTGCACCACCCCGACGGCCTGATATGGCGCACGGCCCCGGCTGACAACGGTGTCATGGTGAACGAGCTGTGGCACCCGATCCGGGCGCTGCTGCGCGGTCCGGCGGTGGTGCGGTGAGGGGAGCGGCGGTGCGTCACCGGGTGCGGCCGCGTGGTGGCCGGTCGCACAGTTCCCCGCGCGCCTCCGGGCGCTCTCCTAGCCGCTCACCACGGGCTTGCCGGTGAGTTCCACGCCCGCGTCCCGGAGCTCCTCCAGGGCCCGCTCGGTGGTCTCACCCGCCACCCCGGCGGTCAGGTCCAGGAGGACCTGCGTGCGGAAGCCCTCTCTCGCGGCGTCCAGGGCCGTGGCCCGTACGCAGTGGTCCGTGGCGATGCCGACCACGTCCACCTCGGTGATCTCCCGGGCGCGCAGCCAGTCGGCGAGGGGGACGCCGTTCTCGTCGGTGCCCTCGAAGCCGCTGTACGCGGCCGCGTACGCACCCTTGTCGAACACGGCGTCCACCGCGCCGGAGGCGACGGCCGGGGCGAAGTTCGGGTGGAAGCCCACGCCCTCCGTGCCCGCGACGCAGTGCGCGGGCCAGGAGCGGACGTAGTCGGGGTTGTCCGCGAAGTGGCCGCCGGGCGCGATGTGGTGGTCGCGGGTGGCCACCACATGCCGGTACCCGGTGCCCGCCGCCTGGCCGATCAGCTCGGTGATGGCGGCGGCCACGTCGGCACCGCCGGCCACCGCGAGGCTGCCTCCTTCGCAGAAGTCGTTCTGCACGTCTACGACGATCAAGGCGCGGCGCATGGTGGGTGTCCTTCGACTGAGAGTGAAGTATCTGAGCCTAGAGAATTCCGGGCTCCTGCGGGAGGGGGCGTCCAGGGGCGGACGGGGTCCCGCTCTGGCTACCCGAGCGCCCGTGGACGTACTCCGTCGGAATGACGGGTTCCCCCCTGGACAGCTGGACAGCGGAGAGCGGCAGATTCGCGCGGGCCGCGATGTGGCGGTCCCTGGTCACGTCCAGCGGCTCCCGGGCGACCACCTCGCCGCCCTTGACCAGCTGCACCAGGAGCTGCCGGTCGGCCAGCTCCGCCGGGACCGGCCCGGTGCCGACGACCTCGGCCTCCGCGACCCCCTCCGCGTCCAGCCGCCGAGCCGCCCACTTGCGGCCCCCGATGGACGTCTTGCCGCCGCTGGACTTCTTCGCGACCGGCAGCAGCGGGGCCTTCGGGTCGGCGGACTCGGCGCGGGCGACCAGCTTGTAGACCATGGAGGAGGTCGGGTGCCCGGAGCCGGTCACCAGCTGGGTGCCGACGCCGTACGCGTCCACCGGCGCGGCGGCCAGCGAGGCGATGGCGTACTCGTCCAGGTCGGAGGTCACGATGATCTTCGTGCCGGTCGCGCCCAGCTCGTCCAGTTGCTGCCGCACCCGGTGGGCCACCAGCAGCAGGTCGCCGGAGTCGATGCGGACCGCGCCCAGCTCGGGGCCGGCCACCTCCACCGCCGTACGGACGGCCTCGGCGACGTCGTAGGTGTCCACCAGGAGGGTCGTGCCGCGGCCGAGGGTGTCGACCTGGGCCTGGAAGGCGTCGCGCTCGCGGTCGTGGAGCAGCGTGAAGGCGTGGGCGGAGGTGCCGACGGTCGGGATGCCGTAGCGGAAGCCGGCGGCCAGGTCGGAGGTGGTCGCGAAGCCGCCGACGTAGGCGGCGCGGGCGGCGGCCACCGCGGCCAGCTCGTGGGTGCGGCGGGCGCCCATCTCGATCAGCGGGCGGCCACCGGCGGCGGAGGCCATCCGGGAGGCGGCGGCGGCGATGGCGGAGTCGTGGTTGAGGATGGACAGGATCACGGTCTCCAGCAGCACGCACTCGGCGAAGCTGCCCTCGACGCGCATGATCGGTGAGCCGGGGAAGTACACCTCGCCCTCGGGGTAGCCCCAGATGTCCCCGCTGAAGCGGTAGTCGGCGAGCCACCGCAGGGTCTCCTCGTCGACGATGTCCCGCTCGCGCAGGAAGCCGAGGACGCCGGTGTCGAAGCGGAAGTTCTCCACCGCGTCCAGGACGCGGCCGGTGCCGGCCACCACGCCGTAGCGGCGCCCGTTCGGCAGCCGCCGGGTGAAGACCTCGAAGACGCTCCGCCGTTCGGCCGTACCGGCCTTCAGGGCGGCGCGCAGCATCGTCAGCTCGTACTGGTCCGTGAAGAGCGCTGTCGAGGGAACGTCCACCGGCAGCCCAAGGTCCGCTGTGTTCATGACGAGGAATCGTACTCCCTTTTCGTCGGTGTGACGATTTATGGAGGCCGTGGCAGCATGGGCTGTGTGACGTCACCCGCGCCCGTAGAGATCGAACGCACCGAGTCGGCGGAGGAGGTCTTCGCCGTACCCGAGCCCGACGTCCCCTGGGTCACGATCGTCCACAACGACCCGGTCAACCTCATGAGCTATGTGACGTACGTCTTCCAGACGTATTTCGGCTACACCAAGGACAAGGCCACCAAGCTCATGCTCGACGTCCACCACAAGGGCCGGGCGGTCGTCTCCAGCGGGTCCCGCGAGGAGATGGAGCGCGACGTGCAGGCGATGCACGGCTACGGTCTGTGGGCCACCCTCCAGCAGGACCGGAAGTAAACGCACCCAGATGCCCGGACACTTCGAACCGCTCCCCGGCGGCGGCGCGGCCGTCGCTCTCGACGACGTCGAGATCTCCATCATCCGGTCGCTGGCCGTCCAGCTCCTGGAGCTCATCGGTCCCGGACCCGGCGCCGACGCCCCGGACGACCCCCTCGCCGAGCTGTTCGCGGAGGGGCCGAGCGAGCCGCCGGCCGACCCGGTGCTGCGACGGCTCTTCCCGGACGCCTACAGCGACCCGGAGGAGATCCCGGCCTCGTCGGCCGAGGCCGAGGAGCGGCGGGCGCATTCCGCCGAGTTCCGCCGCTTCACGGAGAACGACCTGCGCGCCGGCAAGCGGGAGAGCGCCCTCGGGGTGATCCGCAGCCTGGACGCGCTGGCCCCGGTCGACGAGGGCGGGGCGGTGCTGAAGCTGTCCCCGGAGGAGTCCCGGCAGTGGCTCGGCGCCCTCAACGATCTGCGGCTGGCGATCGGTTCCCGGCTGGAGATCACCGACGAGGACGACACCGACCTGCTCTACCGGCTCCCGGACGAGGACCCGCGCAAGCCGATGGTCATGGCGTACCTGTGGCTCGGCGGGCTCCAGGAGACCCTGGTGACGACCTTGATGCCGTAGTTCGTACGGATTTGCCCCTCGGAAGTGTTCGCTCAGAGGACGCTCAAATCCGGATAACGATCCCGTCACCTTTGTGGCCGGTTTTGCCGCATTCGGGCGCTCTTTGTCCGCTTTTACCTGTGTGATACGCCACATCGCACCCCTGTGATCAATATTGCGGCCGTGATAAATCTTCACGACCGCCCGGCCGACACCACCCACGTACGGCCGGGTGCGCCACCGAGCCGACGACCGTCGGCCAGGCAGACAACTCCATCATCCGGGGGGATCGAGACCCGATCCGAGGCCGACGAAAGGCCCGGGTCGGCATGGAGAAAGGCGCACCACACATGACCTCTGAGAAGGTCACCACCGCCCCTGAGGAGGGGTACGAGCGCGGGCTCGGCAGCCGTCAGGTCCAGATGATCGCCATCGGCGGCGCCATCGGCGTCGGGCTCTTCCTGGGAGCCGGCGCGAACATCGCGAAGGCCGGTCCCAGCCTCATCCTCATGTACGCCCTCGCCGGCGTGATCATCTTCTTCATCATGCGGGCCCTGGGCGAACTGCTGCTCTACCGCCCGGTCTCCGGCTCCTTCGCCGAGTACTCCCGGGAGTTCCTCGGCCCGTTCTTCGGCTACTTCACCGGCTGGACGTACTGGCTGATGTGGGTCGTGACCGGCATGGCCGAGCTGACGGCCGCCGCGATCTACGTCCACTACTGGTTCCCCGGCATCCCGCAGTGGGTGACGGCCCTGGTCTTCCTGGTCGTCCTGTTCGTGGCCAACCTGATCTCGGTGAAGCTGTTCGGCGAGATCGAGTTCTGGTTCTCCATGGTCAAGGTCACCGCCCTGATCGGCATGATCGTGATCGGTCTCGGCGTGCTCACCTTCGGCTTCAGCGCCGCGGGCGACACCGCGCACGTGGCGAACCTCTGGCAGTTCGACGGCTTCTTCCCCAAGGGCATCGGCTCGTCGTTGATGACCCTCCAGGGCGTGATGTTCGCCTACCTCGCGGTCGAACTGGTCGGCGTCACCGCCGGCGAGTCCGAGAACCCGGAGAAGACCCTCCCGAAGGCCATCAACACGCTGCCCTGGCGCATCGCGCTGTTCTACGTCGGTGCCCTCACCGTCATCCTGTGCGTGGTGAAGTGGACCGAGTTCGCGCCGGGCGTCAGCCCCTTCGTGAAGGCCTTCGCGGTCATCGGCATCCCGGCCGGCGCCGGCATCGTCAACTTCGTGGTGCTCACCGCGGCCCTGTCGTCCTGCAACTCGGGCATGTACTCCACCGGCCGCATGCTGCGCACGCTCGCCGACAACGGCGAGGCCCCGCGGGTCTTCTCGAAGCTGTCGGCCACCAAGACCCCCGCGCTCGGCATCACCGTCTCGGTGCTGTTCATGGGCATCGGCGTGGTCCTGAACTACATCGTCCCGGAGAAGGCCTTCGGTTACGTCACCTCCGTCGCCACCGCGGCCGGCATCTGGACCTGGCTGATGATCCTGGTCAGCCACGTCCTCTACCGCCGCGCGGTCGACGCGGGCCGGCTGCCCGCCAGCTCCTTCCCGGCGCCCGGCGGCGCGGTGTGCTCGTACATCGCCATCGCCTTCCTGCTCTTCGTCACCGGCCTGATCGCCTACGACGCCGACTCCCGCGTCTGCCTGTACGTGATGGCGGTCTGGGCGGTCGCCCTGGGCATCGGCTGGCTGGTCCTGAAGTCCCGGACGCCGTCCATCGCGGACCGCCGCGAGCCGGAGTTCGAGAAGGTGGGCTGACCCCAGGAAGGATCCTCGGGGGACTTTCGGGAGACCCCGGAAGACCCCCGGAAGACCCCCCCATAAGACCCCGGAAGACCTCCGGAAAAGGACGTCCGGCCGTCGGGAGCTCTCGTGGCGCCCCCGGCGGCCGCCGCTCAGGACGTCCGCCATGTGGGCCGTCCCGTACCACCCCTCGGTACGGGACGGCCCCTCTGCTTATCCTGACCCCCATGCTGACCATCACCCAGGAGCTCCACGACCAGATCGTCGCCCACGCGCGCGCGGACCACCCCGACGAGGCGTGCGGCGTGGTCGCCGGGCCGGTGGGCTCCGGCCGCCCCGAGCGCTTCATCCCGATGCTCAACGCGGCGCGCTCGCCCACCTTCTACGAGTTCGACTCCCAGGACCTGCTCAAGCTCTACCGCGAACTGGACGACCGCGACGAGGAGCCGGTGATCATCTACCACTCCCACACCGCGACCGAGGCGTACCCCTCCCGGACCGACATCAGCTACGCCAACGAGCCCGGCGCGCACTACGTCCTGGTGTCCACCGCCGACACCGACGGCGCCGGAGAGTTCCAGTTCCGCTCCTTCCGCATCCTCGAAGGGGAGGTCACCGAGGAGGAGGTCAAGGTCGTCGAGGCGTACTGATCCCAGTACTCGGTCGGATTCCGTCCGGGATGTGGAATCACACTCCGGGATCCGGACCGGGAATCGATACGATGAGCCCATGGTTCTGAACGACGTGAGCGAGAAGGCGCCGGGCACGCTGCTCGTGGCGCGGCTGCACGTCGATCTGTGCAGGCTGAACAGCGCCATCTGTTGACGTTCCCCGCCGCCGTACGGCCGTGAGCCGCGGCGTGCCCCGCCGCGCGCCCACACCTTCCGACACTTCCTGACAGGAGCCCGCAACCATGGCCATCGAGGTCCGCATCCCCACCATCCTCCGCCAGTACACCGACGGTCAGAAGGCGGTGGAGGGCAACGGGAGCACCCTCGCCGAGCTGTTCGCCGACCTGGAGTCGCGGCACGCGGGCATCCGGGCCCGCATCGTGGACGGCGACCAGCTGCGCCGCTTCGTCAACGTGTACCTCAACGACGAGGACGTCCGCTTCCTGGACGGCATCGACACCAAGCTGTCCGACGGCGACAACGTCACGATCCTGCCGGCCGTCGCCGGCGGCATGCGCTGATCGGTCGCTGAGCAGCGATGCGCTACGACTCCCCGCTGGCCGCGGTGGGCAACACCCCCCTGGTGTGCCTGCCGCGGCTGTCGCCGGCCCCGGACGTGCGGATCTGGGCCAAGCTGGAGGACCGCAACCCCACCGGCTCGGTCAAGGACCGGCCCGCCCTGCACATGATCGAGCAGGCGGAGAAGGACGGCCGGCTGACCCCGGGCTGCACGATCCTCGAACCCACCTCCGGCAACACCGGCATCTCCCTCGCCATGGCGGCCAAGCTCAAGGGCTACCGGATGGTGTGCGTGATGCCGGAGAACACCTCGCAGGAGCGCCGGGACCTGCTCGGCATGTGGGGCGCCGAGATCATCTCCTCGCCGGCCGCCGGCGGCTCCAACACCGCCGTGCGCGTGGCCAAGGAACTGGCCGCCGAGCACCCCGACTGGGTGATGCTCTACCAGTACGGCAACCCGGACAACGCGGGCGCCCACTACGCCACGACCGGCCCCGAGATCCTCGCCGACCTGCCCTCGGTCACCCACTTCGTGGCGGGCCTCGGCACCACCGGCACCCTCATGGGCGTCGGCCGCTATCTGCGCGAGCACAAGCCGGGCGTCCAGATCGTCGCCGCCGAACCGCGCTACGACGACCTGGTCTACGGCCTGCGCAACCTCGACGAGGGCTTCGTCCCCGAGCTGTACGACGCGTCCGTCCTGACCACCCGGTTCTCCGTCGGCTCGGCCGACGCGGTCACCCGCACCCGTGAACTCCTCCAGCAGGAGGGCATCTTCGCGGGCGTCTCCACCGGCGCCGCCCTGCACGCGGCGATCGGCGTCGGCCGCAAGGCCGTCAAGGCGGGCGAGAGCGCCGACATCGTCTTCATCGTGGCCGACGGCGGCTGGAAGTACCTCTCCACCGGCGTCTACACGGCGGCCACCACGGAAGAGGCCATCGCGACACTCCAGGGCCAGCTCTGGGCCTAGCCGTGGATCCGCGCGCGCCGGTGGTACGTCACATCCGTACCAGGACTCCGGCAGAAAGGCGGACCCCATGCGCCGTACGACGCTCCTCGCCCCCGCGGCGGCAGCGCTGCTCCTCGCGGGCTGCGGCTCCCAGCAGGACACCGGGAGCAGCGACAAGGTGTCGGCGCCGGCCCGCACGGGCACGCCGGCGCCCACCCGGTCCGCCGGCGACTGCACCGGTCACGTGGAGCTGACGGCCGCCGATCACGGCCGTACCGTCTGCGTGACCGAGGGCGGCGAGGTCCGGCTGACCCTGGACGGGACCAGGGCCCGCCCCTGGCAGCCGGTCGCCGCGACCGGTACGGCACTGACGGCCGTCAACGCGGGCTTCGTACTCCAGCCGGGTGACGCCACGGCCGCGTACCGGGCGGTGGCCGCCGGCACGGTGAAGCTCACGTCGTCCCGCCCGCTGTGCGCCGAGCCGACCGCACCGGGCCAGGTCTCCTGCAAGGGCATCGAGGACTGGACGGTCACCGTGCGCGTGAGCTGAGGCGTTCCCTAACCCGCCAGGTGCCGTACCTGGTCCCACAGGACCGGGTCGACCACGCCCACCCGGCGGCGGAAGCCGTCCACCGGGACCTCGCGCAGCTCGTCGGTCTCCAGGAAACTGGGCCGCCCCTGGGTGTCGCCGACCGCGCCGGGCGGCAGCGGGATCACCCCGCAGCGCTCGTCGTGGTACTTGCTGGTGATCTTCGCGACGGTGGCCCGGTTGCCGCGCACGGCCAGCACCAGACAGGGCCGGTCCTTGGTCCCGGCCCGGTCCTCGTAGGGGACCTCCGCCCACCAGATGTCCCCCGGTGAGGGCCGTACCGCGTGTGCCGTCCGCGGGCCCGGCCGGCCGGGGGGCCGCAGCCGTCGGCCGCCGGGCCGGTGACCGCGGCCCCAGCCGTCGACGAGCGTGGCGACGAGCGCGAGCAGTACCACCGCCGCGAGCGCCAGCCACCAGGACGTGTCCATACGACGACGTTACCGGCGCGCGCCGGACCTCGCGCGCCCTCTTCAGATCCTTGTGCGCCCTGCGTCCAGCCGAACCGGTGACAGCACAGGTGAGTTCGCCCACAACGGCCCCTGGCGGAGGAGCGACCCGCGCTTTCGCGCCTTACGCTCGACGGACCGCACGACCCCCGACAGCCCCCGCCCCGCAAGGGGTTTACGTCCTGCCCACCGGTTACCCGCCAACGGAGGTTTCTGTTTCATGAAGCTCACCGTCGTCGGCTGCTCGGGGTCGTTCCCGTCCGCGGAATCGGCCTGTTCGAGCTACCTCGTCGAGGCCGACGGCTTCCGGCTGCTCCTCGACATGGGCAACGGCGCCCTCGGCGAGCTGCAGCGCCACTGCGGTCTCTACGACCTCGACGCGATCTTCCTCAGCCATCTGCACGCCGATCACTGCATCGACATGCTCGGGTACTTCGTGGCGCGCTACTACCGCCACGACGGTGGCCGCTGCGACCCCATCCCGGTCTACGGCCCCGAAGGCACCGAGCACCGCCTGACCACGGCCTACGCGGACACCCCCTCCGCCTCCTCGATGAGCGAGGTCTTCGACTTCCACACGGTCAAGCCGTCCACGTTCGAGGTCGGCCCGTTCACCGTGCACACCGAGCGGGTCCGCCACCCCGTGGAGGCGTACGGCATCCGGATCGAGCACGGCGGGAAGTCCCTGACGTACTCCGGCGACACCGGCGTCACCGCGGCGCTGGACGAGCTGGCCCGGGACACCGATCTGTTCCTGTGCGAGGCCGCGTTCACGCACGGCAAGGAGAGCATTCCCGACCTGCACCTCAACGGCCGCGAGGCGGGGGAGACGGCGGCCCGCGCGGGCGTACGGCGGCTCGTCCTCACCCACATCCCGCCGTGGACCGACCCCGAGGTGAACCTGCGGGACGCGCGTGAGGTGTTCACCGGTCCGGTGCACCTGGCGGCGCCGCGACAGACGTACGAGATCTGAGGGCGCCGCGCGCAGACGAAAGGCCCCGGAACCGGAGAGGTTCCGGGGCCTTCGCGCCGTCTGGTTACTTGGCCTCCGCCTTCTGCAGTTCCGCGAGTTCCTCGTCGGACTCGCGGCCCGGGGTCGGCAGGTCGAACTTGGTGATCGCGAAGCGGAAGATCACGTAGTAGACCACCGCGAAGCACAGGCCGACCAGGACCAGGCCCCACGGGTTGCTCGCGATGCCCAGGTTGAGGCCGAAGTCGACCGCGCCCGCCGAGAAGCCGAAGCCGTCCTTCATGCCCAGCGCCCAGGTCAGCGCCATCGAGACACCGGTGAGGACAGCGTGGATCGCGTACAGGACCGGCGCGATGAACATGAAGGTGAACTCGATGGGCTCGGTGACGCCGGTGACGAAGGACGTCAGGGCCAGCGAGAACATCATGCCGCCGACGACCTTGCGGCGCTCGGGCCGGGCGCAGTGGACGATCGCCAGGCACGCGGCCGGCAGGGCGAACATCATGATCGGGAAGAAGCCGGTCATGAACTGGCCCGCGTGCGGGTCGCCGGCCAGGAAGCGCGCGATGTCACCGCTCTTGCCGTGGTACTCGCCCGCCTGGAACCACGGGAACGAGTTGAGCAGGTGGTGCATGCCGATCGGGATCAGCGCACGGTTGGCGACACCGAAGATGCCCGCGCCGACCGCACCCGACTTCACCAGCCACTCGCCGAAGTTGTGCAGGCCCGTGCCGAGGACAGGCCAGATGTAGCCGAAGACGATGCCGATGACGAGGCCCGCGAAGGCCGACAGGATCGGGACGAGCCGGCGGCCGCCGAAGAAGCCCGCCCAGTCGGGCAGCTTGGTGCGGTAGAAGCGCTGGTACAGCAGGGCCACGACGATGCCCATCACCACACCGCCGAGGACCTTGGCGTCCACCGGGGCGTTCTGCATGACGACCTTGCCGTCGACGACGGCCGCCACCTTCGGCAGGTTCTTGTCGGTGAACGTGGCGAGCACGTTCTTGAAGACCAGGTAGCCGACGACGGCGGCGAGGGCCGTGGAGCCGTCCGACTTCTTCGCGAAGCCGATCGCGATGCCGACGGCGAACAGCAGCGCCATGTTGTCGAGGATGGCGTTGCCGCCGGCCGCCATGAACGACGCTATCTTGGTCAGGAAGTCCGGGAAGGACGAGCGGCCCAGCATGTCGTTGTTGCCGAGGCGCACCAGGAGGGCGGCGGCGGGCAGCACGGCGACCGGCAGCATCAGGCTGCGGCCGATGCGCTGGAGCACAGCCATCGCTCCGGCGCCCTTCTTCTTCTCGGCCGCGGGTGCGGCGCTGGCCGTGGTCACAAGCTCCTCCATCGGGCAAGGCGCCGCCCGGGAACCATGGAAGGGGACGGCAGCGTCTCTGGTCTACACCACCTGTGGTGTAGACCTGTTGTAGCACGATGAAGGCGGCATAAGGAACCCGCGAATCCGCCACCACGGCGCTACGCACGGTGCCCTCAGACCTTGGTGACGTCCTCCACGTCCTCCGCCGGTTCCCGCCCCGGCGTCCTCAGGTCGAAGCGCGTGATCGCGACGCGGAACACCAGGTAGTACACGGCCGCGAAGCACAGGCCGATCGGGATGATCGCCCACGGTCTCGTCGCCAGGTTCCAGTTGATCACGTAGTCGATCAGGCCCGCCGAGAAGCTGAAGCCGTCGTGCACGCCCAGCGCCCAGGTCACCGCCATCGACGCACCGGTCAGCACCGCGTGGACGGCGTACAGGCCGGGCGCGATGAAGAGGAACGAGTACTCCAGCGGCTCGGTGATGCCGGTCACGAACGAGGTCAGAGCGACCGAGAGCATCAGGCCGCCCACCTCCTTGCGGCGCTCCGGGCGGGCGCAGTGCGTGATGGCCAGCGCCGCGGCCGGCAGCGCGAACATCATGATCGGGAAGAAGCCCGAGGTGAACTGGCCGGCGTCCGGGTCCCCCTGGAGGAACATGTTGATGTCGCCGTGCACCACCGTGCCGTCGGGCTTGGTGTAGCTGCCGAACTGGAACCAGATGGGCACGTTCAGGAACTGGTGCAGGCCCACCACCAGCAGCGCCCGGTTCGCCACCCCGAAGACGCCCGCGCCCCAGGACCCGGCGTCCCGCAGCCACTCGCTGAAGCTCTCCAGTGCGTCGCCGACCGGCGGCCAGACGAACAGGCACACCACGGCGAACAGGATGGCGACGAAGGCCATGATGATCGGCACCAGCCGGCGCCCGTTGAAGAAGCCCAGCCAGTCCACCAGCCTCGTACGGTGGTAGCGGGCCCAGAAGAAGGCGGCCAGCAGGCCCATGACGATGCCGCCGAAGACGCCCGGGTTCTGGTAGGTGTACGCGGACACCGTGCCGTTCGCCGCCTGGCAGCCCGTGGCGACCACCTTCGCGCCCGCCGGGCAGGTCTCCGGGAACTGCCGCAGGACGCCGTAGTAGACGAGGAAGCCCGCCACCGCGGCGAGCGCCGTCGAACCGTCGGCCTTCTTCGCCATGCCGATCGCGACGCCCACGCAGAACAGCAGCGGCAGCCCCAGCTGGCCGTCCAGCAGCGCGCCGCCCGCCCCGCTCATCACCTTGGAGACGTCGGTCCAGCCCAGGCCGTCCGCGCCGAACACGTCCGGCTGCCCCAGCCGGTTCAGGATGCCCGCCGCCGGCAGCACCGCGATGGGCAACTGGAGACTGCGGCCCATCTTCTGCATGCTCTGGAACACACGGTTCCAGCGGGCCCCGGCGCTGCTCGCCGTGCTCTCTGCACTCATGGGTTTGGCGACCTTCCCCACGGTGGTGTAGACCAGTCGGCGGACGGTTCCGCTGTCGTGATCGCCATCATTCGGCACGGACGGCAAGACCGCTCGCGAAGATGGGCCAACTGTGGGTTACTGCGACAAAGCGGTTCGGAGCAGGGAGAAGGAACATGGCCAGCAAGGCTGAGAAGATCGTCGCCGGGCTCGGTGGCATCGACAACATCGAGGAGATCGAGGGCTGCATCACCCGGCTGCGCACCGAGGTGTCCGACCCCGCTCTGGTCGACGAGGCCGCCCTGAAGGCCGCCGGCGCCCACGGCGTCGTCAAGATGGGCACGGCCATCCAGGTCGTCATCGGCACCGACGCCGACCCGATCGCCGCGGAGATCGAAGACATGATGTGAGCCGTACCGGTTCACCCCGAAGGGGCTCTTCCCAACGCCGGAGGAGCCCCTTCCCCGTGTGCGGCTAGGCTCATCGCCATGTCTCGCATCGACGGCCGTACCCCCGAACAGCTCCGCCCGGTCACCATCGAACGCGGATGGAGCAAGCACGCCGAGGGCTCCGTCCTCGTCTCCTTCGGCGACACCAAGGTCTTCTGCACCGCCTCCGTCACCGAGGGGGTCCCGCGCTGGCGCAAGGGCAGCGGCGAGGGCTGGGTCACCGCGGAGTACGCCATGCTGCCCCGCGCCACCAACACCCGCGGCGACCGCGAGTCCGTCAAGGGCAAGATCGGCGGCCGCACCCATGAGATCTCCCGGCTCATCGGCCGCTCCCTGCGCGCCGTCATCGACTACAAGGCGCTCGGCGAGAACACCATCGTCCTCGACTGCGACGTCCTCCAGGCCGACGGCGGCACGCGTACGGCGGCCATCACCGGCGCGTACGTCGCGCTCGCCGACGCCGTCGCCTGGGCCCAGGGCAAGAAGCTGATCAAGGCCGGCCGGCAGCCGCTCACCGGCACCGTGAGCGCCGTCTCCGTGGGCATCGTCGGCGGGGTCCCGCTGCTCGACCTCTGCTACGAGGAGGACGTGCGCGCCGACACCGACATGAACGTCGTCTGCACCGGCGACGGCCGCTTCGTCGAGGTCCAGGGCACCGCCGAGGCCGCCCCGTTCGCCCGCGAGGAACTCGACGCCCTGCTCGACCTCGCCGTCACCGGCTGCCGGGAACTGGCCGTGACCCAGCAGGCGGCACTCGCGGCCACGCGCGCGTAAAGAAGTCCCCAAGGCCGCGGGGCAACCCGGCGGACCCCAGCGGCGTCCCAGTGGATACGGGCGCACGACTCACCAGCGTGCGCCCGGCCAGCCGTACCAGGGGAGGGACACCACCATGGCCGCCAGCCGACGCCGACTCACCGTTGTCGCCGCCGTAGCGACCGCCGCGCTCGCCGCCGGCCTCACGACCGGCTGCGACGCCGTGGACAAGGCGCTGGACTGCGTGCAGACCGCCGACGCCATCGCCGACAACGTCACCGACCTCCAGCAGGCCGTGGAGAACGCGGCGAACGACCCCTCCCAGGCCGACGAGTCGCTCGACTCCATCGAGAAGAGCCTGCGCAAGATCGGCGACAAGACGGACAACACCGATGTCAACAAGGCCGTGGACGACCTGGAGAAGGCCGTCGGCAACGTGCGCACGGCCATCAGGAACGGGGACGAGACACCGGACGTCAGCCCGGTGACGGACGCGGCAGGGGAGCTGACCAAGGTCTGCACGTCGTAGGGGCGCCGACGGGCCACGGGCCGTGGCCGGCCGCGCAGGTCCCCGCGCCCCTTGAGGGCGCGCTCAGCGCGGCTTCTTCAGGCGCTTCCGTGCCCCACGCGGGAGTCTGCGCTCCACGCCCACCCCGCCCCAGAACGCGAGGCCGCCGATGACCACACGAGGGGCGCCCGGCTCGGGCGGGCCGTCGTCCCTCGGGTGTTCGAAAGCGCCCATCACACCGACGCCGCGTACGACGACCTCGACGCCGGGCGGCACGATCACCTGCACCCCGCCCATGATCACCACGCAGTGGATCTCCACCTCACCGGCGGCGAAGTCCGCCTCGCGCAGGTCGAGCTCGCCGCCGCCCATGAAGGTGAAGCAGGAGAACCGCCTCGGCACCGTCCAGCGGCCCCTGCGCTCGAACCCCGACAGGATCGCCACCGCGCCCGTCGAGGAGCCCTCGGTGCCGGTGATCCGGCCCGCCCAACCGCCCTCCACCGCCGGGGCCTTGACGAAGGAGACGGGAAGGGCCGGCGCGACACCGGGCACCGGCAGGTCGCGGGTCAGCGGCGCCAGCTCGCCGTACGTCCGCGCCCGGTAGGCCGCCCCCAGCCGCTCGTCGAACTCCTCCATGTCCAGCCGGCCCTCGGCCAGGGCGTCCCGCAGGATCTCGGCGACCCGGTCACGGTCGGCGTCGGACGCACGGAGGTCCGGGACTGCGTCGTCGCTCATGCCGGCAGCCTACGAGACCGCCTTCTCGGCGTACATCCTGGCGATGACGGCCTCGATGTCCGGCTCCCGCACCGACAGGTCCACCAGCGGGTACCGGGCCGCCAGATGCGCCACGACCGGCGCCGCCGACTGCCCCGCCGGGAACGCCAGCCACTGCCGGGGGCCCTCCACCCGCACCACCCGGGCCGACGGCACCTCGACCGGCGGCAGCTCCCGCTCCAGGTCCACCACCAGCGTCCGCTCGCTCTCGCCGGCCTCGTGCAGCCCCGCGAGCGGGCCGTCATACACCAGCCGCCCGTGGTCGATCACCATCACCCGGGAGCACAACTGCTCGATGTCCTGCAGATCGTGCGTGGTGAGCAGCACCGTCGTACCGCGCTCGGCGTTCACCTCCCGCAGGAACTCCCGCACCCTGGCCTTCGACACGACGTCCAGACCGATCGTCGGCTCGTCCAGGTACAGCACGTCCGGGTCGTGCAGCAGCGCCGCCGCGATGTCCCCGCGCATCCGCTGGCCCAGGGACAGCTGCCGCACCGGTACGTCCAACAGGGCGCCCAGGTCCAGCAGTTCCACCAGCCGGTCCAGGTTCTCGCGGTAACGGGCGTCCGGGATGCGGTACATGCGGTGCGCCAGCCGGTAGGAGTCGATCAGCGGCAGGTCCCACCAGAGCGTGGTCCGCTGACCGAACACCACACCGATCCGGTGCGCGAGCCGCGACCGCTCCCGCGCCGGATCGATGCCCGCCACCCGCAGCCGCCCGGCACTCGGCGTCAGGATCCCGGTCAGCATCTTGATCGTCGTCGACTTCCCGGCACCGTTCGGCCCGATGTACCCGACCATCTCGCCGCGCGCCACGGTGAACGAGAGCGCGTCCACCGCCCGCACCTCGCGCCGCTCCCGCCGCAGGAACCCGGTCTTCCGGCGCACCTCGAAGACCTTCTCCACCTTCTCCAGTGCGATGAAGTCACTCACGTCAGCTCCCTGTGCTGCGGTACGAACGAAGTCCGGCCCGCCAGGCCAGCCCCGCGAGCGCGCCACAGGCGACCGCCACCAGCGGCGGCGTGAACGCGGTCCACTCCGGCAGGCCCAGCGGATACGGCCGCCCCAGCACATGGGTCGCGGGCAGCCAGTTGACGAAGGCCAGCGGCAGCACGAAGGTCACCCCGCGCACCAACTCCTTCGCGAACACGGTCGGCGGGTACTGGAGCAGCGTCGTACCGCCGTAGGTGAAGGCGTTCTGCACCTCCGAGGCGTCCTGCGCCACGAACTGGAACGCCGCGCCCGCCACGAACACCGCGCAGAAGATGCCGCAGCCGCTCACCACCATCACCGGCATCAGCAGCAGCCTGTCCGCCGTCCAGTCGATGTCCACCCGGGTCAGCGACCAGCCCAGCACCAGCGCCCCCTGCGTCACCCGGCCCAGCCGCCTGAGCGCGAACCGGTCGGCCGCCACCTGCGCCAGCACCGGCGCCGGCCGCACCAGCAGGGTGTCCAGCGTGCCGTCCCGGACCCGCCGGCCCAGCCGGTCCATCGACCCGATCACCAGGTCCGCCAGCCCGAAGGAGGTCGCGGACAGGCCGTACAGGAACGCCACTTCGGGCAGCGGATAGCCGCCCAGGGCGTCCACCCGGGAGAACATCAGCATGATCGCGACGAAGTCGAGGAAGGTCGCCGCGAAGTTCCCGAACGTGGTCATGGCGAAGGACGCCCGGTAGGCCATCGTGGAGCGCACCCACATCCCCGCGATCAGCCGGTACGCCCGCACCCCCTCGGCCAGCCGGTGGCCCGGGCCGGGGACCTGGCTCTCAGCCACCCTGCACCACCACCCGGCGCGTCGCCGCCGACTGCACCAGCCGCCCGGCCCCCAGCAGCGCCGCCGCCCACGCGGCCTGGAAGAGATAGGTGGGCAGCGGATCCGCGTGCCCCAGCAGGATGTCCGCCGGGGCCTGCAGCAGGGACGACCAGGGCAGGACCCGTACGACGTCACCGAGCGCGCCCGGGAACACGTTCAGCGGCAGCAGCATGCCCGAGCAGAAGAAGCCCAGCAGCCACGCCATCTGCGCCACACCGGCGCCGTCCAGCAGCCAGAACGCGCTCAGCGCCACCAGGTAGCGGATGCCGAAGCCGACCAGCATGGCGAGGACGACGGCGACGAGGAACGCCGCCCAGGTGCCGGCGTCGGCCGGCAGGTACACCGGGAAGCACAGCGCGCCGAACACGAACGGCACCAGTCCCCGGCCCAGCAGCTGGAAGAACGCCCGGCCCAGGTCCGCCGCCAGCCACCACAGCTGGAGATCGGCGGGCCGGTACAGGTCGATCGCCACGTCCCCCGTACGGATGCGTTCCATCAACTCGTCCTCCACGCCGCCGCCCCCGATGGCGAGAGTCGACAGGAACGCCTGCCCCAGCCAGACGTACGTCACGGCCTGCGCCTGGTCGTACCCGCCGAGATGCGGCCTCTCGTCCCACAAGGCGCGGTACGTGTAGACGAGGATGAGTCCGAAGACGGTGTTCGTGAACACCCCTGCCGCAGTGGCGGCCCGGTAGGTCGCGTACCGTCTGAATCCCCCTGTCGCCACGGCCGCGTACAACCGTCCCGCGCCCACGTGAGTCGACCTCCTCGGACCGCTCGACACCGAAGCGCAGGAGCCTAGTCCGGAGGCCCGGCGGCCGGCCACGCGATTTCCGGTCGAAGCGTGCCGGAATCCGGGAACGGAACGCCAGGTGCGAGAGTCTTCAAACAGGGGGAGCGCAGAAGCGTACGAGGCGTACGGGAACGTACGACGCGAAACAGGAGTCCGTGCACGACATGAGCGACGAGCCGCAGCCGCAGCAGCGGAACGAAGGCGTGGCACCGAAAAAGCCGCTGCCGGCTGAAGGGCCCGGAAACCCGGGACGCCGCGAACCGAGCAGCACACCACCGGATCCCACAGGGGGCACCACGAGCGACACCAGCGCACATGCGGGGGCCGTGGGCAGCCGCGACGGCGGCGAGCGCGCCGGGCGGCTCGGTCGGGGCGAGGGTGGTCAGCGTGCCGACGGTGACTCGCGTGCCGGGGGCACCGGGAGCCGGGACGGTGAGCGCGCCGGGAGTGGCGGCAGCGGTGTGCGTGCCGGGGGTGCCACCAGCGGTGGCGGCATGCGTGCCGAGGGTGCCATGAGCGGCGAGGGCGCTTCGAGGGGCCCCGGGGGCGACGGCGCTGCCGGGCGGGCCGACGGTGTCGAGGGCGGCGCGAGGTCTCCGCGCGCCGGCCGGCCCGGGAGCGCGGCGAATCCGCAGAGCGGCGAGCGGGGGGCCGACGGCACCCGTGGCGCCGGCGCGGGTGACCCGGAGGCTGAGCGTGGCGCGGGCCGGACGGCCGGCAACGGCCCGACGGGCTCCCCGTCCCGGGCAGGCTCCGGTACGCCCGGATCGGCGCCCGGGAACCGCTCCGGTATGACGGGTGCGTCCCCCCAGGACGGTTCCCGCCCCGCGGACTCAGCCGAGCAGGACCAGGACCGGACGACCTCCATCGCCCGCGCCCGCCGGGCGGCCCGCGCCCGCACGGAACAGACGGGTGCCGCGGGGGCCGGCGGAAGCGCGGCCTCCGGCGCCGCTCAGGCGCCCGGCCGTGTCCCGGTGTCCGGGAGCGCCCCGGCAACCGGTCGTGCTCCGGAGTCCGGTCGTGCGCCGGGGGCCGGCAGTGGCCCGGCAGCTGATCGCGGCCCGGGGCCCGGCGACGGCTCGGGGTTCGGTCGCGGGCCGGTGTCCGGGAGTGCCCCGGCCGTTGACCGTGGTTCGCAGTCCGAGCGTCAGGGCTCCGGAGGCGGTTCGCAGCCCGGCCGTGGCCCGGTGTCCGGTCGGCGTGCGGAGTCCGGCGACGGGTCGGTGTCCGGCGGGGCTGCGCCGGCCGGCGTGGACTCGGCTGCCGGTGCCTCCGGCGCCGGTCGTGGCTCGCGTTCCGGTGCGGCCGGTGGCGGTGGGAAGTCGGGGGCGCCCGAGGCCCCGCTCGGTTCCGGGCAGGAGCCGCCGGCCGAGAGCACCCAGGTGCTCCGCCGTGTCACCCCGCCCCGAGAGCCGCGGTCCAGTGCCCGGCAGGAGGCCGACGCCGCCCCGGCGCCCGAGACCACGCAGGTGCTCCGGCGGGTCAACGCGCCCCGCTCCGGTGAGCCCGGCGGTGAGTCGGACCCCACCCGCCGTACCCCTCGTCCCACCGTTCCCCGCCCCGCCGGCGAGACCCGCGCTGCCCAGACAGCCTCCGGCGCCGACCCGGCCGGTGCCTCCGCCCCCTCCTCCCCGGCCGCCGCACGGGCCGCCCGCGCCGCCCGCGCGGCCGGCGCCGCCGCGACGGGAGCCGGTGCCGGTACGGGAACCGGTGCTCAGGCCGCCAAGGGCGCCGCCGCGTCAGCAACCGGCGCCGCAGCAGGTGCCGCCTCGATCGCCGCCACCACCACCCTCCCCGCCACCGACGGTCAGACCGCGGACGGCAAGGGCAAGGGCAAGAAGGGCAAGCGGCCCAAGCGGACCGGCTGGCGGCGGATCATCCCGACCTGGCGCATGGTGCTCGGCACCTTCTTCGTCGGCGTGCTGCTGCTCGTCGGGCTGTTCTTCGTCGGGTACTCCCTGGTGAAGATCCCCCCGGCCAACGCGTTCGCGACCAAGCAGAGCAACGTCTTCCTGTACGCCGACGGCTCACAGCTCGCCCGCGACGGCGAGGTCAACCGCGAGAACGTCACCCTCGCCCAGGTCTCCAAGGACGCCCAGCACGCCGTACTGGCCGCCGAGGACCGGGACTTCTACACCGAGTCCGCCGTCGACCCCAAGGCGATGCTCCGCGCCGGCTGGAACACCGCGACCGGCAAGGGCAAGCAGTCCGGCTCGACGATCACCCAGCAGTACGTGAAGAACTACTACCTGGCCCAGGAACAGACGGTCACCCGCAAGGCCAAGGAGTTCTTCATCGCGATCAAGCTCGACCAGAACAAGTCCAAGGACGAGATCCTGGAGGGCTACCTCAACACCAGCTACTTCGGCCGCAACGCCTACGGCATCCAGGCCGCCTCCCAGGCCTACTACGGCCGCGACGCCGCCGACCTCGACCCGGCCCGCGCCGCCTACCTCGCCGCGCTCGTCAACGCGCCCAGCGAGTACGACGTCGTCGCCCACCCGGAGAACCGCAAAGCGGCCGTCGCCCGCTGGAACTACGTCCTGGACGGCATGGTCACCAAGGGCTGGCTCAGCGAGTCCAAGCGCGCCGGCATGAAGTTCCCGATGCCGAAGGAGCAGACGATCTCCACCGGCATGTCCGGCCAGCGCGGCTACCTCGTGGAGGCGGTCAAGCAGTACCTCACCGCGAACAACATCATCGACTCCGACCACCTCACGGCCGGCGGCTACCGCATCACCACCACCATCCAGAAGGACCGGCAGGACGCCTTCGTCAAGGCGGTCGACGATCAGCTCATGTCCAAGCTGGACAAGAAGAACCGCAAGGCCGACACCTTCGTCCGGGCCGGCGGAGCCTCCGTCGACCCCAGGACCGGCAAGGTCGTCGCGATGTACGGCGGCATCGACTACGTGAAGCAGTACACCAACGGCGCCACCCGCGGTGACTTCCAGGTCGGCTCGACGTTCAAGCCGTTCGTCTTCACCTCCGCCGTGGAGAACGGTTCCACCACCCAGGACGGCCGCGCCATCACCCCGAACACGGTCTACGACGGCACCAACCAGCGCCCGGTCCAGGGCTGGAACGGCGGCGCCTACGCCCCCGAGAACGAGGACCAGAAGTCGTACGGCCCGATCACCGTCCGCAAGGCCACCGACCTGTCGGTGAACTCGGTGTACGCACAGATGGCCGTCGACGTCGGCCCCGCCAAGGTCAAGCAGACCGCGGTCGACCTGGGCATCCCCTCCGACACGCCGGACCTCCAGCCGTACCCGTCCATCGCCCTCGGCACCGCCACCGCCAGCGTCCTGGACATGGCCGAGGCCTACGCCACGCTCGCCAACCACGGCAAGCACGGCACGTATACCCTCGTCGAGAAGATCACCAAGGACGGCACCGACGAGGTCAAGCTGCCCGAGCAGCCCGTCAAGCAGGCCGTCAGCCGCGAGGCCGCCGACACCACGACCTCGGTCCTGCAGAGCGTGGTCGAGAACGGCACCGCCACCGCCGCCCAGGCCGCGGGACGTCCGGCGGCCGGCAAGACCGGTACCGCCGAAAGGGACACCGCCGCCTGGTTCGCCGGCTACACCCCGGACCTGGCCACGGTGGTCTCCGTCATGGGCCAGGACCCGGTGACGGCCAAGCACCAGCCGCTGTACGGGGCGCTCGGCCAGCCGCGCATGAACGGTGGCGGCCCGCCCACCCAGATCTGGGCGCAGTACACGCGCGACGCGTTGCAGGGCAAGCCGGCGAGCAAGTTCGACCTGGAGCTCCAGCAGGGCGCCGACCAGGTCCAGGAGCCGCCCGCCACCAGCACCGCCCAGCCCGGCACCGACGGCGGCCAGAACGACGGCGGCGCCACCGCCGCGCCCACCACCGGCGGCGCGACCGCCACCCCGACGGCCGGCGGCACCACGGACGGGGGCACCCCGACCGACGGCGGCACCGGCACCACGGGCGGCACCCCCACCGACGGCGGCACCACCACGGACGGGGGCGCCACCACCGGCGGGGACGCGACCGGCGGAGGGGCGACCACCGGCGGCGGGACCACGGACGGCGGCGGCACGACCGACGGGGGGACGACCACCGGCGGCGGGACCACCGGCGGCGGCACACCGGGCGGCGGCACCACCGGCTCGGACACGGGACCGGGAGGCTTCCCCGGTACATGACAGCGCACCTGACGCCCCCGCTGACGCCGCACTCCTGACGCCTCAGTGACCGCTGGTCGCCTTCAGCCCCACCACGGCGACCAGCAGCAGGCACACGAAGAAGATCCGGGCGGCGGTGACCGGCTCACCCAGCACCACCATGCCGAGCACCGCCGCACCGGCCGCGCCGATGCCCACCCACACGCCGTAGGCCGTACCGATGGGCAGGGACTTCGCGGCGTACGACAGCAGAACCATGCTGGCGACGATGCCGGCGCCGGTGAACAGACTGGGGACGGGCCGGGTGAACCCCTCGCTGTACTTCATCCCGATCGACCAGCCCACTTCCAGCAGACCGGCGACGACCAGCAGAACCCAGGCCATGACAGCACCTCCGAGACACGGCGACTCTTCTTCGGGTCACTTCGGGTGCGTCGTCTTTGCCTTCGACCCGGTACGGCGCGTCTCGTCGGGCTCCTTCCGAACATAGCAAAAACACGGCAAAGAGGGCCGGTGACCATGGTCACCGGCCCTCTCGCTCTGTGTTCTCCAGGTACGGCCGGGGCTACAGATACAGCCCCGTGGAGTCCTCCGACCCCTCGAACCGGTCCGCGGCGACGGCGTGCAGGTCACGCTCGCGCATGAGGACGTACGCCACGCCCCGCACCTCGACCTCCGCCCGGTCCTCCGGGTCGAACAGGACACGGTCCCCGGGCTCCACCGTCCGTACGTTCTGCCCGACGGCGACGACCTCGGCCCAGGCCAGCCGCCGGCCGACCGCCGCGGTGGCGGGAATCAGAATGCCGCCCCCCGACCGCCGCTCGCCCTCACCGGTCTCCTGCCGCACGAGAACCCGGTCGTGCAGCATCCGGATGGGCAGCTTGTCGTGGTGGGGAGTGCTGTGCTCGTTTCTGTTGGCGCTCACGGCTCGAACCTACCTGTCCCGGTCAGTCCCTGCGCCGCCGGGCCCCGAGGGCGAGCAGCCCCACGACCCCCACGACGACGAGCGCGACGGGCACCACCCGCTCCAGGCGCGGCGCCCCCTGATCGTTCACGAACTGTGCCCGAACCTCGCTCACGGCACGGTTGACCTGCACGTACGCCCGTCCGACCGTATGGTCGACATTGGCGATGACCTTGGCCTTCGCATCGCCGACGATGGTCTTCGGATGCACCCGCACCCCGATCTCGTCGAGCGTCTCGGCCAGCACTTCACGGCGGCGCTTGATGTCCGCCTCGATCTGCGCCGGGGTTCTGGTGTCCGACGTGTCCGCCACCGTACGGCCTCCGAAATCTGCTGATGCTGTTCCGAACAGTTTGTCAGCTCTGCGCCGCGCCGCACCGCAAGGCCCCCCGGTTAGGCTGGCCCGATGAGCGAGCGACTCCAGCCGGGGGACGTGGCCCCCGCCTTCACCCTCCCCGACGCCGACGGCACCGAGGTGTCCCTCTCGGACCACAAGGGCCGCAAGGTCATCGTCTACTTCTACCCGGCCGCCCTGACCCCAGGCTGCACCAAGCAGGCCTGCGACTTCACGGACAACCTGGAGCTGCTGGCCGGCGCCGGCTACGACGTCATCGGCATCTCCCCCGACAGCCCGGAGAAGCTGGCGAAGTTCCGCGAGAAGGAGTCCCTGAAGATCACCCTCCTCGCCGACCCGGACAAGAAGGTCACCGAGGCCTACGGCGCCTATGGCGAGAAGAAGAACTACGGCAAGACGTACCTGGGCGTCATCCGCTCCACGATCGTCGTGGACGAGGAGGGCAAGGTCGAACGGGCCCTCTACAACGTCCGCGCCACCGGCCACGTCGCGAAGATCATCAAAGACCTGGGCATCTGACCCGCCCACCGCACGAACGGCCCGCACCGGGAGCCCCCGGCGCGGGCCGTTTTCGTCGATACGGAGCGTGACTCTCCGACAACCGTTTCGTTACTCCGTACGGGCAACGAACGCACGCCCGGATCGGAGGGGGCTCGATGGGGGCCGGCGCATACACCAGGGAGCGGCTGCAACAGGCGGCCCGGGGGGCACGGACATTGTCGGAGGCGTTGGAGAGGCTGGGGGTGGATCCGGGGAGTTCGAGGCGTGACTACATCAGGCGGCGGATGAAGAAGCTCGGCGTCGACACGTCGCACTTCGAGCCGGAGGGGGTGAAGTGGACGCGCGAGATCCTTGAGCCGGTCGTCGCAGCGTCCGCGAGCGTCAACGAGGTCGTGCGCCGGCTCGGGCTCGACTCCGTCGGCGGCCACCAGGCCAACATCGCCCGGCGGATCAAGGCGTACGGCATCGACACCTCGCACTTCACGTCCGTGGTCCGCACCGAACGGATGCGGTACAACCAGCGCCGTCGGACCCCCGAGGAGATCCTCGTCGAGGACAGGTCGGCACATGCTCCGCGCATTCCGAGTCAGCGGCTCAAGAGGGCCATGAACGAGCTGGGTGTCCAGGAGTGTTGCGCCCTGTGCGGTATCGAGCCGGTCTGGCGTGGTGAACCACTTCCGCTGGAGGTCGATCACATGGACGGCAACTGGCGGAACAACCGCATCGACAACCTGCGGTTCCTCTGTCCCAACTGCCATGCGACGACCGACACCTACCGAGGACGCGGGAAGGGTCGTGCGAGGGCAGGCGCCGTATGAGCGGCGGAGTGCAGTACAGCCGCGAGCGGTTGGCCCAGGCAGCCACGCAGTGTTCGGACCTTGACGAGGTCATCGCCTTCTTCGGCACCCGGCCGTACGGCCGACTACGCGCATACCTCGTGGAGCGGTTCGCCCACTTCGACATCGACATCTCGCACTTCTCACCCACGGGCAGGCAGGCGCGGCCCGCGCCGGACGTCCTGCGGGCGGTGGTCCACGACTCGGCGTCCATCGCGGAGGTGCTGCGCCGCCTCGGTCGTCCGAACAGCGGCGGCCAACGCGCGATGCTGCGCAAGTGGATCGCCGAGGACGGCCTCCATACCGCCCACTTCCTCGGCCAGGCGCATCAGCGAGGCAAGCCGGGTACGAATGCCAAGCGGCCGGAAGCCGTCCTGGTGCGGCATGAAGGCGAGCACCGCGTCGCGACCGAACGTCTTCGGCGTGCGCTCCGTGAAGTGGGCGTTCCTGAACAGTGCGCCGGGTGCGGGGTCGGTCCGGAGTGGCACGGCAAGCCGATGACGCTGGAGATCGACCACATCAACGGGGACCGGCGCGACAACCGGCAGCAGAACCTGCGGCTGCTGTGCCCCAACTGCCATGCGATCACGAGCACCTGGTGCAGGGGCGGCGGAAGGCGGCGAGCAACTCCCGGTACGATGGCAGGCGGCTAGCGGCGGTGGCGCAATGGCGACGCAGCAGACTTAGGATCTGTGGCCCTTGACCGGGCTTGAGGGTTCGAATCCCTTCCGCCGCACGTAAACGGCCTGCGAGTCGAAAGCTGACTCGCAGGCCGTTTCTGTGCTCAGCCCAACAGCTCCCGCACCACCGGCACCAGCGCCCGGAACGCCTTCCCCCGGTGGCTGATCGCGTTCTTCTCGTCGGGGGTCAGCTCGGCGCACGTCCGCGTCTCGCCGTCCGGCTGGAGGACCGGGTCGTAGCCGAAGCCGTTGGTGCCGGCGGGGGCGTGCCGCAGGGTGCCGCGCAGCTGTCCCTCCACCACCCGTTCCGTGCCGTCCGGCAGCGCGAGGGCCGCCGCGCAGGCGAAGTGGGCGCCGCGGTGTTCGTCGGCGATGTCCGAGAGCTGGGCCAGCAGCAGATCGAGGTTGGCCTTGTCGTCGCCGTGGCGGCCGGCCCAGCGGGCGGAGAAGATGCCGGGGGCGCCGCCCAGGACGTCGACGCACAGGCCGGAGTCGTCGGCGACGGCGGGCAGGCCGGTGGCCTGGGCGAGGGCGTGCGCCTTGAGCAGGGCGTTCTCGGCGAAGGTGACGCCGGTCTCCTTGACGTCGGGAACGTCGGGGAAGGCGTCGGCGCCGATGAGTTCGTGGGGGAGTCCGGCTTCAGCGAGGATGGCCCTCAGCTCGGTGATCTTTCCGGCGTTGCGGGTGGCGAGGATCAAGCGGGTCATGTCCGCCAGTATTCCTCGCTGCCCGGTCACAGCTCCGTCTGGCCCGCGCTCTTCAGGGTGCGCAGGTCGAAGACCCCGGCCATGGTGCGGTAGCCCAGGTCGCTGGGGTGGAGGTGGTCGCCGGAGTCGTATTCGGGGCGCAGTCGGCGCGGGTCGTAGGGGTCCCGGAGGGCCTTGTCGAAGTCGACGACCGCGTCGTACACGCCACCGGCCCGGATCCGTGCGTTGATCTGCCGGCGTACGGCTTCGCGGGCGGGGGTGTATCCGTGGTGGCCCTGGAACGGCATGAGGGTGGCGCCGACGACTTCCAGGCCGCGGGCGTGGGCCTGGCGGACGAGGGTGCGCAGGCCGGTGAGGATGCGGTCGGGGTCGGCGAGCCGGGGGTTGCGCAGGATGTCGTTGATGCCGAGGTCGATGACGACGACCTTGACGTTGGGGCGGTCGAGCGCGTCGCGGGCGAAGCGGCCGAGGCCGCTCTGGTTCTCGGCGGGCCGGCCGAGGCCGTCGGCGAGGACCTGGTTGCCGCTGATGCCCTCGTTGACGACGCTGTAGCGGGGCAGTTGCCGTCCGCTGCGCAGGGCGTCGCGGAGGCGGCCGTCGAGGATGTCGGGCCAGCGGTGGTTGGCGCCGGTGGTGGAGGTGACGCCGTCGGTGAGGGAGTCGCCGAAGGCGACGACGGTGCCGGTGGCCTCGTTGCTGAGCACGTCGAGGGCGGTCACGTACCGCCAGTAGGGGGTCTGTCCGGTGTAGGGGGTGCCGGTGGTGTCCTCGGTGCGGTCGCCGGTGGCGAGGTACGAGATCTGCCGGGCGCGCGGGTGGTAGGTGACGGGCCCGGAGGGGGTGGGGGAGTAGGTGGTGATCAGGACGTCGGCGCCGTGGGGGAGGGTGAGGTGCACGGGGTCGCTGACGGCCTGTGCGCCGGCGGGGATGACGACGCCGGGGGCGCCGTCGAAGGCGAGGCGCCGCATCGTTTCCGCGTCGGCGGCCGGGCTGCCGTCGCCCAGGGAGAGGGCGAGGGAGGCGTGGCTGATGGTGAGGTCGGACTGGCCGTACAGGTTGGACAGCGTGACGCGGGCACTCGTACCGCCGGCGCTGGTGTGGACGACGTTGCGGACGGAGCGGCCCGCGAGGCCGGCGGTCTCGGTGCCGGGTTCGCCGCCGACGGGGGCGGTGGCCCAGGCGCCGACCCAGGTGCCGGTGGAGGCGGGGGCGGCGTGGGAGTCGTGGCGTGGGCGGTTGTCGGTGAGGGCGCCGCGCGGGGTGCCGTCGTCGGCGGCGACGGTGACGTATATGGCGGCGGACAGGGCCACCACCAGCGCGACGAGCGCGCTCAGGACGGCATAACCATGACGCTTGGTCACGCTTGTGTTGTTCTCCTCGACAGATGGGAGCGCGTGGCTCCGATCTTGCTCGCCCATGATGGGTCATGGGCCGGGGTGGCGTGACAGGACCCTGCCACTACGACCCTTCAGACAGACGCCGGGAACTCCTGTTTCGTTCCGGGAGTCGGTCAGGAAGGGACAATTGTGTGCGGGATCACCGAACGGGTGGAGCTGATGGAACCTACCGAGACGGGAACACCGGGGCGGGTCGCGTCGTACAAGACGATGACGGCGTTCACTCCGGCCGACGAGGAGCGCCGGCGCGGGGTGCGCCGGATGAAGGCGACGGCGACGGGCATGCTGCTGTTCGTCGCGGTGGTCTATGTGCTGGCGAAGACGGCCGGGAACGCGGGCGCCGGGGCGTGGACGGACTATGTGGCGGCGGCGGCCGAGGCGGGGATGGTCGGCGCGCTCGCCGACTGGTTCGCGGTCACGGCTCTCTTCCGGCACCCGCTGGGGCTGCCCATTCCGCACACCGCGATCATTCCCACGAAGAAGGATCAGCTGGGTGTCTCGCTGGGTGAGTTCGTCGGTGAGAACTTCCTCTCCGAGGAGGTGGTGCGGCAGCGGTTGCACGCGGTCGGCATCGGCAGCCGGCTCGGGGCCTGGCTGGCCGAGCCGGAGCACGCGGACCGGGTGACGGCGGAGCTGGCGACGGCGCTGCGGGGGGCGCTGACGGTGCTGCGGGACTCGGATGTGCAGGCGGTCGTCGGTGAGGCGATCACCCGGCGGGCCAACGCGCAGGAGATCGCGCCGGGCATCGGCAAGACGCTGGAGAGGATCGTCGCCGACGGTGGGCACCGCCGGGTGGTGGATCTGGTGGTGGCCCGGGCGCACGACTGGCTGGTGCTGCACCGGGACGATGTGATGGTGGCGGTGGAGGGGGGTGCGCCGGGGTGGACCCCGCGGTTCGTGGACCGGAAGGTGGGCGAGCGGGTCTACAAGGAGCTGCTGCGGTTCGTGACCGAGATGCGGGACATGCCCTCGCACCCGGCGCGTGGCGCGCTGGACCGTTTCCTCACCGACTTCGCCTCCGATCTGCAGTCGGACACGGACACCCGGGCGCGGGTGGAGCGGCTCAAGGGTGAGGTGCTGGGCCGGGGTGAGGTGCAGGACCTGATCGCGTCCGTGTGGACGGCCGTGCGGTCGATGATCGTGGCGGCGGCGGAGGACGAGCGCAGTGAGCTGCGGACGCGGGTGCGGGCGGCGCTGCTGTCGCTGGGCGCGCGGATGGCGACCGAGCAGAAGGTGCAGGACAAGGTCGACAGCTGGGTGGAGGGCGCCGCGGTGCACGTCGTGACGACGTACCGCACGGAGATCACCTCGCTGATCACGGACACGGTGGCGGGCTGGGACCCGGAGCACACCACCCGCAAGATCGAGGCGCACATCGGCCGGGACCTCCAGTTCATCCGCATCAACGGCACGGTGGTGGGCTCCCTGGCCGGGCTGGTGATCTACAGCCTCTCGCGCTGGCTGGGGGCCTGACCGGAGTGTTCCGCCGCGGCCAGGGCACCCGGTATCCCGTCCTTCGACGCGGAGGTAGCGCCCATGAGCACAGCCGAGGCCGGCACCGGCCGGACCCTCACCACCGACATCCCGGCCAGACTCGACCGCCTGCCCTGGTCCCGTTGGCACTGGACGATCGTCATCGGCCTGGGAACCGTGTGGATCCTGGACGGCCTGGAGGTCACGGTCGTCGGCAACATCGCCAGCCGGTTGTCGGAGCCCGGCAGCGGCCTGGCGATCAGTTCCGGTCAGGTCACCGGCGTCGCCGCCGCGTTGTATGTGGCGGGTGCCTGCGCGGGCGCCCTGTTCTGGGGCCGGCTGACGGACCGGTTCGGCCGCAAGAACCTCTTCATGATCACCCTGGCGGTGTACCTCGCGGCGACGGCGCTGACGGCCGTGTCCTGGGAGGCCTGGTGGTTCTTCCTCTTCCGCTTCCTGACGGGCTTCGGCATCGGCGGTGAGTACGCGGCCATCAACTCAGCGATCGACGAGCTGATCCCGGCGGACTACCGCGGCCGGGTGGACCTGATCATCAACGGCAGCTTCTGGCTGGGCGCGGTCGGCGGTTCCCTGCTGTCGATCGTCGCGCTCGACACCGGCCTGCTGGCGAAGGACGTCGGCTGGCGCCTGACGTTCGCGCTCGGCACGGTCCTCGCGCTGGTCATCCTGCTCGTACGACGGCACGTCCCGGAGAGTCCGCGGTGGCTGCTGATCCACGGCAGGGACCGGGAGGCGGAGGAGATCGTCTCCGGCATCGAGCGCCGGGTGGAGGAGGAGCGGGGCGAGCCGCTCCCCGCGGCCGAGGGCGAGCTGGAGATCCACCAGCGCAAGAGCGTGTCGTTCATGGAGATCGCCCGTACGGTGTTCGGCCGCTACCGCAGGCGGGCGGTGCTCGGCTTCTCCCTCTTCATCGGCCAGGCGTTCCTGTACAACGCGATCACCTTCGGCTTCGGCGCGATCCTGACCAAGTTCTTCGACGTGCCCTCCGGCCACACCGGCTACTACTTCGCGGTGATCGCGGTCGGCAACTTCTGCGGCCCGCTGCTGCTGGGCAAGCTGTTCGACACGGTCGGCCGTCGCGTGATGATCTCCTCGACGTACCTGTTGTCGGGTCTGCTGCTGTTCGGCACGGCGTGGCTGTTCGACCGGGGTTCGCTGAGCGCGGGCACGCTGACCGCCTGCTGGTGCGCGGTGCTGTTCTTCGCCTCGGCGGGTGCCTCCAGCGCGTACCTCACGGTGTCGGAGATCTTCCCGATGGAGACGCGGGCGATGTCCATCGCGTTCTTCTACGCCCTCGGCACCGCGGCCGGCGGTATCAGCGGTCCGCTGCTGTTCGCCGACCTGACGGGTACGGGCCGGGTCGGTGACACCGTCCTCGCCTTCTGCATCGGCGCGGCGCTGATGTGCGCGGCCGGGCTGGTCGCCGCCTTCCTGGCGGTACGGGCCGAGCGCCGCTCCCTGGAGGACATCGCCCGCCCGCTGACGGCGGTGGCCGGCCGGGCCAGGGCGGCGGCCCGGGGCGCCCGGCCGTCCGGGGGGACGCCGGGTTCGCAGGGCCGGGGTGGTCCTTCGGCGCCGTCGGCGGGGGGTTCGCAGGGCCGGGGTGGTCCCTCGGCGCCGCCGGCGGCGAGCAGGCCGTGACCGTCAGGCGCCGGTCGTGGAGCCCGGCCGGACGATCATCAGGACGGTCACGGCGGCCCACAGCAGGTTGAACAGCCCGGTGACCATGCCGAGCCGCGCGGCCCGTCCGGCCTCCGCCCTTCCTTCGATCAGCGCGGACTGGGCGGGCAGCACCAGCGCCGCGAGGACGAGGGCCGCGAGGGCGGTGAGCACGATCGACACGATCAGCCATGCGCTGCCGAGCACGCCCATTTCGCTCGCGGTGGCGAACCCGAAGACGGGGACGACGACGCCGACGACGGCGTAGACGCGGCAGATGCGGTGCAGCAGGTGGAGGGTGCCGGTGGCGTCGGGGCCGTCGTCGCCGTGGCTGTCGTCGGCGCCGGGCCGGGTGCTCAGGGCCCGGCGGGCGGCGGGCGGGAACATGCTGGCGGCGACGGCGACGGGACCGATGGCGAGGATCGCGGCGATGACGTGGACGGAGAGCAGGAACTTGGTCACGGGGGGACGGTAGGGGGCGCCGGGATCACGCAGAAGTGGCGTGATTGCCAGTGCTCAACGGATTCCCGCCAGTACCTGGTCCCGTGGGCCGACGGCGCCCTCCTCCCCTGCTGATCCCTGGTCGGCACGGGGTGGGCCGGTTGGCGGGAACCGGTCGGCACGGGTGCGGGCCGGTTGGCGGGAACCCGTCGTACGGCTACCTTCTTGCCATGCATACGGTGGCCGTACTGGCGCTGGACGGCGTCATCCCGTTCGATCTCTCCGCCCCCATCGACACCTTCGGCTGGGCGCGGCTGCCCGACGGCCGGGAGCCGTACCGGGTGCGGGTCTGCTCGGTGCGGGAGGAGGTGAGCGCGGGTGCCTTCACGGTCCGGGCGCCGTACGGCCTGGAGGCGCTGGCGGAGGCCGACACGATCATCCTGCCCGGGGTGGCGCAGCCCCCGGAGGCGCTGCCGCCCGGGGTCGCCGAGGCCCTGCGCGCCGCGGCGGCGAACGGGACCCGGATCGCGTCGATCTGCGTGGGCGCGTTCCTGTTCGCGGCGACGGGCCTGCTGGACGGCCTGCGCGCGACGACCCACTGGGTCGCGGCCCCGGACCTGGCCCGGCGACACCCGGCGGTGACGGTCGACCCGAACGTCCTGTACGTCGACAACGGCCAGTTCCTGACGTCGGCGGGCGCGGCGGCCGCCCTGGACATGTGTCTGCACATGATCCGCAAGGACTTCGGCTCGGCGGTCGCCGCGCACGCGGCGCGGATGTCGGTGATGCCACTGGAACGGGAGGGCGGACAGGCCCAGTTCATCGTCCACGACCTGCCCCCGGCCCCGGCCGGCACCACCCTGGAGCCCCTGCTGGCCTGGCTGGAGGACCACTGCGACCAGGATCTGACGCTGGCCGAGATCGCGGCGAAGGCCGGTATGAGCACCCGTACCCTCAACCGCCGCTTCCGGGAGCAGACCGGTACGACACCCCTCCAGTGGCTGCACCGGGCGCGGGTGCGCAGGGCCCAGTACCTGCTGGAGACCACTGCGTACCCGGTGGAGCGCATCGCCGTCCAGACGGGCTTCGGCTCACCGACGGCGTTCCGGGAACGGTTCCGGAGGGTGGCGGGGACGAGCCCGCAGGCGTACCGGAGGG
Organism: Streptomyces sp. Ru62; assembly: GCF_002920615.1. Taxonomy (GTDB): domain Bacteria; phylum Actinomycetota; class Actinomycetes; order Streptomycetales; family Streptomycetaceae; genus Streptomyces. The sequence goes on from NZ_PQSU01000002.1 coordinate 154,920, forward strand.
CGTTCCGGGCGGGGGTGTCCTGAAAGAGGGAGCTCAGGCGGGCTTGCGGTCGGCGACGGCCCAGGAGGCGAGGGCGACGGCGCCGGCGACGCCGAGGACGGACGGCCAGGCGCCGACCTTCTTGGCCAGCGGGTGGGAGCCGGCGAACGCGGCGACGTAGGCGGCGGTCAGCGCGCCCGCGGCCTTCCCGCCGGCCCGGGCGCGCCACTGCTGGGCCGCCGCGGCACCGGCGACGGCCAGGACGGCCCCGCCGAGCTGTCGCTTCTTGGTCCAGCGGGCGACGCCGTAACCGCCGACGAGCCCGGTGGCGGCGACGACCGCGCTGGGAACTCGGGCCATGGTGGCCTCCTCGTGTCCGTTTCACTGCCGTTGGATCTGGCCCGAGGCTAACGCCGGCCTGAGACGGACGCGCAGGTGGGTGGGCGAATGGAGCCCGAGTCGAACCCGGACACGAGCCGAACCTGAGTCTAGGCTTGTCAAGTTTTCGGCGGAGAGTTATATAAGAAGCCGTAGGGCATCGCACCCCAGCCCCTGATGGAAGGAGTGACCCGTGATGCTCATGCGTACGGACCCGTTCCGGGACTTCGACCGGCTCACGCAGCAGCTCTTCGGCGCGACCCCCCGTCCGTCCGCGATGCCGATGGACGCCTACCGTTCCGGCGAAGAGTTCCTGGTCCACTTCGACCTTCCCGGCATCGACCCGGAGACGATCGAACTCGACGTCGAGCGCAACGTCCTCAACGTCCGCGCGGAGCGCCGCAGCCCCGCTCCCGAGGACGCGGAGATGCTGGTCGCCGAACGGCCCACGGGTACGTTCACCCGCCAGCTCTTCCTGGGCGAGACGCTCGACACGGACCGCATCGACGCCTCGTACGAGGCCGGCGTCCTGACCCTGCGCATCCCGGTGGCCGAACAGGCCAAGCCGCGCCGCATCCAGATCACCGGCGGGGGCGGCGACCGCAAGGAGATCAGCGGCTGAGGCCGCCGCACAGGCCGTGTGACGGACATGGGCCCGGAGCCGCTCGCGACGCGCGACAACCACGTGCCCCGCATGCCAGGCCGGCAGGCGGGGCACGAAAACGCACGGCACGCGGTACGCACGTGCAGTCCAGGCAACCCGTGCAGTCGAAGCAGCCCGAGCGGCACCGGCGGCCCACCGGCCCAAGCGCCCCCATGCAGACGATGCGGCCCAAGCGGCCCAAGCAACCCCACGCAGCCAATGCAGCCCAATCGGCCCATGCCGCACATTGGCCGAACTCCCGCCCATGTCCGCTGCATTACGGGGTACCGGGCTTCCGGTGCCCCGAAGCGTCCCGGAGGAGGAGCCAGCACGATGACCGTGACGACCCCGCAGCCCAGAACCACCATCCCGACCCCGTCCCTGCGCCCCCTCGCCAAGGACCGGACGGAGGACGCCGACTGGCTGGAGCTGACAGAGGCGGTGCGTGACGCGGGCCAGTACCCGACGAGGGCGGAGGCGGAAAGCGTCACCCGCATCGTCCTGTCGGCCCTCGGCGGCCACGTCACCGGCGACGAACGCGTGGCCCTGGCCCAGGCCCTCCCCCGGGAGGCAGGCCGCGTCATCGCCTCCCAGATCCCCGCGACCCACCCGCTGACGGCCCGCGAGTTCGTCGAGTCGGTGGCCACCCGCATAGAGGGCTCGACCCCGGCGACGGCCCGCTGGGACGTCAGCTCGGTCCTGAGCGTCCTGTCGACCCACGTCGGCGAGTCGCTGACCACCCGCGTCCTGGCGCAACTCCCGCCGGGGTACGCCTTGCTGTTCGGGCGGGCGGATCTGGCACCTATGGTCTAGACGGGATGAGGACCCCGGGCGCCGCCACCACACGCGGCGCCCGCCGCCCCTTACAACCTCTTCCGCGACGAGCTGAGTGGCTATCCCGCGGCGATCGAGGAGTAAGTCCACACGTCTGCTGGCAGCTCATGATGGAGATCCCACATGATCGCCATCGGCTTGCTTCCCGAATGCCCCGCATAGGACGCGGGTCCCAGAAACATCCAAGGCGCAGCCTTCCTGATGCTGGTCTCCTTGTAGCGGCGCAGGAACAGCAGGACGTGGCTTCCTCTTTCAGCGTGTTGTTGGTAGCGCTGTCCTGTCGCTGAGCTCTCCGATGTGCTGTTCTGCGATTCCCAGTGGAAGCGCGTGGGGCTGATCGCGTAATCTTTGTAGCGCACATTGGGTGAGAAGTCTCGTTCGTTCTTCTCCAGGGTGATGAGGAGTGCATCCGTGGCAATGTTCTCGACCCAGGTGACACCTTGACTGAAGACGCCCGGCATTTGGCCACCCAGACGCGCAACGCCGAGAGCTGCCAAGGCTTCGGAGCGGTTGTACGCGCTGTGGATTTTCAGCGGAAGGTGGCTGAGGGGGCCCTCCAAGGTGATGGGGTAATGGTCCGTCCGGTCGATGACGTACGACAGGACCTCGCGCAGTTCGCTGCGAAATGCATGCTGGTCACGGAGGGATTGCAGGCCATCCTGGTAACTGGAAAATCCACCTGCCTTGTCCCAAAGGTTGAAGAACAGCATGCGGGCGTACATCTGGTCGGCGGGGGACAGTGAGTCGTAGTCAGGGGCGTCATCCCGCAGTAGGCGGTGGTAGGCCCTGGCGCGGTCGGGGTCGTCGACGTGGAGGAAGGCGTGGACGCGCTTAAGGAGATCTTCTTCTCCGGGCGGAGCTGACTCGGTGTTCTGTCCTGCCCTGCGGAGCACCTTGGTCCAGGAGCTATCACTCTTGTACAGCTCGTGGATCTCCCGCCGACTCTCACGCAAGTACTCTGCCAACGTGGGTGTGCTGTAGTCCCGGACCTCCTTGGCCAAAGTGGTGACCGTGGCCTTGAGTTGGGTGCGAATGTTGTCGAGAACGAGATCCTTCGACTTGCCTTCGAGGATGATTTGGCACCCCGAAGGCAGCTGGGGAAAATCTCGCTCGATGTTGTCGACAAGGCGGTTGCGAGAGAGGTTTGTCAGGGCGCGGAATTGCTCTTCGAAGCGGAATTCCGCCCGGTGCTGCCCGATGAAGTCGAGTACGGTGAGCACGGGCTTGTGCGGGGTGCGACGTAGGCCGCGTCCAAGCTGTTGAAGGAAGACGGTTGCGCTGCCGGTCGGGCGAAGCAGGAGCAGCGTGTCGACATCGGGGATGTCCAGACCTTCGTTGAACAGGTCCACGGAGAAAATGACTTGGGTGCGGCCGGCCCTCAGGTCCTCCAAGGTACGCTCGCGGGCGTCCGGAGCCGACTCACTGTCGAGATGCGCCGCTTGAAACCCCGCTTGGCGGAAGCACTCGGCCATAAAGCGTGCATGGGCCTTGGTCACACAGAAGCCGAGGGCGCGCATCGCAGCCGGGTTGGAGATCTTGTCCTGGACCTGCTTGATGACGATGCGTGCCCGCGCGTGATCACCCGTGTAAAGACTGCCCAGTTGCTCTCGCTCGTAGCTGCCTGATCGCCAGCTCACCGTCGTCAGATCGGTGCCGTCGGGTAGCCCAAAGTAGTGGAACGGGCACAGCAGGTCATTTTCGAGGGCCTCCCAGAGCCGCAGCTCTGCCGCGATACGTCCGCCGAAGAACTCGTCTTGCACATTGCGGCCATCCATGCGCTCAGGAGTGGCCGTCAAACCCAGAAGCTCGGCGGGTTGGAAGTGATCGAGCACCCGCCGGTAGGTGTCCGCAGTTGCATGGTGGAACTCGTCGATGACAATGATGTCGAAGTGGTCGGGTGCAAGCTGCTCCAACCGGCGGAGATTAAGGGACTGGACGCTGGCGAACACGTGCGTCCAGTCGCGGGGCTCTTGGCCGTTGAACAGCAACTCGCCAAAGGAGGCATCGTTCAGTACCTCGCGGTACGTCCGCAGGGACTGTTTCAGGATCTCCTTGCGATGGGCGACGAAGAGCAGCCGCGGGAGTCTCCCATCAACGGCATTGCGCAGGTTACGGTAGTCCAGGGCTGCCATGACCGTCTTGCCCGTACCTGTCGCCGCGACCAGGAGGTTGCGGTGGTGGTCTCGAAGGTCCCGCTCTACGCGAAGCCGCTCCAGCATGTCCTTTTGATGGGGGAGCGGGTGCACTTCAAGACCGGACAGGCTGATCTTAAGCTCGCCGGGTTTACCCGTGCCACCTGCGTGGGCCAGTGCTTCAGTGAGTCGTTCGCCATCACGGTCGGGGTCGTACGTCTCGAAGGCAGCGTCGGCCCAGTAGGCATCAAAGGTCGCTTCGAACTTCTCCAGCACTTTGGGAGTAGCAACGGATGCCAACCGTACGTTCCACTCCAGGCCGTCGAGTAGCGCGCTCTTCGAGAGATTCGAGCTGCCGACGTACGCCGTATCAAAGCCGGTCTTGCGGCGGAACAGCCACGCCTTGGCGTGCAGTCGAGTGGACCGGATTTCGTAATTGACCTTGACTTCGGCGCCGAACTCGCGGACCAGGCGGTCGAGGGCAAACCGGTCAGTGGCGCCCATGTATGTGGTGGTGATCACCCGGATAGGCACATGGCGCTCCTTCGCCGCATGAAGCGAGTCTTCAAGGACCCTGATGCCGTACCACTTCACGAAGGCGCAGAGCAGGTCGATGCGGTCTGCCGTGGCCAACTCCGCCCTAAGTTCGGTCCCGAGGCTTGGATCATTCGGAGCGTTGGTGATCAGTGCTGTCTCGGACAGGGGGGTCAGCGGTCGCATGGCGTAGACACCGGGCGCTTCCTGCTCGGCCAGCGCGAGTAGTTGCCGAGGGCCATCAGCGATCGCGTCGACCACCTCGCCCACGTCGGGGTCAGGAGTGTGGGAGATCAACGAGCGCAGGATCGCGTTGGCTGCGTTGACCTGCTTGTCATGCGGGAGTTGGCTCAGCCGAATGCGTACCGCTTCGCCGATGTGGCGGGCGAGCACGTGGGGAGTGGACTCTTCGCTGACCTCCGCATCCACCGCCCTCCAGCCGGCTGCTCCCAACTGCTGCAAGTGGTCTTGCAGTCGACGGGTGACCAGCTCCTCGTACACCCCTGCCACCGGCTGCGCCTGCTCTGACTGTGTCACGCCCGCCCCCTCGGTTCCTCGCGGTATGACCAGTTGTAACAGGGCACACTGACAGCCCGTGTCTTCGTCAGATTGCGAATCTGGAGTGACACAAGTGATCGATTTCGTTCAGTATGGCGCCCGTGGGAGAACAAAGGATCGGTCACATTGAGGGCATCGCTCCAGGCGCGGAGTTCCACCGACGGCGGCAGGTGAAGCGCAACAACCTGCACAGCGACACGGTCAGGGGCATCTCAACACTCGTAGACAAGGACGGCACTCGGGTCGCGGACGCCATCGTCCTGCACGGGGGATATGAGGACGATCACGATGACTGGGACAGCATCCGCTACACGGGAGCCTCACCGGACGTGGACAAGTACAAGGTCAAGGGAGTGCCAAGGCTCCGGCGTAGCCAGTCCTGGGACTATGCGGACAATGCAGCCTTGAAGCGAAGTTACGAACGCGGCCATCCCGTGCGGGTCATCCGTGGTTGGAGGGGGGATAAGCGGTACTCGCCGATCGACTGTTACAGGTATGACGGCCTGTACCTGGTCACGGACATCCGTACCGCCATCGCACGGTCGCCGGCGCCCGACGGTACGCCTGTCGAGATCTGTCAGTTCGATCTGAAGCGTCTTCCTGAACATAGTCAAGATCCGACCTCCCTGGAGCGGCAGATCGCCGACTTGCTGGAACGGCAGGAGCAGGTGGCCGAGGAAGACGGGGACGACGGAGGTTCCGAGGAGGAGGTCGAGGACGCCGAGGAGGAGCCGCCCTCCGGCGAGAAGTTCCCTGAGGCGCGGGCTGCCCACGTGCAGCGCCTGGTTCGGGACGATGCAGTGATACGGAACGTGAAAAGGCTGCATGACGGAGAGTGCCAAATGTGCGGCCTTCGCCTGCTGGGCCCGGACGGCAAGTCGTACAGCGAAGGCGCCCACATCCGACCTCTGGGCAAGCCGCATAGGGGCCCTGACGTCGAACCGAACGTCCTTTGCCTCTGCCCGAACTGTCACGTCCGACTAGACATAGGCGCCATCGTCATAGAGGACGACTGGTCGATTGTCGTACGGGCAGGCGCTTTCGGCGTGGACGTTCGGCCGAAGCTCAAGCGGCACCGGAAGCACAAGATCCACCCGGATTATGTCCGCTACCACCGCGAGTGGTGGTTGAGCCGCTAGTCCACTCCGTGACACTCCTGGTACGCCCCACCCGACCCACACCAGCAGAAAGCCCCCCGCCCCGGCGGCCAAGCCACCGCCCGCCCCCGTGCGGCCAGCGTCGTCGCGTACTGGGGCAGTAGCGTGGCGTCAGCCGGGGACGACCCCTCCGACGCCGCGAACGCCTCGTACGACGGGACCGTGCCCGTGACGATGCCGAGGTTGGCCGTGCCCGAGGCGGACAGTTCGCGCAGCGAGGACTCTATGGTCGACAAGTGGTCGGTGTGGGAGGGGTACTCGGAGGAGAGGGTCGGGTACGCCGAGAGGAGTTCGGAGAGTTCCGGGGCCGGCCAGTGGAGGACCGCGACCGGGAACGGGCGGGAGAGGGCCTCGCGGTAGGCGCCCAGTTCGGCGCGGAGGCGGGAGATCTCCGCCGTCAGTTCCGCCGGGTTGTCCGAGCCCAGGGACCACACGCGTTTGGGGTCGTGGAGTTCGTCCAGGGAGACCGGGGACGTGTGCAGGGTGTCCGCGAGGGTGTCCCGGTCGTCGTGCGGCAGGCCCAGCATGCGGCGGACGCGGTGGCGGCCGTAGAGCAGGGGGTGGGTGGCGGGAGGGGGTTCCTCCGACGCGTCCGGCAGCAGGAGGTCGGTGGCCTCGGTGAACGTCTTCGCCGCCGCCTCCAGTTCGTCGTGGGACTCCAGGGCCTCCGCCACGATCACCCATGGGGCCGGGTCGCGGGGCGCCGTCGTGCGGATGCCCTCGATGATCGCCCTCGCCTCGGCCTCGTGGCCGTACTCCCACAGGTTCGACGCCTTCAGGGCGCGGACCAGGGCGGGGTTGTCCAGCCCGTCGGCGGACGACAGCAGGCGGTCGTAGAGCGTGGTCGCCGCGGGGCGGTCGCCGGACAGCTCCAGGTGGGCCGCCGCCCGCAGGAGGAGGGTCTCGGCGTCCTCGGGGTACAGGCCGGCGGTCCGCTCCAGGCGTGCCGCTTCGGCGGTGTGGTCGACGTTCTCGGCAGGCGTGTCGGGGCGCATGGGGGACACCGTACTGCCGGGGCGTGACAAAAGTGAGGCGCGGAGGGCCGCCGGGGAGGGGGGCTGTCCCACCGGTACGCAGATCTGGATATCTTCTGTCCCGACATCTACCCGCGGAGTCGGCATGCAGAAGGCTGGTGTGCTGGTCGAGGACGATCGTCCGGCCGGCGTCGGGGAGGAGGCGGACGCCCCCGCGCCGCCCCGGTACTGGCCGGTCCTGCTCGTCGGTGCCGCCGTCGTGCCCGGCAGCGCGCTCTTCCTGCTCGGACGCTGGGGCGACGCCCCGGCCGTGCAGGCCTGGCGGACCGTGTGCCTGGCCGTCACCGTGCAGGCCCTGCCCTTCCTGCTGCTCGGCACGGCCCTGTCCGGCGCCATCAACGCCTTCGTGCCGGAGGGCGTGTTCAACAGGATCCTGCCCCGGCGGCCCGCGCTCGCCGTGCCCGTGGCCGGGGTCGCGGGGGTGGTCCTGCCGGGGTGCGAGTGCGCCTCCGTGCCCGTGGCCAACAGCCTCATCAGCCGCGGGGTCACCCCGGCCGCCGCCTTCGCGTTCCTGCTCTCCGCGCCCGCCGTCAACCCCGTCGTGCTCACCGCCACCGCCATCGCGTTCCCCGGGAACCCCGCCATGGTGCTCGCCCGGTTGCTCGCCTCCCTCGCCACCGCCGTCGTCATGGGGTGGCTGTGGCTCCGCTTCGGGCGGGCCGAGTGGCTGCGGCCCGTCGTACGGCACACCGGGCACCAGCACGGGCACAGCCGGTGGGACGAGTTCCGGCGCGGGTTCCAGCACGACTTCCTGCACGCCGGCGGGTTCCTGGTGCTCGGCGCCATGGCCGCGGCCACCTTCAACGTGGCCGTCCCGCGCTCCGTGCTCGACACCTTCGCCGCCGCGCCCTGGCTCTCCGTGCTCTTCCTGGCCGGGCTCGCCGTGCTGCTCGCGGTGTGCTCCGAGGCCGACGCCTTCCTGGCCGCCTCGCTGAGCGGGTTCCCGCCGGTCGCGCGGCTGGCGTTCATGGTGGTGGGGCCCATGGTCGACCTGAAGCTCATCGCCCTCCAGGCGGGGACCTTCGGGCGGGCCTTCGCGGTACGGTTCTCCGCCGCGACCGTCGTCGTCGCCGTCCTGTGCAGCGCGCTGATCGGAGGGGTGCTGCTGTGAGCCGGTCGGCGAGAGGGGCCGGTGGAGGGTCTGTGAAGCGGTCGCTCCAGGCGGGGCTGCTCGTCCTCTGCGGGCTCGGGCTGCTGCACGTCTCCCTCTTCACCGACCTCTGCCTGCGGTACGTCAAGGAGGGCATGCGGCTCCCGCTCATCGCCTCCGGCGCCGTACTGCTCCTGCTCGGCATCGCGAGCGCCGTCCTCGACAGGGGAGCGGAGAGGGGGGAGCACCACGGCCACTCCGGCGTTCCCCGCGTCTCCTGGCTGCTCCTCCTCCCCGCGCTCAGCCTGCTCTTCTACGCCCCGCCCGCCCTCGGCGCCTACACCGCCGCCCGGCAGCCGGCGAAGGCCGTCGTCCACGACAGCGACTTCGATCCGTTGCCGCGCACCTCGCCGCTGCCCATGACGCTCTCCGACTTCACCGGCCGGGTGCGGCAGGATCGGGGGCAGGCCATCAAGGGGCGCACCGTCCTGATGACCGGGTTCGTCACCCCGGGGGACGGCGGAAGCTGGGAGCTGACCCGGATCATCCTCAACTGCTGCGCCGCGGACGCCCAGTCGGTGAAGGTACGGGTCTACGGCGGGCCCGCCATGCCCGCCGACACGTGGGTGACGGTCACCGGGACCTGGCACCCGGGCGGAACCCTGGGCACCGGCTCCGCGGCGGTCGCGCTGGACGCCCGTACGGTCACGAAGGTCCCCCGGCCGTCGAACGGCTACCAGGACGCCCTGCCCCTGGAATCCCTGGAATGACGATCGCCTGCTCCGGTGGATCCCGTCACACGGTGACACGGGTCTGCGCGGCGACGATCACCCGGTGTCGATGAGGCCGAGTGAGCCGGGCGCGCCCGAGCGCACCCTCCACGGCGGTTGACGCCGGTTACGCCGGGCCACGCCTCCTCAGGCCCGACTCACGTCGGTTACGCCGGGCCACGCCCCTCACGCCCGGCTCGCGCCGATTCACGCCCGCTCCCGCAGCGCCAGCACGCTCACCGCGCCCGCCACCGCCAGCCCCGCCGACACCAGCAGGGCGATGTTCGTGCCCCGGGCCAGGCTGCCGCCCGACGTGGCGATGGCGATGGTCAGGGCCACACCGGCGCAGGAGCCGATGTAGCGGAAGGTCTGCTGGGCGCCGGAGCCCATCGCGGCCCGCTGCGGCGGCACCGAGTCGACGGCGAGCAGCGGCAGCGCGCCGTTGAGCAGGCCGCTGCCGACGCCGCCGACGATCAGGCCGGGCAGCAGCCGGGTCCAGGAGCCGGAGCCGACGGCGCCGAGCATCGTGACCATGGCGATCGTGTGCAGGCCGAAGCCCAGGGCGAGCTGGGTGCGGGCGGCGACGCGGCCGGCCAGGTGCTTGACCTGGAGGGCGACGACGAAGCTCAGGCCGGACCAGAGCAGGAACAGTCCGGCCGTGGCCAGGGGGGAGAGCCCGAGCGACTGCTGGAGCAGCGCCGGCAGGAAGCTGAACAGGCCGATCACGGCCAGCCCGGTGAACAGACCGCCCGCCGACGAGGCCAGGAAAGGGGCGTGCCGCAGCAGTCCGAGGTCGATCATCGGGGTACGGGTCCGGCGCTCCACCGCGACGAACACGGCGACCAGGGCGACGGCCGCCGCGAACAGCAGCCCGACCGGTGCGCGCAGCCAGCCGTCGCGGCCCAGCGTCAGGGCCGCGACCAGGGACACCAGCGCCAGACCGAAGGTGAGCGCGCCGAGGGCGTCCGGCCGGCCGCCGCGCGGGGCGCGTGACTCGGCCAGTGCCCGGGTGCCGAGCGCGGCCACGACGAGGGCGGCGGCGCCCAGCACGCCGTAGGCCACCCGCCAGGTCGGCAGCGCGCCCGCGAGCAGCGGGCCCGCGGCGATGCCGCCGCTGACGAAGGCGCCCCACACCCCGGTGGCGTGCAGCCGGCCGCGCGGGCTGGGGAAGGCGTGCACGATCAGGCCGAGGGCGCTGGCCAGCAGGGCCGCGCTGGCCGCGCCCTGGGCGACGCGGGCCAGGGTGAACTGCCAGGTCGACGTGGTGAAGGCGCCGAGGGCGGTGGTGAGGCCGAGGGCCAGGGTGCCGGCGAGGAAGATCCGGCGGCGGCCGTAGTCGTCGGCGAGGCTGCCGGCCACCAGGAGGAGGGCGGCGAGGCCGAGGGGGGCGCCGTTGAGCAGCCAGGCCTGGGCGGACAGCGGGGTGTGCAGGGCGGCCGCGGTGTCCGGCAGCGTGACCATCGGGGCCGTGTACGTCATGAGGGCGACGGCGGTGGCCGCGCTGGTCAGGGCGAGCGTGGCGCGGGGGCGTGCGGGGGTGTCCCGGGGACTGGTCCGGCGCAGGGAGGCGGGGGAGGTGGCGGAGTCGAGCCGGGGCATGGCCTGTCCTGTCATGAGGTCGTCGGGTCCGGTCGTCAGGTTCGGTCGTTGAACCGACCCCGTGTGCGCCACCGTAGCACTGTAGGTTCGTTCAATGAACCCACTCCCGGCCGGTGGTTACAGTGGAGGGCATGGCACTGGGCAAGGACTACGTGACGCAGGAGTGCTCGATCGCCCGCGCGCTGGAGGTCGTGGGCGAGCGGTGGACGCTGCTCGTCGTCCGCGACGCGATCTACGGCGTCCGGCGCTACAACGACTTCCTCGTCCACCTCGGCATCCCGCGCGCCGTCCTCTCGGCCCGGCTCCGCACGCTCACCGAGGAGGGGATCCTCGCCAAGCGCCGGTACCAGGAGAGCCCGCCCCGGGACGAGTACGTCGTCACCGAGCGTGGAGCCGCCCTGTGGCCCGTGCTGCGCGCCCTCAGCCACTGGGGGCGCGAGCACGTCGACGCGCACCGGCTGCGCTCCTTCGTGCACGCGGACTGCGGCGGGGAGGTCGAGCCGTACGGAAAGTGCGCGGCGTGCGGAACTCTCGTGCCGGTCGCGGACGTTGTCATGGTGCCGGGGCCGGAACTCGACTCCGCGCCGGCGGACCCGGTCAGCAGGGCGCTGCTGCGGCCCAAGCGGCTGCTGGAGCCCCTGGAGACCGAGTCGCCGCAACCGGCGCACTGACGAGCGGTGCCCGGAAGACGAGTGGTGCGAAGGGGGGAGTGCTGATGTCCGGCCGTGTCGCCGCCGCGCGTCCCCTCGCCCTCCTGCTGCTCCTCGCCCAACTGCTGCTGCTCCAGGCCGCGCTGCTCGGCACCGGCGGCCTCACCACCGCCGTCGCCCTCGCCGCGACCGCCACCGCGGCCGCCACGCTCGCCGCCTGCGCCCTGCTGGCCGCGCGCAGCGTGCCCGCCGTACCGCCCACGCGCGTCCGCACGGCGATACGCGACCGGGCCCGCCGTACGGCCTTCCTGTCCCAGCGCGATCCCGACGCGCCCGGCCGGCGGCGGCCCAGAGCTCCCGGACACACCCGTCCGGCGACCGCCGCGTAGGGCACGTCCGCACACACGTCAGCGCGTGACCCCGCGCGGGTCGTCCTGCCGATCTCCCCACCGGACCGGCTGTCTCCGGTCCCTCATGACCCGTAGCTCCCGGTCCCTCATGGCCGGCTGCTCCCGGTCGCTCCCGGCACGACGAGACCCCCGGAGGGCTCACCCATGTCCGTTTTCGCGCGCCTGGTCGAGCACCTGGCCGATCTGCTGGCCCCGCTCTTCCACGCCTCCGCGGCAGCCGCCGCGATCGTCCTGTTCACCGCGCTCGTACGGCTCCTCGTCCACCCGCTGTCCCGGGCCGCCGCCCGCGGCCGGCGCGCCCGCGCCGCGCTCCAGCCGAGAATCGCCGCACTGCGCGAGAAGCACGCCAAGGACCCGGAGCGACTCCAGCGGGCGATCCTCGACCTGCACGCCGAGGAGAAGGTCTCACCGCTCTCAGGCTGCCTGCCCGGCCTGCTCCAACTGCCCGCGTTCTTCCTCCTCTACCACCTCTTCTCCAGCACCACGATCGGCGGCGAGACCAACGGCCTGCTCGGCCACCGGCTGTTCACGGCCCCGCTCGGCGGGCACTGGACCGACGCCCTGGCGAACGGCGGGGCGTTCGGCGCGGCCGGACTGGTCTACCTCGGCCTCTTCGCCGTCGTCGCGGCCGTCGCCACCGTCAACTACCGGCGTGCCAGACGGACGATGGCCGAGCAGCCGGTACCGGCCGGCGCCGGAGGCGAACTGCCCGGGCTCGGCGCGGTCAACCGGGCCGTACCGTTCCTGTCCTTCTTCACGCTCGTCACCGTGGCGGTCGTCCCGCTCGCCGCCGCGCTGTACGTCGTCACCAGTACGGCCTGGAGCGCGGCGGAACAGTCCCTGTTGTCCCGCTGAGCGGTCGGGGTTGCCCCTGTGTCCCTGGTTACGGTCCAGTACGTGAACAGGGTCTTGTGGACTGGACGTCGTAATTGGAGGATCGGCCAGTCCTCCGATGGCTGCACACATCGGCCGGGCGCCGCCGATCGAGGGAGATGGTGACCATGAAGCTGCTGCGAGTCGGTACGGCAGGGGCGGAGCGACCCGCACTGCTCGACACCGGCGGAACCCTGCGGGACCTGTCGGGCCTCGTGGACGACATCGACGGCGCGCTCCTCGCCGACGACGCCGCGCTCGGCCGGATCCGGGCCGCGGCCGGGTCCGGTGAGCTGCCCGCGCTGGACGCCACCGGCCTGCGGGTCGGGCCCCCGCTCGGCCGCATCGGCAAGATCGTGTGCATCGGGCTCAACTACCACGACCACGCCCGCGAGACGGGCGCCGAGCCGCCCTCCGAGCCGGTGGTCTTCATGAAGGCGCCGGACACGGTTGTCGGGCCGAACGACACCGTGCTGGTGCCGCGGGGCTCGACGAAGACCGACTGGGAGGTCGAACTCGCGGTCGTCATCGGCCGTACGGCCCGCTACCTGGACTCGGCCGAGGAGGCGCTCGCGCACGTCGCCGGGTACGCGGTCGCGCACGACGTCTCCGAGCGGGAGTTCCAGATCGAGCGGGGCGGGACCTGGGACAAGGGCAAGAACTGCGAGACCTTCAACCCGCTCGGGCCGTGGCTGGTGACGGCCGACGAGGTCCCGGACCCGCAGCGCCTGTCGCTGAAGCTGTGGGTGAACGGGGAGCTGAAGCAGGACGGTACGACGGCCGAGCAGATCTTCCCCGTCGGGGAGGTCGTGCGGTACCTCAGCCGGTTCATGACGCTGTACCCCGGCGACGTCATCAACACGGGGACGCCGGCGGGAGTGGCCATGGGCCGTCCAGAGCCCAAGCCGTATCTGCGGGGCGGGGACGTGGTGGAGCTGGAGATCGCGGGACTCGGGCGGCAGCGCCAGGAACTGAAGAACGCGTAGACGCTCCGCTTGGGGCTTGGGGCTTGGGGCTTGGGGCTTGGGGCTGGGGGCTGGGGAGCTCCGGGTCGGGGAGTCGGGGGCCCGGGGTGCCCGGGTCCCGCAGTTCGTGCCGGACAGCGGCGGCCTGGGCGGGGTGGCGAAGCGTGCCGGGGTCATGCCGGCGTGCCGGGGGTGACCGTGCGGGCGGGGCCGTCGAGGCATCCCGGACCGTGCGCGTGTGTGGATCGCCGCACGCTCCGCAGGCCTGTACGGCGCGTGTCGGCCACGCCGGCGGGGTGGCCCTGCGGCGGCGGGGGGCCGTGGGTCCCTCGCCGGGCGTGCGGTCGTTCGAGTCGTGCGGGTTGTTCGGTCGTTCGGGGCCGTCGCGTCGGCGCGGCGGGGCCGTCGGGTTGGGGCGGCGGGGCCGTCGGGTTGGGGCGGCGGGGCCGTCGGGTTGGGGCCGTATGCCGGTCACGGCCTCGTGCCCCTGACGCCGGCGGTCGCGCCGGCGCGGCGGGGCCACGGGGCCGTACGCCGGTCGCGGCCCCGTGTCCCTGACGTCGGCCGGCTCATGCCGTGGCGGGCGGTCGGCTCACGACAGCAGTGAGGCGAGGGTGCGCCATTCCTTCCTCGGGAGGGAGTCGCCCGCGTCCGCCCGGACCACCTGGAGGGCCACGTGGTCCGCGCCCGCCTCGTGGAAGGCGGCGACGCGCTCGCGGATGCGGGCCCCGTCGCCCCAGGCGAAGACCGCGTCGATGAGACGGTCACTGCCGCCGTCCGCGATGTCGTCCTCGGTGAAGCCCAGGCGGAGGAAGTTGCCGGTGTAGTTGGGGAGCCGTAGGTAGCGGGCCAGGTAGGCGCGGGCCGTCTCCCGGGCGCGGGCCGGGTCGGTCTCCAGGACCACCTTCAACTCCGGTGCCAGCAGCGGCCCGTCGCCCAGGATCTCCCGGGCCTGCGCGGTGTGCTCGGGCGTGACCAGGTAGGGGACCGCGCCGGCCGAGCGGTCCCGGGACAGCCCCAGCATCTTCGGGCCCAGCGCGGCGAGCACACGGCGGTCGGCGGGTACGCCCGCCGCGTCCAGCTCGTCGAGGTAGCCGACCATGGCCGCGTACGGGCGGCGGTAGTTCTTCGCCAGCGCACTGTGGCTCACACCGAGGCCCAGCGCGAAGCGGCCCGGATGCGCCGCCTCCACCTCGGTGAACCCGGCCGCCGTCGTCGCGGCGTCCTGCTGCCACACGCTCTGGATGCTGGTGCCGACGACGACCCGTCGTGTGGCGCCGATGAGCGGGGCCGCGTGGTCGACGGTGCTGCTGCCGCCCAGCCAGATGGCGCCGTACCCGAGTTCCTCCAGCTCGGCGGCGGCCTCGTCCAGTTCCCCGCGCCGGGCCGGGTCCTCCGAGCGCAGCTCGACGCTCCAGACGCCGTGGCGGCCGACGGTCTCCTTCAGTGAAGCGGTCATCGGATGTGAGCCCTCCGGTGGTGGTCCGCGCCGTGATCCCACGGCCTCTCCCCTGCCAACCGGAGGGCGTCCCGGCCGGATTCCCGCCGTTCGCTCAGTCGGCCGAACGGCCCAGGAACTCCTCCAGCGCCTCCACGACGAACCGGTGGTCCTGGAGCTGGGGCAGTCCGGAGACGGTCACCGCGCCGATCACGCCCACACCCTCGACCGTGATCGGGAAGGAGCCGCCGTGGGCCGCGTACACGTCCGGGTCGAGACGGGAGGAGTCCTCGAACGTCGTGCCCTTGGCCCGGAAGCGGGCGCCGACCAGGTAGGAGGCGGCGCCGTAGCGCTCCACCACCCGGCGCTTGCGGGCGATCCAGGCGTCGTTGTCCGGGGTGGAGCCCGGCAGAGCGGCATGGAAGAGCTGCTGGCCGGCGCGGTGGATGTCGATGGCGACCGGCGCCTGGCGCTCCCGGGCCAGTTCGACCAGGAGGGAGCCGAGCGCCCAGGCGTCCTCGTAGGTGAACCGCCGGAAGACCAGCCGGCGTTCCTGGGCCTCCAGCTCCTCCAGGCTCGGGGTGAGTTCGGGCGTCGTCCTCGGGGTGATCTGCGGGTGCTGCATCAGAGGGTCACCGTCACCTTGTCGCGGGCGGACCTGCGGGCCGCTTCCAGTACGTCGAGCGCGGCGGCCGCCTCCAGGGCGGTCACCGGGTTGGGGCCGGCGCCGCGCAGGGCGGCGGCGACGGCGGCGTAGTACGCGGGGTAGTCGCCGGGCAAGGTCGGTACGGGGGTGCCGCCGCCGGTCAGCGGGGACTCCCCGGAGCCGACACGGCCCCACAGGGACTCGTCCTCGGCACCCCAGTCGGCGGTGCTGCCGGGGCGGCTGCCCTCGCGCAGGGCCGCTTCCTGGGGGTCCAGGCCGTACTTGACGTAGCCCGCGCGGGAGCCCAGCACCCGGAAGCGGGGGCCGAGCTGGGCGGTGGTGGCCGAGACGTAGAGGTGGGAGCGGACGCCGCTCGCGTGGGTGAGCGCGATGAAGGTGTCGTCGTCGGCCTCGGCGCCGGGGCGGCGGACGTCCGACTCGGCGTAGACCTCGGTGACCGGGCCGAACAGGACCAGGGCCTGGTCGACGACGTGGCTGCCGAGGTCGTAGAGCAGACCTCCGATCTCTGCCGGGTCGCCGGACTCGCGCCAGCCGCCCTTGAGCTGAGGGCGCCAGCGTTCGAAGCGGGACTCGAAGCGCCAGGCGTCGCCCAGTTCGCCGTCGGCGAGGAGCCGCCTGAGGGTCAGGAAGTCGTTGTCCCAGCGGCGGTTCTGGAAGACGGAGAGCAGCAGGCCGCGCTCCTCGGCGAGAGCGGCCAGCTCGCGGGCCTCGGCCGCGGTGCCGGCGACCGGCTTGTCCACGACCACCGGCAGGCCCGCCTTGAGGGCGGCCGTGGCCAGCGGGACATGGGTCTTGTTCGGGGAGGCGACGACGATCAGGTCCAGGTCGTCGGCGCGGCCGAACAGTTCCTCGGCGGTGGCGGCGATCCGCACGTCCGGGAACTCGGTGCGGGCCTGCTGCTGCCGCTCCGGCTGGGAGGTGACCACGGTGTCGAGGGCGAGGCCCTCGGTGGCTGCGATCAGCGGGGCGTGGAAGACGGAGCCGGCGAGGCCGTAGCCGATCAGACCGACGCGGAGGGGGGTAGCAGTCATGCCTCCACTTTGGCAACAGTGTTGCGGAAGTGCAAGCGGTGGGGACAATGGGGGTGTGAAGCGGGTGAGGACGGCGACGACGGCGGGGCCGGTGAGCGGCGGGGCGGCGGGCGCGAATCTGGGGGCGCTGCGCAGTCACAACACCGCGGTGGTGCTGGGGCTGCTGCGGGACGCCGGGGCCGAGGGCATCAGCCGGCTGGAGCTGGCCGAGCGCACCGGGCTGACGCCGCAGGCCGTCAGCAAGATCACCGCGCGGCTGCGGGCGCGGGGGCTCGCGGCGGAGGCGGGACGCCGGGCGTCGACCGGGGGCAAGCCGAGGACCGTACTGCGGCTGGTACCGGAGGCGGGCCACGCGGTCGGCGTCCACCTGGACCGCGACGAGCTCCGGGTGGTGCTGGTCGATCTGGACGGGGCCGTGGTGGGGGAGCGACGCGGAGAACTGGACCTGGGCGCGGGGGCCGAGGCCGTACTGGGGGCGGTGTGTGCGGCGGTTCGGGGGGTTGTCGGGGAGCTGGGTGCGGGTGCGGGTGCGGGTGTTGGCACGGGTGCCGGTGCCGGTGTCGACGCGGGCGTCGGCCTCGGTGCGGTGGCCCGTGGCGGCGGCCTCGCCGGACCGGGCTCCTTGGTGGGCGTGGGCGTCGCGCTGCCTGGCCCTTTGGACCACGAGCGGGGGGTGTTGCACCGGGTCACGGGGTTTCCCGAGTGGGACGGATTTCCGCTGCGGGACGCACTCGCGGAACGGCTCGGGGTGCCGGTGGTGGTGGACAAGGACACCAACGCCGCGGCGCTCGGGCTGGCGGTCGGGGGTGAGGAGGGCGCGTCGGCCCGGTCCTTCGCCTATCTGCACCTCGGCACCGGGCTCGGGGCCGGGCTGGTGATCGACGGGAGCGTGCACCGTGGGGCGCGGACCGGGGCCGGGGAGTTCGGGCATCAGGTGATCCAGCTCGACGGGCCGCTGTGCGAGTGCGGGAACCGGGGCTGTGTGGAGGTCCTGTGCCTCGCAGCCGCGGCACGGGGCGAGGTGGGCGAGGCGGCCCGGGTGCTCGGGGTGGCGGCCGGAAACCTGGTCGGGCTGCTGGACATCGACGTGGTGCTGCTGGGCGGCCGGACGGTCGCCGGCGCCCCTGAGACGTACGTGAGCGGGGTCGGCGAGGTGCTCGGGGCCCGGGCCAGACGAGAGGGTACGGGCGGGGACGCGGTGCCGGTACGGGTCGCTCCGCGCGGGGAACGGATCGTGGCCGAGGGCGCCGCCCAACTGCTGCTGGCACCGCTGTTCGGACGGGGGGACGACTGACGGGGTCCGTCTGCCGGCGCGTGTTGATGTTCCTTGCCCGGTGCGGGTGGGGGTACACAAACCCTGCTCCGACACGCCGCCGAGCCCCGCCCCGATGCCCCTCCAAGCCCCGCCCCACCCCCGGCCCCCATGTCGGCGCCCCAAAGACCACCGCCCCCAAAGATCACCGCCCCCCACCGACCACCACCCCCCGCGCACCCCCACCCACCCCGCCCCCCCGTGCTAACTTTTGGTAATCGCGGGGGGTCGATTTTCAGCCGGGGAAGGTGGGGCCGGGCTCCTTCCGCGGGCGAGTCGCAAGCCGCGAGCGGTCTTGTGGCGAGGGCATTGGACGGGGACATGCTGTACGGGCGTGATGCGGAGCTGCGGCTGCTGTCGGACCACGTCGCCGCGGGCTTCGGCGGGACGGGCGGTGCCCTGCTGCTCCGGGGAGACGCCGGCATCGGGAAGACCACCCTGCTCGGCGCCGCCCGGGAAGCCGCTGTCGCACGTGGCGGCCGTACCCTGTCGGCGCTCGGCGTCCAGTCCGAGGCGTCGGTGCCGTTCGCCGGACTGCACCAGTTGCTGAAACCGGTCCTCGCCGACCACGCCCCGTCCCTGCTGGCCCGACAGCGGGACGCGCTGTTCGCGGCCTTCGGTATGTCCGACGGCGCCGCACCGGAGATGTTCTCCGTCGGACTGGCCTCGCTCGAACTGATCAGCAGCCTGGCCGAAGAGGCCCCCGTGGTGCTGCTGGTCGACGACGCCCAGTGGATCGACAGGCCGAGCAGCGAGGTCCTGGCCTTCGTCGCCAGGCGGCTGGAGGGCGAGCGGGTCGCCATGGTCGTGGCCGTGCGCGAGGGCCACGACACCGTGCTGAACGACGCCGGCCTGCCCGAGCTGCAGTTGGAGAAGCTCGCCGGCGACGCGGCGGCGGCGCTCCTCGCGGCGCGGGCGCCGGAACTCGACCCCGCCCTGCGCCAACGGCTGCTGGCCGAGGCCGCCGGCAATCCGCTGGCGCTGGTCGAGCTGCCGACGGCGCTGCACCGGGAGGGGACCGTCGCGCAGTCACCGCTGCCGTGGCTGCCCACCACCCGGCGCCTGGAGCGGTCGTTCCTCGCGCGCGCGTCCGCGCTGCCGGAGGTGACCCGGGCCGCCCTGCTCATAGCGGCGGCCGACGACGAGGGTGATCTCGCCGAGATCCTCACGGCCGCGCAGATCCTGACCGGCGCGGCCCTCTCGGTGAGCTCCCTGGAGCCCGCCGTGCATGCCGGGCTGATCGAGGTGCGCGGGCACGCGGTGCGCTTCCGGCACCCCCTGATCCGTTCCGCCGTCTACCACGCGGCCGATCCGTCGAGACGCCTGGCCGGACACGCGGCCCTGGCGAAGGCGCTGGCGGGGCAGCACGAACGCCGGGCCTGGCATCGCGCGGCCGCCACCCCCGGCCCGGACGACGAGGTGGCGCTCGACCTGGAACAGGCCGCCTGCCGAGCACTGCGGCGGGGCGCTCCGCGTGCCGCGGCGGAGGCACTGCGGCAGGCGGCGCTCCGCAGCCGTCCGCAGACACACCGAGGCCGCCTGCTGCTGCGGTCCGCGGAGATCAACTTCGAACTCGGCGAGGCGGACACGGCCCGCAGGCAACTGGCCGAGGCGAGGTCGGCGGAGCTCGCGGCGGAGGAGAGGCTGCGCCTGACCCTCTGGGCGGAGGCCCTCGACGAGGAGAGCTGGTTCCGGCCGGAGCGGGTACGGGCCTTCGCCGACGTGGCGGACCGGCTGGCCGGTGCCGACCGCGACGGCGCGGCACTCGCCCTCAGAGCGCTGTGGCCGCTCTCCATCGGGTGCTGGTACGGCAACCCGGCGGAGGAGACCCGGGGGCTCGTCGTCAAGGCGGCCCGGCGCCTCCAGCAGGGCGACAGCGAGCCGATGGTCCTCTCCGTCGCCGCCTGCGCGGACCCGGTGGGGGAGGCGGCCTGGGTCATCGACCGGACGACCCGGCTCGCGCCGGGGGCCGTGGACGACCCCGCCGAGCAGCACGCCCTGGGAGCGTCGCTGACCGCCGTATGGGCCTACGACCTCGCCTGGCCCTACCTGTGCGCGGCCGTCGACGGCCTGCGCCAGCAGGGCCGCCTCGGACTGCTGGGCGAGGCCCTGGCGTCCCAGGCGTGGGCGGCGCTCCAGCTCGGCAAGCACCGGCTGGCGCGCACCGCGGC
Source organism: Streptomyces sp. Ru62 (assembly GCF_002920615.1). Classification (GTDB taxonomy): domain Bacteria; phylum Actinomycetota; class Actinomycetes; order Streptomycetales; family Streptomycetaceae; genus Streptomyces. The sequence goes on from NZ_PQSU01000002.1 coordinate 175,145, forward strand.
GGACGAGTCGCGACGGCTGTCCCGGGACACCGGCCGCTCCCGCTGGGCGTGCGTCGCCGACCTGGCTCTCGCCACCCTGGCCAGCGAGCGCGGCGAATCGGAGACCGCGACCGAACTCATCCGGACGACCGAGGCGGATCTGCTGTCGCTGGGGCCACGGTCGATCCTCGGCTTCGCCCAGTTCGCCCGCGGGCGCCACGCGATGGTCAACAAGCAGTACGACGACGCGTACGAGCAACTGGCGCGGGTGCTGGACCCGGCCGACATCACGTACCACCCCTTCGTGGGCTACCTGGGGATGGCGGACCTGATCGAGGCGGCGGTCCGCACCGGCCGCGGCGACGCGGCGGAACACCATTACGCACGGCTCAGCGCCCTGGCCGAGCGGACGACCGCGCCGTACCTGCGGGCCATGGCCACCTACGTCCGTCCCCTGGTCGTCGCCGACGACCAGGCGGAACCGCTGTACCGCCGCGCGCTCGACGACCGGCTGCTGGCCAACTGGCCGTTCCACCGCGCCCAGCTCCTGCTGGCCTACGGCCGGTGGCTGCGGCGCCAACGCCGCATCGTGGAGGCCCGCGGTCCGCTGCGGGCGGCCGTGGAGAGCTTCGACGCGCTGGGCGTCACGGTGATCGGGGAGGACGCGCGGTCCGAGCTGCGCGCGGCGGGCGAAGCGGTCGGCAGGCCGACGCCGTCCACCGTGGACAGCCTCACCCCGCAGGAACTGCAGATCGCCAGGATGGCGGCCACCGGGATGACCAATCGCGAGATCGGCACCCGGCTGTTCCTCTCGCACCGAACCGTCGGTCAGCACCTCTACCGGATCTTCCCCAAGCTCGGCATCACCTCGCGCGGCCAGCTCCACCTGGCCGATCTCGGCGGAGACTAGCTCGCCCCGGGCTGTCCGGGGCGGTGCCGCTGCGCCGGCCGGGCGGACTTCGCGGCCGGTGCCGGAGTGGCACGGCCGGTACCCCCGCCCCACCCGGCATGGTCATGTGTTCATGCGACTGTGCACGTCCCTGTCCCTCTGCCTCACCGCAGCCGCCGCCGTCGTCGTGCCCGCCGCCGTCCCCGCGTCGGCGCATGCCGCGTCCGCCGGTACGACCCCCTCGTGCGTCGCCGCCGACGCGCGGGCCTTCCCGCTGGCCACCCGGATCCGGGGCGGCCCCACGTCCTACGAGGCCGGCGGCGGATACGGCACCTGGTACATCGACCTCACCAACACCACCCGCGGGACCTGCGCCGGCATCCACCCGGTCGTGGTCCTCGTCGACGACAAGCGCGCCCTGCGGCCGGGGCAGCCCCAGCTGGACTTCTACGACGGCCCCCGGGCCCGGCCGGTGACCTTCGAGAGCACCGACGAGCAGGAGCTGGTCGGCGTGCTGGACGGCGCCGGGTTCGGCGGGTTCACCGTGCCGCCCGGCCGGACCGTGAGCGTCCGGGTCCGCCTCGCGCTCACCTCGGACACCGCATCCGGCCAGGTCACCGCCAACGCGGCCGTCGTGCAGCGGCGGGGCCAGGACGGCGACTGGGTCGGGCAGTCCAACGCCTACCGCTTCGGGATCGGCGAGGAGGCGGAGGACATCCCGGAGGGCTCCCTGGAGGACGCCGAGGAGGCCGCGCAGGAGGACTCCCCGGAGTCTCCGGGGGCGTCTCCGGGGGCGCGGGCGACCGGCGGGGTCCGGGAGACCACGGGCGTGCGGGAGACCTCGGGCGCGCAGGCGGCCGAGGGCCTGCCGACCGCGCCCACCGGCAGCGCGCACCAGGACGCCGAGGCCCTGTCGCCCGCCCCCTCCGGCGGCAGCACATCGCCGGCCACCGCCGCCACCTCCGCCGCGTCCGGCGCCTCCGGCAGCGACGACCCGGACGCCTCCCTGCCCCTCGCCCAGGACGAGGCGGCCGGAGAACGGGCACGCGAGCTGGCCCGCACCGGCCCGGGACTCGCCCACGGCCTGCTCACGGCCGTCGCCGTGCTGGTCGCCGTGGGCGCGGCCGCGCACCTGGTGGTCCGCGGCCGCCGCTGACCTGCCCCGCCCCCCTCGCGGAGGGCGGGGCCGTCCCTACCGGGCGGGAGCTGTCACACCGCCAGGAACCTCGCGCCGTACGTCGGGGCCCCGGACGTCCGCCACCGGCGGCTGACCAGTGGGTACACCAGTGGGTACCAGGTGATCGACGGGGTCAGGACCGGCCGGTCCTGACTAGGCTGGGGCCGTCGGTACGCCGTGGTTCCGGCGCCCCGTTCCCCGACCGTACGTACGCCAGGAGACGCACAGCATGGCAGACCGCAAGCCCATAGAGTCATGGCTCACCGACATGGACGGCGTCCTGATCCACGAGGGCGTCCCGATCCCGGGAGCCGACGCCTTCCTGAAGAAGCTGCGCGAGTCCGGCCGGCCCTTCCTGGTGCTCACCAACAACTCCATCTACACCGCCCGTGACCTGCACGCCCGGCTGCGCCGGATGGGTCTGGACGTGCCGGTGGAGAACATCTGGACGTCGGCCCTCGCCACCGCCCAGTTCCTGAACGACCAGCGGCCCGGCGGCAGCGCCTACGTCATCGGCGAGGCCGGCCTCACCACCGCGCTGCACGACATCGGCTACATCCTCACCGACCACGACCCCGACTTCGTGATCCTCGGCGAGACCCGCACCTACTCCTTCGAGGCCCTGACCAAGGCCGTCCGGCTGATCAACAACGGCGCCCGGTTCATCGCCACCAACCCGGACAACGTCGGCCCGTCCACCGAGGGCGACCTGCCCGCCACCGGCTCGGTCGCCGCCCTGATCACCGCCGCGACCGGCAAGAAGCCGTACTTCGTCGGCAAGCCCAACCCGCTGATGATGCGGGCCGGGCTGAACGCGATCGGTGCCCACTCCGAGACCTCGGCGATGATCGGTGACCGGATGGACACCGACGTGCTCGCCGGCCTGGAGGCCGGGATGCGTACGTTCCTGGTGCTCAGCGGCGTGACCCAGCCGACCGACGTGGACCGCTACCCGTTCCGCCCGTCCGAGGTCGTCGACTCCATCGCGGACCTGGTCGACCTGGTCTGAGCCCGGCCGAAACCCGGCCTCACCCGTTCGGAGCAATCCGGCGCCTCCCGAGGATGCGGAGGCGCCCTGGGCGGGGGAGCCTCCTGGTAACTGGAGGTTCACGATGGGCTCACTACGCCTCACGCTCTGTACAGGAATCCCCGCGGTCGCCCTCGCCGCCGTGGCCGCGGTCGCCCCGTCGGCCCGGGCGGCGGACGGCGACGCGGTCACCGTGGCCCCCGCGAGCCCGGCGCCGGGCGACGACGTCACCCTGCGGGTCAGCGGCTGCTCCGGCGAGCAGGGCAGCGCGGCCTCGTCCGCCTTCGTCGCCGACGCCCGGCTGACCGGCGCCCGGGGCAGCCTGAGCGGCGAGACCCGCGTCCGGTCCGCCCTGGAGCCGGGCACCTACACCGTGAAGGTCACCTGCGCCGGCACCGTGCTCACCGGCAGCCTCACGGTCGCGCGGCCGGGCGCCGCCGCCGGCCTGCCGGAAGAGCCCATCCGGCTGCCCGCCCGGTCCGCCTCGCCGATCGCCCCGGTCCCCGCGGGCGGCGGTGGAACCACCCACTTCGCCACGGTGGCCACCAGCGGCTCCGGCCCCGACGCCGTCCAGGCGGCGACCGGGCTGGCGCTCGCCGGGATCGCCGCGGTCGCCGTCGGGCTGCGCGCCCGCCGGAGCCGCGGCCCCCGCTGAGCGCCGCCATGTCCGACGACCACGGGCGCACCACCGGCACCGGGCGGCTCGTCACCGGCCTGGCCTGGGCGCTGCTGCTGTTCGGGCTCTGGCTGTGGGGGCGCGGCGTGACCGACGTCCCGCGGGGCGCGGACGGCGCCACCACGGGTGACGTCTTCGCCCCCGGCCGTGCCGCCGACCCCGCCCGGCTGCCGCGCGCGGCGAACCCCCTGGCAGAAGCGGTGCCCCAGCGCGTCGACATCCCCCGGCTGGGCGTCCAGGCCCCGGTGGTGGCCCGCGGCCTGGACGCGCGGGGCGCGGTCGACCCGCCGCCCTACGACCAGCCGGGCGTGGTCGGCTGGTACGGCGCCGGTCCCAAGCCCGGCGCCGCGGGGGCGGCCCTGCTGGTCGGGCACGTCGACACCGAGACCCGGCCCGCCGTCTTCTACCGGCTCAGCACCGTCCAGCCCGGCGAGCGGGTCCGGGTGTTCCGCGCGGACGGCAAGGTCGCCGAGTTCACCGTCGACGACGTCCGCGTGCTGCCCCGGGACGGTTTCGACGCCCGGCTGGCCTACGGCCCCCGCAAGCCGGGCCGCGCCGAACTCCGCCTGATCACCTGCGGCGGCTCCTTCGACCGCGTCAGCCGCAGCTACACGGCGAACGTCGTGGTCTCGGCGTACCTCACCGGAACGGCGGGCTGAGCGTCCGGTAGGTGGTTGCGGGGGGGCTGGGCGTCTGGAGTGGCGGTTGGTGGGGCGGGTCGCGCGGGGAGGGGCGGCTGGGCGTCTGGAGTGGTGGTCACCGGCGGGTTGCGTGTCCGGGACGCTGGTCACCAGCGGGGCGCGGCCAGTGGGGACAGCCGGCTGCGGATGTTGCCGAAGTGGTCCCTTATGGCCCGCTCCGCCCGCAGGGAGTCGCCGGAGCGCACCGCGTCCAGGATCTCCCGGTGCTGGCGGCAGGTGACCCAGGGGTCCTGCGGCACGTCCACCAGGTCCCGCTGCACCCGGTGGAAGGCGTCCCAGAACGCCTCCAGCACCTCGCCGAGCAGCACGTTGTCCAGCCCCCGGTACAGGGTGGCGTGAAAGGCGCGGTCGGTCTCGCCGAGCCCGGTCCCCTCGGCGGCCTCCCGTTCCATGCGCTCCACGAGCGCGTCCAGTTCCACGAGGTCCGCCTCCGGCAGCCGCCCGGCCAGCCGGGACACCAGCCCGGTCTCGACGGCCTCGCGCAGCTCCAGCAGCTGGAGCAGGGAGTCCTCGCCGCGGTAGTGGCCGGCGACGGTGCGGAAGGCCAGCCCCTCGATCATCGGCGCGAACGACATGGAGCCGACGTACGTCCCGAAGCCGTGCCGGATCTCCACGATGCCCATCGCCTGGAGCGCCTTCAGGGCCTCCCGCACGGAGTTCCGGCTCGCCCCGAGGAGCCTCATCAGCTCGGGCTCGGTGGGCAGCGGGGCACCCGAGGGCAGCCGCTGGTCCACGATCAGCTTCTTGATCCGCTCCTGAAGGTCCCGGGCTGCCATGGCCAGAGGGTATCCGGCCATTCGGGCGGAGGGGATACGGCGGGAGCACCCGGCGAAGACATGCGGAGAGAGCATGCGGAAGGCCCCCCGCTTCCGCGAGGGGCCTTCCGGCCGGTGCGCCGCCAGGGACTCGAACCCCGGACCCGCTGATTAAGAGTCAGCTGCTCTAACCAACTGAGCTAGCGGCGCCTGCTGACGGAGAAAACTCTACCCGACCTCCAGGGGTGCTTCCGACCACCGGGAGACGGCGGGGCGGCCGAGCGGGGAGCCGCGTACATCATTCGGACCGTCAAAATGCGCGTTCCGTACCCAGTTGGGAAACTGATCAACGTGCACACTCGCGGACAAACCACGCCCGAATGTGAGGCAGATCGCATGACCGCTCCGCTGTTCGAGGACATCGACCCCGCGAGCGACTGTGACTGTCCCGGCTGCGTCCACGGACGCAGGCCGACCCCCCGCTCCCTGCTCACCCGCGGCCGTCCGGCGGCCCGCGGAGTCGTCGTCGTGGCCGCCGCGTCCGCCGCGCTCGGCACGGTCGCGCCCGCCGCCGCCCTCACCCCCGGCCACTCCCCGCACCGGCAGGCCCTGCCCGGCGACGGCGTGCCCGACACCCCGCAGGGCGCCAGGGCCCCCCTGCACGGCCGGGCGGGCAAGCCCGCGGAGCCGGACGCCGTCCCGATCCCCGCCACCACCCGGACCCAGATCATCAACCGGGCCAAGATCTGGGTGGCCGCCAAGGTGCCGTACAGCATGTCCGACTTCTGGTCCGACGGCTACCGCCAGGACTGCTCGGGCTACGTCTCCATGGCCTGGGGGCTGCCGAACAACGAGTGGACCGGCAGCCTCGGCCAGTTCGGCGTCAAGATCAAGAAGGAGGAGCTGCAACCCGGCGACATCCTGCTGTACCACAACCCCGACAACCCCGAGAAGGGCTCCCACGTCGTGATCTTCGGCGGCTGGACGGACCACACGCACACCTACTACACGGTCTACGAGCAGACGCCCCCGCGCACCCGCAGCCAGACCACCCCCTACCCGTACTGGAACAACACCGGCAAGTACGTCCCCTACCGCTACAAGGGCGTGACCAAGGCCGGGGCCGCCGCCCAGCCGGCGCCCGGCGGGAAGGCGGTGACGGCCTATCCGGGCGCGGCCTACTTCGGCCCCGGCGCCCACAACACGTACGTCACCCTGCTCGGTCAGATGCTGATCGCCCGGGGCGGAGCCTCCTACTACGCCAAGGGGCCGGGGCCGGTCTGGGGCGCGGCGGACCGGCGCGCCACCCAGGCGTTCCAGCGGGCCCAGGGCTGGACCGGCGCGGACGCCGACGGGATCCCCGGCCGGCGCACCTGGGAGCTGCTGAGCACGGGCCGGGGCAAGGACATCGCGTCCCCGGCCGCCGGACCCGCCTCGCACGGGGTCCCCGGCTACCCGGGCCGGAACCACTTCCGGCCGGGCCAGAGCAACGACCACATCACCCGGCTCGGCGCCCAGCTGGTGAAGAAAGGGTTCGGCCGGTTCTACGCCCTCGGTCCGGGACCGCACTGGGGCGAGGCGGACCGGCGCGCCGTCGAGGCCTTCCAGCGGGCCCAGGGCTGGCGGGGCGGCGCGGCGGACGGCTACCCGGGGCCGGAGACGTGGCGCCGCCTGTTCGCCTGACCGGCCCGGCATCCCACCCCCACCCCAACCCCCTGTTCATGACGCGTCTGGCGCGGAGGCTGGAGCACGCATGAGTACGACCACATCCCACACGCCGCCCGAGTCCGAGGGGCAGTCGGAGGGCGCGGCCGCCGGCCTCGGCACCCGGCCGGTCCGCCTGATCCAGAACGAGGCCACCACCGAGATCCCTGTCCACCTGCTCTTCCGGGACGATCCCGACCCGGTGAAGGTGCCGCTCCGGCCGGCCGTGGTGGCCCGCCGGCAGGGCACCGGCGAGCAGCCCCGCCTCCGGCGCCCGGCACCGGTGCGCAGACGGCCGCTGCCGGAGGTCGACCCGGAGCTGGCGGAACGCCCGGCGCGGGTGCTGCCCGGGGCGGCCGGGGTGCTCGCCGGGGTCTGCGGGGCCACCGGCTGCCTGGCCACCACCTGGTGGGCGGGGCTGCTCCCGCCGCTCGCCGCGCAGGCACTGGGCCTGCCGTCGGGCCCGGGCACCGGTCTCGGCCCCGCGCAGTGGGCCGCGTACGCCGGGGCCGGGCTGCTCGGGGCGTTCGGCTTCGGCGGGCTGGCCCGGGGGCGGACCGGGCGGGCCTGGGTGCTGGGGCTGTTCGGGCGGTACCGGGGGACGGTCCGGCGCACCGGGCTGCTGTGGGTGAACCCGCTGGTGCCGCGCCGCCGGGTGGACGTGCGGTTGCGGCACTGGCGCAGCGAGGCGATGCCGGCCGCGGACCCCGACGGGCTGGCACTGCGGGTGGTGGTGCTGGTGGTGTGGCGGGTGCGGGACACCGCGCGGGCCCTGCTCGCCATCGACGACCACGAGACGTATCTGCGGGAGTGCGTGGAGGCGGCGCTGGCCCGGGTGCCGGTGGAGCCGGCGGGCGGGACGCGGGGCGGAGCGACGGCGGCCGGTGCCGCGCTGACCCGGCTGGTGGCGGCGGAGACCGGTCCGGTCGGCGTGGAGGTGTTCTCGGTGCGGCCGGTCCGGGTGGAGTACGCCCCCGAGGTGGCCGGGGCGGTGCACCGGCGCCGGATCGCCGCGCTGGACGCCCGGCAGCGGGCCAGCATGCTCAGCTCGGTGGTGGACTCGGTGGAGGACACGGTGACCCGGCTGACCATGCGCGGTCTGGTCGAACTGGACGACTACGAGCGCAAGGTGCTGGTCCGTGACCTGACGGTGGCGTTCTGCTCGGGGCGCGGGGAGCCGGTGTAGGGCGGGAGCGGTGGGCCGGTGCGGCGCCGGCGCGCGGCCGGTCTGCGATTGGTATGGACATGTTCAACTGGCGGCAATAATCTGAGGCTTGGTCTAGACCTGATCTGCACGGCTCACCGAACTCCCCACGTTCTCCAGGAGCGGCAGCATGCGCACCAAGACCAAGTTGTCCGCGGTCGTGCTGGGCGCGGTGACCGCCGGAGCGTTCGCGCTCTCCACCGGCGGCGCCAGCGGGCACGGCTACACCGACCTCCCCATCAGCAGGCAGAAGCTCTGCCAGAACGGCACCGTGGCGAACTGCGGCCAGATCCAGTGGGAGCCGCAGAGCGTCGAGGGCCCCAAGGGCTTCCCGGCCGGCGGGCCCGCCGACGGTCAGCTCTGCAACGCGGGCCTGAGCCAGTTCGCCCAGCTCAGCGCGCCCAAGACGCCGTCCGGTGCCGCCTGGCCCACCACCAAGGTGACGGGCGGCCAGTCGTACACGTTCCGCTGGCAGTTCACCGCCATGCACGCCACGACGGACTTCAGGTACTACGTCACCAAGCCGGGCTGGAACCAGAACCACAACCTCTCCCGCTCGGACCTCAACCTCACCCCGTTCCTGACGGTGCCCTACAACGGCCAGCGCCCGCCGGCCACCCTCAGCCACAGCGGCACCCTGCCGACCGGCCTGAGCGGACACCACGTCATCCTCGCGGTGTGGACGATCGCCGACACGGGCAACGCGTTCTACGCCTGCTCCGACGTCACCTTCTGAGCCCCCTTCGGGTAAGGTCCGCGTGCGCCGGGCCGGTGCTCCGGCACCGGCGCACGTGAGTCCGGGAACCGCACACGGGGGTGACAGGCGCCATGGACGCCTTGTTCCACATCAGCATGGCGGGGCTCCTCGCCGTCCTCGCCTGGGGCGCCGTGGCGATAGTGCTCCGCACGCGTCAGCGGCTCGCGGCCTGGCAGAGCGGGTTCACCGCGCAGGCCCGGGTGGTCCGCGCCTGGGCGACCGCTCAGGTCGTCGACAACACCGCCCGGCGGGTGCAGTGGCACGAGTACGACTTCACCACCCAGGACGGCCGTGCCGTCCGCTTCAAGGAGAGCGGCGGCCCGGCCGGCCGCGGCGTGGGCGACCAGGTCCTCGTCCACTACGCCCCGGGGCGGCCCGACAGGGCCACCGCCGCCGAGCCGCGGCCCGGCAGGGACCTGACGGTCGCCGTCGTCTGGGTGGCGGTGCTCGCGGGCTGCGCGGTCTTCGTCGCGCACGAGTGGATCACGTTGTCCCAGTCCTGACACTGAGCTTCCCTTGAGGCGGTCCGCCCCGCGCACCGGGTACGTTCCTCGCACGCCGGCCGAGCGGTGACGGCGTACCCGACCACGGGGGGTCTCATGGAGCTCTTCATCTACGCCGTGCCCAGCCTCATGATCGCGGGCTTCGCCTTCGCCGCGTACCTGCTCGTCCGCCGTGCCCGGCGGCTCCGCAGGACGTGGACGCACGGGCTGACCGCCGAGGCGCGCTGCCTGCGGATGTTCACGACGACCAGCGGGGGCGGCGGGGACACCTCCGTGCACACGACCGTGCACCACGTCTACGAGTTCACCACCCGCGAGGGCCGCACCGTCCGCTTCGAGGAGGAGAACGGCCCCGCGACCGTCCTGGAGGGCGACGCCGACATCCGGCAGGCTCGCCGTCGGCACCGGCTTCGGGCTGGTCCTCCTCGGCGTCGCCGGGAAAGACGCCGAAGGGCCCCTCGGGGGTGTGGGTGGCGGAGCCCCCACCGCGCGCGGCGAAGCCGCGCAATGACAGAGATGGCGAGCCAGGTCCGCGCTGTTCGCGGACGTGGCTCGCCATCGTCATTGTGCGCCGCCAGGGACTCGAACCCCGGACCCGCTGATTAAGAGTCAGCTGCTCTAACCAACTGAGCTAGCGGCGCATGACTCCCGCCTGCCTCGGGTTTCGTTCCCGTGGCCGGCGACAAAGAAAATACTACCTGGTCCCGGGGGGTGCTCGTGACCACCCACGGGCCGCTCAGATCGTCAGCGACAGGACCACCGGAGCCGCGTTCCGGTTCAGCGTCTCCGCCGCCCGCTTCAGCCGGTGCGCGTGCTCCAGCGGGAGCGAGACGGCCAGGCAGCCGACCGTGGAGCCCGCGGTGAGCGGTACGGCCGCGCAGACCGTGCCGACCGCGTACTCCTGGAGATCGAGCACCGGCACCGTCGGCGGCTGCGACTCCAGCCGGGACAGCAGCAGCTTGTCGCTCGTGATCGTGCGCGAGGTGAGGCGGGCCATCTTGTGCCGGGAGAGATGATCCCGGCGGGCGTTGTGGTCCAGCTGGGTCAGCAGACTCTTGCCGACGGCGGTGGCGTGGGCGGAGTAGCGGAAGTCGACCCACTCGTTGACCGCCGGGGCGGCCGGTCCGGCGGCGTACTGGGTGACCCGGACCTCGCCGTCCAGGTACCGGCTGAGGTAGACGGCCGCGCCGACCGAGTCGCGCAGCCGGTCCAGGGTGAGCTGGAGCTTCTCGCGCAGGGCCCGCTCCCGGTCGTGCGCCGAGGTGATCCGGCGCAGGGTGTCACCGGTGACATACGCCCCGTCGGCGATCTGCTCGACGTAACCCTCGCGGCGCAGCATGCGCAGCAGGGCGGTGAGCCGCTCGGTGCCGAGGCCGGTGCGGCGGGCCAGCTCGGTGTCGGTGGCACCGGCGGGGTGCCGGGCCACGGTCTCCAGCACGCGCAGCGCGTCCTGTGCGGAGTGGTACGGGGCGGTCGGCTCGATCCTCATGTCGGTCCCCCTCGGCCACGACCCGGGTCGGCGGATCGTGTCCACGATAGCCGTCAAAGCGGCACGGGGGAGAGGGGGTTGCGAGATTGCTCTCCGTGCGTCCGTGCCGCCAACCGGGGCGAAAGCCCAGTGGCATATGCCAGGGTCATTCACCAGTGGGTGGACCTCGGCTCTTCCGCCGTGGCCCCCGCGCGCACCGGGCCGCGCCTCACAGCACCGCGCTGACGAATTCCCGGGTGCGCTCCCGCTCCGGGTCGCCGAAGATCTTCTCCGGCGGCCCCGCCTCGATGACCCGGCCCGCGTCGAACATCAGGACCTGGTCGGAGATGTCCCGGGCGAAACCCATCTCGTGCGTCACGCACAGCATCGTGATGTCCGTGCTGCGCGCGATGTCCCTCAGCAGGTCGAGCACGCCCGCGACCAGCTCCGGGTCGAGCGCGGAGGTCACCTCGTCCAGCAGCAGCACCTGGGGCCGCATCGCCAGCGCCCGGGCGATCGCCACCCGCTGCTGCTGCCCGCCGGACAGCCGGGTCGGCTTCGCGTCGCACTTGTCGGCCAGGCCCACCAGGTCCAGCAGCTCCCGGGCCCGCGCCTCGGCCTCGTCCCTCGACAGGCCGAGCACCCGCACCGGCGCCTCGGTGAGATTGCGCAGCACCGACATGTTCGGGAACAGGTTGAACTGCTGGAACACCATCCCGATCTTCTTGCGGACCTCCCGGACCTGCTTCTCCGGCGCCGGGAACAGCCGCTGCCCGTCCACGGTGATCGTGCCCTCGTCCGGCTTCGCGAGGGTCATCAGCAGTCTGAGGATCGTGGTCTTGCCGGAGCCGGACGGGCCGATCAGGGTGACGTGCCGGCCCGCGTCCACGGACAGGTCGAGGCCGTCGAGGACGGTGTTGTCCCCGAACCGCTTGGTCACGCCCTCCAGACGGATCAGCTCGGTCGGCAGGGTGCCGGTCACGGCCGGCTGCTTGCGGGTCTCAACGGACAAGGCGTCGCTCCAGGGTGCGCAGACAAAGGGAGGCCAGGTAGGAGACGACGATGAAGGCGATCCCGATCACCGTCAGGGGCTCGGTGAACTGGAAGTGCTGCTGGGAGACGAGCCGCGCCCGGCCCAGCATCTCCAGCACGCCGATGGTCATCAGCATCGGCGTGTCCTTCAGCATCGCGATGACGTAGTTGCCGAGCGGCGGCACCACCCGGCGGACGGCCTGCGGCAGGATCACCGCCGCCCAGGTCCGCCGCACCGGCAGGCTGAGCGCCGTCGCGGCCTCCCACTGGCCCGCCGGCACCGCCTCGATGCCGGCCCGGTAGACCTGCATCGTGTACGTCGAGTAGTGCAGCCCGAGCCCGAGGACCCCGGTGGTCAGCGGGGACAGGGTCACACCGGCCTCGGGCAGCACGTAGAACAGGAAGAACAACTGCACCAGCAGCGGGGTGTCCCGCACGAACTCCGTGAAGACCCCCACCGGCCAGCGCACCCACCGGGTCGGCGTCCGCAGCAGCAGCGTCCACACCAGGCCCAGCGCGAACGAGATCAGCGACCCCAGGGCCAGCGCCTCCAGGGTGACGACCAGGCCCTCGCCGAAGTACGGCAGGAAGTCGGCGACCGCTCCCCAGTCCCAGGTCATCGGGCCACCTCCGCCTTCAGCCGGCGCTCAAGACCCCGCATCCCACGGGTGAGCAGGAACGCGATCACGAAGTAGATCAGCAGCAGGTACCCGTAGATCTGGCCGCTCTGCTGGAGGGCGAGGCGGACCAGGTTGCCGCTGAACGCCAGGTCTCCCATGCCCGTGATGGACACCAGCGCGGTGCCCTTGAGCAGTTCGACCAGCAGGTTGGAGAAGGACGGGATCATCTCCGGCACCGCCTGCGGCAGCAGGATCAGCCGCAGCCGCTGCCAGGGCGAGAAGCCGAGCGCGATCCCGCCCTCCCGCTGGGCCGGGTCCACCGCCGCGAGGGCTCCGCGCACGATCTCCGAGCCGTACGCGCCGTAGGTCAGGCCCAGCGCGAGCGTGCCCGCCCACATCGGTACGAGCTGCCAGCCGAAGGCGACCGGCAGCACGAAGAACACCCAGAAGATCATCACCAGCGCCGACGTGCCGCGGAACACCTCGGTGTAGAGCGCCGCGACGAAGCGGACGAGCCGCGACCGGTGGGTGCGGGCGGCACCGGCGACGAACGACACCGCGGCGGCGAGCAGCGCGCTGTACACCAGCAACTGCAGCGTGGTGCCGGTGCCCCGGAGGACGAGTTCCCAGAGTCCCGCAGTCATCAGCCGCACAACTCCTTCGCGGTCAGGGTCGTCATCTCGGCCTTGGTGAAGCCGAAGGGCCGCACGATCCGGTACAGCTCACCGCTGCGGCGCAGCTTGTGCAGCTCGGCGTTGAAGGCGTCGCGCAGCCGGGTCTCGGCCGGCCGGAACGCGAACGCGCCGCCGTCCGCCTTCGGTTTGCCGTCGACGAGCGCGACGAACGGCTCGGTCGACTCGGCCCTGGCGGAGTCCCGGGCGACGAGCCGGGCGGTGACGGCCGTGGCCGCGAACAGGTCGACCCGCCCCGACTCCACGGCGTTCAGCCCGGCGACCTGGTCCGGCACGATGACGAGGTCGTTCTCCTTGAAGCCCGCCTCCACCGCGTGCTGGATCTGCGCGTACCCGGTGCCGGTGGCCACCTTGGCGTGTCTGCGCAGCGCGTCCGCGTAGGTGCGCAGGCCCAGCGGGTTGCCCTTGCGGACGACGAAGGCGTCCGGCATCTGGTAGTCGGGGTCCGCGAAGATCACCTGCTCGCAGCGGTCCGGGGTGACGTACATGCCCGCCGCCACCACGTCGAACTGCTGCGACTTCAGCCCGGGGATCAGCGAGCCGAACTCCGTCGGCACCGGCTGCACCCGGTCCACGCCGAGCCGCTTGAAGACCGCCTTCGCCAGCTCCGGCGCCTCCCCGGTGAGTTCGCCGTTCTTGTCGATGTAGCCGAACGGGATCTCCCCGGCGATCCCGAGCCGTACGACACCCTGCGCGCGCAGCCGTTCCAGCAGATCTCCGCCGTTCTTCCCGGACGCCGACGCCACCCGGGTGCAGCCCGCCGCGCCCAGCGCGCCGAACGCGGCGAGACCCGCGAGCACCGAGCGCCGGGTGTGTCTGGGTTCCGGCCGGATCATGTGTACGTCGTTGCCAAGTGGTGGAGCCATGGCGGCGCGGCTACCCAAGCGCAAACGGGCTATGCACCCTGGTTTCTCCCGGCCCGCGCCGACGCGGGACCCCCGTCCTCTTCCTGCCCTTCACCTCCACGGAACCCCCACCGGGCCCCCGGCACTGTGCTCAGTTCCCGGCGGGCGTGACCTTCCCGGGCAGAGGCAGGCCGGCCTCGTACAACGTGTGCGCGGCCCGCAGCACCAGATCGTCCCGGTGCCGGGCGGCGACGAGTTGCATCCCCACCGGCAGCCCCTCCCCGTCCACTCCCACCGGCACGGTCGCCGCCGGCTGCTGGGTCAGATTGAACGGGTAGGTGAACGGGGTCCAGCCCGTCCAGCGCCGGAACACCGAACCCCTCGGCACCTCCAGCCCCGCCTCGAACGCCGTCAGCGGCAGGGTCGGGGTCACCAGCAGGTCGTACCGCTCGTGGAAGCGGCCCATCCGCCGGCCGAGGGCCATCCGGACGTCGACCGCGGCCAGGTACTCCAGCGCGCTCGTCCGGGCGCCCCGGGCGCAGATCTCCCGCAGGCCCGGGTCCAGCAACTGCCGGCGGCGCGGGGAGAAGTCCTGGGTCAGCCTGGCCGCGCCGCTGAACCACAGGGTGTGGAAGGCGTCCACCGGGTCGGTGAAGTCCGGGTCGGCCTCCTCCACGTAGGCCCCCAGGTCCGCGAGCGCGGCCACCGCGCGCCGTACCGCCGCGGCGACCGCCGGGCGGACCGGCACCTGCCCGCCCAGCGACGGCGAGTACGCCACCCGAAGCCCCCGCACACCGCCCCGCAGCGCCTGGGTGAACGAGCCCGGCGCGGGCGGCAGCGCCGACCAGTCGCGCGGGTCGGGCCTGCCGATCACATCGAGCAGCAGGGCCGCGTCGGCGGCGTCCCGGGTCATCGGCCCGGTGTGCGACAGCGTGCCGAACGCGCTCGCCGGATACAGCGGCACCCTGCCGTACGTCGGCTTCAGCCCGAAGATCCCGCAGAACGCGGCCGGGATACGGATGCTTCCGCCGCCGTCCGTGCCCAGCGACAGCGGGCCCGCGCCGAGCGCGACGGCCGCCGCGCTGCCGCCGCTGGAACCGCCCGCGGTGCGCGTGGGGTCGTACGGATTGCGGGTGATCCCGGTCAGCGGCGAGTCGGTGACGCCCTTCCAGCCGTACTCGGGCGTGGTCGTCTTGCCGAGGAACACCGCGCCGTGCTCCCGCAGCCGGGCCACCGGGGGCGCGTCCTCGTCCCAGTTGCCCTGCTCCGAGACGGTCCTGGAGCCGCGCAGGGTGGGGTGTCCGCGCAGCAGCAGGATGTCCTTCACCGTCACCGGCACCCCGTCGACCAGCCCGGCCGGCTCACCGCGCCGCCAGCGCGCCTGCGACTCCCGGGCCCGGGCGAGCGCGTCCTCCTCGGTGAGCCGCACGAACGCGTTCACCTCCGGCCCGCTGCGCCGCGCCCGCTGAAGCGCCTCCTCGGTCACCTCCACCGGGCTGAACTCGCCCTTGCGGTACCCGTCGAGGAGCCGGACGGCGGTCAGGTCGGTGAGCTGCATGCACCCTCCAGGGGCCGGTGACAGGGCTTCAGTGACCGGGCACGTAACCACGCGTCTTGTCGACCACGTTCGGCAGGGATCTGCCCGCCGCCCACCGCTCGTACAACTCCACGAACTGCGCGCCCAGTTCGTCCCGCCAGCCGACCGTGTCGCCGCTCATGTGCGGGGACACGATCAGCCCCGGCAGCTCCCACAACGGGCTGTCCCCGGGCAGCGGTTCGGCGGCGAACACATCGAGGGCCGCGCCCGCGATCCAGCGCCGGGCCAGCGCCCGGGCGAGGGCCTCCTCGTCGACCAGGGCGCCCCGGCCGACGTTGACGAAGAACGCCGAGGGCTGCATCACGCCGAACCGGTGCGCGTCGAACATGCGGTACGTCTGCTCGGTCAGCGGAGCCGCCGCGATCACCCAGTCCGCGCGGGAGATCAGCCGGTCCAGGTCGTCCGGGCCGTGCACGCCGGTCCGCGCCACCCGCCCGACCAGCGCCGTCGTCACCCCCAGGGCCTTGAGCATCCGGACGATCGCCCGGCCGATCGGACCCGAGCCGACCACGCACGCGCGCGTGCCCGCCACCCGCCGGGTCTCCCGGTGCCGCCAGACCCGCTCCCGCTGGTGCTCCAGGGTGCGCGGCAGATCCTTGGCGGCCGCCAGCACCAGGGCCGCCACGTACTCGGCGATCGGCTGGTCGAAGATCCCGCGCGCGTTCGTCACCACCGTGTCCGACGCCGCCAGCTCCGGGCACATCAGATGGTCCACGCCCGCGCTCGCGGTGTGCACCCAGCGCGGCCGGGGCCCCTCGCCGGGCCACGCCCGCCGCACCGCGTGCGAGGTGAAGTCCCACACCAGCAGCACGTCCGCGCCGGGCAGCCGCTCGGCCAGGTGCGCCGCGTCCGTGCGCTCGATCCGGGCGCGGCCGGTGAGGCGGCCGAGCCGGGGCGGCGGATCGGCGTCGAGGACCAGAACGGTGGGGACGGTCGGCGTCATGGGGGGCGACTCCCGGCGTCTGACATGCGCGGATTGTGCGCGGATTGACACGCTCGCACCCGAACCCACCTTCGTCAACACGGGCGAACCCACGATCCGTCACCCCCTCGTCTCCCAGCGTGAGGCCGGTGATCCCGGCCCGCCGGGTCACCGCGTGGGCTGCGCCGCGCCGATTGGGTACCCGGACCGTGGGGCCCTGGCAGGCGCTGGTGGACGCGGCTGCCCGCGCGTGGCCCGTACTGCACGAAGAGACGCAGGAAGGCTGGACATGACCGCACTCGGATTCCTCTACCCGGGCCACTTCGCCGAGGACGACTATCCACGCATCGAGCAGCTCCTGGGCAGCGACATCCGGGTGCACCTGGTCCACACCGACATCGGCGAGGACGCGCACCGGGTGGACGCGCTGCGCGAGATGGGCTCCGCCGACCGGCTGGCCCAGGGCATGGAGGGGCTGCGGCTGGCCGGCGCCGAGACGGTGGTGTGGGCGTGCACCAGCGGCAGCTTCGTGCACGGCTGGGAAGGCGCCCAGGAGCAGGTGCGCAACCTGGCCCGGGTGGCCGGGATGCCGGCCTCGTCGACGTCGTTCGCCTTCGTGCACGCCGCCCGGGAGATCGGCGTACGACGGGTCGCCGTCGGCGCGACCTACCCCGAGGACGTCACCGCGCTGTTCGCGGAGTTCCTGCGGGCCGGCGGCCTGGAGGTGGCCGGCGCGCGGTCCTCGGGGGTCGTCACGGCGGCGGAGGTCGGCACCTGGGGGGAGGAGGACGTGCTGACGCTGGCACGCGCGGCGGACGCCGCCGACGCGGAGGCCGTCCTGCTGCCGGACACGGCCCTGCACACGGCCGCGCACCTCTCCCTCCTGGAGAAGGCCCTGTCCAAGCCGGTGCTCACCGCCAACCAGGTCACGGTCTGGGAGGGCCTGAGGCTCGCGGACCGCCGGGTGAACGCACCGACCCTGGGCACCTTGTTCACCCGGCAGCCGTTGGTGCAGGTGTAGCCCGCCGGGCTCCTCCTCCGGACGTGGCGCGCCTGCGGCCGCAGGGGCCTCTTGCGCCGGCGCGGGACAATGGACGGTGGCCCACCTGAAGGCGGCGCCCACCGAACCGTACGAGGAGGAGACAAGACATGGCGGAGCCCACGCCGCGTCGTAACGAACCGCGGCTACGCCCCGCGCCCCTGCTCTTCGAGCCCGCGGAGGCGGCCGCCGACCCCGAGCACTTCTTCGCCCTGGAGTCGATCGACGACCCGCGGGCGCTGCTGGCCCGGGCGACGGAGCTGACCCAGGCGTTCCGCGCGGCCGCCGACCGGGCCGTGGAGTTCCAGGCCATCGCGGCCGCCCAGCTCGCCGACCCGCGCCGGTTCGACCGGCTGACCCCGGCGGACATCGCCGAACGGGCGGAGTGGACGGAGGACTACGCGAAGAAGATGGTCGAGTTCGGGCGGGATCTGATGCGTGGCGAGGGCGAGGGGCGGACCACCGCCGACCCCCTGTAGCACCCGCACGGCATATGCCAGGCGGGCAAGATACTCCTCCCCGACCGCCGTTGTCCCGGTTTTCGGCAACCCAGAAGAACGGCGCGCTCACGCGCTGTACATCTGGTGTCATGACCAGCGCCCCGAACGTCACTCGTGTCAGCGCCGACGGCGTCGCCTGGCTCGCCTCGGCGGGAACGTACCCCCGAAGCACCCTCGCCCTGTGGGAGGAGCGCCCGGACGCCCCGGTCGTCCTGCCCTGCGGCACCGTCTTCGACGTGGTGAGCGCCCCCACGGTCTTCGGCCGCCGCATGCTGGACCGGCTCTGGGACGAGGGCGCGGGCTCGGGGCCGGTCGCGGTGTTCCGGGGGCGGACGCTGCTGTTCGCCGCCCCGGGGACGGCCCAGCGGCTGCCCTCGCTGCTGGACTGGGAGGAGTGGGGGTCCCAGCGGGCCCGCGCGGTGCCCCCGCTGCTGTGCCACGGCACCGGTGACGCCGTCACCGTACCGTCCCTGACCTGCGACGACGCCAGCGATGCCGCCCGCTGGCTGGTCGCCCCGGACACCCGGCACCCCTGGCTGCCGGGGCCCGAGGTGCTGCTCTGGGCGGCCGTGCGGGCGGCCCGGCCGGCCGTGCGGATATCGATTTTTCCTCCCGCCGACCAGGATGCTAAGGTCTACGACGTCAGCAGGCGCCGCTAGCTCAGTTGGTTAGAGCAGCTGACTCTTAATCAGCGGGTCCGGGGTTCGAGTCCCTGGCGGCGCACGCGAAGGAAACGGCGGGTCGGGTTCGAAAGAATCAGGCCCGCCGTTTTCGTATACGAGCCGCCGGTCACGCGACGCCCCCGTCCAGCCGTCGGCCACGTGGCCCCCGGTCCAGCCGCACGGTCAGTCACCGACCCCCGGCGTGATCTTCACCGTCCACGCCCCGGATGCCGTCCGGCCCTCCGCCTCCACCTTCACGCCCTCCCCGGGGACCGTGAAGCTCTCCCCGAGGGAGACCGGCGCGTCGGCGAGGGGGGCGTAGACCGAGTTCTCCCAGCAGGCCTCGGTGCGCGGGTGGGCGTCCACCACCTGGATCGGGCCGTCACCGGACTCGGCGGCGCCGCGCACCCGGTAGACCAGGATGCCCTGCCGGCAGGACGCCCGGTCGTTTCCGGCCGCGTCGCGTGCTTCGAAGGCGAGGGCGGTCTCCGGGCCGGTGCGCACCACGGCCAGCTTGACGCCGTGACCGAGGCCGAAGCCGGGGGTGTCGCCCGCCCCCGGCACCGGCACGCCGGGCGCGGCCGCGAGGGGCTCCAGGGTGAGGCGGGTCGGCGTGGTGCCGCGCACGCACACCACCTGGCGCGGATCCAGCCAGCCGAGCCGCCACTTGTGCCAGGCGAACAGGTCGGGCGCCAGACCGAACTGGCTGCCCATCAGGTCCCAGTCACCCACATAGGTGTCCCAGTCCCCCTTGCCGTCGACCGGGCGGTGGTAGAGGTCGGGCAGGTCGAAGACATGGCCGGTCTCGTGGGCGAGGACCAGCCGGTCCGGCGGATGGTGCTCGAACACGGTGACGACCCGCCGGACAGCGGTGCCGTCGACGCGCAGGGGTGTTTCCAGGTTGACGACCTTCGTGGCGTCCGAGTCGACGCCGGGGGCGTCCGGGTCGGCGACGAGGTACACGACCGGGTAGCGCGAGAAGTCGACCTCCTTGTCGGCCACGGCGAACGCGTCGCGCAGATAGGCGGCCCGGTCCTCCGCGTCCCAGTCCCGCCGCATGGCGTACGAGGTCGACGGGCGCGGCATGCGCAGC
This sequence comes from Streptomyces sp. Ru62, assembly GCF_002920615.1. Lineage (GTDB taxonomy): Bacteria > Actinomycetota > Actinomycetes > Streptomycetales > Streptomycetaceae > Streptomyces. Next base: position 194,987 of record NZ_PQSU01000002.1, read on the forward strand.
CAGTGCTTCAGCGGGTGCGGGCGCAGGGTGAACCTGCCGTAGGACGCCTGTGCGTAGAAGCGGCTGGTGGCCGGGAAGTGGTCGGCGGCCAGTTCGGCGGGGGTGGTGCGCGGGGTGGCGTCCGGGAAGGAGAGGAAGATCAGTACGGCGTCCAGCGTGCCGGTGGGGCGGGTGTAGCGGGGGTTCCAGCTGTCGACGCCCTCCGAGTGGTGGGCCTCGGTGCGGTGCAGGGCGCAGGGCGCGGGCGAGAAGGGCTCGGCGGCCGACGGGCCGCCGAGGATCGAGGTCGCGGCGAGCGCCGACATCGTGGTGCACACGGCGGCGGTGCTGCGCAGCTTGGGCACGGACATGACCTCCGGATACGGTTCGGGACCCGCACCCAGATTGCTGGCAATCGATGTGTTTTGCCCTGTTTACCTGCACCAGAAGGGTGAGCGCGCCCCCATTGCGCCCCGGCGCGCCCCGGCGCTCGACATCCCCGAAACACTCACGGAACGTCACAACTGGTCGGGGGCCTGAAGAACCCGTCCAGGTGCGGGCAGAAACGATCTGTCAGAACCTGTGCTCGGTCCGGGACACTGGACACTGGCTGGAAGGGCCCGGAGCCAGCCTCTATGATCGGCACACTTTCCGGCACGGACAGGCACGGACACAGATCGAGTGCACTGCGGGAGCGAGCGGTGAGCGGAACGTCCGAAGGGCCGACGCCCGCGGCAGACCTCGACCGGTCAGCCGTCACAGACAGTCACTACACCACCTACCACCGTGTCTTCGCGACAGCCCCGCTCGCCATGGCGGTCGTGGCGCCCGAGGGACTCGTCGTCAGCGCCAACACCGCCCTCGGTGACCTGCTCGGCGCCGACCCCGGCACCCTCGTCGGGCGGGTCGCCGCCGACCTGGTGGACCTGGCCGCGGACGCCCGTAGCCGGCACGCCTACCGCGAGGTGCTGCGCGGCCGGCAGGCCCGCCTGCGCTGCACCCGCAGGCTGAAGCACCCCGAGGGGCACTCGCTGTGGGTGCAGGTCACCGTCGCCCCGCTGACCGGCGAACCCGGCGTCCTGCTGTCGGTCGCCGACATCAGCTCACGGCGCGAACTCCAGGCCCGGCTACGGCACTTGCAGATGCACGACCCGGTGACCCGGCTGCCCAACCGCACGCTGTTCTTCGAGCGCCTGACGGCCGCGCTGGAGGCGGAGTCGTACGAGGAGAGCGGCACCGGCCGGATCGGCCTGTGCTATCTGGACCTCGACGGCTTCAAGGCGGTCAACGACACCCTCGGCCACCGCGTCGGCGACCGGCTCCTCGCGGCCGTCGCCGAGCGCCTGACCCGGGTCGCCGACGAGACGGGGTACGCCCGCGCCGCCACCCCCCTCGTGGCCCGGCTCGGCGGCGACGAGTTCGCCCTGCTGGTGGAGGACTCCACCGGCACCGAACAGCTCGCCGACCTCGCCGAGTCCGCGCTGAAGGCACTGGAGGAACCCTTCGATCTGGCCGGTCAGCGGCTGTCGTTGACCGCGTCCATCGGCGTCGTCGAGCGGCACGCGGCCGGCACGACGGCCACCGGGCTGATGCAGGCGGCCGATACGACCCTGTACTGGGCCAAGGCCGACGGCAAGGGCCGCTGGACCCTGTTCGACCCCGAGCGCAACGCCCACCGGATGACCCGTCAGGCCCTGTCCTCCACCCTGCGGCCAGCCATCGAACGCGAGGAATTCGCCCTGGAGTACCAGCCGTTGGTGGCTATGGAGGACGGCCGGCTCAACGGCGTCGAGGCCCTGATCCGCTGGCACCACCCCCAGTTCGGCACCTTGACGCCGAATCGGTTCATCGGACTGGCCGAGGAGGACGGCTCGATCGTGCAGCTCGGCCGCTGGGCGCTGCACACCGCCTGCCGGCAGGCCCGCCGCTGGCAGCTGGACCACCCCGGCGAACCGCCCATCTTCGTCAGCGTCAACGTCGCCGTACGGCAGGTGTGGGACTCCGACCTGGTGGCCGACGTGGCGGAGATCCTCGCCGACACCGGACTCGCCCCGCAGCTGCTCCAACTGGAGCTGACCGAGTCGGCGGTCATGGGCTCGGCCGGACGCCCGCTCCAGGCCCTTCAGGCCCTCAGCGACATGGGCGTGCGCATCGCCATCGACGACTTCGGCACCGGCTACTCGAACCTCGCCTATCTGAGCCGGCTGCCGGTCTCCACGCTGAAGCTGGACGGCTCCTTCGTGCGGGGCTTCCAGTACGACGGCGACAAGAAGGCGATCGCCCCGAACCCGGCCGACGAGGTCATCGTGGAGGCGATGATCCAGCTCGCCCACCGGCTCGGTCTGACGGTCACCGCGGAGTGCGTGGAGACCTCCGCCCAGGCCACCCGGCTGCGCCGGATCGGCTGCGACACCGGGCAGGGCTGGCTGTACTCCCGCCCGGTGCCGCCGGATCGTATCTCCGAGCTGCTGGGGGCGCAGGCCTACGCGGTCGGCAATCCGTAGGCGTCCGCGATCAGCTCGTAGGAGCGCAGGCGGAGTTCACCGCGGTGCGCGTGCGAGGTGATCATCAGCTCGTCGGCGCCGGTGCGCTTGTGCAGGTCGTCCAGTCCGGCGCGGACCTCGTCGGCCGTGCCGTGCACGATGTTGGCCGTCCAGGAGGCGACGAACTCCTCCTCCATCGGGCTGAACTCGTGCCGCTCGGCCTCCTCCGGGTCGGGGAACAGACCGGGGCGGCCGGTGCGCAGCCGGACCATGTTCAGCGCCATCGCCCGGCTCTGCCGGCGGGCCTCCCGCTCGTCGTCCGTGGCGAGGGCGGAGACGCCGATGAGGGCGTACGGCTCGGAGAGGACGGCGGAGGGGCGGAAGGACTCCCGGTACAGCTCCAGCGCCGGGATGGTGTTCTGCGCGGAGAAGTGGTGCGCGAAGGCGAACGGCAGACCGAGCAGGCCGGCCAGGCGGGCGCTGAAGCCGGAGGAGCCGAGCAGCCAGACCGGCGGCCGGTGCGGCGACTGGACCCCGCCGGGGGTGCTGCCCTGGATGGGTCCCGGGATCGCGTGGATGCGGCGGTACGGGTGTCCGTCCGGGAAGTCGTCGTCCAGGAACCGGGTCAGCTCCGCGAGCTGCTGCGGGAAGTCGTCGGCGCCCTCGTTGAGGGTGTCGGTACGGCGCAGGGCCGCGGCCGTGGCCCCGTCCGTGCCCGGCGCCCGGCCGAGGCCCAGGTCGACCCGGCCCGGGGCCAGCGCCTCCAGCGTGCCGAACTGCTCGGCGATCACCAGCGGGGCGTGGTTGGGCAGCATGACGCCGCCCGAGCCGAGCCGGATGCGGTCGGTGTGGGCGGCGAGGTGGGCGAGGATCACGGCCGGGGAGGAGGAGGCCACACCCGGCATGGAGTGGTGCTCGGCGACCCAGTACCGGTGGAAGCCGCGGGACTCCGTGAACCGGGCGAGCGCGACGCTGGTGCGCAGGGCGTCGGTGGCGGTACTGCCCGCGCCGACGGTCACCAGGTCCAGTACGGAGAGGGGGGCGGGGGCGGTGCCGAGCGTGCTGCCCCGGATCTCGTCTGCCTCGTCTGCCGACACGGTGTGCGCCTCCTGATGCGAGCGTGAGCTGTCCTGCAACGCCTAACAGGAGAGAGTCCCCGCTTGTTCCCGGAGACCGGCGTCCGCGTGGGAGGCACCGGGGTGTCGGTCAGGGGCGCCAGGTCACCCGGTGTTCCCTGAGGTGGGACAGGACCGCGTGGTTCGCCTCCCAGCCGTCCGGGCTGTGACCATCGGCCGCCTGCGGCGGGGTGCCGGACTCCGTCCGGCGGAGGGGTGCGGCGGTCGGCGTCCGCGTGGGAGGCACCGGGGTGTCGGTCAGGGGCGCCAGGTCACCCGGTGTTCCCTGAGGTGGGACAGGACCGCGTGGTTCGCCTCCCAGCCGTCCGGGAACTTCACCAGTGTTCCCAGCTGGACCGGTTCCGTGGAGGGGTAGTCGTCCAGCAGGTCGGTCACCCCGGCGCGGCAGATCATGATGCAGGCGTGCCGGTGACGGGAGGACAGGACGCACAGGCGGCCCGTCTCCAGGTGGAAGGCGGTGGCGTCGGGGCGGCCGGAGAGCGGGTGGAGGACGACCGTGACGTCGTACTCGCGGCCCTGGAGGCGGTTCGCCGTGTCGACGGTCACGTCCGGGACGCCGAGGTCGGCGAGGGCTGCGCGGATCGCCGCCGCCTGGTCGCGGTGGGCCGTGCCCACGGCGATGCGGTCGGCCGTCAGGGGGGTGGGATCCGGTGCGCGCTCCGACACCGCCGCGCCACCCCGGTCCAGCAGCCGGCGGACCACCGTCGCCACCGCCCGGACCGCCTCCGGATCCGTGCGCGGGGTGTGCCGGGCGGGCAGCTCCAGCAGGCCCCAGCCGGACTCCGCGGCCTCGTCGACCACCCGGTCCGGGCCGGAGCCGTCGGAGGGGACGGCGAAGGTCAGACGGCGGTCCCCGTGGGACGTGCCGCTGCGGAACGGGGTGTAGGGGTAGAACGCGGTCGAGACCAGGGGCGCCGCCGAGGCCGGCAGGCGCCAGGAGACCGGCAGACGGTGCTGGGGGAGCTCCGGGTTGTGGGCCAGAAGGGTGGTGACCGCCGAGGCCGAGGGGTCGTACGACAGGCCCGCCCACTGCTCGCTGCCGACGATGGAGAAGGGGTCGAGCTGACCCGGGTCGCCCACGAACAGCGCCCGTTCGAACAGCCCGGCCACGGCGAGCAGGGAGTCGGAGCGCATCTGGTACGCCTCGTCCACGATCGCGTGCCGCCAGGGCTCGTCCACCTTCACGTGCGCCCACTTGGCGGCCGTGGAGAGCACCACCGGCAGACCGGTGAGGTCGGCCGCCTTCGCCGAGGTGCGGACCTGCGGCAAGGCGTCCAGCGCGGAGTCGTACGCGTCGGCGTCGCTGCTGTGCAGACGGCCGAGGGGCAGCTCCGGGTCCTTCTCGGCCAGACGCAGGACCAGGTCGTCGACCTGGGCGTTCGTCTGGGCCACGATCATCAGCGGGCGCCCGGCACCGGCGAGTTCGAGGGCCGCGCGGACCACCAGAGTCGACTTGCCGGCGCCCGGCGGGGAGTCCACCACCACGCCCCGCTCGGCGCCGTGCAGCGTGTCGTGGAGGATCGCGTCGGTGGCGCGGCCGGCCGCGGCTCCGGGGTCGAAGTCGACGGTCGTCACAGCACGTCCTCCTCGGTCACGGTGTCGGGGGCCTCCGGCGCCGGCTCGCCCGGCGGGCCGCCGTGCGTCCACGGGGTCTCCTCCGGGTCGGGCAGCTTCGCGCCGCCGCGCTGCTCGTGCTCGAACAGGGTGAAGCAGACCCGGTCGCCCTTCTCCGGCACCGAGCCGGGCTCCGGCTCCTTCCCGCGGCCCATCTTGTCCAGGACGCGCAGCACCAGCACGCCGTCGGCCTCCTGACCGACGAACTCCGCCGACTGCGGCTTGCCGCCCAGCGAGCGGTACACCTTCCCCCGCTCCGCCAGATGCGGCCGGTCGTCCGTGCGGACCGTCACCAGCGGGCGCGGGCTCGGCCGCTTGCCCTCGCTGTACGCCATCACGACGTCGGTCACCTCACCCGCGAACGCCTCCCCGGCCAGCCGCCGCCCCGCCATCACCAGCGGGTCGTCCAGCGCCTCCTGCGCCTCCAGCCGGGCCTGCTCACGCTCGCGCGTGGCCAGCTTGTTCGCCGCCGTCACCGCGTCGTCCCGGCGCGGCTGCGGGGGCTCACCGGCCAGCACCCGGTCCCGGTGCCCGGTGAACGACCAGCGGTCCCGGGTCCAGCGCCCTTCCACGTGCGCCCCCTCCGGCAGCGCCCGCAGCAGGTCCAGGCCCCGCCACACCGCGTCCCAGGTGGGCCGGGTACGGCTCTCGACCAGGTCGCGGACCTCCCGCTCGGCCCGGGTGAGCGCGGCCAGCCGGTCGTCGGCCTCCAACGGGTCCTCGGCGGCGGCCAGGGCCGTCCGCGCGCGGTCGTAGCGCTCGATCGCCGGGGCCAGCAGCCTGTTGTCGAACGCCGGGTCCGTGGCGGGACCGGCCGGCGGGCACAGCAACTGGCCGTCGGCGTCCCTGGCGAGTTCCGCCCGGCGGGCCGCCTCGGCGCCGGTCAGGCCCTCCGGGGGGTCGATCCAGGCCAGCAGCGCGCCCAGGTGCTCGTCCTCCAGGCCGGACTGGCCGGTCGCCCAGTGCCGGGACAGCACATCGGTCAGGGCGAGCAGCAGCGAGGAGCCCGGGACCCGGGCCCGCTCGCCGTAGTGGGTCAGCCAGCGGCCGAGCAGCGGCACCCGGGGCGGCGCCGGATAGGGCGCGTCCGGGTCCTGCTCGGCGGTGCGCCGGAACCGCATCGAGCGGCCCAGCAGCCGTACGAAGTCCAGGCCCGTGCGGCTCGGCACGATCAGCTGGGGCGCGTCCGCGCACAGCTCGGCCGCCACCTTGACCCGCTTGCCGGTCTCCGGGTCGGTCTCCGTGCGCTCGGCCGCCTCCACCGAGTCGGCGTAGGCGTCGATGTAGGGCAGGACGACGTCGGCCAGGTCGGCGAGGAACGTGAAGCGCAGATCGCGGTCGCGGGGCTGCGGGACGACCAGCAGCCGGGGCGCGTCCCGGTCGGTGCCGACCAGCGCGCCGAGCGGGGCACCCGTCTCACCGGCCGTGGTGAGCGGCACGAACACCAGCGGGTGGTCGGACAGGTGCCGGTGCCGGACGGTCGCGGCGGGCTGCGCCCGGCCCGTGCCGACGGCTTCCAGCCGGGCGAGGGTGGTGATCAGGGACACGGGACCGCCTCCCGGGCCTCCCGGGCCTCCGCCAGGGCCTCCGCGCGCAGGGCCGCCGCCCGGCGCAGCGCGGCCACCGCCGGGTCGTCCGGGTCCCCGCTCTCACCGTGGGCCGCCGCCAGGACCTCCTCGACCGTGGCCAGTCCGCCCAGCTCGGCCCGCAGCGGCCGGCCGAGCCGGGTGACCGCGCCGGCCGCCCGGGCCCGCTCCCGGCAGTGGAAGGCCAGCTCGCAGGCGGACAGGCACTCGGGCGCGTACGTCGCCGGAACCGCCTCCACGGCCGCCGTCAGCTCCTCGGCGGGCCGGTCGGGCGCGAAGCACGTGCCCTCGGGCAGGGCGTCGGCGATCTCCTCGACGCGGGTGAGCCGGGCCAGCTGGCGGGCGGTGACCGCGCGCTGCTTGCGGACGTCCACGGCGGAGCCCGCGGGCAGGTTGGAGAAGTCCTTGGGGCACACCAGCAGCACCTGGTGGCGCACCCGCGGCACCGGAGCGCTCCCCGGGTCGTGTTCCTCCGGCTCCCTCCGCGGGGCGTGCCCCTCCGGCTCCCGCTGCGGGTCGTGCTCCTGCGGCTCCGCGCCGAGACGCCTCGCGACCTCCTCCAGGGCGAGCACGTACACCGCCGCCTGGCGGGCCGCCGCGCCCACCTTCGCCGGGTCCGCGGCGCCGTCCACCATCGGGAAGGACTTGATCTCCACCACCGACCAGCTCCCGTCCGGGTGCACCACGACCGCGTCCGGCTCCAGGAACGCGAGCGAACCGGCCACGTCCAGGGCGAGCATCGGATGGTCCAGGAGCGTCCAGCCGCCGGCCCGTGTGGCCTCGCGCAGCGCCAGCGCCGTACGGGCCGTGCGTCCCTCGGGGCCGTGCGCGGTCAGGTCGGGTACGGCCGCCGTGGCGGGCGGTTCGGCGCCGGGGTCGAGCCGGGCGTGCGCCAGCCGCAACAGCTCGGCGCCGCCGTCCGCCTTGACCCGGGCCTCGAACGCGTTGCCCCGGGTCAGCGCGAACTGCGACTGCCCGAAACCGGACGGCGCGCCCAGCGCGCCGGCCAGCTTGGCCTTGTCCACCCCGGCGCCGTCCAGGATCGCCCGCCGGGAGCAGCCCGGGTTCGCGGCGAGCGCCGCGAGGGCGCGGGCGTCCAGGGCCTTGGCCGGTACCTCGGGACCGCGCAGCTCAGCGAGCCGGTGCCGGAGCCCCTTCGCCCGCGTCGCTGGGGGAGGCGTCCGGTCCGGCCGCGGGGTCGAGCCGCGACTCGCGCTGCCGTGGAATTCGCTCACCCGCCGAAGTCTGGCATCCGGCACTGACAATCGGGGAACCCGTGCCGTCCGTGACCGGTGCGGTACGACGGGACAGCCCGGTCCGCACGAGGTCCGCGGCCCGCAGCACCAGCGGTGCCAGCAGCAGGCCGACGCCCATCACGGCCGCGCCCGCGACCGCGTCCAGGAAGTAGTGGTTGGCCGTGCCCATGACCACCAGCGCGGTCACCAGCGGGTAGACGACACCGAGGACCTTCGTCAGGCGCGTGCCGCCGTACCGCCACAGCATCACGCCGCACCACAGTGCCCAGCCCACGTGCAGGCTCGGCATCGCCGCGTACTGGTTGGTCATGCCGCCCATGCCGCGCGGTGCGCTCGCCTCGCCGCCCCACCAGCCGTACGTGCTGTACTGCGCCATCGTGTCCACGAAGCCGTGGCCGGCGGAGAGCAGGCGGGGCGGGCAGGTCGGCAGCAGGGTGAAGCCGATCAGACCGATGAACGTGGACGTCATCAGCCAGGTGCGGGCCGCCCGGTAGTGCGCGGCACGCGCGCGGAACAGCCAGACCAGGATGACGGGTGTGACCAGGTAGTGCAGCGAGGCGTACCAGAAGTCGGCCGGCACCCCGAGCCAGGGCTCGCGGGTGAACAGCCGGTTCAGCGGGTGCTCGGCGTTCAGGCGCAGGGCCTTCTCGACGCGCAGGATCGCCAGGCCGTGGTCGACGGCGCTGGTGACGTCACCGCGCGCGAGGAGCCGGCCGGCCGAGTAGCAGCCGTAGACCAGCAGGATCAGCGGCAGCTCGGTCCACCAGCGCAGCCGGGGTCGCGGGGCCACCTCGGTGCCCGGTGTCTCGGTCTGCGGCATCCGATCGCCCTCCCCCTTCTGCTGTGCGGCTGCGCCCCGGCGGGCGACCGTGCCACTTTACGGTGTCCCTACTCCGCCCATGACGGGCGCTCGGATCACGCTCGGCGTGTGTCAGCCCTCGAAGACGCGGAGATCGCCCGGCGGGTTGCCTGGGAGCGGGGTGCGCGATGATGGAGGGACCGCACCCACCCGTCGTGCGTCCCCCTGTCGTGCATCCGCTTGTTCCTTCGGAGAGACCCCATGGCACCGCGCATTCTGCTGGCCCGGCACGGACAGACGGCATGGTCGCTGTCCGGCAAGCACACCGGCAGGACCGATGTGCCGCTGCTGGAGGAGGGCCGGCGCGGGGCCAAGCTGCTCGGCGAGCGGCTGCACCGAGCCCCGCTGGACGGACTGGCGGACGCGGAGGTGCGGACCAGCCCGCTGTCACGCGCGCGGGAGACCTGCGAGCTGGCCGGCTTCGGGGACCGGGCCACGGTGTGGGACACGCTGGTGGAGTGGGACTACGGCGCGTACGAGGGCATGACCCCGGCCGAGATCCAGGCAGTGCGGCCCGGCTGGCTGATCTGGCGGGACGGGGTCCCGGAGGGCGAGACCCTCGCCGACGTCACCGCGCGCGCGGACGAGGTGGTCTCCTGGGCCCGTTCGGCCGACCGTGACGTCCTGGTCTTCGCCCACGGGCACGTCCTGCGGTCGATCGGGGCGCGCTGGCTGGGGCTGCCGCTGGACTTCGCGGCCCGGATACGGCTGAACCCCACGTCGCTGTCGGTCCTGGGCTGGGCCTACGGGGAGCCGGCGATCGAGAGCTGGAACGACACGGGGCACCTGGCGGGCTGAGAGGGTGCCCGCGCCCCGCAGGGGCGCGGGGCCGGAGCGGTGTGCGGCTCCGCCGCGTGGGCGCGAGCGGCTACGACGCACCCGCGGGCGGGCGACCACCGGACGCCCCACGTCGTACGGAAGGACCCCTACACCCGCCGGGGAACGGACGCGTGGCGGTCCAGGAACTCCGACACCCCCGACGCCCGCCGGTGCGGCAGCAGCACCCGCGCCGTCCCGGCCAGCATCGTCTGGATCCGGGAGGACTGGACCTGGTCCAGCAGCGCCAGCACCCGCAACCCGGCCTCCGCCGCCTCGTCGGGACGCCCCTCGCGGGCGAGGTCGTCGGCCAGCTCCGCGGTGTACAGCGCGATGTTCCGCGTGAAGTGGGGATCCTGCAGACGCGCCGCCCGCCGCGCGTGCCGGGACGCCCGCCGCCAGTCGCCCAGCGTGGACCAGCACTGCGCCTCCAGACCCTCCAGCTCGGCCTCTCCGTAGAAGCTCATCCACTCGGGGTCGGCGTCCGAGGGGCCCCGCTCGAACAGGGCGTGCGCCCGGGCCAGCGCCTGCGCGCAACCGGTGCGGTCGGCGAGCCCCGCCCAGCCGCCCGCCTCGCGCAGGGCCAGCAGGGACATCAGCCGGTCGGAGCCGAGCGGCTGTGCGGCGCGCTGCGCGGCCTGCGCGGCCCGCACCGCCTCCCGGGGGCGCCCGGCGTCCCGGGCCAGGAACGCGGTGTTGCAGAAGGCGTGTGCCTCCAGCGCCGGATCACCGGTCATACGAGCGGTGGCCAGTGCCTCCGCGTAGTGCGAGCGGGCGTCGTCGAAGCGGCCGGAGTCATGGGCCAGCCAGCCGACGGAGATGGCGAGTTCACCGGCGCCCGCGTGCAGCCGGTCGGCGGTGGTCTGCCGGGTCGCGCCGGCGTCCAGCAGTTCGTAGGCGGCGCGCAGCGGGGCCGCCGCGCGCCGGTAGAGGCCGTCCGCGCCGTGCCGGTCGTCGAGCAGCCGGATGCGGCGGACGGCCTCCTCCAGCGCCGCCGCCTCGGAGGTGCCGGCGCGCCGCAGCGGCCGTTCCGCCGCCGTGGCGCCGGTGGTGAGCCCCAGCGGGGCCAGCGTGGCGGCGGCCATCGTGGCGCCTCCGCCGGTCATGAATGCGCGACGCAGCACGTCGCTCTCCTCGTGGTTCAGGGGGTCTTTCGCAAACGGTTCGTGCGGTTCGTACAGTCGGTGCGGTGCAAGCGGCCCCCGTCCCCGAGGGGCCCGGGTGTCGCCGGACCCCGCGGTCTCACGGGACTCGTACGGCTCCGCAGCCCCGCGGGACTCAGCGGGCACCCGCTGCGCGGGGGCCGTCTCCGCCGCCGTGCGCGCCGCGCGTCCGCGGACGGACGAGCGGGGCGCGAAGCCGAGGTCGGTGAGCGTGCGGCCGGGAAACATGTGCAGGAACACCCGTTCGTACGCGTAGTTGGGGCAGCGGATCTCGCCCGCCTCGACCCGTCCGATGTAGCGCGCGTCACAGCTCACCCGCTCACCGATCTCGCGCGCGGCCCGCCGCACCAGCGCCGCGAACTCCGCCGGTGAGCGCCGGCCGCGCAGCTGCCGGAAGGCGAGGTTCGGCCGTGGTGGCCGTTCGGGCTGTGACGAGGTCACGGTTGACGACGCCATGGCCGGGTCCTCTCGTGCGAACCGTCGAACCACGCCGGGACCCGGGCGATTCCGGGACGAGTTGCCCGTGTGACGCCCTGGTTCCGGCGGGCATGAACGTACCCGCTGTGAAGGACCCGCCACGCGGTGTTTGGCTACAAACCGGATATCTCATGCACGATCTGCCATGAAGTGCCATTCTTTGCGGCGCACTTGCGCCGTTGCCGTTGACGCGCTGACGCGTTGGACTCCATGGACCGCAACAGGGCTGTGTGGTGGAGGCCGGCATGGAGACCAGCCAGAGCAACGATCCTTGTATGTCGCCGTCGTCGTCCGCGTGCGCGGGGGGTGACGCGAGATGCGACCTCGTGACGGTACCGACCCGGCAGGGGCTGGAGGCGGTCGACATCCTGCGGCGGGGCGCGGCGGACTCGGTCGGGCCCGTGCTGCACGACGACGGCTGCGGCACCCTCGGCTTCCTCGTGCCGGCCGGTACGGCCGCCTGCTGGGACGTGCCGGGCAGCACCTGCACCGAGACCGACGGACGCGGGCTGCGGCTGGACCCCGGGCCGCCGGTGGAGGGCTCCGACTGGCTGCTGCCGCCCGGCGAGGCGGACCTCGCCACCGACCCGGTGGTCCTGCGCCGGGCCCTGGGCGAGGCGGCCCGCCTGATCGAGGCGGCCGACAACTGCCGGTGACGCGCCTGCCCCCGGCGGCTGCGAGAATGGGGCGATGGGCAGGTCGAGGAACACACGGCGCGGGTCGGCCGCCGCGACCGCGGTCGAGGAGCCGGTCGACGGCGGGCTCGCGCAGCTCGTGCCCGACCCGGACCGCGCCCGGGCCTGGACGCTGCTGATCGACGGCGCGCCCCAGTCGCACGTCGACCTGGACGACCCGGCGTACCTGTCCTTCGAGTACCAGCGCCGCCTCGGCCATGTCATCGACCTCGCCGCCCCGCCCGGCAAGCCCGTGCACGCCGTGCACCTCGGCGGCGGCGCGCTCACCCTCGCCCGGTACGTCGCCGCGACCCGGCCCCGCTCCACCCAGCAGGTCGTGGAGCGGGACGAGAGCCTGGTGCGACTCGTCCGCCGGGAGCTGCGGCTGGACCCGGGCGCGCGCATCCGGGTACGGGCCACCGACGCCCGCGCGGGGCTCGCCAAGGTGCTGGACGGCTGGGCCGACCTGGTCGTCGCCGACGTCTTCAGCGGTGCCCGCACCCCCGCCCACCTCACCTCCACCGAGTTCCTGGACGAGGTCCGGCGCGCCCTGAAGCCCTCCGGCGTCTACACGGCCAACCTCGCCGACGGCCCTCCGCTCGCGCACCTGCGCGGCCAGATCGCCACGGCCGCCGCCCGGTTCGGCCACCTGGCGCTGATCGCCGACGCGGCCGTGCTGCGCGGCAAGCGCTTCGGCAACGCGATCCTGGTCGCCTCCGACCTCCCGCTGCCGCTCGCCGAGCTCACCCGCCGCGCCGCCTCCGACGCGCACCCCGGCCGGGTCGAACACGGCAGACAGCTCACCGACTTCACCGGTGGCGCGGTGCCCGTGACGGACGAGGCCGCGGTGGCCTCCCCGGCCCCGCCGCCCTCGGTGTTCCGTTAGACCCCGCCGACGGCACCGTGCGTGTCGTCCGCACGCCCTGACCGCCGTCAGGCGGGTCAGTACGTGCCCACTTCGACCCGCGGTGGCCCGTCGTGCCAGGTGCAGAACACCGACACCCGGTCCGCGCCCCGGCTGAACTCCACCCGGATCCAGCTCTCCGTCTTCCAGACCTGTATCGACCAGCCCGTCCCCGGGGTCGCCGACACGAGCGCGGCGTCGGCCGTCCGCAGGTCGAACACCGCCCGGCCGCCGTCGGTGTCGTAGGACCTGACCCGGCCGGACGGTGTGCGGGCCGGCGTGTGCGCGGGCGCCGGCGTCGCCGTCGGCCGGACGGTCCGCTCGCGCGACGGGGTCGGCGACGGAGAGGGCGTCCGGGACGGGGACTTCGCGTCCCGGGTGCCCGCGTCGGCGGCCGTGACCGGAAGTGCGCGCGGCGGGTCGTACGCCGTTCCCGTCATGACCGTGTGGACACCCCACCACGACAGCGTGACCGCCGCTCCCGTCGCGAGCAGCCACGCCAGTACGTGTACGAGTCCTCTGCGCATCGCGGGCCATACTGCCCCAGGGGTACCGCCGTACGCACATGCCCCGAGTCGTCCACAGGCGCCCGCCCGGTGTTGTCCGCATGGCGTACGGTGCGGCGCATGGCAAGTGTGCTCGTGGTCGAGGACGACCAGTTCGTACGCTCGGCGCTCATCCGGCATCTGACCGACGCCGCACACACCGTGCGCAGCGTCGGTACGGCACTGGAGGCGCTGCGCGAGGTCGCCCATTTCCGCTTCGACCTCGTCATCCTGGACCTCGGACTGCCCGACCTGGACGGCTCCGAGGCCCTGAAGATGCTGCGCGGCCTCACCGACGTGCCCGTCATCATCGCCACCGCCCGGGACGACGAGACGGAGATCGTCCGGCTGCTGAACGCCGGGGCGGACGACTATCTGACCAAGCCGTTCTCGGTCGAACACCTCTCCGCGCGGATCGCCGCCGTGCTGCGCCGCGCCCGCACCGGCGGCGGGGAGGCCCCGCCCTCGTCCGTGCTCCGCGTCGGCGGCCTGACCGTCGACCCGCTGCGCCGCCAGGCCGAGTTGGACGGAACCCGGCTCGACCTCACCCGCCGCGAGTTCGACCTGCTGGCCTTCCTGGCCGGGCGGCCGGGCGTCGTCGTCCCGCGCAGGGAACTCCTCGCCGAGGTCTGGCAGCAGTCCTACGGCGACGACCAGACCATCGACGTCCATCTGTCCTGGCTGCGCCGCAAGCTGGGGGAGACGGCCGCCCGGCCGCGTTACCTGCACACGCTGCGGGGCGTCGGTGTGAAGCTCGAACCACCCTCCGACGGGCAGGACGGCCCGGCCGGGCAGGCCCCGCGATGAGATGGGCTCTGGTCAAGGTCTGTCTGGCGGTCACCACGATGGTCGTGGTCGCCTTCGCCGTGCCGCTCGGCCTGGTCGTCAAGGAGATGGCCCGCGACCGCGCGTTCCAGGGCGCCGAACGCGAGGCCGCGGCGGTCGCGCCCGCGCTGTCCATCACCACCGACCGGGACCAGCTGGAGCGGGTGGTCGCCTCGGCCGGCGCCGACTCCGGGATGGCGGTCCACCTGCCCGCCGACGGCGGCCGGGCCGCGCTCGACCTCGGCCGGCAGCGCGCCGCGGGACGCGACATCGAGGCCGTACGAGGACTCGGCCGCGCCTCCACCACCACCGTGCCCGGTGGCTCCACCCTCCTCCAGCCGGTCGCGCTCGGCTCCGGCGCGATAGCCGTGGTCGAGGTGTACGTCCCCGAGTCCGAGGTGACCAACGGCGTCGGCACGGCCTGGGCGGTGCTCGCGGCCGTCGGCCTCGCGCTGATCGTCGGCTCGGTCGCGGTCGCCGACCGGCTCGGCGTGCGCATGGTGCGGCCCGCACGGCGGCTCGTCGAGGGCGCGCACGAGCTGGGCGAGGGCAAGCTGGGCGCCCGGGTGCCGGAGGACGGCCCGACCGAACTCCGGCTGGCGGCCGTCGCGTTCAACTCCATGGCCGACCAGGTGGTCCAGCTCCTCGCCAACGAACGGGAGCTGGCCGCCGACCTCTCGCACCGGCTGCGCACCCCGCTCACCGTCCTCCGGCTGAACGCGGCCTCCCTCGGCGCCGGACCCGCCGCCGAGCAGACCCGGGCCGCCGTCGCCCAGCTGGAGCGCGAGGTCGACACCATCATCCGGACGGCTCGCGAGGCCAAGCCGCAGACGGCCGCCGCCGGACCCGGCGCGGGCTGTGACGTGGCCGAAGTGGTCCGCGAACGCATGGAGTTCTGGTCCGCGCTGGCCGAGGACGAGGGCCGCAAGTGGCGGGTGGCCGGCGTCGACCGGCCGGTGCGCGTACCCGTGGCCCGCACCGACCTGGCCGCCGCGCTCGACGCGCTGCTGGGCAACGTCTTCCGGCACACGGCGGAGGGCACCGCCTTCGCGGTCGACGTGCACAACGGCGAGGACGCGGTGATCGTGCTCGTCTCCGACGCGGGCCCCGGCATAGCCGACCCCGAGGCGGCGATGGCCCGCGGCCGGGGCTCGGGACACGCCGGCTCGACCGGCCTGGGCCTGGACATCGTCCGCCGGCTCGCCGAGTCCACCGGTGGTGACGTCCGCATCGGCTCCTCGGTGCTGGGCGGCACCGAGGTGCGGATCTGGTTCCAGCTCGGCGCGCGGAAGCCGGTGGGGCGCGGACAGCGGGGGGCCGTGCGCAGACGCCGATCGGGCAAATCGGTCTCTGCCTTTAACCGTCCCCGATCGCTTCCTTAAGCGAACCCTAAGGTCTGCGACGGCCGCCCCGAACAGGCGGTTTGTCTCTTTCCTGATCGCTAGCGTGCTGCCGCACCTCACCCCGTGAACAGCGAAGGCAGGCACGCGCATGAGCACGCACCGGCGCAGGATCAGTGGCAGGAACAAGGCGATAGGCGGCCTGCTGGCCGCGGCCGTGATCGGCGGCGGCGCGGTCCTGCTCACCGGCACCGCCAACGCGGCCGGCGTGAACGCCGCGTACACCAGGACCAGTGACTGGTCCACGGGCTACACCGCCCAGTACGTCGTCACCAACAACACCGGTCAGGCCGAGAAGACCTGGACCCTGGAGTTCGACCTCCCGGCCGGTGCCAAGCTCAGCTCCCTGTGGAACGGCGAGTCGAGCGTCAGCGGTCAGCACGTCACCGTGAAGCCGGCCACCTGGGACACCGACGGCCTGGCCCCCGGCAAGTCGGTGACCGTCGGCTTCGTGGTCAACGGCGGCGGCGACCCGACGGGTTGCCGTATCGACGACACGCAGTGTTCCGCGGACGGCGGCGCGACGCCCGAGCCGAGCGGCCGGCCGACGCAGACCACCCAGTCACCGACCCCGGCTCCCACCTCGACCCCCACCTCCGCGCCCACGTCGACGCCCACCCGGACCGCCACCCCCACCCCCACAGGCAGCACCGGGTCCGGCAGCACCGCCTCCCCCGGTTTCGCCCCCTACGTCGACACCAGCCTCTACCCCGCCTTCGACCTCCTCGGCGCCGCCGACGCGACCGGAGTGAAG
Organism: Streptomyces sp. Ru62; assembly: GCF_002920615.1. Taxonomy (GTDB): domain Bacteria; phylum Actinomycetota; class Actinomycetes; order Streptomycetales; family Streptomycetaceae; genus Streptomyces. The sequence goes on from NZ_PQSU01000002.1 coordinate 211,458, forward strand.
AACTACAACCTCGCCTTCGTCACCGACGGCGGCGGCTGCACCCCCAAGTGGGGCGGGGTCACGGACCTCACCGGTGACGCCGTGGCCGCGCAGATCGGCGCGCTGCGCGCCAAGGGCGGCGACGTCCGGGTCTCCTTCGGCGGCGCCTCCGGCTCCGAGCTGGCCACCACCTGCTCCTCCGCGGACGCGCTGGCGGCGGCGTACGGCAAGGCGGTCGACGCGTATCGGCTGACCAAGGTCGACTTCGACGTCGAGGGCGGCGCGCTGCCCGACACCGCCGCCAACACCCGGCGCGCCCAGGCCATCACCAAGCTCCAGGCGCAGCACCCGGGCCTGGACGTCTCCTTCACCCTGCCGGTGATGCCCGAGGGCCTCACCCAGGACGGCGTGAACCTCCTGGCCGACGCCAAGTCCAACGGCGTGCGGATCAACACCGTCAACATCATGGCGATGGACTACGGAGCCTCGTACAGCGGCGACATGGGCACCTACGCCGAGCAGGCCGCGACCGCCACCCAGGCCCAGGTCAAGAGCGTGCTGGGACTGTCCGACTCCGCCGCCTGGAAGGCCGTCGCCGTCACCCCGATGATCGGCGTCAACGACGTCTCCTCCGAGGTCTTCAAGGTCGACGACGCCACCCAGCTGGTGGACTTCGCCCGGTCCAAGGGGCTCGGCCGGCTGTCGATGTGGTCGGCGACCCGTGACAAGCAGTGCGCCGGCGGCACCAAGCCCACGGCCGACGCAACGTGCAGCTCCGTCACCCAGGAGCCGTTCGCGTTCTCCAAGGCGTTCGGAGCGTACAAGTAGTCGCGCCGGTCGCCGATGACCGGACAAGGGGCCCGGCGGATCGCACTCGTCGGGCCCCGCCCACGTTCTCAGCCCCTTGGCAGCACCGGCGGCAGCGCCCCCGTCCGCGCCGCCTCCCCGTACCACCGCGCGCTCGACTTCGGCGTCCGCTCCAGCGTGCCGTAGTCCACGTACACCGCGCCGAACCGCTTGCCGTACCCGTACGCCCACTCGAAGTTGTCCATCAGGGACCACAGGTAGTAGCCGCGTACGTCGGCACCGTCGGCGATGGCGCGGCGCACCTCCGCCAGGTGGGCGTGCAGGTAGGCGATGCGCTCGGGGTCGTGCACCCGGCCGTCGGGGCCGGGCTTGTCGTCGTAGGCCGCGCCGTTCTCGGTGATGTGGAGGGGCAGGCCGGGCGCCTCGCGCGTGTAGCGCATGATCAGGTCGTACAGGCCCGTCGGATCGATCGTCCAGCCCATCTCCGTGCGGTCGCCGGGGGTCTGGTGGAAGCGGATGTCGCCGGCGGCCGGCCAGGGCGAGTGGTCGCTGGAGCCGTGGCCGTCCGCCCGGGGGCCCTCGGCCCCGCCGGACGCGGCCGAGACCAGCGTCGGGGTGTAGTAGTTCAGGCCCAGCGCGTCCAGCGGGGCGTTGATCGTGCGGACGTCGCCGTCCAGGACGTGCGACCAGTCCGTCACCGAGCGCGTGGCCTCGAAGAGCGACGTCGGGTACGCCCCGTGCAGGATCGGCCCGTGGAACACGCCGTTGGCCAGGTCGTCGATCCGGCGGGCCGCGGCCAGGTCGGCCGGGTCCTGGGAAAGGGGCCGTACGACCGAGGAGTTGAGGCTGATCGCGATCCGGTTGCCGGCCGGCATGGCCGCGCGGAGGGCGGAAACGGCCAGCCCGTGCCCCAGGTTGAGGTGGTGGGCCGCGCGCAGCGAGGCCGCCGGGTCGGTCCGGCCGGGGGCGTGCACCCCGGAGGCGTAGCCCAGGAAGGCGCTGCACCACGGCTCGTTGAGAGTGATCCACTGCTCCACCCGGTCGCCCAGCGCCTCGCCGACGAGCTGCGCGTACTCGGCGAACCGGAACGCGGTGTCCCGCTCCGGCCAGCCGCCCGCGTCCTCCAGCTCCTGCGGCAGGTCCCAGTGGTAGAGGGTGAGCGCCGGTGCGATGCCCCGGGCGAGCAGTTCGTCGACGAGACGGCGGTAGAAGTCCAGGCCCCGCTGGACGGCCGGCCCCCGGCCCGTCGGCTGCACCCGGGACCAGGAGACGGAGAAGCGGTACGCGGTCAGGCCCAGCTCCGCCATGAGCGCCACGTCGTCGCGGTAACGGTGGTAGTGGTCGACGGCGATGTCGCCGGTCTCGCCGCCGGCCGTCCTGCCCGGCGTATGGCTGAAGGTGTCCCAGATCGAGGGGGTGCGGCCGTCCTCCCGCACCGCCCCCTCGATCTGGTACGCCGAGGTCGCGGCGCCGAAGAGGAAGGCGGGAGGAAAGGCCACGGTCGTCGGTTCGGGCATGAGGGCTCTCCCCTGGGTCGAGTGCACGCATTATGCATGGGAGCGCTCCCACGATGGAAGGGGGCGGACGTCGATCGATAGACCGGAGGACGGCCTTCTCACGCCGGCCCCCGCTCCCTCGGCCGCACACCACCCCCTTACGCCGACCCCCGCACCACCAGTTCCGTCGGCAGGACCACTTCCCGTTGGCCGGTGCCGCGGTGGGCGATCTCCTCCAGCAGGAGGCTCGCCATCGTGCGGCCCATCTCCTCCAGCGGCTGGCGCACACTGGTCAACGGGGGATCGATGTGCCGGGCCACGATCGAGTCGTCGAAGCCGATCAGCGCCACGTCGTGCGGCACCCGGCGCCCCGCCGCGCGCAGTTCCAGCACCGCGCCGGAGGCCATCACGTCGGAGGCGGCGAAGACGGCGTCCAGGTCCGGGCGCCGGCGCAGCAGTTCCCGCATGGCCACGCGTCCGCCCTCCTCGGTGAAGTCGCCCGCCGCTACGAGGTCGTCCGCGACGGCGACCCCGGCCTCGCGCAGCGCCTCCCGGTAGCCGTCGAGCCGCGCCCGCGCCACGTCCATGTCCAGCGGGCCGGTGATGGTGCCGATGGACCGGCGGCCGCCGGCCAGCAGGTGCCGGACGGCGAGCCGGGCGCCGCCCCGGTTGTCCGCGCGGACATGGCCGAGCCGCTCGCGGTCGCTGCGCCGCCCGGCCAGCACGGTCGGCACGGCCAGTTCCTCCAGTCGGTCGGGCAGGGTGTCGTCCCGGTGGACCGCCATCAGCAGGACACCGTCCACCCGGTGTGCGGCCAGGTAGGCGGCGAGCCGGCCGCGTTCGTTCTCGTCGCCCGTGAGGACCAGCAGCAACTGCATCCCGGCACCGGCGAGTCCGGTGGAAACGCCCCGGATGATCCCGGAGAAGTAGGGTTCGGAGAAGAGTCGGGTCTCGGCGTCGGGCACGACCAGTGCGACCGCGTCCGTGCGCCGGGTGGCCAGGGAACGGGCGGCGCGGTTGGGGACGTAGCCGAGTTCCGCGACGGCCTGTTCGACGGCCGCCCGGGAGCGTGCGCTGACCTTGGGGGAGCCGTTGATCACCCGCGAGACCGTGGCGCGGCCCACGCCGGCGCGTGCGGCCACGGCGTTGAGGGTCGGGCGCCGGACGTCCGCGGTCCTGTGCGGCTGCGGCTGTTCGGCAGGGCTCATCGTTCACCTTCCGGTGGTCCGGTGGAGGGGCGCTTCATTCTGACCCAGGGAATCGGGCAACCGGTCCGGGCGCGGGCGCAGTTGGCCGCGGACGGCGGTTGACCCGTCGGTGACCTGCCCCGACGCTGTGGGGAACGGCCGGATGACGGGCCGGTTGCGCCGCGGCGCACGACACGTTCACGTGACGCGCTGAACACGCTTACGCAACAAGGCCGTCTTCAAGACTTGACACCCGGCCTGGCACCAACGAGTCTTCCGGCATGCCGCGTGGGAGCGGTCCCACAGGGCGACCGGGGCTCTCTTCCGTTCGGATCGAACCACCCATGGCCTTCCCCTCTACCTTGCATGGCGCACCGTTGACCAGCACCTTTCCACTGCACTCCGCGTGCTGTTGGCCAGCCGCTGCTCGAACCGAGAGGGCAGGTCCGGACCGCCGTGTCCGGCGGTCCGATTCCTGAGGTCCCGTTGCCCACTGGAACAAGGAGTAGTGGAATGCGCATCACCCGTACCGGCGGTGGTCACGGCCGCAGAACGGCGACACTGGCCACGACGGTCCTGACGGCCTCGGCGCTGCTGCTGACCGGTTGCAGCAGCGACGACTCGGACAGCTCGGACGCCAACGGGAACATCACCCTCACGCTGTCCGACTACGGGCAGTTCGGCTACAAGGAGGCCGGGCTGTTCGCCAAGTACCACGAGCTGCACCCGAACATCACGGTCAAGGAAGAGACCACCGCCAACGAGCAGGACTACTACCCGAAGCTCCTTCAGCAGCTGAACACGGGCAGCGGCCTCGCGGACGTCACGGGCGTCGAAGTCGGGCGCATCAAGGAGGTCGTGGACACCCAGTCGGGCAAGTTCGTCGACCTCAGCAAGGCGATCAACGTGAACGACTGGGTGTCCTGGAAGGAGAAGCAGGCCACCGCCAAGGACGGCACGGTGATCGGCGCCGGCACCGACATCGGCCCCATGTCCCTGTGCTACCGCAAGGACCTCTTCGAGAAGGCGGGCCTGCCCACCGACCGCGAGGCCGTCGCCAAGGCCGTCGCCGGCGGCTGGGAGGACTACCTCAAGCTCGGTGAGCAGTACAAGAAGAAGGCGCCCTCCGGCACCTACTTCATGGACTCCGCGTCCGCCATGTACAACGCGGTCGTCAGCTCCTCCTCCGAGCAGTACTACGACGCCGACGGCAAGCCGGTCTACAAGGACAGCCAGTCCGTGAAGCAGGGCTGGGACCTGGCCGCCGAGGCAGCCGCCAAGAAGCTTGCCCAGGGCCTGCCCCAGTTCACCGACGCCTGGAACGCGGCGCTGCGCAAGGGCACCGTGGCCACCGTGGCGTGCCCCGCCTGGATGGCCGGCCAGATCTCCATCAACTCCGGCGACTCCTTCAAGGGCAAGTGGGACATCTCCCGCGCCCCCGGCTCCACCGCGGCCAACTGGGGCGGCTCCTTCCTCGCCGTCCCGAAGAGCGGCAAGCACGTCAAGGAGGCCACGGAGCTGGTCAAGTGGCTGACCGCGCCGGAGCAGCAGGCCACCGTCTTCAAGGCGGTCGGTCTCTTCCCGTCCAACAAGGGCGCGTATGAGCTGGCCGACGTGAAGAACGCCAAGCTGCCGTACTTCAGCGACGCCCCCATCGGCCAGATCTACGCCGAGGAGGCCAAGTCCATCCCCGAGGCGGTCCTCGGTGCGAAGGACGGCGTGATCAAGGACACGATCTCCACCCAGATCAACAACATGGAGCAGCGGGGCACCAAGCCCGCCGACGCGTGGAAGGCCGCGACCGAGGCGATCGACAAGGCGCTCGGTTAGTCGTACCGGGTGCGGGGCCCACCGGGCGCCCGCACCCGTCCGCGCTCGACCACAGGAGCGGTGCCCGACGGCGGGCGCCGCCCACGGCACCACCCGGCGGGACCCGGCAGCCGACGGCCGGGCTCCGCCTCACACGCACGTCAGGCCGCGGCGTGGGCCGTTCGCCACCGTACCGATCCGCGCGGGGAGGGGCGGACCGACCCCGGTCCCCGAACGCGCTTCCCGCCCCACCCGGCCGAAACCTCCAGGGAAGGACTCCCTCCGTGGCAACGACAACCCCCGCCCGGGGCGCCTACACCCCGCCGCCCGGCGGCACCGGTGCCGCGTCGAACGGACGCGGCACCTGGCGCAGCCGGCTGTGGCGCTTCGACGACAAGGCCTCGCCGTACGCCTACATAGCCCCCTTCTTCCTGATCTTCGGCGCCTTCGGGCTCTACCCACTCCTGTACACGGGCTGGATCGCCCTGCACCGGGTGGAGATGACGAGCCTGGACCAGTCCGAGTGGGTCGGCTTCGACAACTTCGCCAAGATCCTCCAGGACTCCGAGTTCTGGACGGCCGTCACCAACACCTTCGTCATCGGTGTCATCTCCACCGTCCCGCAGCTGCTCGTGGCGCTGGGCCTGGCCCACCTGCTCAACTACAAGCTGCGTGCCAGCACCTTCTGGCGGACCGTCATCCTCACCCCGTACGCCACGTCGGTGGCCACGGCCGCCTTGGTCTTCGCGCTGGTCTTCCGCGCCGACGGCGGCATCCTCAACTGGGTGCTGCACTTCTTCGGCGCCGGGAACATCAACTGGGGCAACGGGGAGTGGACCTCCAAGATCGCCATCTCGGTCATCATCATCTGGCGGTGGACCGGCTACAACGCCCTGATCTACCTGGCGGCCATGCAGGCGGTCCCCACCGACCTGTACGAGGCGGCCTCCATCGACGGAGCGAGCCGGTGGCAACAGTTCCGCAAGGTGACCATTCCCTCGCTGCGGCCCACGATCCTGTTCACCATCGTGATCTCCACGATCGGCTCGATGCAGCTGTTCGGTGAGCCACTGCTGCTCCAGGGCGGCACCCTCGGCTCGATCGGCGGCAGCGAGCACCAGTACGAGACGCTCAGCATCTACCTCTTCAACTACGGCTGGAAGCTGGGCCACCTGGGTCCGGCGGCGGCCGTGGCCTGGGCCATGCTCGTCCTGCTGCTGCTCATCGCCCTGATCAACTGGATCGTCGGCCGGTTCGTGCGCAAGAGCGCGGCCTGACGGGAGCGACATCGATGACCACGACCAGTCCCACCACGACCGCGCCGGACCTCGCCCCGGCACCGCTTCCCACCGCCTCCGGAAAGGGCCGTGGCCGCTTCAAGATGGGAGCCGGCCAGCAGCTCAGGGGCGGTCCGTTCACCTACGTCGCCCTCGTCGTCGTCGGCCTCGGCTCGATCTTCCCGCTGTACTGGACCCTGGTGGCCGCCTCGCACGACCAGCAGCGGGTCCTGGACACCCCGCCGCCGCTCGTGCCGGGCGGCAGACTGTGGAGCAACCTCCAGGCGGCCTGGGACCAGGCCCACCTGGGCAAGGCCATCGTCAACAGCGTCATCGTGGCCGGCTGCATCACCGCCGCCACCCTGTTCTTCTGCACCCTCGCCGGCTACGCCTTCGCCAAGATGCGCTTCCGCGGCCGTGGTGTGCTGATGACCGCGGTGATCGCCACGCTGACCATCCCGCCCCAGCTCAGCGTCGTCCCGCTGTTCATGATGATGTCGGACATCGGGTGGAGCGGAAAGCTGGAGTCGGTGATCTTCCCGACCCTGGTCGGCGCCTTCGGCGTCTTCTTCATGCGCCAGTACCTGATCGAGGCCCTGCCGTACGAGCTGATCGAGGCGGCCAAGGTCGACGGGGCGAGCAACATCCGCATCGTGTGGAGCGTGGTGCTGCCCGTGGCCCGGCCCGCGATGATGGTGCTGGGCATGCTCACCTTCGTCCAGGCGTGGAACGACTTCTTCTGGCCCTTCCTCGCGCTGGACCAGGAGAACCCCACCATCCAGGTGGCGCTCGGCCAGCTCAGCGCCTCCTACACCCCCGACCAGAGCATCGTCATGGCCGGTGCGCTGATCAGCACCCTGCCGCTGCTGCTCGTCTTCGTCATCTTCGGCAAGCAGATCGTCGGAGGGATCATGGCGGGCGCCGTCAAGGGCTGAGCCCTGCCGGTGCCGCGGGGCCGGACGCCACGGTGCCGGCCCCGCCCCCCTGGCCGGCGCGCGCCGCGCCCCGTCGGCCCGCCCTCGTGTCCGGTCCGGTACCGCCCGCACAGGCCGCCCCGCGGCGGGCCGTACCGGACCGGGCGCCACCCGGCCGCGCCCGTGCCCGCGCACCCCGCCCTTCCTCCCCTCTTACTCCCGCACCGCCGGACCGCCGTCCGACGTCCGTTTCTCACCCCCCTTTGGGAGCGTTCTCACCATGACCGCCGTACGACCCGAGACCACGGCCCAGCCGGCCTCGGACACCTCCTTCCCGACCGGCTTCGTCTGGGGTGCCGCCACCGCCGCCTACCAGGTGGAGGGCGCCGCCGCCGAGGACGGCCGCACCCCCTCCATCTGGGACACCTTCAGCCACACTCCCGGCAAGGTGCGCAACGGCGACACCGGTGACATCGCCGCCGACCACTACCACCGGTACCGCGACGACGTCGCCCTGATGAAGGAACTCGGCCTCAAGGCCTACCGCTTCTCCGTCTCCTGGTCCCGGGTCCAGCCCACCGGCCGCGGGCCCGCCGTCGAGCGCGGTCTGGACTTCTACCGCCGCCTCACCGACGAGCTCCTGGAGGCGGGCATCACGCCCGTCGCCACCCTCTACCACTGGGACCTGCCGCAGGAGCTGGAGGACGTCGGCGGCTGGCCGCACCGTGACACCGCCCACCGCTTCGCCGACTACGCCGAGATCATGGCCCGCGCCCTGGGCGACCGGGTCGGCGTGTGGACCACCCTCAACGAACCGTGGTGCTCGGCGTTCCTGGGCTACGGCTCCGGCGTGCACGCGCCGGGGCGGACCGACCCGGCCGCCACCCTGCGCGCCGCGCACCACCTGAACCTGGCCCACGGCCAGGCCGTCGGTGCGCTGCGCGCCGTCCTGCCGGCCTCGGCCCAGACCTCGATCACCCTGAACCTGCACCAGGTGCGCCCGCTCACCGGCAGCCCCGAGGACGCCGAGGCCGCCCGCCGCATCGACGCGGTCGGCAACCGGATCTTCACCGGCCCCCTGCTGGACGGCGCCTACCCCGAGGACCTGCTGGCCGACACCGCGCACCTGGTCGACTGGGCAGAGCTGGTGCACGACGGGGACCTCGCGGAGATCTCCCGGCCCATCGACGTGCTCGGCGTCAACTACTACTCGCCGACCGTGGTCTCCCTGCCCGCCGACGGCTCCGCCAGCACCCGCAACGACGGTCACGGCGCGAGCGACCACTCCCCGTGGACCGGCTCCGAGCACGTCGCCTTCCACCTCGCCAACGATGATGTGACGGCGATGAACTGGGCCATCGACGCGAGCGGACTGCACACGCTGCTGACCGGACTGGCGGCCTCGCACCCGCAGGTCCCGCTGATGGTCACCGAGAACGGCGCCGCCTTCGACGACTACGTCTCCCCGGAGGGACGGGTCAACGACCCGCAGCGGATCGCCTACCTCCACTCCCACCTGGACGCCGTCCGCCGCGCCATCGCCGACGGCGCCGACGTCCGGGGCTACTTCCTGTGGTCGCTGCTGGACAACTTCGAGTGGTCCTACGGCTATTCGAAGCGCTTCGGCGCCGTCTACGTCGACTACGCCACCCAGCGCCGCATCCCCAAGGCCAGCGCCCACTGGTACGCCGACGTGATCCGGGACAACGCCCTGCCCGCCTGACCGACGCCGTGCGGCGGGCACGACCGGACACCGGCCGTGCCCGCCGCGGCGGACGGAACCGAAGGTGCCCCCGTCATGGCTGTTACATTCCTGGCTTGAACGGCTGTGAACGGAAGGCGGCGACCATGGCAGGCAACGGTGGGAGAGGCCGGGGCGGCCGGCGGCCGACCCTGGAAGAGGTCGCCGCCCGGGCCGGGGTCGGGCGGGGCACCGTCTCCCGGGTGATCAACGGCTCGCCCCGGGTGAGTGACGCCACCCGCGCCGCGGTGGAGGCGGCCGTCGCCGAACTCGGCTACGTGCCCAACACCGCCGCCCGCGCCCTCGCGGCCAACCGCACCGACGCCATCGCGCTGGTCGTCCCCGAACCGGAGACGCGGTTCTTCGCCGAGCCGTACTTCTCCGACATGCTGCGCGGTGTCGGCGCCGAACTCTCCGACACCGAGATGCAGTTGCTGCTGATCTTCGCAGGCAGCGACCGCGAGCGGCAGCGCCTGGCCCAGTACCTGGCGGCCCACCGCGTCGACGGCGTCCTGCTGGTCTCCGTCCACGCCGACGACCCGCTCCCGGACCTGCTCGCCCAGCTGGAGATCCCGGCCGTGATCAGCGGCCCCCGCTCGGCGGCCGAGTCGCTCCCCTCGGTGGACTCCGACAACTACGGCGGCGCCCGCTCGGCGGTGGAGCACCTGCTGAGCCGGGGCCGCCGCCGGATCGCGCACATCACCGGCCGCCTGGATGTCTACGGTGCCCAGCGCCGCGTCGACGGCTACCGCGACGCCCTGCGCGAGGCCGGCCACCCGGTGGACGAACTCCTCATCGTGCCGGGTGACTTCACCGACGAGGGCGGGCGCCGGGCGATGACGACCCTGCTGTCCCGTCACCCCGACCTGGACGCCGTCTTCGCCGGCTCGGACGTGATGGCGGCCGGCGCCCGGCAGGTGCTGCGGGAGGCGGGCCGCCGCGTCCCCGACGACGTCGCGCTGGTCGGGTACGACGACTCGGCCATCGCCCGGCACATGGACCCGCCGCTCACCAGCGTCCGCCAGCCCATCGAGGGGATGGGCCGCGCGATGATCGACCTCCTCCTCACGGAGATCGCCGACCGCCGCCCGGCGGCGTCCCGTGGTGCCGACCGCCATCAGGCGGTCCTGCCGACGGAACTGGTGGTCCGGGCGTCGTCGTGACGTCCCGGACCGGCCGGAGCCACCCCGGCCGGTCCCGGACACCGGCGCGCGGGGCCCGGACAACGAAACAGCCGGTGACCCGTCTTGCGACGGAGTCACCGGCTGATCACTCAGGGTGAGTGACGGGACTCGAACCCGCGACATCCTGGACCACAACCAGGTGCTCTACCAGCTGAGCTACACCCACCACGACCGGCTGTTCGAGGAGTGTTTCCCCGACCGGCCGAGAAGAAGTCTACAGGGTCGGAAGGGGTGCTCGCGCACAGGTTTCCGCGCGGCCCCCGTGGCGGCTACCGAGCGGGCAGGACGTGCTTGGCGGCGATCGTCTTCGCGGTGTCGGAGTCCGGCCCGGGCTGCGGCACGAAGATGGCCTCGCGGTAGTAGCGCAGCTCGGCGATCGACTCGCGGATGTCGGCGAGGGCCCGGTGGTTGCCGTTCTTCTCCGGACTGTTGAAGTACGCCCGCGGGTACCAGCGGCGGGCCAGCTCCTTGATCGAGGAGACGTCGACGATGCGGTAGTGGAGGTAGTCCTCCAGCGTCGGCATGTCGCGGAGGAGGAAGCCGCGGTCGGTACCGACCGAGTTGCCGCACAGCGGGGCCTTGCCGGGCTCCTTCACGTACTCCCGGACATAGGCGAGGACCTGCTCCTCGGCGTCCTCCAGGGTCGTGCCGCTCTCCAGCTCGGCGAGCAGCCCGGACGCGGTGTGCATCTGACGCACCACCTCCGGCATCGTCTCCAGCGCCCGGTCCGGCGGGCGGATGACGATGTCCACCCCCTCGCCGAGTACGTTCAGCTCGGAGTCGGTGACGAGGGCGGCCACCTCGATGAGAGCGTCGTCGGACAGCGAGAGGCCGGTCATCTCGCAGTCGATCCACACCATGCGATCGTTCATGCGACCACCCTAAAGCGGGCCTGAGGTTTTGCGTGCCTCCGTGCTTCGCGGGAAGTGGGGAGAGGGTCGTCATTCGGCTGCGCGGGCGTCGTGGCTGGTCGCGCAGTTCCCCGTGCCCCGCAGGGCGCTGCCGTCCCGGACGCGGGACAGGGGGCGGGATGCTCCCGCCCCCTGTCCCGTCGCGCTCAGTTACCGCTGCGCGGACCCGGCAGCAGGCCCACCGCGCCCGCCGTGGCGCGGCGGCTCTGCAGGGGCACCCCGCTGTCCCGGTGCTCGTGGAGCAGGGGGGCCGGGTTCACCGGGCCGGGGCCGGGCAGGCCCGTGGGCGCGCCCTGCTGGCCGGCCTGCGCCACGGCCGCTTCCGTCTCACCCGGCTTGTCGCCCTGCGGCCGGCGGGCCCGGTAGGCGGCCCGGTAGGCGGCGGGGGACGAGCCGAGCTGGCGGCGGAAGTGGCCGCGCAGGGCCACCGGCGAGCGGAACCCGCACCGGCCCGCCACCTCGTCCACGGAGTAGTCCGACGTCTCCAGCAGACGCTGGGCCTGGAGCACGCGCTGGGTGATCAGCCACTGCAGCGGCGCGCTGCCCGTCAGCGAGCGGAACCGGCGGTCGAACGTGCGGCGGCTCATGTAGGCGCGTGCCGCCAGTGTCTCCACGTCGAACTGCTCGTGGAGGTGTTCCAGCGCCCAGGCGACGACCTCGGCGAGCGGGTCGGCGCCGATCTCCTCCGGTAAAGACCGGTCGAGATAGCGCTCCTGGCCGCCGGACCGGCGCGGCGGGACCACCAGGCGCCGGGCGAGCGCTCCGGCCGCCTCGTTGCCGTGGTCCGTCCGCACGATGTGGAGACAGAGATCGATCCCGGCCGCCGTACCCGCGCTCGTCAGCACGTCGCCGTCGTCGACGAACAGCTCGCGTGGATCGACGTGCACCGACGGATAGCGCTTGGCCAGCGTCGGCGCGTACATCCAGTGCGTGGTCGCCGGGCGGCCGTCCAGCAGTCCGGCCGCCGCGAGCACGAACGCGCCGGTGCACAGCCCGACGATGCGGGCGCCCTCCTCGTGCGCCCGGCGCAGCGCGTCCAGTGCTTCCTCCGGCGGCGGCGAGGTGATCGAACGCCAGGCCGGTACGACGACCGTCCCGGCGCGTGAGATCGCCTCCAGCCCATGCGGCGCGGTGAGTTCCAGGCCCCCTGTGGTCCGCAGCGGGCCTTCCTCGCCGGCACACACCAGAAGGCGGTAGCGCGGCACGCCGGCGTCCTGGCGGTCGATCCCGAACACCGACAGCGGTATGGAACTCTCGAAGATGGGGCCGCCGCTGAACAGCAGCACCGCGACGATCTCCTTGCGGCGTCGCCCGGACAGTTTCCGGGCTGCGGCGTCCGGCGAGGCAGTGGAGTCGTGGCTCATACTGCTAAGCCCCCCTCGGTGGTCGCGGCTCCTCGGTTGTGTCGCTCCTGCACGTTTCCCCTCGGTCCTGCACGAGTCCCCCGCCGTAAGACAGTCAAGATCGAATCTACTGGCTCCCGCGGTCGTGCGGTGACCAGTTCCACACGCGGCACATTGTCGACATGACAACTTGGCGTGAAGCATTCGATCACGAAGCGTTGCACTCGCGAGGCGTGCAGGGAAGTGCGCCTTGTCGCAGTGGCCAAACCGCGTAGGGTGCACAGCGGCCCGTAGACCCTTTCCGTGCAGGTGGAACGGGGGATGGGGGGTGGTTCGGACCCTTCCTGGTCGATATCCAGAAGTTGGCTGAAAAGCAGCGCTCGCAGGTACGGAAACAGGTCAGTCGCCCGGTGTCTGCTCCCGGGTGTGACGTCCGCCTCTTTGCGCGGCGCAACGCTCGGCACACCGCTCGGAGCGCCGCAGCAGCACCCGGCAGGCCGCCGTGACGGCGGCGAGGCCCAGCGCGGTGCCCGTGGCGCCGGCCAGCGAGGTGCCGTACCAGAGGAGGACCACGGGTACGAGCACGCAGCTGAAGGCGGCCCAGCGGATCACATCGCTCGCGCTGTCCGGTGCGGGGCGCGGGTCGTGGCGGGGGCGGGCTCCGGGCATCTCGTACTCCCTGTGGCGGTGGCTCACCCCGGTTCAACGTCCGTCCGACCGGTCGGTCACCGAACACGCAACTGTGAATCCTGTGCAAACCGCCTGTACGGGGCAGCAACCATTGCGTTGCGGGCGCGGCTCGTGCATGCTCCGGTGAACCCCTACGGACGTCGGGGACCGCTCACGGAGCGTGCGCGGGATCTGGGCTCAGGAGGCGTGCCGCCGTACCCTTGGGGGTATGGGCTTGGGAAGATGTTTCCCGGACACAGCTCCGCAGCACGCTTCCGCAGCACACTGTCGTCCCACCCATGAAGGATCACAACGCCGAGACAGCCATGGCCGGTCACGAATTCTCCGAACCCGCGGACCGCAAGCGGCCGGTCGCCGACCCCACGGCGGCCGATCCCCTGGCGGCGGCGCAGTCACGCCCGTCCTGCGACCCCGCCTTCCGGCACGGAGTCGTCGTCGGCTTCGACGGCTCCACCTCCAGTGAGCGCGCCCTCGCCTATGCGATCGGCATGGCCCACCGTTCCGGTTCCGGCCTGATCATCGTGCACGTCGCCAACCGGCTGCCCACCACGGTGTGGGCCGGCTGCGAGCCGCCCGTCTTCGTGGACGTGCCGGACCACCGCACGGAGGTCCTCGGGCTGGAGCTGGCCTGCGCGGACTATCTGGCCGAGGTCCCCTGGATCCTGGTCGAGCGGGGCGGGGACATCTGCCACGAACTGGAGGAGGTCGGCCGCGAGTACGAGGCCGACGCGATCGTGGTCGGCTCCACGCACGGCATCGTCGGCCGGATCTTCGGCTCGGTCGCGGGGCGGCTCGCCAAGCGGGCGCAGCGGCCCGTGATCGTCATCCCGTAGTCGCCTCCAGCTACCTCACGCCTCGTCACTTCCCTTTGTGCACACCTGGGTTACTCGCACGTAGAAGGTGTTTGTGCCCTTGTGAAGGGCATATACCGGTCACCGCACAACTGCACATGCATGAAGGGAGCCCGCCGTGGACAACGACGTCTCTGCGGGAAGTGTGAGCACCACCGTGGTCGGCCGACTGGCCCTGGCGATCACCTTGTTGGCATTCGGGCTCGGCACGACCGGTGTCATCGACGGCGTGGGTGCCTCCGACGCCGTGACCGTGGCCCACTACGTGGGCGGGGTCGCCCTCTTCCTCGTCGGCCTGCTGGCCCTGCGCGACGGCACCTCCGGCGTGGGGTACGTCGCCCTCGGCGCCCTGTGGTTCACCTGGGCGGTGTCGGACCACGGCTCGGCCAACGCGGCCGGACTCCTCCTGCTGCTGTTCGCCCTGGTCGCCCTCACACTGACCGTCGCCGGCGGGGACACCCTCGGTCAGCTCCTGCACGGGCTGCTGTTCCTGGCCATGGTGGTGCTGGCCGTGGCGGCCTTCGCCGACAGTTCCGCCCTCGCGAAGGCCGGGGGCTGGGTGGCCGTCGCCTCGGGGGCGGTGGCCTGGTACGCGGCGACGGCGGCGCTCGCCCACTGGCCGACGGCCCTTCCGGGGCGTGCTGCGGGCCGGGGGGTGACGGCCGCCGGCTGAAGTCGAGCAGCACGGAAAGGACCCCCACGTGAAAGGTGGCACACGTGGGGGTCCGTTCTGTCTGCCGGCTGCTACTCCACCGTCACCGACTTGGCGAGGTTGCGGGGCTTGTCGATGTCCCGGCCCAGGGCCTTCGCCGTGTGGTACGCCAGGAGCTGGAGGGGGATGCCCATCAGGATCGGGTCCAGCTCGTCCTCGTTCTTCGGGACGACGACCGTCTGGTCCGCCTTCTCCTGGTGCTGGTGGGCCACCGCCAGGATCTTGCCCTCGCGGGCCTTGATCTCCTCCAGCGCGGCGCGGTTCTTCTCCAGCAGGTCGTCGTCGGGGACGATCGCGACCGTGGGGAGGGCCGGCTCGATGAGGGCCAGCGGGCCGTGCTTCAGCTCGGAGGCGGGGTAGGCCTCGGCGTGGATGTAGGAGACCTCCTTGAGCTTCAGGGAGGCCTCGCGGGCCACCGGGTAGCCCCGGACGCGGCCGATGAAGAGCATCGAGCGGGCGTCGGCGTAGCTCTCCGCGAGCTTCTTGATCTCCTCCTCCTGGTCCAGGATCTCGGTGATCTGCTGCGGCAGCTTGCGCAGGCCCTCGATGATCCGCTTGCCGTCGCGGACCGAGAGGTCGCGGGTGCGGCCTAGGTGCAGGGCGAGCAGCGCGAAGGCGACCGTGGTGTTGGTGAAGCACTTCGTGGAGACCACGCAGACCTCGGGGCCCGCGTGGACGTAGATGCCGCCGTCGGCCTCGCGGGCGATCGCGGAGCCGACGACGTTGACCACGCCGAGGACCCGCGCGCCCTTGCGCTTGAGCTCCTGCACGGCGGCCAGCACGTCGTACGTCTCACCGGACTGGGAGACCGCGATGTACAGGGTGTCGGGGTCGACGACCGCGTTGCGGTAGCGGAACTCGGAGGCGGGCTCGGCGTCGGCGGGGATGCGGGCCAGCTCCTCGATCAGCTGGGCGCCGATCATGCCCGCGTGGTACGAGGTGCCGCAGCCGAGGATCTTCACGCGGCGGATCTGCCGGGCCTCGCGGGCGTCCAGGTTGAGGCCGCCCAGGTGCACGGTGGAGAAGCGGTCGTCGATGCGGCCGCGCAGCACGCGGTCCACGGCGTCGGCCTGCTCGTGGATCTCCTTGTGCATGTAGGTGTCGTGGCCGCCCATGTCGTAGGAGGCCGCCTCCCACTCCACGGTGGTCGGCTCGGCCGAGGTGCGGGTGCCCTCGGTGGTGTACGTGCGGAAGTCGTCGGCCTTGAGGGTGGCCATCTCGCCGTCGTCCAGCGTCACTATCTGCCGGGTGTGGGCGACCAGGGCGGCGATGTCCGATGCGACGAACATCTCCTTCTCGCCGATGCCGAGGACGACCGGGGAGCCGTTGCGGGCCACCACGATGCGGTCGGAGAAGTCGGCGTGCATGACCGCGATGCCGTACGTGCCCTCGACCACCCGCAGGGCCTCGCGGACCTTGTCCTCCAGCTTCTCGGCCTGCGCGCGGGCGATCAGGTGGGTGAGGACCTCGGTGTCGGTCTCGGAGAGGAACTCGACGCCGTCGGCCTCCAGCTTGCGGCGCAGGTCGGCGGCGTTGTCGATGATGCCGTTGTGGACGACGGCGACCTTGTTGTCGGCCGACATGTGCGGGTGGGCGTTCACGTCGGACGGGGCGCCGTGGGTGGCCCAGCGGGTGTGGGCGATGCCGGTGGTGCCCTTGAAGCGCGCCGGGACCTTGGCCTCCAGGTCGCGCACCCGGCCCTTGGCCTTCACCATCTTCAGGCCGGGCGTCTTCGGGGAGCTGACGACGACGCCCGCGGAGTCGTAGCCGCGGTACTCCAGGCGCTGGAGGCCCTCCAGGAGGAGGGGAGCGACGTCACGCTTCCCGATGTATCCGACAATTCCGCACATGTATAGAGGTATCCCTTGGCTGTCGCTGGACCGGGCTGGCGCCGGCCGGGTTCCGGCTGGTTTCAGCCGTAGACCATGCGGCGCAGCTGCCTGAGCGTCAGCTCCGGCGGCGCCACCGCCCGGTACTTCAGGTCCGCCCCGATCCGTTCGAAGATCTCCGCGTTCACCAGGCCCTGGGCCTGGAGTTCGCGGTGGCGGCGACGGACGAACTCATGGATCGTCTCGTCGAAGTAGGCGAGCACGTCCTGGACCACGCGCAGCGCCTCGCCCCGGCTGAGGGGCGTGGACCGCGTCAGGTGATCAACAAGTTCGTCGTGCACCCGGTAGATCCTGGAGTACCGGCGCGTGTTTCGCAAGAATCGTGCCCGATTCCGGGCAAGCTGCTGTTGAAACTCTTATGGGGCTCTGTTCGCGAGCTGTCCATCCCACGTCCTGCGACTCGTTGTCCGAACAGACGAGTTTCAGACGCCATGGACATTCCTCGTATGGGAGTACCCGAGAAGCTGGCCGCGCGCATGAGCATGGCCGAGCAGCATGAGTACCTGCGCGCCAGATTCTCGCGGCGCACCATGATCAGGGGCGGCGCGGTCACGCTGGGCGCCGTCGCGGGTGGCGCGTTCGTGCCGGGCGCCACCGCCCAGGCGGCCGTGCCGACCCTGGGGGCACCTCCCACGCCCTTCGGGCAGTGGGGGAGGACGGCCCCCGCCGCCCAGCACGTCGACGGCGCCCTCGTCGCCCCCTTCGGCCGCCACCTCGCCTGGGGCAACGACCCGCGCACCGAGATCACCGTCTCCTGGCAGGTCCCGGTCGCCGTCAAGAAGCCGTTCATCCGCATCGGCGCCCACCCGTGGGACCTCTCGCGCAGGATCGACGCCGAGGTCCGCACCCTCCACACCCCGGCCGGTGTCGGCGCGAGCGGCGACCACACCCAGTACTACCTGCACGCCAAGCTGACCCACCTGCGCCCCGGCAAGACCTACTACTACGGCGTCGGCCACCAGGGCTTCGACCCGGCCGAGCCGCACCTGCTCGGCACGGTGGGCACGTTCACCACCGCCCCCGCGCACAAGGCGCCTTTCACCTTCACGGCCTTCGGCGACGAGGGCGTCGGCTACCACGGCCTGGCCAACAACAGCCTGCTGCTCGGCCAGAACCCGGCCTTCCACCTGCACGCCGGCGACATCGCCTACGCCGACCCGGCCGGCGCCGGCAAGACCGCCGACACAGGCTTCGACTCGCGCACCTGGGACTCCTTCCTCGCCCAGACCGAGTCGGTCGCCAAGCAGGTCCCGTGGATGCCCGCGTACGGCAACCACGACATGGAGGCCTGGTACTCGCCCAACGGTTACGGCGGCGAGGAGGCCCGCTGGAACCTCCCGGACAACGGCCCCGACAAGAAGAACCTGCCGGGCGTCTACTCCTTCGTCTACGGCAACACGGCGGTCATCTCGCTCGACGCCAACGACGTCTCCTTCGAGATCCCGGCGAACCTGGGCATATCCGGCGGAACCCAGACCAAGTGGCTGGAAGGCCAGCTGAAGAAGTTCCGCGCCTCGAAGGACGTCGACTTCATCGTCGTCTTCTTCCACCACTGCGCCTACTGCACCTCCACCGCGCACGCGTCGGAGGGGGGCGTGCGCCAGGAGTGGGTGCCGCTGTTCGAGAAGTACACGGTGGACCTGGTCATCAACGGCCACAACCACCAGTACGAGCGCACCGACGTCATCAAGGCGGGCAAGGTCGCCAAGAAGCTGCCGATCGGCGGCACGGCCTACCCCGAGACCGACGGTGTGGTCTACGTCACCGCGGGCGCCGCCGGCCGCAGCCTGTACGCGTTCTCCGCCCCGGACTCCTACGAGGGACACGAGCACGAGACCGACTCCGTGGCCTCGTTCGTCAACACCAAGGACGGCAAGGTCGACGAGACCGTCGCCTGGTCCCGGGTGCGTTACCTCAACTACTCCTTCCTGCGCGTGGACGTCGCCCCCGCGCCGAAGGGCCGGCAGACCACGCTGACGGTGTCGGGCATCGCCGAGACCGGCGACCGCATCGACCACTTCACGGTGTCCCGCAAGGCCAAGTAGGCGCCTGCCGAGCGGGCGGTCCCCGGCGCCTTCGTCACAGGCGCTTGAGGACCGCCCCCTTGGCCAGGGCGAACTCCTCGTCCGTCAGCACCCCGTCGCGGTGCAGCTCGCCCAGCTCGCGCAGCCGGCGCAGCAGCACGTCGTGGTGGTCTCCGGCGCCCTCCCCGGCCGGCCGGGGAGCGTCCTGCCGTACGTCCGGCTCCGCCGCCGAAGGATGCGGCAGGCGCGCCTGCACCGCCGCCGCGACCAGGGCCATCAGCGGATCCCTCTTGAAGCCCCACAGCTCGACCGCGTTCGGGTCGTACTTGGGCGGCGCGGTGACCGGGGCGCCGCGCACCAGGAACCGCAGGTGACCGTTCTCCAGGCCGGCCGCGGGCTGCCACTCGACGCCGGTGATGTCCGCGAGGGGGATCGTGCGCGGCCCGGCGGAGGCCTTGGCCTCCTCGGTCTTCCAGTTCCACTCCAGCCGCACCCGCTCCCCGTCGAAGCCCGCCGTGCCGTCCCCGGCCGAGGCGGACACCGGCACGGACGGGCCCGGCAGCAGATACCCGTCGACCGGCTCCGGCGGCACCCCGTCCAGCAGCAGGGCGTTGCGCACCTCGTCGGCGACGTACTCGGCGACGCCGTACCGGTCGGGCTCCACCGTCAGCTGGTACGGGTCGTGCGGCTCGGCGAGCCGGCCCCCGGTGGCGTGCAGCAGCGGGTCGGCGCCGTCGCGCAGCCGCAGCCGGAGCCGCCCCGACTTCCGGCCCTGTTCGAAGGAGACGCCGGCCAAAGCGCCGAGCGGCACGATGAGTTCGCCCAGCTCACGGCGGAGCAGGCCCACGTTCTTGTCCCGGCCCGGGGTGAGGCGCAGGGCGTCCCCGTCGAAGGCCCAAGTACCGTCCTTCTGGATGATTTCCGCCATGCGGGGATTGTTCCACCCGATCTGCGGGACAGTGGTCTCGACCAAGTCTGACGGTCACCCCCTTCCGGAGGGAGCGCTTGTGAGACGGAACCACGGCACGACTCCCCGCCTGTCCCACGTCCTCGGTTCCCTGCTGCTGCTCGCGGCGGCCGGCGTCGTCACCCTCGGCGCGGACCGCACGGCGCAGGCCGCCGCCCCGACACCCCTGGACCGGGTGGTCCCGGCCCCGGCGTCGGTGACGCCCGGCGGAACGCCGTACCGCATCACCCGTGACACCCGCATCCGCGTCGACGGATCCGCCGGGGTCCGCCGCATCGGCGGCTACCTGGCCGGCCTGCTGCGCCCGGCCACCGGCTATCCGCTGCCGGTCACCGACCACGGCACCGGCGGCATCCGACTCTCCCTGGAGCAGGGCGACTTCGGCGCCGAGGGCTACCGCCTGCACAGCGGCGCGGGCGGAGTCACCCTCACCGCGCGCACCCCCGCCGGCCTCTTCCACGGCGTCCAGACCCTGCGCCAGCTCCTCCCGGCGGCCGTCGAGAAGAGGACCGTCCAGCCCGGCCCCTGGCCGATCGCCGGCGGCACCGTCCGGGACCGCCCCCGCTACGCCTACCGGGGCGCCATGCTCGACGTCTCCCGGCACTTCTTCACGGTCGCCCAAGTCAAGCGCTACATCGACCAGTTGGCGCTCTACAAGGTCAACGAGCTGCATCTGCACCTCAGCGACGACCAGGGCTGGCGCATCGCGATCGACTCCTGGCCGCGCCTGGCCTCCTACGGCGGCTCCACCCAGGTCGGCGGCGGCCCGGGCGGCCACTACACCAAGGCCGACTACCGGGAGATCGTGCGGTACGCGGCCTCCCGCTACCTGGAGGTCGTGCCCGAGATCGACATGCCCGGCCACACCAACGCGGCCCTCGCCTCCTACGCCCGGCTCAACTGCGACGGCGTGGCACCCCCGCTGTACACCGGGACCGAGGTCGGCTTCAGCTCGCTGTGCGTGCCCAAGGAGGCCACCTACGACTTCGTGGACGACGTCGTCCGGGAGGTGGCCGCCCTCACCCCCGGCCGCTACCTGCACATCGGCGGCGACGAGGCGCACTCCACCAGCCACGCGGACTACGTGACGTTCATGGACCGGGTGCAGCCGGTCGTCGCCCGCTACGGCAAGACGGTCATCGGCTGGCACCAGCTCACCGGCGCGCACCCGGCGAAGGGCGCCCTCGCCCAGTACTGGGGCCTGGACGACACCAGCGCGGCGGAGAAGGCACAGGTAGCCGAGGCCGCCCGGAACGGCACGGGCCTGATCCTGTCCCCGGCCGACCGGACCTACCTCGACATGAAGTACACGCGGAACACCGGCCCCGGCGCGGACTGGGCGGGCCTGGTGGAGGTGAAGCGGTCGTACGACTGGGATCCGGGCGCCTATCTCACCGGGGTGCCGGCCTCGGCGGTCCGGGGCGTCGAGGCACCCCTGTGGACGGAGAACGTGACGGACACCGCCGAGATCGAGTACATGGCGTTCCCGCGGCTCGCCGGCGCGGCCGAGCTGGGCTGGTCACCGGCGGCCGGCCACGACTGGAACGCCTACCGGGTCCGGCTGGCGGCCCAGGGTCCCCGCTGGGACGCCCTCGGCATCCGCTACTACCGCTCACCCCAGGTGCCCTGGCCGGCCCGCTGACCGGAAGCCGACGGGCACCCCGCAGGACCGTACTCCGGGGTGCCCGTCAGGTCTGTGCCCGTCGTCCGCGGTGCCGTCAGAACCCGGCGATCGGGTTCTTCAGGGTGCCGACGAGCTGGAGCGCGCCGGACGGGTCGGCGAGGTCCACCATCTGCCTGTTGTCGCGCAGCTGGAGACGGTTCAGGCAGGACAGCGCGAACTCGGGGGCGAACATGTCGTACTGGCGGAACCTGTCCGCCAGGTGCGGATTCGCCTCCTGGTACTCGCGGGTGACCTCGGCGACCGTGCGCCAGAAGCCGTCCTCCTCCAGGATGCCCTCGGCGGCGAGGCGGGCGGCGAGGAAGCGGAAGAAGCAGTCGAAGACGTCCGTGAAGACGGACAGCAGCTTCTTGTCCTCGGGGACCTCGACGCGGATCCGCCGCACCTCGGGCGGCAGGGCCGCGTCCGGGTCCATGACGGCGATCTCCTCGGCGATGTCCTTGTAGACCGCCCGCCGCACGGCCCCGTCCCGCAGCACCAGGATCGTGTTCTCGCCGTGCGGCATGAACACCAGGTCGTAGGCGTAGAAGCTGTGCAGCAGCGGGGTGTAGTAGGCCCGCAGGTACTGCCGCAGCCACTCGGTGGGGGCCAGGCACGAGCGTTCGATCAGGGCGCCCGCGAAGGAGGCGCCCTCGTCGTCCACGTGCAGCAGCGAGGCCATGGTGGCCAGGGTCTCGCCGTCCCGCAGCGAGGACACCGGGCTCTCCCGCCACAGCGCGGCCAGCATCTTGCGGTACGGCGAGTAGCGGTCGGTGGCCCGCTCGTACTCCAGGTGCCGGTAGCCGACGGCGGCCCGCTCCCGGATGATGGACAGGCCCGTCGACTTCAGCACCGGGTCGCTGTCGATCAGCTGGGCCAGCCAGTCGTTGATGGCCGGGGTCGCCTCCATGTAGGCGGCGGACAGACCGCGCATGAAGCCCATGTTGAGGACCGACAGGGCGGTCTTCACGTAGTGCTTGTGCGGGTCGCTGGTGTTGAAGAAGGTGCGGATCGACTGCTGGGCCAGGTACTCGTCGTCGCCCTCGCCCAGGCAGACCAGATACTGGCGGGCCACCTCGGCGGCGAACGTGACGCTGAGCTTGTTCCACCACTGCCAGGGGTGGACCGGCATGAACAGGTAGTCGGCGGGGTCCAGGCCCCGGTCGGTGAGGACGGCACGGAACCGCTCCACCGTCTTCTCGCCCAGCTCCGCCCGCAGGAACGACTCGTACTCGATCCCGGCACCGGCCGTGAACGCGGCCCGCGAGCGGTGCGCGGCCAGCCACACCAGCCGCACCGGGCTCGCCGTCTCCGGCGCGTACGACAGGTACTCGTGGACGCCGAAGCCGAGCCGTCCGTTGTTCGCGACGAAGCACGGATGGCCCTCGGTCATCCCGGTCTCGATCGCCTGGAAGCCGCTCCGCGCCAGCTCGGCCGAGGTCACGCGGGGCTTGGTGAGCTTGTAGCAGGTGCCCGAGAGGGTGGAGGAGATCTCCTCCAGGTAGACCGGCAGGACCTCGTCGCTCAGCCCCAGCGACTCCTTCAGCTCGATGAAGAAGTCCAGGGCGGCCAGCGGGAGTTCGGTGCCTTCGCGGTGCCGGGTGAGGGAGCCGGGGTCGATCTCCCAGTGGTCGAGGGCCCGCCGCACGGCGCTGAACCGGTAGGTGGTGAGCCCGTCGTCGCTGCGGACGACGTACCGGCCGCCGTCCTCCTCGGGCGTGATCAGCCGCTCGTGCGCGAACTCGGCGAGCGCCTTGCGCAGCAGCAGCCGGTTGGCGGTCGCCCAGCGCTCGGGGGACAGATGGGCCACGGCGTCGGCGAGGGTCATATGGTCACCGCCTTCTCGAACTGCTCGCGGGTGCAGAAGCTCAGCAGCGCCCGCTTCTCCGGCTTGTCGATCTCCCGCTCGGGCACGAACCCGACGGCCGCGTTCAGGGCGTGCACCGCCGTGTTGCGGACGTCCGGCTCGACGACGACCCGCCGCACCGCCGGGTCCTCGAAGAGACGGGCCATGACGGCGGTGATGACGGCCCTGGTGAAGCCGTGCACGGGGGTGTCGGTGGCCGGGGTCAGGAAGTGCATCCCGACATCGCCCGGCAGTGGCTCGTACAGCCCGGCCAGCTCCCGGTGCGCAGGGTCGTACGTCTCCGTCAGGAAGACGGGCGTGCCGTCGCGCAGCCCGAGCAGGGCGTGGTGGTGCTCGTCCGCCGCGATCTCCATGTAGGCGCGCTCGACGTCCTCCAGCCGCGCGTCCTGCATCATCCAGAAGGCCGCCTTGGGATGGGTGACCCAGGAGTGCAGCAGCTCGGCGTCGGTGAGCGGGTCGACGGGACGGAACGTGAAGGTCAGGGTCGTGCCGGTCATACCGCGAACTCCTGGAAGGCGATGGTCTTCTCCACCGGGTAGTACTCCGTGCCGAGCAGTTCCCGGATGATGTACGCGTTCCGGTACGCGCCCATGCCCAGGTCGGGGCTGGTGATGCTGTGGGTGTGGACGCCGGCGTTCTGGAGGAAGACCCCGCGGCCGGTGACGTCCACGGAGTAGTTGCGGGCGACGTCGAAGCGGCCGTGGCCGTCGAAGCGGAGCCGGTCCTGGACCGGGGCGAGGAACGCCGGCGGGGTGTAGTGGTAGCCGGTGGCCAGGACCAGGCCCTCGCTGCGGATCTCGAAGTCCTTGCCCTGCTCGTCCTGGTGGAAGCCGAGGGTGTACGTGCCGTCCTGGTACGTCGCCGTGCGCAGCGTGGAGTTGGTGAGCAGCCGGGTGGGGACCGGGCGGTCGCCGCTCTCGACGTTCTTCTGGTACAGCAGGTCGAAGATCGCGTCGATGAGGTCCGAGTTGATGCCCTTGAACAGGCCCTTCTGCTGCTTCTCCAGCCGGTAGCGGGTCTCCTCGGGCAGCGCCCGGAAGTAGTCGACGTAGTCCGGGGAGGTCATCTCCAGGGTCAGTTTGGTGTACTCCAGCGGGAAGAACCGCGGGGAGCGGGTGACCCAGTTGAGCCGGTAGCCGTGGACGTCGATCCCGGCGAGGAGTTCGTGGTAGATCTCGGCCGCGCTCTGGCCGCTGCCGACGATCGTGATGGACTTCTTCTCCAGCAGCTCCGCCTTGCGGTGCATGTACTGGGAGGTGTGCAGGAAGTCGCCGCCCAGCCCCTGGCACGCCTGCGGCACGAAAGGGACCGTGCCGGTGCCGAGGACCAGGTGCCGGGCCCGGTAGGTGTCCCCGGCGCCGGTGCGGACGACGTACCGCTCGTCCTCGTACGTCACCTCGGTGACCGTGGTGCCGAAGCGGACGCTGCTCAGTTTGTTCGCGGCCCAGCGGCAGTAGTCGTCGTACTCGACCCGCAGCGGGTAGAAGTTCTCGCGGATGTAGAACGAGTACAGTCTGCCCTTCTCCTTCAGGTAGTTGAGGAAGGAGTACGGCGAGGTCGGGTCGGCCAGGGTGACCAGGTCCGACATGAACGGGGTCTGGAGGTGGGCGCCGTCCAGGAACATGCCGGCGTGCCACTCGAAGTCGGGCTTGGACTCCAGGAAGACGCCGTCCAGTTCGGCGATCGGCTCGGTGAGGCAGGCGAGACCGAGGTTGAAGGGGCCGAGCCCGATCCCCACGAAGTCGTAGGTCTTGCCGTGGGCTTCAGGACGCGCGGTCAAGGGACTCTCCCAGGTACTGCTCGGCGTGGCCGGCGATCAGATCGAGGACGGCGGCGATGTCGGCCGTCTGTGTCTCGGGGTTGAGCAGGGTGAACTTCAGGTAGTGGCGGCCGCCCACCTTGGTGCCCGCGACCACGGCGTCACCGGAGGCGAACAGGGCCTTGCGGGCGTGGAGGTTGGCGCGGTCGGTCTCGGCCGGGTCGGTGACGGCCGCGGGGATGTAGCGGAAGACGAGGGTGGAGAGGCTGGGCTCGACGACGACGTCGTAACGGGGGTCGGCCACGAGCAGCTTCCAGCCCTCCCGGGCCAGGTCGCAGACCTCGTCGAAGAGCCGGCCGATGCCGTCGGCGCCCATCGTGCGCAGCGTCATCCACAGTTTGAGGGCGTCGAAGCGGCGGGTGGTCTGGAGGGACTTGTCGACCTGGTTGGGAATGCGTTCCTGCACCATGCGGCGCGGGTTGAGGTACTCCGCGTGGTAGGTGGCGTGCCGCAGGGTGGCCGCGTCCCGGACCAGTACGGCGGACGAACTGACCGGCTGGAAGAAGGACTTGTGGTAGTCGACGGTGACCGAGTCGGCGCGTTCGATGCCGTCGATCCGGTCCCGGTACTTCAGGGAGGCGAGCAGGCCGCAGCCGTAGGCCGCGTCGACGTGCATCCAGACGCCGTACTGGGCGCACAGCCCGGCGATCTCCGGGAGCGGGTCGATGGAGCCGAAGTCGGTGGTGCCGGCGGTGGCGACGACGGCCATGGGGATCAGGCCGTCCTGCCGGCAGCGCTCCAGCTCATGGGCGAGGGCGACCGTCTGCATGCGCTTGTCGTGGTCGA
Source organism: Streptomyces sp. Ru62 (assembly GCF_002920615.1). Taxonomy (GTDB): domain Bacteria; phylum Actinomycetota; class Actinomycetes; order Streptomycetales; family Streptomycetaceae; genus Streptomyces. Next base: position 237,371 of record NZ_PQSU01000002.1, read on the forward strand.
CGGGGACGGTGACGACGGCGTCCGGCCCGAGCCCGAGCAGTTTCGCGGACTTCCTGACGCTGAAGTGGCTGACCTCGGAGGCGAACACGCGCAGCCGGCCGAGCGAGTCGCCTCCTTCCCGCCCTGGCCCGGCCTCCTCCCGGGCCAGCAGCAGCGCCTGGAGGTTGGACTGGGTGCCGCCGGAGGTGAAGACGCCGTCGGCGGCCGGGCCGAGGCCGATACGGGCGGCCGTCCAGTCGATGAGCTTGCGCTCGATGAGGGTGCCGCCGGCCGACTGGTCCCAGGTGTCCAGCGAGGAGTTGACCGCGGAGAGCACGGCTTCGCCGAGTACCGCCGGGATGACGACCGGGCAGTTGAGGTGGGCGAGGTAGCGGGGGTGGTGGAAGTAGACCGCGTCCCGGAGGTAGACGTCCTCCAGTTCGTCCAGCACGGCGAAGGTGTCGCCCAGCGGGCGGTCGAGGTCGATCGCGTCGATGGCGGGGGAGAGGGCGTCCACGGTGATGCCGGTGAACGGACGGTCGGTGGTGGCGAGTTTGGCCGCCACCCGCTCGACTCCTTCGGTCACGGAGCGGCGGTAGTGCTCCGCGGTGAGGCCATTGAGCAGGTGCGAGCGCATGTGGGGGTCCTCCGAGGGGACGGTCCGTGCGAGATCAACTTAGGTTAGCCTAACCTAAATTCTACGGGTCAGGGCATGCCGTGACCCGTGGCCGATGTCACGAAGGGTCAGGTTTGTTCCGCGGCGCGGAGCTGTTCCTCCGTCATCCCCTGCCGCCAGTAGCCGACGAAGGTGACGCGCCGCCGGTCCACCCCGCGCTCACCGACGAAGTGCCGCCGCAGCGCCTTCACCTGACCGGACTCACCGGCGATCCACACGTACGCCCGCTCGGCGTCCGGCAGGGGGGCGGCTCGTACGGCGTCGACGGCCATGGGGGACCCGTCGTGCCGTACGAGCCACGTGATCTCCGCGTCCGCCTCCGTGCGCACGTCCTGGATGTCTCCGGCGTGGGGCACCTCCAGCCAGGCCCGGGCCCGGGTGCCGGCGGGGAGGGCTTCGAGGATCGCGGTCGCGGCGGGCACGGCGGTCTCGTCGCCGCACAGCACGACGGGACCGGTGTCCTCGGGCGGACGGAACCGGATCGCCCGGTTGTCGGCGACGGCCGGGCCGAGCAGCAGCACCCGGTCACCTGCGGCGGCGCGCGCGGCCCAGCGGGAGGCGGGGCCGGCGGGCGCGGCGGCACCCGGCTCCACGCCGTGCAGGGCGAAGTCGATGTCGATCTCGTCGGGGTCGCGGCGCAGTGCCCGGAGCGTGTACGAGCGCATCACCGCCCGCACGTCGTCCGGGAGTTCCCGCCATCCCTGCCACCAGCCCTCGCCCAGCTCCAGCGGGACCACGGGTTCGCTCTGCCCGGGGTGCGGCAGGAAGAGCGACAGGGACTGGTCCCGCCCGTCCGAGTGGAAGGCGTGCAGATCGGCGCCGCCGAAGGTGACCCGGACCAGAGACGGACCGAGCCGCCTCGTCCGTACGACCTGGAGGGCGAAGAAACGGAACGGGGCGGCTACGGCCGTCGTCATATGGAGCTCCTGAGGGTGGGGGTCAGGACTTTGTCAGTGGTGCTTACGGGTCAACTGACCTTCTTGGCCTTCTCCAGGGCTTCCGCCAGGTTCGTCAGCAGCGGCACGCACTTGTCGTACGACAGGATCGGCTCGGGGGACCGGGGGATGACCTGACCCGCCTTCACCGCGGGCAGCTTCTTCCAGGTGGCCTTGGTGATGTCGGCGGGCTGGATCGCCGAGGTGCGGTCGTCCATCATGATGATGTCGGCCTGGTACTTGTCGACGTTCTCCCAGCTCAGCGACTCGTACCAGCCACCGCCCTGCTTCTTGGCGCTCTCCGGCGGCTCCACGAAGTTCACGCCGAGGGCCTTGAAGTACTCCAGGTCGATGGAGAGGTTGGTGCCGGAGACGTAGAAGAGCTGGTCGCTGGCGCTGCCCGCCATCACCTTGATGCCGGGCTTGGCCTTGGCGGCGGCGCGCAGCCGGGCGGCGGCGTTCTCGAACCGCTTCCTGGCGTCGGTGACCTCGGCGGCCTTCATGTCCGCGCCGAGCGACTCGGCGAGGTCCCACATGCGCTGCAGCGGCTCGGTGAGCTGGCGGTCGTAGACGGAGATGCCGACGCTGGGAGCCAGCTGGGCGATCTTCTTCTTCGACTCCTCGGGGACGTACCAGAGGGTGCCGGCGTCGTCGAACATCGTGGAGATGAGCACGTCCGGGGCGAGGGAGGCGTACTTCTCGACGCTGAACTGGCCCCAGGTGTTGCCGAGGACCGTCACCTTGCTGATGTCCATGTCACCGGCCTGCACATCGGGCTTGCCGGCGGTGGTCTTCGTCGGGCCGAAGACGCCCTTCACCTGGATGCCGTAGTCGTACAGCGCGGCGCCGACACCCGTGAACGCGACGATGTTCGCGGGGACCTTGTCCAGCTTCACGGTCGTGCCGCGGTCGTCCTTGAACGACCAGGGCCCGGACGCGCCGGCCTTCGCCTCCGTGCCGGAGCCGCCGTCTTTGCCCTTGTCGTCCCCGCAGGCGGCGAGCGCGGCACCGAGTCCGAGGGCGCCGCCGGCGGCGAGCAGGCCACGGCGAGTGAGGTGGGTGACACGGGCATGGGGCATGGGTATGACTGCTTTCGAACGGGGCGGAGCGCCCGCCGGACAAGTTCGAAGGTAGGTTAGCCTAACCTCAGCTGATGTCCAGGGGGCGGGTACCTGCCCGTTCACCCGGTGCGCGCGTCGTGGACGACTCCCAGCCGGCCCGGAGTTGGCGGTGCGCGTCCTGCGCGCCGGCCGCACACATGGCAGGGGACCGACAGCCGGGTGCTGTCGGTCCCGTGTGCGGCGGGGGCGGGGGCCCGGTCAGCTCACCAGGCCCAGTTCGCGGGCGATCAGCATCCGCTGGACCTCGCTCGTGCCCTCGCCGATCTCCAGGATCTTGGAGTCGCGCCACATGCGGGCCACCGGGTACTCGTTCATGAAGCCGTAGCCGCCGTGGATCTGGGTGGCCTCGCGGGCGTTGTCGACGGCGACCGTGGAGGAGTAGAGCTTGGCCAGGGCCGCCTCCTTCTTGAAGGGTTCACCGGCCACCAGACGGCTGGCGGCGTCGCGCCAGGCGAGGCGGGCGGTGTGGGCCTTCATCTCCATGTCGGCGATCTTGAACTGGATCGCCTGGTTGGCCCCGATGGGCTTGCCGAAGGCGCGGCGTTCCTTGGCGTACTTCACCGACTCGTCCACGCAGCCCTGGGCCAGGCCCGTCGCCAGGGCCGCGATGGCGATGCGGCCCTCGTCCAGGATGCGCAGGAACTGGGCGTAGCCACGGCCCTGTTCGCCCAGGAGGTTGGCGGCCGGGACCCGGACGTCGGTGAACGACAGCTCACGGGTGTCCGACGCGTTCCAGCCGACCTTCGAGTAGGGCGCCGCCACCGTGAACCCCGGCGTGCCCGACGGGACGATGATCGCCGAGATCTCCGGCCGGCCGTCCGGCTTGCGTCCGGTGACGGCGGTGACGGTCACCAGCCCCGTGATGTCCGTGCCCGAGTTCGTGATGAAGCACTTGGTGCCGTTGATCACCCACTCGTCGGTGTCCGGGTCGAGGCGGGCCGTCGTACGGGTCGCCCCCGCGTCGCTGCCGCCGTCGGGTTCCGTGAGGCCGAACGCCCCCAGGATCTCGCCGGTGCACAGCCGGGGCAGCCACTGCCGCTTCTGCTCCTCCGTGCCGAACAGGTGCAGCGGCATCGCGCCCAGCGAGACCCCCGCCTCCAGGGTGATGGCCACCGACGAGTCGACGCGGGCCAGCTCCTCCAGCGCGATGCCGAGCGCCAGGTAGTCGCCGCCCATGCCGCCGTACTCCTCCGGGAACGGCAGCCCGAACAGGCCCATGCGGCCCATCTCCCGGACGATCTCGTACGGGAACTCGTGCCGCTCGTAGAAGTCGCCGATCTTCGGCGCCACGACATCGTGCGCGAACTCCTCCACCGTACGGCGGAGGTCCTCCAGCTCGGGGCTGAGACGGTGGTCCATGCTGATCACTGGTCCTTGTGGGAGAGAGCGCGGACGGTACGGGACGGGCTGGGCCGGCCCAGCTGTTCGGCCATCCACACGCTCGTGGCGGTCAGACGGCCGAGGTCGACCCCCGTCTCGATGCCGAGCCCGTGCAGCATCCAGACGAGGTCCTCGGTGGCGAGGTTGCCGGTGGCGGACTTGGCGTACGGACAGCCGCCGAGGCCGCCCGCGGAGGCATCGACCGTGGTGACGCCGTGCTGGAGCGCCGCCAGGGTGTTGGCGAGCGCCTGGCCGTAGGTGTCGTGGAAGTGCACGCCGATCACCTCCGTCGGCACGCCCCGGTCGTTCAGCAGCCCGAGCAGTTCGCGCACCTGGCCGGCCGTGGCCACGCCGATCGTGTCGCCGAGGCTCAGCTCGTCACAGCCCATGTCCCGCAGGGCCGTGCAGACCCGGGCCACCTGGTGCGGCGGCACCGCGCCCTCCCACGGGTCGCCGAAGCACATGGACACATAGCCGCGCACGTGCACGCCCCGGTCCTTGGCCTCGCGCACCACCGGTTCGAACACCGCGAGCGACTCGTCCAGCGTGCGGTTGAGGTTGGCCTTCGCGAAGGACTCCGTGGCGCTGGCGAACACGGCGACGCGCCCGGCGCCGAGGGCCAGCGCCCGGTCCAGGCCGCGCCGGTTGGGCACCAGCACCGGCAGGGTCACCCCGGGCAGGTCGCTCACCAGCGGGAACAGCTCCTCGGCATCGGCGAGTTGGGGCACCCACTTGGGGTGCACGAAGCTCGTCGCCTCGATCGTCGTCAGGCCCGCGCCGGCCAGCCGCCGGATGAACTCCGCCTTGACCGCCGTGGGCACGGCCGTCTTCTCGTTCTGCAACCCGTCCCGGGCGCCGACCTCGTGGATCCGCACCCGCGCGGGCAGGCCCGGGGCCGGTACGACCATGGGCAGACCGTCGACGCTCATTCCGCCTCCTTGGGGGCGATGACCGCCAGCACCTGGTCCATGGCGACCGTCGTGCCCGGTGTCACGTCCAGCTCGGCGACCGTGCCGGCGTGCGGGGCGGAGATGACGTGCTCCATCTTCATCGCCTCCACCACCAGCAGGCTCTGCCCGGCGGCCACCTCGTCGCCGACGGCCACCTTGACCACCGTCACCGTGCCGGGCATGGGCGCGGTCAGCGAGTCGGCACCCGCGTGGGCCGCGCGGTTCAGCGACGCGGCCACCGGGTCGTGGTCGCGCACCTGCCAGGCGTCCCCGTCGCGGCCGATCCAGTCCCCGGCCCGGTGGAAGGTGTGCCGGACGCCGTCGAGGGTGACGGTCACACGGTCGCCGGTGACGGTGTGGGTGCCCCGGGGCGTGTACGTCACCGGGTCCTGCGCCCGCACATGGAAGGCGGGCGGCTTCGGAATGCCGCCGAGGCGCCAGCCGCTCGGCACCGAGAAGGGGTCGACCCAGCCCTCCGTACGCGGCTGAAGCCGCTCCAGGCGTACGGCCGCCGCCGCCTCGTACACCTCCTCGGGCACGTCCGTGGAGACCAGGTCGTCCACGACGCGCTCGACCAGGCCCGTGTCCAACTCGCCCGCGACGACCGCCGGGTGCGCGAGCAGCCGGCGCAGGAAGCCCGCGTTGGTCTGCACGCCGAGCGTGACCGTCTGCGCGAGTGCCGAGCGGAGCTTGCGGAGCGCCGTCTCCCGGTCGGGGCCGTACGCGATCACCTTGGACAGCATCGGGTCGTACAGGCTGCCCACCTCGGTGCCCTCGGTGAGCCCGGAGTCGGTGCGCACGCCGTCGCCCTGCGGTTCGTTCAGCAGCAGGACCGTGCCGCCGGACGGCAGGAACCCGCGCGCGGGGTCCTCCGCGCAGATCCGGGCCTCCACCGCGTGGCCGGTCAGCCGCAGGTCCTGCTGCGCGAAGGCCAGCGGCTCCCCGGCGGCCACCCGCAGCTGCCACTCCACCAGGTCGAGCCCGGTGACGAGTTCGGTGACCGGGTGTTCCACCTGGAGGCGGGTGTTCATCTCCATGAAGTAGTACTGCGAGGGGTCGCCGCCCGGCACGATGAACTCCACCGTGCCCGCGCCCCGGTACCCGCACGAGCGGGCCGCCTGTACGGCCGCCTCGCCCATCGCGGCCCGGGTCCGCTCGTCGAGGAGCACGCTCGGCGCCTCCTCGATGATCTTCTGGTGGCGCCGCTGGAGGGAGCACTCGCGCTCGCCCAGGTGGACCACGTTGCCGTGGCCGTCGGCCAGCACCTGGATCTCGATGTGCCGGGGCCGGTCGACCCACCGCTCCACCAGCAGGGTGTCGTCGCCGAAGGAGGCGCGGGCCTCGCGGCGCGCGGCGGCGATCTCCTCCTCCAGCACGGTCATGTCCCGCACCAGCCGCATGCCCTTGCCGCCGCCCCCGGCCGACGGCTTCAGCAGCACAGGAGCGCCCAGCGCGCGGGCGGCCTCGGCCAGTTCGGGGTCGCGGCCGCCCGGCACCACCGGCACCCCGGCCGCCTGCACCGTCTCCTTGGCGCGGATCTTGTCGCCCATGAGCGCGATGGCGTCCGCCGGCGGGCCGATGAACACCAGCCCCGCCTCCTCGCAGGCGCGCGCGAAGCCCGCGTTCTCCGCGAGGAAGCCGTAGCCGGGGTGGACGGCCTGGGCGCCGGTGCGGGCGGCGGCCTCCAGCAGCCGCTCCACCGACAGATAGCTCTCGGCGGCCGGCGCCGGACCGATCCGTACCGCCGTGTCGGCCGCCCGGACGTGCCGCGCGTCGGCGTCGGCGTCGGAGAAGACCGCCACCGAGCGCACGCCCAGCGAGCGGAGCGTACGGATGACGCGTACGGCGATCTCGCCCCGGTTGGCCACCAGCACTGTGTCGAACACGGTTCCCCTCCTCACATCCGGAAGACGCCGAACTGGGGGTCTCCCAGGGGCGCGTTGGCGCAGGCCGTCAGGGCGAGGCCCAGCACCTGACGGGTCTCCAGCGGGTCGATGACGCCGTCGTCCCAGAGCCGGGCGGTGGCGTAGTAGGCGTTGCCCTGGCGTTCGTACTGCGCGCGGATCGGCGCCTTGAACGCCTCCTCGTCCTCGGCGGGCCAGGACTCCCCGCGCGCCTCCAGCTGGTCCCGTTTGACGGTCGCCAGCACGGACGCGGCCTGCTCGCCGCCCATGACGGAGATCTTGGCGCCCGGCCACATCCACAGGAAGCGGGGCGAGTAGGCCCGGCCGCACATCGAGTAGTTGCCCGCGCCGTACGAGCCGCCGACGACCACCGTCAGCTTCGGCACGCGCGTGCAGGCGACCGCGGTCACCATCTTGGCGCCGTGCTTGGCGATGCCGCCGGCCTCGTAGTCCTTGCCGACCATGAAGCCGGAGATGTTCTGGAGGAACACCAGCGGGATGCCGCGCTGGTCGCACAGTTCGATGAAGTGGGCGCCCTTCTGGGCGGACTCGGAGAACAGGATGCCGTTGTTGGCGACGATCCCGACCGGGTGGCCGTGGATGCGCGCGAAGCCGGTGACCAGGGTCTGCCCGAACTCGCTCTTGAACTCGGCGAACCGGGAGCCGTCGACGACGCGCGCGATGATCTCGCGGACGTCGTAGGGGGTGCGGGAGTCGACGGGGACCGCGCCGTAGAGCCCGTAGGGGTCCACCTTCGGCTCGGTGACGGGTGCGACCTCCCAGGGCGGCGACTGCCGGACCGGGAGCGTGGCGACGATGTTCCGGACGATCCTGAGGGCGTGCGCGTCGTCCTCGGCGAGGTGGTCGGTGACCCCGGACACCCGGGAGTGGACCTCGCCGCCGCCCAGCTCCTCCGCCGTGACGACCTCGCCGGTGGCCGCCTTCACCAGGGGCGGGCCGCCCAGGAAGATCGTGCCCTGACCGCGCACGATCACCGCCTCGTCGCTCATCGCCGGGACGTACGCCCCGCCGGCCGTGCAGGAGCCGAGCACGGCCGCGATCTGCGGGATGCCCGCGCCGGACATCCGGGCCTGGTTGTAGAAGATCCGCCCGAAGTGGTCCCGGTCCGGGAAGACCTCGTCCTGCATCGGCAGGAAGGCCCCGCCGGAGTCGACCAGGTAGACGCACGGCAGCCGGTTGTCGAGGGCCACCTCCTGGGCGCGGAGGTGCTTCTTCACCGTCATCGGGTAGTACGTGCCGCCCTTGACCGTGGCGTCGTTCGCGACGATCACGCACTCGCGCCCGCTGACCCGGCCGATCCCGGCGATCACCCCGGCGGCCGGGGCCTGTCCCTCGTACATCCCGTCGGCCGCGAGCGGGGCCAGCTCCAGGAAGGGCGAGCCCGGGTCGAGCAGTGTGTCCACCCTGTCCCTCGGCAGCAGCTTGCCGCGCGCGGTGTGCCGGGCCCGTGCCTTCTCGCCGCCGCCGAGGGCCGCCGCGGCCAGTTTGGCGCGCAGCTCCTCCACCAGGGCGAGATGCGCCTGTTCATTGGCCCGCCAGGCCTCCGACGCGGGATCTGCCGCGCTCTGGAGCTCCGGTGCCTCGTGCATCCTGCGGTTCCCCTCACCGGTGATCGAACCTGTTAATGAGCGTTAACCATTGCCACCAGGTTAACGACCGCTAACCTCGCTGTCTAGAATTGGCTGCATGGTCACCAGAACCGACGCCCCCACCCGCCGCGAGCAGATCCTCAAGGAGGCCGCCCGGCTGTTCGCCGAGCGCGGGTTCCACGGCGTCGGGGTCGACGAGATAGGCGCCGCGGTCGGCATCAGCGGCCCCGGCCTCTACCGGCACTTCCCGGGCAAGGACGCGATGCTCGCCGAACTGCTGGTCGGCATCAGCGGGCAGTTGCTGACCGGGGCCAAGCGCCGGCTGGCGGAGGCCGACGGGGTCCCCGCGACCCGCATCCTCGACTCCCTGATCGAGGGCCACATCGACTTCGCCCTGGACGACCGCCCGCTGATCACCCTGCACGACCGCGAGCTTGACCGCCTGCGGGACAGCGACCGCAAGCTGGTGCGGCAGCTCCAGCGGCAGTACGTGGAGCTGTGGGTGGAGGTGGTCCGCGCGGTGTACCCGGGCCTGACCGAACCGGCCGCCCGCTCGGCCGTCCACTCGGTCTTCGGCCTGCTCAACTCCACCCCCCACCTCGGGCGCGCCGGCACGCTCCCCGGCCGGGGCACGACGGCGGCCCTGCTGCACCGCATGGCGCGGGGCGCGTTCGAGGCGGCGGGCGAGCGGTAGCCCGGCCCCGCTGTTCGCGCAGGTCAGCGGCATGATCTGCGGCCCCCTGTGCCGATGGAGGGGGGAGCCGTGGCGACCGACACGGCCGGGGGAGTGACGGGTTCGGGAGTGCCGCGGGGGCCGGCCGCGCTCGCCGTGGCGGCGACGCTGACGGCTGCCGCCGGGGGTGACCGGACGGGGGACTGCGCGCGGGGCGACGCCATCGCCCTGTCGGCGCGGGCGTCGTTCCGCGTCGGCTGCGCGCACGCGCGGGTGGGCGCCGAGTACGGGGTGAGCACGCCGCGTCAGGGTCACCGGACCCGTGCGCGGCACGCTGTCCGGCTGCGGCTTGCGGTACCGGCGGGGCGCCGTGGAACACCGGCAGGACGTCGGCTGCGAGACGGACGTCCGGCTCGGCCCCGCCCCTCGGGGGAGCGTGACGAGCGTTACGGCGGAACCCCCCTGGACGGGATTCCGTACTCGCCGGTACGGTTGAGTGAGCAAGCGCTTAGACATGCCCGATGTCAGGTACGTGGAGGTGGCGGCGTGCGCCGTACGGTGTTCAACGAGGATCACGAGGCGTTCCGGGAGACCCTTCGCGCCTTCATCGAGGCCGAGGTCGTGCCGGTGTACGACGAGTGGTTCGCCGCCGGCCAGGCGCCGCGCGACTTCTACTACAAGCTCGGCGAGCTGGGCATCTTCGGCATCAGCGTGCCCGAGGAGTTCGGCGGCGCGGGCCTGGACACCCACAAGTTCGAGGCCGTCCTCTACGAGGAGACCGCCCGCGCCGGCGTGCAGTTCGGCGGTTCCGGCGTGCACGTGCTGCTCGCCCTGCCCTACATCAAGATGCTCGCCACCGACGAGCAGAAGAAGCGCTACCTGCCGAAGTTCGTCACCGGCGAGGAGATGTGGGCCATCGCGATGACCGAGCCGGGCACCGGCTCCGACCTCGCGGGCATGAAGACCACCGCCAAGCTCTCCGAGGACGGCACGCACTACGTCCTCAACGGCGCCAAGACCTTCATCACCGGCGGTGTGCACGCCGACAAGGTGATCGTCTGTGCCCGCACGGCCGCGCCGACCGCCGAGGACCGCCGTCACGGCATCTCCCTGTTCGCCGTGGACACCAAGTCCGAGGGCTACTCCATCGGCCGCAAGCTGGACAAGCTGGGCCTGCGCACCTCCGACACCGCAGAGCTGGCCTTCGTCGACGTCAAGGTCCCGGTCGAGGACCTGCTCGGCGAGGAGAACAAGGGCTTCTACTACCTCGGCCACAACCTGGCCTCCGAGCGCTGGGGCATCGCCTTCGGCGCCTACGCCCAGGCCAAGGCCGCCGTCCGGTTCGCCAAGCAGTACGTGCAGGAGCGCACCGTCTTCGGCAAGCCGGTCGCCCACTTCCAGAACACCAAGTTCGAGCTGGCCGCCTGCCAGGCCGAGGTGGACGCCGCCGAGGCCGTCGCCGACCGCGCCCTGGAGGCGCTGGACGCCGGTGAGCTCACCCCCGCCGAGGCCGCCTCCGCGAAGCTCTTCTGCACCGAGGTCGCCCACCGCGTGATCGACCGCTGCCTCCAGCTCCACGGCGGCTACGGCTACATGAACGAGTACCCGATCGCCCGCCTGTACGCGGACAACCGCGTCAACCGCATCTACGGCGGTACCAGCGAGATCATGAAGACGATCATCGCCAAGGACATGGGCCTGTAAGGCCCCGGACACCGACGCGCGATCACTGGCCGGTACAACTGCACACCATGAGCCAGGCACTCCAGGATCTCCTCGATCTGCTCGACCTGGAGCAGATCGAGGAGGACATCTTCCGCGGCCGGTCCCGCTCCGCCGTCGTCCCCCGCGTCTTCGGCGGGCAGGTCGCGGCACAGGCGCTGGTCGCCGCCGGGCGGACGGTCCCCGTGGACCGGCCCGCCCACTCCCTGCACGCGTACTTCCTGCGCCCCGGCGACCCGGGCGCGCCGATCGTCTACACCGTGGACCGCATCCGTGACGGCCGGTCCTTCACCACCCGCCGGGTGGTCGCCGTCCAGCACGGCAAGCCGATCTTCCACCTGTCGGCGTCCTTCCAGGTGTACGAGGACGGGCTGGAGCACCAGGCGCCCATGCCCGCCGCGCCCGACCCGGCGACCCTGCCGACCTCCCAGGAGCGGCTGCGCGGCTACGGCCACCTCGCCCCCGACGTCGTGGAACGGTTCCTTGAGGCGCGCGAGGCGATCGACCTCAGATACGTGGACGAGCCGCCGTACGGGCGGTACGGCGAGCCGCGGGAGCCGCACTCCCAGGTGTGGTTCCGCACCAACGGCAAGCTCGATGACGATCCCCTGCTGCACGTCGTCCTCGCCACCTACGTCTCCGACATGACCCTGCTCGACTCCGTGCTGCTCGCGCACGGGCGCGGCGGCTGGGCCGTCGGGGACGTCGTCGGCGCCTCTCTGGACCACGCGATGTGGTTCCACCGCCCCTTCCGGGCCGACGAATGGTTGCTGTACGACCAGGAGTCACCGTCCGCGCACGGCGGCCGGGGCCTCGGCCAGGCCCGCATCTACACCCAGGACGGGCGGCTCGCCATCTCGGTCATCCAGGAGGGCGTTGTCCGCGTGCCGAGACGGCTGTGACAGGGGCGCTCTCCGAGATGACGCGTGACCTATGTGGGATTAGGCTCTCTGAGTGAAGGCCGCAGTGAACGGCATGCCCGGCAGACCCGGTGTGTGAGGTGCCCGGCACCGTTCGGTTCCAACTGGCTGCGGCGACATTTGAAGACCGCGCCGCATTCTTCCCCTTTCGCAGCGGCGACGGCCATCCACCTCGCGCCTCCCCCAGGGAGCCGTGAGAGACGATGGAGATGGAAGGTATTCCCATGCGATCACAGCGCGCGAGGCGTCTTGTCGCGATTTCCGCCAGCGGTCTGCTGCTGGCCGGCGGAGCCGCGATCGGCACCGCCGGAACCGCCTCTGCCTCGACCCACACCGACCACAGTTCCTACAGCTGGAACTGGGGCGACGATGACGACGACAACGGCTACGGCGGCGACCACGGCGGCTACGGCGGTGACCACGGCGGCTACGGCGGCGACCACGGCGGTGGCGGAGGCCACGGCGGCGGTGGCGGCCACGGCGGCGGTGGCGGCGGCCACGGCGGCGGCGGTGGCGGCCACGGCGGCGGCGGTGGCGGTCACGGCGGCGGTGGCGGTGGCCACGGCGGCGGTGGCGGTGGCGGCGGTCACTGAGCCGACCAGGAACTGACGACGTGCGGCCCCGGCCTACGGGGCCGCACCTCGTCGTTGACAGAACATCAGTGACAGGCGTGACGCGACGTCAGACCAGGCCCGCCGCGGCGAGCAGGTACGCCGTCATCGGGTCGTAGTGACGCGGGCTCACCACATGGTCGTCGAGCGGGACGACGACCTGCACGGTGCCCTCGGCCTCGGCGAGGAACAGCGCCGGGTCGTTGCAGTCGGCGTACCCCACGGAGTCGACGCCGTGCTGTCCCGCGTACCCGGCCCAGCCGTGGTCGGCGACCACCAGGTCCGGCAGCGGGCGCCCCTCCCGCCCAAGTCCCGTCAGGATGGCCCGCATCGGTTCACCGGAGTGGGTGTGCCACAGGGTCGCCCCGTGCTCCAGCACGGCCACGTCCGCGAACTGCATCACGTAGCCCTCGTCCGTCCGCAGCCCGTCCGGGATGACGACGATCTCGCAGCCGGCGGCGCGAAGCGCGGCGGCCGTGGCCCGGTGGACGTCCAGCAGACCGCCCGGGTGCCCGGTCGCGAACAGCACCCGCTGCCGGTCCTCGGCCGCCTTGCGCAGCCGTGCCGCCATGCGGTCGAGGGCGTCCACCGTCAACTCGGGGTCGATGGTGTCCTGCCCGTACCGGTACTCCGGGTCGTCGTTGACGCCCACCCGCTCGGCCATGACCGCGAGCACGTCCTGCTCGTCCGTCCAGCGGTCGCCGAGTTCCAGGCCGAGCCAGTAGTTGCGGACACCGTTGGCGAGCTGACGGTAGTGGGAGAGGTTGTTCTCGCGGGGCGTGGCGACGTCCCCCGCGATACGCGTGCGCACCAGGTGGTCGACGAGCTGGGCGCGGCTGGGGGTCCCGGATATCGGCATGCCTCCCATTGTGGGGCAGTGCGCGGCGCGCGTCCTCGGCATACCGAACGCTGGGACGGCGGTCACGCACGGTCGCCGTCAGTCACGGCGCAGCGCGAACCACAACTCCATGCGCACGTCCGGGTCGTCCAGGTCGGCGGCCAACAGGGCGGCGCAGCGGGCGATCCGCTGCCGCACGGTGTTGCGGTGCACGTCCAGCGCCACCGCCGTACGGTCCCAACTGCCGTGCAGGGACAGCCAGGTGCGCAGGGTGTCGGCGAGCGCGGGCTGTCCCGCGAGGGGGGCGAGCAGCGTACGGGCGTGGGTCTCGGCGTCGGCCGGCGGCACCAGGTCCGCGAGCGCCGGCCGGGCCGCGTGCCGGACCAGCGGGGTGCGGGTGGCACGGGCCCGGGCGAGGGCTCGGGCGGCCTGGGTGTCGGCGGCCGGCCACTCCGGGGGCCCGGCCGCGGCACTCACCCCGAGCGTCCAGCCGGGCTGCGGCTCCGGTTCCCGGTCCGCCGGCACCAGTACCCGTACGACGTCGCGGGCGAGGTCGACCAGGGGCGAACCCAGGGCGGCGCCCAGCGCGGAGGCGGCGACCGCGTCCGGGGCCTGGGCCTCCGGCCGCGCGTGCACCACGAGCCACTGCCCGGTGCCGAGCAGTGGCGCCACCTCCTCGGGCGGGGCGCCGAGCAGCAGCCGGACGAGCGCGGAGGACCGGGCCGCCCCGGCCCCGCTCTGGTGCTCACCGGTCAGCAGGGCCAGCAGGACGGCGGCGACGGAGGCGATGGTGTGATCACCGGGGTCCCGCCGGGGCGCGGCCACCCCGAGCACGAACCCTTCCCCGGCCCCGAGGGCGTAGACGGCGAGGTGGGTGGCGCCGTGGGTGTCGGTGGCGGAGGTGGGGTGCGGACGGGCGGCCGGTGCGCTCGGCGTGCTCGGCGTGCTCGGTGCGGAAGGGGTCGGGTGCGGCCGGCCGCGGGGAGCGGTCGGCGGGGGAGGGGCCGGCTGCGGTCGGCCGGGGTGAGAGGCCGTCGCGGCGTGCGGTCGGGCGGGGGCGGCGGTCGGCGGAGCAGCGGCCGGGTGCCTGACCACCCCCGCCAGCTCCGCCAGTGCCGTCCGGGCACCCTCCGGTGTCTCCCGGCCCGCCCCCGCGATCTCCGTGCCGTCGGGGCCGTAGAGCACCGCCCGGCCGCCCAGCCGCTGGGCGAGCTGGCGCAGCACCGAGGGAACCGGATCGGGCCGGGAGGCGGCGGCCGCCAGACTCTGCTGCGCCTCGGTGACCCGGCGCAGCTCGGCCAGCCGGGCCTGTGCCATCAGCTGCCAGACCGCCCGGGCCACCCCGGAGAACGTGGTCTGCGGCGGGACCTCCAGCAGCGGCAGCCCGTACCGGTCGCAGGCGGCGACCAGGGCGCGCGGGACCGTGTCGTGCACGGGGGCCACCCCGAAGCCGAGGGCCGCGCCGCCCGCCGCCACGATCCGGGAGACGTAGTCGTCGAAGTAGGTGCCCGAGCCCGCCGCCTCGGGGATGTGCACCCCGGCGGTGAGCAGCAGCTCGCCGCCCAGGAGGTAGGGGTAGGGGTCGGCCATCTCCGAGGTGTGCGCCCAGTGGATCACGATCCCCGGGTCCGTCGGCCCGGCGATCTGCCGCAGGGCCAGGTCGTCGCGGGCCAGCAGCGCCTGGAGCGTGACCGGTGGGGTCGGTGGGACCGCTGGGGCGGTCGTCTCCGGCATGGTGTGCGTTCCCTCCATCCCGCCCCGTTCATATGGATGAAACGTACACTTCGCAGTCGCTTTCCGGCCACCTAGCCTCAAGGGGCACGGCAGCCGCGGGTACGGGCGGATGTCCCCGCGAGCCGCTGCCGACACATCCCCGAAGCACCTGCACGACACGCCACCGGACAGTGCGCGAAGGAGGGCCCCATGGCCGTCGACTACACAGTGATCGTCGTCTATCTCGCCGGCATGCTCGCCATGGGCTGGTGGGGCATGCGCCGCGCCAGGTCCAAGAGCGAGTTCCTGGTGGCCGGCCGCCGACTCGGGCCCGCCATGTACTCCGGCACCATGGCGGCGATCGTCCTCGGCGGTGCCTCCACCATCGGCGGCGTGGGCCTCGGTTACCAGTACGGCCTCTCCGGCGCCTGGATGGTCTTCACCATCGGTCTCGGTCTGCTCGCCCTCTCCGTCTTCTTCTCGGCCCGGATCGCCCGCCTGAAGGTGTACACGGTCTCCGAGATGCTCGACCTGCGCTACGGCGGCCGGGCCGGCGTGATCTCCGGCGTGGTCATGTGGGCGTACACCCTCATGCTCGCGGTGACCTCCACCATCGCCTACGCCACGATCTTCGACGTGCTCTTCGACATGAACCGCACGGTCGCGATCATCCTCGGCGGCTCGATCGTCGTCGCCTACTCGACCCTCGGCGGCATGTGGTCCATCACCCTGACCGACATGGTCCAGTTCGTCGTCAAGACCATCGGCGTGCTGCTCCTCCTCCTGCCGATCGCGGTCGTCAAGGCGGGCGGCTTCTCCGAGATGAAGGCCAAGCTGCCGACCGGGTACTTCGACCCGCTCGGCATCGGCGGCGAGACGATCTTCACCTACGTGCTCATCTACACGTTCGGCATGCTGATCGGCCAGGACATCTGGCAGCGCGTGTTCACCGCCCGCAGCGACAAGACCGCCAAGTGGGGCGGCACGGTGGCCGGAACCTACTGTCTGGCCTACGCCCTGGCCGGCGCGGTGATCGGCACGGCCGCCAAGGTGCTCTACCCCAAGCTGGGCAGCCCCGACGACGCCTTCGCCACCATCGTCAAGGACGAACTCCCCGTCGGCGTGCGCGGACTGGTCCTGGCCGCCGCCCTCGCCGCCGTGATGTCGACGTCCTCCGGCGCCCTGATCGCCTGCGCCACGGTCGCCAACAACGACATCTGGTCCCGTCTGCGCGGGGCCGTGCGACGGGACGGCGAGGACCACGACGAGGTCAGGGGCAACCGCGCGTTCATCCTGGTCATGGGCCTCGCCGTGATCGGCACGGCGATCGCTCTGAACAACGTGGTCGAGGCGCTCACCGTGGCGTACAACCTCCTCGTCGGCGGGCTGCTCGTGCCCATCCTGGGCGGCCTGCTGTGGAAGCGCGGCACGGTCCAGGGCGCGCTGGCCTCGGTGATCGTCGGCGGCCTCGCGGTCATCGGTCTGATGGCCGGCTACGGCATCCTCGCCAACGAGCCCGTCTACTACGGTTTGCTGGCCTCCCTCGCGGCCTACGTCGCCGTCTCCCTGGCCACGAGGCCCACCGACGAGACGGTCCTCGCCACCTGGCGCGAGCGCCTCGCCGGACGCTCCTCCGAACTCCCGTCCGAACCGGTCCCGGCTCACCAGTAGAGTCATAGGGAAAGCAGTACAAGCGCGATGAAGCGCTGGAAAGAAGGCATTTCACCATGAGCAGCAACGAGACGCCCCGCGGCCCCGTCGACTCCTCCCGCATCCCGCGGTACGCCGGCCCCGCGACCTTCGCCCGGCTGCCCCGCCTGGACGAGGTCGGCACCGCCGACGTCGCCGTCGTGGGCGTGCCGTTCGACTCCGGCGTCTCGTACCGGCCGGGCGCCCGCTTCGGCGGCAACGCCATCCGCGAAGCGTCCCGGCTGCTGCGCCCGTACAACCCGGCGCAGGACGCCTCCCCGTTCGCCCTCGCCCAGGTCGCGGACGGCGGCGACATCGCCGTGAACCCGTTCAACATCAACGAGGCCGTCGAGACCATCGAGGCCGCCGCCGACGACCTGCTCGGCACCGGCGCCCGTCTGATGACCCTCGGCGGCGACCACACCATCGCCCTGCCGCTGCTGCGCTCGGTGGCGAAGAAGCACGGCCCGGTCGCCCTGCTCCACTTCGACGCCCACCTGGACACCTGGGACACCTACTTCGGCGCCGAGTACACGCACGGCACCCCGTTCCGCCGCGCGGTCGAGGAGGGCATCCTCGACACCTCCGCCCTGTCCCACGTCGGCACCCGCGGCCCGCTGTACGGCAAGCAGGACCTCACGGACGACGAGAAGATGGGCTTCGGCATCGTCACCTCCGCCGACATCTACCGCCGGGGTGCCGACGAGGTGGCCGACCAGCTCCGCCAGCGCATCGGCGACCGCCCGCTGTACATCTCCATCGACATCGACTGCCTCGACCCGGCCCACGCGCCCGGCACCGGCACCCCGGAGGCGGGCGGCATGACCTCCCGCGAGCTGCTGGAGATCCTGCGCGGCCTGGCCGGCTGCAACCTGGTCTCGGCGGACGTCGTCGAGGTCGCCCCGGCCTACGACCACGCCGAGATCACCTCGGTCGCCGCCTCCCACACGGCGTACGAACTGACCACCATCATGAGCCGCCAGATCGCGGCGGCCCGGAAGGACGCGGAAGCGAAGTGACCCACGACCACGACCTGGTACTCCGCCCGACGCCGGCGCAGATCACCGCCGCCCTGAACCCTCCCCCGGGGCGCAACGGCGGAGACCTGGTCGTGGAGACGCTGGCCGGGCTGGGCGCGACGACCGTCTTCGGCCTCCCAGGCCAGCACGCCCTCGGCATGTTCGACGCGCTCCGCCGCTCCTCCCTGCGCTATGTGGGCCTGCGGGTCGAGAACAACGCGGGCTTCGCGGCGGACGCGTACGGCAGGATCACGGGCGAGGCGGCACCGCTGCTGCTCTCGACGGGTCCGGGCGCGCTGACGTCACTGGCCGCGCTCCAGGAGGCTGCGGCGGCCAGCGCGCCGGTGCTGGCTATCAGCAGCCAGGTCCCGACGGCGGGCCTGGGCGGCGGCCGGCACGGCTACCTCCATGAACTCCCGGACCAGGCGGCCTCGTTCCGGGGCGTGGTGAAGTCGGTCCACACGGTCCGCACCCCCTCCCAGATCCCCTCCGCCCTCGCCGCGGCCTGGAAGTCGGCCCTGACGGCCCCGCACGGCCCGGTGTGGGTGGAGATCCCGCAGGACGTCCTGCTGGCCGAGACCTCGCTGCCCGTGGTGACCGCGATGGACGCGACCCCGGACGACCTGGTCCCGCGCCCCGAACTGACGGCGGTGGC
This sequence comes from Streptomyces sp. Ru62, assembly GCF_002920615.1. GTDB lineage: Bacteria > Actinomycetota > Actinomycetes > Streptomycetales > Streptomycetaceae > Streptomyces. The sequence goes on from NZ_PQSU01000002.1 coordinate 255,766, forward strand.
GGCCGACCTGCTCTCCCGCGCCGCCCGCCCGGCGATCATCGCGGGCGGCGGGGTCGTCCGCGCGGACGCGTCGGGCAAGCTGCGCCGGCTGGCCGAGAAGCTCCAGGCGCCGGTCGTGACGACCTTCGGCGGCAAGGGCGCGTTCCCCTGGCACCACCCCCTGTCGTTGCAGTCCTGGCTGGAGGACCGGCACACGACGGACTTCCTGGAGGACGCGGACGTCCTGCTGGTGGTCGGCTCGGGCCTCGGTGAACTGTCCTCCAACTACCACACGTTCAGGCCCCGGGGCCGAGTGATCCAGATCGAGGCGGACCTCGGCAAACTGGAGTCCAACCACCCGGCCCTCGGCATCCACGCGGACGCCCGCCTCGCCCTCCAGGCGCTGCTGGAGACGGTGGAGGAGCGCGCGGACGCCTCGGCGCCCGAGCGGGTACGGGACCTCCTGGCCCGCGTCGCCGAGCGCATCGCGTCCCAGGACCTGACCCTGGAGCAGAACGTGCTGGCATCGGTGCGCCGCGCCCTGCCCGCCGGCTCCCCGTCCTTCTGGGACATGACGATCCTGGCCTACTGGGCCTGGTCCGCGTTCGACGCGCAGGGCCCGAACACCATGCACTCGGCCCAGGGCGCGGGCGGCCTCGGCTACGGCTTCCCGGCGGCCCTGGGCGCGGCGGCGGCGGACCCGACGCGCCCGGTCCTGGCGGTGTCGGGCGACGGCGGCGCCCTGTACTCGATCGCGGAGCTGGCTACGGCGAGGCAGTACGACCTGAACGTCACCTGGCTGATCGTCGACGACGGCGGCTACGGCATCCTCCGCGAGTACATGACGGACGCCTTCGGCCAGGCGACGGCGACGGAACTCACCCGCCCCGACTACGTCGCCCTCGCCGAGTCCTTCGGCGTGCCGGGGGTGCGCACGACCCCGGAAACCCTGGAGGAGGACCTGGCGAAGGCGCTCGGCACCCCGGGCCCGTCGGTGGTCGTACTCCCGGCGCTCCTGCGGATGTTCGCGCCGACGCACCTGGGTCAGCCGGCCGGCTAGTCGGGCAACTGCGCAGGCCACGAAGTGACTTGAGTGGTCGGAAGGTGCCGAGCCGGCCAGGGGCGGCCAGTATGCTCTGTGCCGCTGGTGCTTCGATCGTGGCACCGCGGAACGCGAGCCGGAACCGCTTCCCCGGTGGGCGCGGGTCACGGTCGGGGTTCGGCCCGAGGGGGACGGCTTCGCCGGATGGCGAGGTGAGTCCGACCGGCTGCAGATCGGCCGGACCCACCCGGCGCATGCACTGCGGTCCGGCTCCGGTGCCCGCCGGGGCCGGACCTCGCCGCGCTGACGGCGCCGACGAGTTCGCGCCCGTATCCCTGCGGCACGGCGCCGGTACAGTGCACGTCACCAGCCACTGCAGGCCGAGCGCTGTACGGTTTTCGGCATCAGGCGAACAGCCAGGCGGTACCGCCTCCCCTCAGCAGCCGCCCGGCCCCACCCCGTCCATCCGGCCGCCGAAGTCGCCGAGGTAGCGGGAGCGCCAGTCGCCGTTGAAGACGTCCCGTTTCTCCACCGGACCCCAGTTGATGAAGCAGGCGCGGGTCGATGCGACGAAGGAACCCACGTGGTCGTGGAGGCTCGGCGGCAGGTCGCGGTAGCCGCTGCGGGCCGTCCACTCCCAGTACGAGCCGCCGAAGCCCTCGCCGCTCCAGAAACAGACGGAGCCGTCGGGGCAGGAGGGCTGGGCGGCACGGGCCGTCGCGGTCCCGGCGGGCAGGAGTACGGCGGACACGGCGAGGGCGGCGGCCAGCGTCCAGGCGCGGAGCTGTTGCTTCATGTGGCTCTCCAGGAAGGGGAGTCGGGACGCCCGGCAGCGCGCCGGGCACCGCCATGGTGGGGGCGGGCCGACGGAACACGCCCGGCGGCGGGACCGCCTTCGCCGGTGTGAGGGAAGAAGTGGGACTAGTACGACCACGGGGGCCGGAAGCTGTCTACGCGTCACGCCCGTCGACGTGAGGGGTGTTTCCGCACGCGTGAGGGTCGGCGAGAAGCAGAACGGAGCAGACGGCGGAGCAGGCCGGCCCCGCGTACAGCAGAGGCGGGGCCCAGAACCACACCTCCTCGGTGTCGTGGCCGCTGGTCCAGTGGCAGGTGACGGACGGGGGGAAGCCGTCCACGCTCACCGAGGTCAGGCCGTAGTCCCGTCCGGCATCCCGGTACACGCCGTCGCCGCCCCTCTCCCCGCACAGGTCGAGCGGGTTCGTGAAGGCGAGCCCGTAGACGGTCGCCGCCCCGTAGCCGGCGATCGCCGCCGCGGCCCCGATCACGGCCCACCGGGCCGACCGCGAGGGCTTCCTCCTGGTCGCGGGCGGGCCGAACTTCGCCGTGACCGCCGTACGCCGGGACGGCACCTGTGAGGAACTCCCCTTCTGCGAACGCGCGTACAACTATCGACCACCCTGGCGAGTCAAGTCATGCAGCGCACGGGTGCGCTCAACGGCGTTCAGGGGGACGCCCGTACGACGTTCAAGGGGAACTTTCCATGACTCACCGGATATCCGGCCGGGCCGGCGTGCTCGCGGCCGCCGTCAGTGCCGCGCTGCTCGTCCCGGCGGTCACCGCCGCCACCCCGGCCGCCGCGGCCACGCCCACCGTGACCTGCACGTCCGCCAAGGCGGGCCTGGCCGCCAAGCTGAAGAAGGACATCACGGCCGCCCTCACCAACCGCAAGGGCACGGTCGCCATCGGCCTGTACGACCGCGGCACCAAGACCACCTGCACCCTGCGGGCCACCAGCGCGTACGACTCGGCCAGCACGGTCAAGGTCACCGTGCTCGCCACGCTGCTGTGGGACGCGAAGAAGCACAACCGGTACCTGACGAGCACCGAGCAGTCGCTCGCCAAGGCCATGATCACCCAGTCCGACAACAACGCGACCAGCAAGCTCTGGAAGCAGCTCGGCATGACCAAGATCAAGGGCTTCCTGGCCGCCGCCGGCATGACCAAGACCGTGCCGGGCGCGAACGGCTACTGGGGCCTGACCCAGGAGAACGTCAACGACGAGCAGAAGCTCCTGAAGCTCGTCACCGCCAAGAACAGCGTGCTGAGCGACAACTCCCGCGCCTACATCCTGAAGCTGATGGGCCAGGTCGTCTCCTCGCAGCGCTGGGGCACCCCGGCCGGCGCGCCGTCCTCCGTCTCCGTGCACGTGAAGAACGGCTGGCTGCAGCGTTCCACGCACGGCTGGCGGGTGCACAGCCTGGGCACCTTCAACGGCGCCGGCCGCGACTACATGATCACCGTGCTGACGCAGGACAACAGCACCATGAGCTACGGCGTCACCACGATCCAGAACGTCGCCAAGGCGATCCACAAGGACCTGGTGCCGACCACCAGCGGCGTCACCCGCTACACCCCGACCAGCCAGCCGCGCGAGGCGTTCGTCGCCGTACCGCCGCGGAGCTGACCCTTCACGAGGCGGTCTCGCGCACGTCACCGACGAGTCCTACGGTGAGAGCCATGCGCCTGAGAACCGTACTCGCCACCCTCACCGCCGGCCTGGCGGCGGCCACCTGTCTGGCCGCCGCCGGGCCGGCCGCCGCCGGCACCACCGCGCGCCACGCCTGCTCGGCCACCGTGTCGATCGACCGCTTCTCCGACGCGCTGGACAAGACGACGTACGACGGCACCTTCGTCGGCAACTTCTCCGCCCTCGCGGTGGACCGGGACGGCTCGCTCGCGGCCCTGGCCGACCGCTCGTCGCTGTTCCGCCTGGACGCCCGTACTCTCCAGCCGCGGGCGGCCGTGCGCCTCGCCGACGAGAAGGGCGCCGACCTCGACTCCGAGGGCCTCGTCATCGACCGGGACGGCACCCGGCTGATCTCCTCCGAGACCGAGCCGTCCGTCCGCCGCTACGCGCGCGACGGCACGATCCTCGACCGCCTCCCGGTCCCGTCCGCCCTCCAGGTCGCCCCGGCCGGCCGCGCCACCACCAACCAGACCTTCGAGGGTCTGACGCTGCTGCCCGGCGGCCACACCCTGCTGGCCTCCATGGAGTACGCGCTCGCGGGCGACTCCGCCGGCATCGTCCGCTTCCAGACGTGGACCCGCCACCACGGCCGCTTCACGATCGGCGCCCAGTACGCCTACCGCACCGACGCCGGCCTCGGCGTCCCGGAGGTCCAGGCGACCCCCGACGGCCGCCTCCTCGTCCTGGAGCGCGGCTTCACCGCCGGCGTCGGCAACACGGTCCGCCTCTACCTGGCCGACCCCCGCCACGCCACGGACACGAGCGGCACCGAGAACCTCACCGGTCAGCCAGGGGTCCGCCTGGTCGAGAAGACGCTGCTGGCCGACATCGCCGGCTGCCCCTCCCTCGGCGCCACGGCGAGGCAGCCCCAGCCGAACCCCCTCCTGGACAACATCGAGGGCATGACGATCACGGGCCGCGACCACGCCGGCCGCCTGAAGGTCCTCCTGGTGAGCGACGACAACCAGAACGCGGCCCAGACGACCAGGTTCTACTACCTGCGGGTACGTGTCTGACCGCTGCCCCGGATTGTTGCGGAGGGATGAAATCCGCATCGTCCGGCGTTGACGCCTTCCGGTAGAGCAGGCCGAAAAACTGGAGGCACCGGCGTGGCAGCGCAACGGGGATGGGCACGACGTCTGGCGGGGTACGCCTGGCGGTATCCGAAGGACGTCGTCCTCGCCCTCGGCTCCTCGCTCGCCGGCATGGCCGTCCTGGCCGTCGTCCCGCTGATCACCAAGGTGATCATCGACGACGTGATCGGCGGCCACACCCGCGCCATGGCCCCCTGGGCCGGCGCCCTGATAGGCGCCGCCGTCCTGGTCTACGCCCTCACCTACATCCGCCGCTTCTACGGCGGCCGGCTCGCCCTCGACGTCCAGTACGACCTGCGGACCGAGATGTACGGCACGATCACCCGGCTGGACGGCCGCCGCCAGGACGAGCTGTCCACCGGGCAGGTCGTCGGCCGTGCCACCAGCGACCTCCAGCTGATCCAGGGCCTGCTCTTCATGCTCCCGATGACCATCGGGAACCTCCTCCTCTTCCTGCTCTCCCTGGTGATCATGGCGTGGCTGTCGCTGCCGCTGACCCTGGTCGCCCTGGCCGTCGCGCCCGCCCTCGGCTGGATCGCCAAGCGCAGCCGCAGCAGGCTGCACCCGGCCACCTGGTACGCGCAGGCCCAGGCCGCCGCCGTGGCCGGTGTGGTGGACGGCGCGGTGAGCGGCGTCCGCGTGGTGAAGGGGTTCGGGCAGGAGGACCAGGAGACGAACAAGCTGCGCGAGGTCGGCCGCCGGCTCTTCGCGGGGCGCCTGCGCACGATCCGCCTGAACAGCAAGTTCACCCCGGCCCTCCAGGCCGTGCCCGCACTCGGCCAGGTCGCGATGCTGGCCCTCGGCGGCTGGCTCGCCGTACGCGGGCACATCACGCTGGGCACCTTCGTGGCCTTCTCCACCTACCTGGCCCAGCTCGTCGGCCCGGTCCGCATGCTCGCGATGGTCCTCACCGTCGGCCAGCAGGCCCGCGCCGGCACCGAGCGCGTCCTGGAGCTGATCGACACCGAGCCGACCCTCAAGGACGGCACCAAGACCCTCCCCGCCGACGCACCCGCGACCGTCGAGTTCGACGACGTGTCCTTCGGCTACGACCGCGAGCGTCCCGTGCTGGACGGGCTGAGCTTCGAGATCCGGCCCGGCGAGACCCTCGCCGTCGTCGGCTCCTCCGGCTCCGGCAAGTCCACCCTCTCCCTGCTCCTGCCGCGCTTCTACGACGTCACCCACGGCGCCGTCCTGATCGGTGGCCACGACGTCCGCGAACTGACCCTGGAGTCACTGCGGGCCGCGATCGGACTGGTCCCGGAGGATTCGTTCCTCTTCTCCGACACCGTCCGCGACAACATCGCCTACGGCCGCCCGGACGCCACCGACGAGGAGATCGAGGCCGCCGCCCGCGCCGCCCAGGCGGACGGCTTCATCAGGGAGCTGCCCCACGGCTACGAGACCAAGGTCGGCGAGCAGGGCCTGACCCTCTCCGGCGGCCAGCGCCAGCGCATCGCCCTCGCCCGCGCCCTGCTCACCGACCCGCGCCTGCTGGTCCTGGACGACGCCACCTCGGCCGTGGACGCCCGCGTCGAGCACGAGATCCACGATGCGCTGAAGCACGTGATGGAGGGCCGTACGACCCTGCTCATCGCCCACCGCCGCTCCACCCTCAACCTCGCCGACCGCATCGCCGTGCTCGACGGCGGCCGGCTCGCCGACGTCGGCACGCACGAGGAGCTCCAGGAGCGCTCGGCCCTCTACCGCCGTCTGCTCACCGACCCGGACGAGCTCGGCGGGGTCTCCCCGGGCCGCGCCCTGCCGGCCGAGCCCCGCGAGGACACCTCCGTCCGCGACGAGCTGGAGGCGGAGTTCGACGCGGAGCGGGGCGTCACCCCCCGGCTGTGGACCGGCGACCGCGAGCCCAAGAACGCCGAGGACAGGGCGTTGGCCGGCAGCCCGGCCACCCCGGAGCTGCTCGCCCAGGTCGAGGCGCTGCCCCCGGCCACCGACACCCCGGACATCGACGAGGCCCGCGCCGTCCTGCCCGAGGACTCCTACGGCCTGCGCCGCCTGCTGCGCGGCTTCCGCCTGCCGCTGCTCGTCAGCCTGCTGCTGGTCGCCGTCGACGCGGGCGCCGGCCTGCTGCTGCCGGTGCTGATCCGGCACGGCATCGACTCCGGCGTCACCAAGATGGCGATCGGCGCGGTCTGGTCGGCTGCGCTGCTGGGCCTGCTGACCGTGCTCGTCCAGTGGGCCGCGCAGATCGGCGAGACCCGGATGACCGGCCGTACCGGCGAACGCGTGCTGTACACGCTGCGGCTGAAGATCTTCGCCCAGCTCCAGCGGCTCGGCCTGGACTACTACGAGCGCGAGCTGACCGGCCGGATCATGACCCGGATGACGACGGACGTCGACGCGCTCTCCACCTTCCTGCAGACCGGCCTGGTCACGGCGTTCGTCTCGGTCGTCACCTTCTTCGGGATCATGGTCGCGCTGCTGGTGCTCGACCTCCAGCTCGCGCTCGTCGTCTTCGCCACCCTGCCCCCGCTGATCGTGGCCACCTTCTTCTTCCGCCGGGCGAGCGTGAAGGCGTACGAACTCGCCCGCGAGCGGGTGTCGACGGTGAACGCCGACCTCCAGGAGACCGTGGCCGGGCTGCGCATCGTGCAGGCCTTCCGGCGGGAGCGGGACGGCGGGCGGCGGTTCGCCGAGCGCAGCGACGCCTACCGCAGCGCCCGCATCCGCGGCCAGCGGCTGATATCCGTCTACTTCCCGTTCGTGCAGCTGCTGTCCTCGGTGGCCGCGGCGGCCGTGCTGATCGCGGGCGCGGGCCGGGTGGAGGCGGCCACGCTGACCACGGGCGCCCTGGTGGCGTACCTGCTCTACATCGACCTGTTCTTCGCGCCCGTCCAGCAGCTCTCCCAGGTCTTCGACGGCTACCAGCAGGCCACGGTCTCGCTGGGCCGCATCCAGGAGCTGCTGCGCGAGCCCACGTCCACGCGGACCGCCGACGAACCTCTCGACGTGCTCTCCCTGCGCGGTGACATCGCCTTCGAGGGCGTGCGCTTCGCGTACGGCGCCGAGGAGGAGGCGCTGTCCGGCATCGACCTGACGATCCCGGCCGGGCAGACGGTCGCGTTCGTCGGCGAGACGGGCGCGGGCAAGTCGACGCTGGTGAAGCTGGTGGCCCGGTTCTACGACCCGACCGCCGGGCGGGTCACGGTCGACGGCACGGATCTGCGCGCCCTCGACCTCACGTCGTACCGCCACCGGCTCGGGGTCGTCCCGCAGGAGGCGTACCTCTTCCCGGGCACCGTCCGCGACGCCATCGCCTACGGCCGTCCCGAGGCCACCGACGCCGAGGTGGAGGCGGCGGCCCGCGCGGTCGGCGCGCACGAGATGATCGCCACGCTGGAGGGCGGCTATCTGCACGAGGTCGCCGAGCGCGGCCGCAACCTCTCGGCGGGCCAGCGCCAGCTCATCGCCCTCGCCCGCGCGGAGCTGGTCGACCCGGACATCCTGCTCCTGGACGAGGCCACGGCGGCCCTGGACCTGGCCACCGAGGCGCAGGTCAACCAGGCCACCGACCGGCTGGCGGGCCGCCGTACGACCCTGGTGGTCGCCCACCGGCTGACCACCGCCGCCCGCGCGGACCGGGTGGTGGTGATGGACCACGGACGGGTCGCGGAGGACGGCACCCACGAGGAGCTGCTGGCCCGCGGCGGCCGGTACGCCGAGCTGTGGCGGACCTTCGTCGGCCAGTCCGAGCCGGAGGAGCCGGTCGGCGCCTCCCGCTGAGGTCTCCCGTGCCGGGTCGTCTCCCTGACGGTCGTGCAACCATCCGACACACCCGTGCGTCCGTACATCAGTACGGGCACGGGGTGTGTGACCGGGACGGGGAGGACGACAGTGGACAGTGGTGCGATACGCCGGCGGCCGCGCAGGCGACTGGTGCTCGCCGCGGCCGTGCTGGCCGCGTCCGGGGTGCTCGGGCTGACGGTGACGGGGACCGCGCGGGCCGAGTCGGCGAGCGGCTGCGCCGGGCGCGAGGTGCGCACGCTCCCGTTCCAGTCCGGAGTCACCCACGTCTACAAGCGCAACGGCTACGTCTGTGCCGTCACCGTCGCCAGACAGCCCGGGCCCACCCGGACCATGTCGGTCAGTGTGCAGGCCCGCGGCAACCGGCCGGTCGTCGACAAGGGCCGCTACAAGCACCACGCCGGTCCGGTGACCGTGCACGCCGGCCACCGCTGCGTGTGGATCAAGGGCTCGGTGGGCAAGTACTCGGTCAGCTCGGGCTGGATCCTGTGCTGAATGTCCTGCGCTGACCGCGGCCCGGCGTCCGGCCGGTGATGCGGAGCGCTCAATTCCCTCTGGTGGGACAGCAGTTGCTGGGATAGCTTCCGGCGCACATCTGTCTCACAGGGGAGAGTGCGCATGCGCAAGGCGCTCAGATGGCTGCTGGCGCTCACGGTGTTCATAGGAACCCTGAGCACGGCGGCCGGCGCGGCCACCGCCGCCGAGTCCGAGCCCACCGACATCAAGGACCGGCTCCTGTCGATACCCGGCATGAGCCTGATCCAGGAGAAGCCGTACCCCGGCTACCGCTACTTCGTCCTGAACTACACCCAGCCGGTCGACCACCGCCACCCCGACCGGGGCACCTTCCAGCAGCGCATCACCGTGCTGCACAAGGACACCAGCCGCCCCACGGTCTTCTACACCAGCGGCTACAACGTCTCCACGACGCCCTCGCGCCGCGAGCCCACCCAGATCGTGGACGGCAACCAGGTCTCCCTGGAATACCGCTTCTTCACCCCGTCCCGCCCGGCCCCGGCCGACTGGTCCACGCTCGACATCTGGCAGGCGGCGAGCGACCAGCACCGGGTGTACGAGGCCCTGAAGCCCCTGTACTCCGCCAACTGGCTGGCCACCGGCGGCTCCAAGGGCGGCATGACGGCCACGTACTACGAGCGCTTCTACCCCCGCGACATGGACGGCGTGGTGGCCTACGTCGCCCCCAACGACGTGGTGAACAAGGAGGACTCGGCGTACGACCGCTTCTTCGAGCGGGTCGGCACCAAGGAGTGCCGGGACCGGCTGAACGCCGTCCAGCGCGAGGCGCTGGTGCGGCGCGGGCCGCTGGAGAAGAAGTACGCCGCGTACGCCGCCGAGAACGGCTACACCTTCACCACCATCGGCAGCCTCGACAAGGCCTACGAGGCGGTCGTCCTCGACTACGTCTGGGGCTTCTGGCAGTACAGCCTGCTGAAGGACTGCGACACCGTCCCGGCGGACGCGGCCACCGCGACCGACGAGGAGATCTGGAACTCGGTCGACACGATCTCCGGCTTCTCCGCCTACACCGACCAGGGCCTGGAGACGTACACCCCGTACTACTACCAGGCGGGCACGCAGCTGGGCGCCCCGACGATCCACTTCCCGCACATCGAGCGGAAGTTGATCCGCTACGGCTACCAGCCCCCGCGCAACTTCGTGCCCCGCTCGATCCCGATGCGCTTCCAGCCGGACGCCATGCGGGACGTGGACACCTGGGTCCGCCACCACGCCGACCACATGCTCTTCGTCTACGGCCAGAACGACCCCTGGGGCTCGGAACGCTTCCGTCTCGGCGCGGGCGCCCGTGACGCGTACGTCTTCACGGCACCCGGGGCGAACCACGGCGCGAACGTGGCGGGCCTGATCCCGGACCAGAAGTCCCTGGCCACCGCCCGCATCCTGGACTGGGCGGGTGTCTCCCCGGCCGCCGTGGCCGAGGCGAAGCCGCTGGCCAGGTACGACGCGAGGCTGGACGCACGGGACACGGAGAGGGAGCCGGCGTTGCGGCCGTGACCTGTCGTCGAGGCGAACACCGACGGCGGGCCCGGGGTGGCCCGCCGTCAGTGCGACGGGCAGACGGGGCGGACCGATCGGCCCGGCAGGTACGCGTCCGGCTCGGGCAAGTCGTCGCTGATCCAGGCGGGGGTGCTGCCGGCGCTGGCGAAGGGGACGGTGGTGCCGGGCAACGACCGGTGGCTGCCGGTGCTGGCCCGGCCGAGGCAGGATCTGGCGGCCGAGGTCGAGCGGGCCGGGCTGCCGGTGCGGGGCGCGACGGGGTCGTGGCGGCGGCCCGGCGCAGACTCGCGGCCGAACCGGCCGCCGAGCGGGTCCTGCTGGTCGTCGACCAGTTCGAGGAGTTCCTCACCGAGTCCTCCGAGGACCGGCGACGGCACCGCGCGGCGTACGACGGCACCGCTCGGCTGTGGGACCCGGCCACCGGTGTGGGACGTCAGCACCGGCAGGACTCGTGTCACCCTCACCGGGCACGGCGGCGAGGTCAGCTCGGTGGCGTTCAGTCCAGACGGACACGCCCTCGCCACCGGCAGCGTCCTCCCGGCTCAGGTCGCGGTTGACGGCGCCGCAGATCTTCTGGACGGCCGCGGAGGGGCTGAGCAGCGGCCCGAGGAGCAGGGTCAGACGGTGCCCGCCCGCCAGGTTCGCCACCACCTGCCGTACGGCCTCGCCCCGCCCCTCGAACCAGGGCGCGTGCTCCGCCGTGAACGGTCCAGGCCCCGGTACGGGCAGACCTGCTGTGCCGTCAGCCGGGGCCGGATCTCGCGCAGGGCCTCGGTCGGGGTGGCGTAGGCGATGTTCTGTCCGCGAGCGAGCGCGTCGGGCGCCGTGATCTCGGTGAGCATGCCGATGACGAGGCCGGTCCGCAGATCGAGGACGGGCCCGCCGCTGAAGCCGGTGGTGAGGTCGTTGGCTTCGGTCAGCTGGAGGAGCCGGCCCCTGTTCGCGGTGGCCGTCAGCGGGTCGCCCGCCCGGCCGTAGCCGGAGTGCCCGGTCGGCGGTGCCTGCGCCGGGAAGCCGTACGACTGGACTTTGTGGCCCGCGCAGCCCTTCGCCGAGCCGAGCGGCAGCACTCTCGTGCCGGGGCGCGGCCTCCAGGCGTACGAAGGCGACGTCGTCGTGCTCGGGCGCCCGCCAGTCCTCGACGCGCCCCTCCAACCGTTCGGCAGACATGCGCGCAGGTGACGAGGACGTCCTCGGCGACCAGGAAACCCGCTCCGGCCACCCTCCCGTCCGGGGTGTGGAGCCGGGCCACCGCCATCGGGAGGACCAAGGGCAGCCCTTCGTCCGTTCCTCCGGCGGTGCTAGGCATGCGTGTCCTGCCAGGACATCGTCACCTGGAGGTGGCAGGTGGCCCGGCCCTTGGTGATCACCGCCCCGGCCTCGACCGCGAGGTCCACCCCGAACTCGACGGTGATCCCGTCGGGCCGGGCCTTGCGCAACTGCGCCAGGGCGGTCTGTGCCGCCTGGGTGATCGGTTCCAGCGCCTCCTGGAGAGTCCGGGGTGCCTCGTGCAGGAACTCCCCGGCGCGCCCGGCCTTCACCGGTCCCTCCAGGCCGGCCGGTGCCTCGACCAGGATGGAGCCCCCGCCCTCCAGCGGGATCCGGGTCAGGAGTGTCACGGCGCCTCCTCCGTCGCGCGGGGGCGTCGGTCCCCGGTCCAGCCAGGATCGGTCACACCTGACGTGCGCCGCAGCCGGGAGGGGGCCGTACGGAGGAGACGCCGGACGGCGGGCGGGTGCCCGCCAGGAGGTCGCGGCGGGCGGGTGCCCGCTAGTAGGTCAGCCCGTGACCGATCGGGTACAGCACCCGCGTGGGGTCGTCCGCCCGCTGCACCGGCACCGGCAGCTTCCCGCGCGGTCCGACCCGGCCCGCGATCACCCGTGCGGCGGCGCGCAGTTCGACGTCCGTCCAGCAGTACGTGGCCAGGCAGGCGCGGACGGAGGGGAGCTGCGCGATGTCGTACGGGTTGCGGACGGCCAGCGCGACCACCGGCGTGCCCGTGGCCAGCAGACGTTCCACCAGGGTGCGCTGGGTGCTGGACGCCGTCACGTTGTACGTGGCCACGATCACCGCGTCCGCGTCCCGCGCGGCGGTGACCGCCTGGTCGATGGCCGCCGCGGAGGGCGAGGTGCCGGTGGACAGGGCCGTGGCGGTGAAGCCCAGGTCGGTGAGGGCGGCGGCCAGCACGCCGGTGGGCGGGCCGGTGGTGCCGGACGGGGAGGCCGGGTCGGCGCCGACGACCAGCAGCCTGCGCCGCGTGCGGCGGTCGAGGGGCAGGGTGGCGTCCTCGTTGACCAGCAGGGTGGTGGTGCGTTCGGCGATGCGGTCGGCCGTGGCCAGATGGGCTTTGGTGCCCACCGTCCGGTCGACGTCCGCCCGGTCGGCCCACGGGCGGTCGAAGAGTCCGCGCCGGGCCTTCAGGCGCAGGATGCGCAGGATCGATTCGTCCAGGCGGGCCTCGGTCAGCTCGCCCTCCCGCACGGCCCTCAGCACCGCTTTCCAGGCCACGTCCAGCGACGGCGGGTTGAGCAACTGGTCCACGCCGGCCTTGAGCGCGAGCACCGGCACCCGGTCGTCGCCGTACTTGGTGCGCACACCCTGCATGCCGAGCGAGTCGGTGATCACGACCCCGTCGTAGCCGAGTTCCCCGCGCAGGATGCCGGTCAGGATCGGGCGGGAGAGGGTCGCCGGGTCGCCGGAGTCGTCCAGGGCCGGGAACTGGATGTGCGCGGTCATGATCGAGTCGATGCCCGCCCGGATCGCGGCCCGGAAGGGTACGGCGTCCAGCTCCTCCCACAGTTCACGGCTGTGGGTGATGACCGGGAAGCCGTAGTGGCTGTCGACGGCGGTGTCCCCGTGGCCCGGGAAGTGCTTGGCGGTGGCGGCGACCCCCGCCGCCTGATAGCCCTTCACCTCGGCGGCGACCAGCCCGGCCACGGCCTCCGGGTCGGCGCCGAAGGAGCGGACGCCGATGACCGGGTTGGCCGGGTTGACGTTCACGTCGGCGTCGGGGGAGTAGTCCTGGTTGACGCCCATCGCGCGCAGCTCGGCACCGGAGATCCGGCCCAGGGCGCGGGCGTCGGAGCGGGAGCCGCCCGCGCCGATCGCCATGGCGCCGGGGAAGAGGGTGGCGGGCTTGCCGATCCGGCACACCGCGCCGTGCTCCTGGTCGGTGGCGATGAGCACCGGCAGGCCGCGCGGCTGGTCCAGGGAGGCCCGCTGGATGCCGTTGGAGAGGTCGGCGATCTGGTGCGGGTCGCGGGTGTTGTGCGCCCAGGCGAAGTAGATGATGCCGCCGACCCGGTACTTGGCGATCAGCTCGGCGGCGGTGCGGACGCCGATCTCGTTGAGGTTGGCGTCGATGTCGGCCTGGTCGGGGGCGGTTGCGGAGTGGCCGTAGACCCGCATCACGAAGAGCTGGCCGACCTTCTCCTCCAGCGTCATGCGGGAGATCAGGGCGCGCAGCCGGCGGTCGTCGGGGGTGGCGGCGTGGGCGGTCGTCGGTACGGTCAGCGCGGCGGTGAGGCCCGCGGTCGCGGCGAGGACGGCGCGCCTGGACGGACGCGCGGTGTGTCTGCCCGCGCCGGCGGAGTTCTCCGTGCCTTCCGTGCCGGTGCCGCTTCCCGTGCCGGTGTCGCTACCCGTGCTGGTGTGGTGCACGTGCGCTCCTTCCAGAGGAGAACCGCTGAAGGAAACTTCCGAGGAGTCACCAATATCCGGGAAGTTTCTTTCCGTCAAGGGAATGCACAGTACCCACGAACGGCGGCCGACCGGGCATTCGCGGTGCGCGTCCGGACGTTCCCCGGCCTCCAAGGGGCTCGCTGGACCGGTGGGCGCCGGCCGTGGAGGATCACCGGTATGACCACACGCGCGTACCTGATCCTGCACGGCTGGCAGAACCACCGCCCGCCGGAGCACTGGCAGCACTGGCTCGCCGACCGGCTCACCGCACTCGGCCACCGGGTCGGCTATCCGCAGCTGCCCGACGCCGACGACCCCGACCTGGACGTCTGGCTCGGCGAACTCGCCCGCCACCTGGAGGAGTTGAACGACGTCCCCGGCGAGCGGGTCGTGGTGGCCCACAGTCTGTCCGCCGTGCTGTGGCTGCACGCCGCCGCCCGGGGCATGAAGCAGCAGCGGTACGCGGACCGGGTGCTGCTCGTCTCCCCGCCGTCCGGTCCCGTCCTCGCCGGGTACCCGGAGGTGGCCGCCTTCGCCCCGCCCGCGCTGGACTTCACCCTGCCCGGGCCGACGCGGCTGGTCGCGGGCGACGACGACCCGTACTGCCCCGGGGGCGCGGACACGGTCTTCGCCGAGCCGCTCGGCATCCCCGCCGACGTCCTGCCCGGCGCCGCCCACCTCGACCTGGACGCCGGGTACGGTCCCTGGCCGGCGGTCCTTGACTGGTGCCTCAGCGGCACCGCACCGCTCACGGTGCGTCCGGCACCGCGCTAGCCCCGTCCCGCAGTTCGGGTGTCGTCGTCGCGACCGCCGCCACCGCCAGCACGCACAGCAGACCGCCGCTGATCAGGGCGGTCGTGCCCGACGTCCAGCCGGCGAGCAGGCCGCCGCGCGCGTTGCCGAGGCTGGGACCCGCCTGGCCGACGATCTGCTCGGCCGCCGTGACCCGGCCGAGCAGCGCGTCCGGGGTGCGGGTCTGCACGATCGTGGAGCGGGAGACCACGGCCGTGGCGTCCGCCGCGCCGGCCAGCGCGAGCAGGACCAGGCCCAGCCAGGGGTTGCCGGCCAGGCCGAACAGCACCAGGGCCGCGCCCCAGGTGGCGGACGCGCACAGCATCACCGGGCCCGGCCGGGCGAGCCGGGTCAGCGGGCCGGACAGCGCGGTCGCGGCGACCCCGCCCACCGCCAGCGCCGACAGGAACAGGCCGAGGGTGCGCGGGTCGTCCCCGAACCGCTCGGCGTTCACCAGCGGGAACAGGCTCACCGGGAACGACAGCACGGTGGCGGCGAGGTCGGTGACCAGCGCGCCCCGCACCACCCGGTGCCCGGCCAGGAACCGCAGCCCGTCCAGCACCCCGTGCAGCCCGGCCCGCGACGGCTCGCCCTGCGGCGGCAGCGCCGGCAGCCCGCGGGCGCCGTAGAAGGCGAGGCCGAAGCTGAGGGCGTCCAGCAGATAGCAGACGCCGATGCCGAACCAGCCGAGCAGCAGCCCGGCCAGGGCGGGACCGAGCAGCATCATCGACTGACCGGTCACCTGCTGGAGCGCCAGCCCGGCGGCCACCTGCTCCTTGGGCAGCAGCCGCGGTACGAACACCCCGGCGGCCGGGGCGCCCAGCGCGCCGAAGCCCGACTGCACGGCGACGAGGAGCAGGACGACCGCCGGCGGCACGTGCCCGGTGAAGCCCTGCACGGCGAGCAGCAGCGAGCAGGCCGCCTGGCCCACGGTCGCCGCGAGGAAGACCCGGCGCCGGTCGGCCCGGTCCACCCACGCCCCGGCGAACAGCCCGAACACCACCAGCGGCAGTGCCTGGGCCAGCCCGACGGCGCCGGTCCACGCGGTGCTGCGGGTCTGGTCCCAGACCTGGTACATGACCGTCACCATGGTCATGAACCCGCCCAGCACGGACACGGTCCGGCCGATCAGCAGCCGCCGGAAGACAGGTGAGGTGCGCAGGGGGCGTACATCGATGAGCGAGCGGGTGAGGCTCATGAGCGGAAGTGGGCGCACGGCCCCGGTGGCTGGATCACCGGGGGAGGGTAACCGGCCGCCGACGCCCTGGCCAGCGAATTCGGCGCGGGCATCGGCTGTGACGCGGGTGGACCAGCGGGGGCCGGGGCCTGGGCCCCGGAGCACCGCGCACGTGACGCCGCTCGGCCGCTCGCCGGGCGACGACGCGAAGCGTCGACAGGCCCTCCAGGGCCGTGCGAGGTCGTGATCAGCGGGTGCCCGAGGGAGGTCGACGCACCGCGGCCTCACCCGGGCCCCGGTCAGGAAGGGTTTCGAGGAACTCGGCCAGGAGGGCGTTGAACCGGGCCGGCTGCTCCATGTTGGGGAAGTGTGCGGTGTTCTCCACCGACACCGCGCGGCCGTCGGGCACCGTGCGGACCAGACGCTCGGCCATCGCGATGTGATCGCTCACGTCGAGGGCGCCGATGATCGCCAGGACGGGAACGTCGATAAAGGCCGCGCGCCGCCAGGTCTGCGGAACCGGTACGCGATGGTCCGGTTCGCCGGCCCTGTGCTTGGAGATCGTCCGGGACGCCATCGCGCGCAGGCGGCTCACGACGTCCGCATCGACTTCGCCGGGCGAGCGGTGCGGGCCCGCAGCGAAGCGCACGTGCCCGTCGAGCCAGCCCTCGATGTCGCCGGCCGCCAGTGCACCGTTCTGCTCCCCGAGGACCTCCAGGCTCCAGGGATCCTCGAAGTACGGTTCGCTGGTCCCCACGCCGCTGACGACCACGGCGCGCACCAGTTCGGGATGTTCGAGCGCGGTGTCGACCGCGGTGCCCCCGCCCATCGAGACCCCGACGAGCACCGCGGGCCCGGCATCGAGACGGCGCAGCAGCGCTGCCAGATCGTCGGCCGGACGGAACGGCCGGGTCGCGTTCGAGGAGGCGCCGTGTCCGCGGGCGTCCGGTGCGATGACCCGGTAGTGCGGGGCGAACGCCGTTGTCTGGTCGTCCCACATGCTGTGATCGAAGAACCCGGCATGGAGCAGCACCAGCGGCTGCCCCGTGCCGGTGTCGCGATAGGCGAGGGAGCCGTCGGAGGTCGCGAACGAACGCGTCCCGGAGTGCTCGGCGAAGGCAGCCATGACAACCAAGGTGTCATCATTGTCGAGGATTGGCAACCGAGGTGTCATTCTTGGGGCATGACAGGCACCGACACCCCACTGCCGCCCGACGAGCTCGCCGACCGACTGACGGAGGTGTTCACCCTGGTGGGGCCGCTGTACCGGCGGGTGCACCGCAAGGTGGAGCAGGCCGAGCCGATCGAGGGGCTGTCCGTCGGCGTGCGCGCGGTCCTGGATCTGTTGCGTCAGCACGGACCCATGACCGTCCCTCAACTCGGCCGCGCCCAGACGCTCAGCCGGCAGTTCGTGCAGCGCATGGTCAACGATGCCGCCGCGCAGCACCTGGTCGAGGTCATCCCCAACCCCGCCCACCAGCGGTCCTCACTGATCCGGCTGACCGCCGACGGCATGGCCGCCATCACCGCGGTACGCGCCCGCGAACACGCGGCCCTGCGGCAGGTGGGCGGCAACCTCACCGGCGCCGAAGTGGACGCGTGCGTGCACGTCCTGACCCGGATGCTCGCGCTCTTCGACGACGCCGACGTGCCCTAGCTAGGCCGCTTCGCCCAGCACCCTCAGCAGATGCTCGCGGCCGGCGCCGAGCAGCCCCGGAAGCGGCGCGGCCCCCTCGTACCAGCGCTTCTCGTACTCCCAGCACAGCCAGCCGTCCCAGTGGTGCCGGGACAGCACGTCCACGCACTCGGTGAGCGGCAGCACGCCGGTGCCGAGCGGCAGGGGGGTGGGGTCCTCGGCGGAGGCGATGTCCTTGACCTGGACGTAGCCCAGGTGCGGGGCGAGGGCCGCGTAGGTGTCCGACGGCTGCTCACCACCCAGCCAGGTGTGCATCACGTCCCACAGCGCGCCCACCTGCCGGTGCCCGACCGGGCCGAGGATCCGGATCGCGTCGGCGCCGGTGCGGTGCGAGTCGTGGGTCTCCAGCAGGATCCGGACGCCCAGGGCGGCGGCGTCCTCGGCGGCGGTGCCGAGCCGCCGGGCGGCGATCGCGTCCGACTCCTCGCGGGGCCGCTCCGGGTCGGCGCCGGGGAAGACCCGGACGAAGGGCGCGCCGAGGTCGTGGGCCAGCCGCAGGAGGTCCCGGATCTCCGCGAGTACGGGCGCGTCGTCGCCCGGGGCGGCGACGCGCGCGTACCCGGCGAGGCCCAGCAGCTCGACCCCGGCGTCCCGGAACAGGGCCGCGGTCTCGGCGCGTCGGGCGGGTGCCAGGCCGGGGTGCACCGGCTCCTCGGGATGGGCGCGCAGTTCGACACCGTGGTAGCCGTGCGCGGTCGCGAGCGCGAGGACCTCCGGGACGGGCAGGCCGGGGACACCGAGAGTGGAGAACGCCAGCTTCATGGGCAGGGACCCTACTCGCCCCGCCCGCCACTCGCGCGATCCACACAACACGATCCACCACGCTGGGCCGACCGGGGCCGGGGACACCGCGCTCCGGGGTCACTGGGTGCTGTGGAGGGATGATGCCCTGCGTCGCTCGCCTGGTGCGGCCGGTGCGCGTGCCAGGTCGTGGCCGGTGTGGACCTGGCCGGCGATGAAGGCGAGGTCGTAGGGCGCTGTCGAAGGACGCCCCGCGTCACTCGCCCGGCCCGCGCAGCGCCAGCCGCCAGTCCTGGCCGATCAGGTCCTTGCCGAACGAGTGATGGGGGCGCTCGGCGACCAGGGCGAACCCGTGCCGCTGGTAGAGGCGGCGGGCGCTGTCGAGCACGTCGTTGGTCCACAGCACCAGCTCCGGGTAGCCGGCCCCACGGGCGAAGTCGATCACGGCCCGCACCAGCCGGTCGCCGACGCCGCGCCCGCGCACCTCGGGCTCCACGAGCAGCAGCCGCAGCCGTGCGGTGCCGGGCGCGTCGTCGCGTACGCACATCACACAGCCCACGGGCCGCCCGGCCAGCTCCGCGATCCACACCCGCTCCAGATGCGGATCGTGATCCTCCGCGTAGTCGGCGACGATCCGGGCGACAAGCCCCTCGTACTCGGCGTTCCACCCGTACTCGGCCGCGTACAGCGCGCCGTTGCGCTGCACGATCCACCCCAGCTCCCCGGCCCGCGGCTCCCGCACCACCACGTCCGCGGCCCACTTCTCCCCGCCCAGGATGTCCCGGATGGTCCGCATGGCCTCGGCCAGCCGGGGCCGGTCCGCGGGAGCGACGCCGTCGAGCAGCGCCCCGACGGACTCCCGTGCCCGCTCGTCCAGCAGCGCGGCCGTCTCACGCCCGCGCGCGGTCAGCGTGATTCGGCGCCGCCGCGGATCGTCCTGCGACGGCTCCCGCCCGATCAGCCCGCCCTCCTCGAACCGGTTCAGGATCCGGCTCAGGTACCCGGCGTCGAGCCCCAGCCCACCGCGCAGGTCGGCCGCGTCCAGATACGGCGCGTGCGCGAGCTCGTACAGCACCCGCGCCTCGGTCAGGGTGTACGGGGCGTACAGGTGGCGCTCGTAGTCGAGGGCGCCGATCACACTCGTGTAGAACCGGTTGAAGGCGCGGACGTCCTGGACGGTCATGATCGCCCCCGGATACTTGACCCAGTCAGAGATCCTGCTCCTTTGAGCCTAGGCCGCCCGCGTGCCCCCGTCCACGCCTACGACCGCCCGGCCGGCCGGTACACGTTCACCTGCGCCCCGGTCTTCGCGGTGGCCGACGACACCAGCTCCCAACTGCGCAGCCCCCCGTCGGCCGGGAAGACCGACTTCCCGCCGCCGAGCAGCACGGGCATGACGACGAGCGTCAACTCGTCCACGAGCCCCGCCGCGATCAGCGCCCGCACCAGCGTGGGACTGCCCATCATCGCCAGGTCCCCGCCCTCGGCGGCCCGCAGCTCGCGTACCTTGTCCAGGGCCTGCGCCCCCGGAATCCGCTCGGTGTTCTCCCAGCTCAGCTCGGACTCGCCGAGCGTGTCGGAGACGACGTACTTCTTCATGGAGTTCAGCCGGTCGGCGAACGGGTCCCCCGCCCGCTCCGGCCACGCGGCGGCCATCGTCAGATACGTGCGCCGCCCGTACAGCAGCGCCTCGGCCTTCTCCAGCCCCGCGGCGAAGGCCCCGCCCACGACCTCCGGATCGAAGAACGGATGCGACCACCCGCCGTGCGCGAACCCCCCGTCGGTGTCCTCCTCGGGGCCGCCCGGGGCCTGTACGACTCCGTCAAGACTGATGAACTCGGTGACGACGACACGCATGGATCCGCTCCTTGTCAGAGGTGGTGCGCTTGCTGTCTACGACGATGAAGACGGCCGACACCCGCAAAACTCATCGGCGCTGTCCAGGAAGCCGCAGTGCAACCAACCTAGGGGCGCGGGGAACTGCGCGCCCAGCCCTCACACACCGGCGCCCGGCACACCACCACAGCCCCCACCCCCGATGCCGCCCCCACGACACCCCGCACCCTCACCCCCGCGGAACCCCGGAGGACCCCCGCACCATCAACTCCCCCCGCACCGAGGCGATCCCCCCGGGCGGCGGCTCCTCGCGCCCCATCGCGATGCGCCCGGCCCGTGCTCCGGCCTCCGCCAGCGGCAACCGGACCGTCGTGAGGGACGGCACCGCGTCGATGCTGAACGGCAGGTCGTCGAAGCCGGCCACCGAGACGTCCTCGGGAATCCGCAGTCCGGACTCCCGCAGCGCGGCGCAGGCGCCGAGGGCGACGGAGTCGTTCGCGGCCACGATCGCCGTCAACGAGGGGTCGCGGCGCAGCAGCTCCAGCGTGGCCTCGTGACCGGACCGGCGGTCGTAGCGGCCGTGGACCGTCCGGCGCGGGTCCTCCTCGATGCCCGCCGCCGCGAGCGCCGCGCGGTGGCCCTCCAGGCGGTGCCGGGTGGTCGTGCGTTCCTCGGGGCCCGCGATGTAGCCGAGCCGGCGGTGGCCGAGGCCGATGAGGTGGTCGGTCAGCGCGCGGGCGCCGCCGCGGTTGTCGAAGGTCAGCGCGACGGCCTGGGTGTCCGGCGCCGGCGGGCGTCCGCACAGCACCACCCGGGTCCCGGCGTCCGCCAGCTTGCGCAGCTTGGCCGCGACCGCGGCCGCGTGCGGCGCGTCCTCCACGGCCCCGCCGGTCAGCACCACGGCCGCGGCCCGCTGCCGCTGGAGCAGCGTCAGATACGTCAGCTCGCGCTCGGGGGAGCCGCCCGTGTTGCAGACGACCGCGAGGCGTTCGCCGCCCGCGCGCCCGCCCGGGCCCCCGATCTCCGCCTGGATCGCACTCGCCATGATTCCGAAGAACGGGTCGGCGATGTCGTTGACGAGGATGCCGACCAGGTCGGAGGTGGCCGCGGCGAGGGCGCTGGCGGGGCCGTTGAGGACGTAGTCCAGCTCGTCCACCGCGCGCAGCACCCGCTCGCGGGTGGACGCGGCGACCGGGTAGTTGCCGTTCAGCACGCGCGACACCGTCGCGGGGGAGACCTGGGCGCGGGCCGCCACGTCCGCCAGGGTCACCGTCATCTCGTCGTCCTCCGGTCGCGCGTCGTCGGGTACGCCCTCGTAGACAGCGGGGCGTCCGTCCTGGTTCCGAGCAGACCTTAAGGCCACGGCCCCCGGTTGTTCGCCCGCTCGAACAAATCGAAGCGGACACGGTCTTGTACAGACCACTTCCAGAGGCTAGCTTCTCCTCGTATAGAAAGCGCTTGCTATCCGATGGCTGAACTGCCTGCTCCACCAGCCCACGAAGGGGACTCACGTGACACGCAAGACGGTGCGTATCGCCATGAACGGCGTGACCGGGCGCATGGGCTACCGCCAGCACCTCGTCCGGTCGATCCTCGCCCTGCGCGACCAGGGCGGCCTCGACCTCGGCGACGGCACCGTGCTCTGGCCCGAACCGGTCCTGCTCGGCCGCCGGGAGCACGCCCTGCGGGAGATCGCCGAGCGGCACGGCCTGGAGGAGGTCTCCACCGACGTGGACGCCGTCCTCGCCGACCCGTCCGTCGACATCTACTTCGACTCCCAGGTCACCTCCGCCCGCGAGGAGGCCCTCACGAAGGCGATCGCGGCCGGCAAGCACGTCTACACCGAGAAGCCCACCGCCACCGGACTCGACGGCGCCCTCGCCCTCGCCCGCCTCGCCCACGACAAGGGTGTCAAGCACGGCGTCGTCCAGGACAAGATCTTCCTGCCGGGCCTGCTGAAGCTGAAGCGCCTCGTCGACGGCGGCTTCTTCGGCCGCATCCTCTCCGTGCGCGGCGAGTTCGGCTACTGGGTCTTCGAGGGCGACTGGCAGCCCGCCCAGCGCCCCTCCTGGAACTACCGCGCCGAGGACGGCGGTGGCATCGTTGTCGACATGTTCCCGCACTGGGAATACGTCCTCCACGAGCTGTTCGGCCGGGTCACCTCCGTCCAGGCCCTCGCCGCCACCCACATCCCCCAGCGCTGGGACGAGAACGGCAAGCCCTACGACGCCACCGCCGACGACGCCGCCTACGGCGTCTTCGAACTCGAAGGCGGTGCCGTCGCCCAGATCAACTCCTCCTGGGCGGTCCGCGTCCACCGCGACGAACTGGTCGAGTTCCAGGTCGACGGCACCGAGGGCTCGGCAGTCGCCGGCCTGCGCCGATGCCGCGTCCAGCACCGCAGCGCCACCCCCAAGCCGGTCTGGAACCCGGACGTGCCCGCCACCGAGGTCTTCCGCGACCAGTGGCAGGAGGTGCCCGACAACGCCGAGTTCGACAACGGCTTCAAGGCCCAGTGGGAGCTGTTCCTCAAGCACGTCTACGCCGACGCCCCCTACCACTGGGACCTGCTGGCCGGCGCCCGGGGCGTCCAGCTCGCCGAACTGGGCCTGAGGTCCTCCGCCGAGGGCCGCCGCATCGACGTACCGGAGATCTCCCTGTGACCATCCGACTCCCCGCGGCGGACGGCACCCTGCGCTCGTACGAGCCGCGCACCGCCCCCCTCTCCCTCGTCCCCGGCACCCCCCTCACCTCCCGCACGGTCTTCTCGGCGGCCCATGTCGTCGCCGACCCGTTCGCCGACGTCCCGCCCGACGCGCCCGCCGCCGTGGACTGGGACGCCACCCTCGCCTTCCGCCGCCACCTGTGGTCCCACGGGCTCGGTGTCGCCGAGGCGATGGACACCGCCCAGCGGGGAATGGGCCTGGACTGGGCGGGCGCCGCCGAACTGATCCGGCGCAGTGCCGCGGAGGCGCGCGCGGTCGGCGGCCGTATCGCCTGCGGTGCCGGCACGGACCAGCTCGCCGGGGGCACCCTCGCCCGGATCCGGGCCGCGTACGAGGAGCAGCTCGCGCTCGTGGAGGAGGCGGGCGCCCAGGCCATCGTCATGGCGTCCCGGGCGCTGGCCGCGACGGCGAAGGGCCCCGAGGACTACCTGGAGGTCTACGGCCACCTCCTGCGCCAGGCCGCCGAACCGGTGATCCTGCACTGGCTCGGCCCGATGTTCGACCCGGCCCTGGAGGGTTACTGGGGCTCGTCCGACCTGGACGCGGCCACCGAGACCTTCCTGGAGGTGATCGCGGCCCACCCCGACAAGGTCGACGGCGTCAAGATCTCCCTGCTGGACGCGCGGCGCGAGGTCGACCTCAGACGGCGGCTGCCGCGGGGCGTGCGCTGCTACACCGGCGACGACTTCCACTACCCGGAGCTGATCGCGGGCGACGAGCAGGGCTTCAGTCACGCCCTGCTCGGCATCTTCGACCCCCTCGGCCCGCTCGCGGCCGAGGCGGTACGGGCCCTGGACACGGGCGACGTCCAGGGCTTCCGCGAACTCCTCGACCCCACGGTGGAGTTGTCCCGCCACCTGTTCCAGCCGCCCACCCGCTTCTACAAGACGGGGGTGGTGTTCCTCGCCTGGCTCGCCGGCCACCAGGGCCACTTCACCATGGTCGGCGGCCTCCAGTCGGCCCGCTCCCTGCCGCACTTCGCCCGCGCCTACGAACTCGCCGACGGACTCGGCCTGTTCCCGGACCCGAAGCTCGCCGAGGAACGGATGAAGACCCTTCTGTCGCTGTACGGGGTGAACCAGTGAGCACGGCGGAACTCGCACGCTTCTCCATCAACCAGATGACGGTCAGGCAGCTCTCCCTCCCGGAACTGGTCGACGCCTGTGTCGCGCTGGGCGTCCCCGGTGTGGGCCTGTGGCGCGAGCCGGTGCAGCGGTACGGCGTGGAGGCCGCGGCCAAGCTGGTGGGGGACGCGGGCCTGACGGTGACGACGCTGTGCCGGGGCGGCTTCCTCACCGCGACCGACCCCGTCGAGCGGGCCGAGGCGCTGGGCGACAACCACGCCGCGATCGACGAGGCCGCCACCCTCGGCACCGACACCCTGGTCCTGGTCTCCGGCGGACTCCCCGCCGGCAGCAAGGACCTGCGCGGCGCCCGTGAGCGCATCGCCGACGCGCTGGCCGTCCTCGCCCCCTACGCGGCCGAACGCGGCGTACGCCTCGCCATCGAGCCGCTGCACCCGATGTACGCGGCCGACCGCTGTGTCGTCTCCACCCTCGCCCAGGCCCTGGACCTCGCCGAACGCTTCCCCGCGCACCAGGTCGGGGTGGCCGTGGACACGTACCACGTCTGGTGGGACGACCAGGCACCCGCGCAGATCGCCCGCGCGGGCACGGCGGGCCGCATCCACACCTTCCAGCTCGCCGACTGGACCACCCCCCTGCCCGAGGGCGTCCTCAACGGGCGCGGTCAGATCGGCGACGGAGCGATCGACATGCGCGAGTGGAAGAGCCGGGTGGAAGCCGCCGGGTACACCGGTCCCATCGAGGTCGAGCTGTTCAACGAGCGGTTGTGGGCACGGGACGGGCGTGAGGTGCTGGCGGAGTCGGCGGAGCGGTTCCTGGAGCACGTCGTCCGCCGGCGGACCGCCGAGGGAAATTCCCCGGAAGCGGGTGCAACCATTCCGCCGCCTGCGGTGTCGTAACTGTCGTCGGAACCACGGGGGACCCGGGGGGGGATCGGGTTCCGGCAAGGGAGGGGAACGCCGAGGGGGCGTCCCGGGCCTACGGGCCGGGGAGGCCCCCTCGAAACGTTCCGGCCGTCTCCGCCCTAGAAGAACACCCCGCAGCGCAGCAGGACGTTCGCGTACGGCCGGGCCTCGCCGGTGCGGACGATCAGCCGGGCCCCGGCCGACAGCTCCTTCAGCCGCTCGTGCGGGACGAGGGCCAGCTCCGGGAAGCGGGCCTGGAGCAGCCCGGCCGCCGCCGGATTGGCCGCCCGTACCTCCTGCGCGGCCGTGGCGCCCTCCACCACCAGCTCGGCCAGCAGGCCGTCCAGCACCTCGGCGAAGGACGGCACACCGGCACGGAAGGCCAGGTCCACCACCCGGGGCCCGTCGGGTATCGGCATACCGGCGTCGCAGACCAGCACCCCGTGTCCGTGGCCCAGTTCCGCCAGGGCGCCGGACAGATGACGGTTGAGGATCCCCGCCTTCTTCACAGAGCCTCGACCTCCTCCGCCGTCGGGTACGACTCCTGCGCGCCCCGCCGGGTCACGGCCGCCGCGCCGACGCGGGCCGCGTAGGCCGCCGCGTCCGCCAGGTCCGCACCCGACCCGAGCTTCCAGGCCAGGGCGGCCGTGAACGCGTCCCCGGCACCCGTGGTGTCCACCGCGTCCACCTTCACCGACGGCACCCGGGCCGTCCCCGAGCCGTCGGCCACCAGCGCCCCCTCCGCGCCCAGCGTCACCACCACCGAGCGGGGACCCTCGGCCAGCAGCAGCCGGGCCCAGTCCTCGGGGTCGTCGCTCGCACAGGCGTCCCCGAGGACGACCCGTGCCTCGTGCTCGTTGAGGATCAGCGGGTCACACGCCGCCAGCACCTCCGCGGGCAGCTCGCGCGGCGGCGACGGGTTCAGCACGAAGCGACTGTCCGGTCCCAGGTTCCGTACGACCTCCACGACCGTCTCCAGTGGGATCTCCAGCTGCGCCGACACCACCCGGGAGGCGCGCAGGACGCCCGCCGTCGCCCGGACGTCCGCCGGCAGCAGGCGGGAGTTGGCGCCCGGCGACACCACGATGCTGTTGTCGCCGGACGGGTCGACGGTGATCAGCGCGACGCCCGTCGGGGCCCCGCCCACCAGCACGCCCACCGTGTCGACCCCGGCCGTGCGCAGGGAGTCGAGCAGCAGCCGGCCGTGGCCGTCGTCGCCGACCCGCGCCAGCAGGGCCGTGGCGGCACCGAGCCGGGCCGCGGCGACCGCCTGGTTGGCGCCCTTGCCGCCCGGGTGCACGGCCAGATCGCCGCCGAGCACCGTCTCGCCGGCGGCCGGCCGCCGCTCGACGCCGATCACCAGGTCGGCGTTGGCCGATCCCACGACCAGAAGGTCGTAGTCGTACATCAGTTGACTCCCCTGAGAGATGACGCCAGGCGGGCCGGCCCCGGAAGTCCCGGGGCCGCCCCGCCCGAGTCGCCTGTTGTCAGCCGGTGAAGCCGGCCACGTTGTCCTTCGTGACCACCTTCACCGGCACCTTCACCGTCGGGTCCACCTTGTCGCCCCTGACCGCCTTGAGGGCGTTGTCCACGGCGATCTTCCCCAGCTGCGAGGGCTGCTGGGCGACGGACGCGTACAGCGTGCCGTTCTTGACCGCGGTCAGGCCGTCCGGGGTGCCGTCGAAGCCGACGACCTGCACGGACCTGCCGGCCTTGGAGCCGAGCGCCTTGATCGCGCCCAGGGCCATCTCGTCGTTGGCGGCGATGACGCCCTGCACGTCCGGGTGGGCCTGGAGCAGGTTCGACATCACGTCGAGGCCCTTGGTGCGGTCGAAGTCGGCGGGCTGCTGCGCGAGCACCTGGATGCCCGGGTAGGCCTTGAGGCCCTGGGCGAACCCGGCCGCCCGCTCCCGGGCCGCCGACGTGCCCGCCTGGCCCTGGAGGATGACGATCTTGCCCTTGCCGCCCAGCTTCTCGGCGATGGTCTTCGCGGCCAGCTCACCACCGGCCACGTTGTCGGAGGCGACCAGCGTGTCCACGGACGCGTGGTTGACACCGCGGTCCACGGCGATGACCGGGATCCTCGCCTTGTCGGCGGCCTTCACGGAGTTGCTCGCCGCGTCCGAGTCCACCGGGTTGACGATGATCGCGCCCAGGCCCGAACTGGTGAAGTTCTGGAGCTGGTTGGCCTGCTGCGAGGCGTCGTTCTGGGCGTCGGTGACGGTCAGGTCCACGCCCAGCTTCTTCGCCTCGGCCTGGGCACCCGACCGGATCTGCACGAAGAAGGGGTTGTTCAGCGTGGACAGGGACAGACCCATCTTCGGGGCCGTGGACGACGAGGAACCGCTGTGCAGGAAGGAGGTCGCGCCGACGATGGCCACGGTCACCACGGCGGCCAGCGCGTACGTCGCCGCCTGCTTGCCCTTCGGCCCGCCCGTGCCGGCGGCCACCGGGGTCGCCCCGGCCTTGCGGCGCACGGTGTCCAGCAGTACCGCCAGCGCGATCACGACACCGATCACGACCTGCTGCCAGAACGCGGACACCGACAGCAGGTTCAGGCCGTTGCGGAGCACCGCCAGGATCAGCGCGCCGATCAGCGTGCCGGACGCCTTGCCGGTGCCACCCGCCAGCGAGGCGCCGCCGATGACGACCGCCGCGATGGCGTCCAGCTCGTAGCCGTCGGCGGCCTGCGGCTGCGCCGAGGAGAGCCGGGAGGCCAGCACGATGCCCGCCGCGGCGGCGAACAGCCCGGACAGGGCGTAGATCGCGAGCTTCTGCCGCTTCACCCGGAGACCGGACAGCCGCGCGGCCTCCTCGTTGCCGCCGATCGCGTACATGGACCGGCCGATGTACGTCCGCCCCAGCACGAACGCGGCGATCAGCCCCATCACCACCATGACCAGCACCGGCACCGGCAGCCAGCCGCCGAGGGTGTCCCCGAGGTGGGAGACCGAGTCCGGGAAGGCGATGGGGGAGCCCTGCGAGATCACCAGGGCCAGACCGCGGCCCACCGACAGCATGGCCAGCGTCGCGATGAACGGCGGCAGCTTGCCGTAGGCGATGAGGAAACCGTTCACCAGACCGGCGACGATGCCGGTGGCGACCGCCATCAGCACCGCGAGCACCACTGGCACCCCGTGGGAGGTGGCGCTCCAGGCCAGCACGGTCGCCGACAGCGCGGCCACCGAGCCGACCGACAGGTCGATGCCCGCCGAGACGATCACGAAGGTCACACCGAAGGCCAGGATCGCCGTCACGGCCGCCTGGACGCCGATGTTCAGCAGGTTGTCCGTCGTCAGGAAGTCGCCGGACAGCGCCGACAGGGCGATGACCAGGACGATCAGCGCGGTGAGCGCGCCGTTGTCGAGGAGCAGCCGGCGCAGGCCGCCCGGGGCGCCACTCGCGCCCGCCGGCCTCTTGAGCGTGTCAGTGGCCACGGGGGGCCTCCTTGTCGGTGGTGGGGGTGGAGCCGGTGGCGGAGTCCGAGCCGGCGGTCGGGGTGGAGACGGCGAGCGCCATGACGGCGTCCTGGGTGGCCTCGTCGGCCGGGAGTTCACCGGCGATCCGGCCCTGGGCCATCACCAGCACCCGGTCGCTCATGCCGAGCACCTCCGGCAGATCGCTGGAGATCATCAGCACGGCGGCACCGGCGGCCGTCAGCTCGTTGATCAGCTGGTAGATCTCGACCTTGGCGCCGACGTCGATACCGCGCGTCGGCTCGTCCAGGATCAGCACCTTGGTGTCGGCCAGCAGCCACTTGCCGATGACGACCTTCTGCTGGTTGCCGCCGGACAGCGTCCGCACGTGCTGCCCGAGGCCCGCCATGCGCACGCCCAGCTGCCCGGCGATCCGCTCGGCGGCGGAGTACTGCGCCTTGCGGTCCACCAGCCCGGCCCGGGTGGCCGACCGGAGGGTCACCAGTCCCAGGTTCTCCGCGACGGAGGCGTCCAGCACCAGCCCCTGCCCCTTGCGGTCCTCCGGCACCAGCCCGATCCCGGCCGCCATCGCCGCGTTCACGTCGTGCCGCTTGAGCTCGGCACCGGAGACCCGCACGACCCCGTGGTCGTACGGATCGGCGCCGAACACCGCCCGGACGACCTCCGTACGGCCGGCCCCCACGAGCCCCGCGATACCGACGACCTCGCCGGCGTGCACCTCGAAGCTCACGTCGTGGAACACGCCGTCACGGCCCAGCCCCTCGACGGACAGCAGCGCGGCGCCCTTCTCCGGACGCCGGCGCGGGTACTGCTGCTCGATGGAGCGCCCCACCATCAGCCGTACGAGCTCGTCCTCGGGCGTGGCGGCGGGCACCTGCCCGACACTGCGCCCGTCCCGGATGACGGTCACCCGGTCCCCCAGGGCGGCGATCTCCTCCAGATGGTGGGTGATGAAGACGATCCCCACGCCGTCCTCGCGCAGCGACCGCACGATGGCGAAGAGCTTCTCCACCTCCTCCGAGGTGAGCACGGCGGTCGGCTCGTCCATGATGAGCACGCGCGCGTCCAGGCTGAGCGCCTTGGCGATCTCGACCATCTGGAGCCGCGCGATGCCGAGTTCCCGCACGCGGGCCCGGGGCGGGACATCGACCCCGACCCGCTCCAGCAGCGTCGCGGCCTCCGCCTCCATCCGTTTCCGGTCGATCATCCCCAGCCGGCGCGGCTGCCGCCCCAGGAAGATGTTCTCGGCGACGGTGAGGTCCGGCACCAGATTGAACTCTTGGTAGATGGTGGCGATCCCGAGGCGCTCGGAGTCCTGCGCACCGTGGATGCGCACCTCCTCACCGCCTACGAGGATCCGGCCGGCATCGGGGGTGTAGGCACCGGAGAGCATCTTGATGAGGGTGCTCTTGCCGGCGCCGTTCTCACCGAGCAGTACATGGACCTCACCCCGGCGCAGGTCGAAGTCGACGCCGTCGAGCGCGACCACGCCGGGGAAGGTCTTGCGTATGCCCTCGATGCGCAGCAACTCGTCCGGGTTGCTCACGACGTGCTCCTTTGCACTGGGGAGGGGGACTGCGTGGGGGGTGCGGGGGTCTGGGAGGGCACGAGCGCCTCTCCGCAGGAGCGGCGTACGACGAGCCGCGCGGGCAGGGTGACGGAACGCGGGGTGCGCCCCTCGATCCGGTCGACCAGGGCCCGTACGGCGGCCCGCCCCAGCTCACCGGTCGGCTGGGCGATGGCGGTGACCGGCGGATCGGTGTGCACGAACCACGGGATGTCGTCGAACGCGGCCAGCGCGATGTCGTCGGGCACGCGCAGCCCACGCGCGCGTACGGCGTCCAGGGCGCCGAGCGCCATCAGGTTGTCGGCGGCGAAGACGACCTCGGGCGGCTCCGGCAGATCGAGGAACCCTTCGGTGACCCGCCGTCCGCTCTCCGCCTGGAAGTCGCCCTGCCCGATGTAGACGTCCGGGAGCGGGAGCCCGTACTCGGCGAGCGCGGCCCGGAACGCCTCCACACGCTCACTGCCGGTGGTGGTGGCGGCGGGCCCGGCGATGATGGCGAGCCTGCGGTGCCCGAGCCGGCACAGATGGGCGACGAGGTCCCGTACGGCGGCCTGCCCGTCCGCGCGGACCACGGGAACGTCCACGCCGGGGATCCACCGGTCGACGAACACCATGGGCGTCCCCGCCCGGGCGGCGTCGAGCATGAGGGGCGAACCACCGTCGGTGGGGGAGACGAGCAGCCCGTCGATCCGCCGGTCGAGCAGATTCCGTACGTGATGGTCCTGGAGCTCGGGCCGCTCGTCGGCGTTCCCGATGATCACGCTGTAGCCGAGCGCGCGGGCTTCTTCCTCGACGGAGCGGGCCAGCTCGGTGAAGTAGGGATTCAGCACGTCGCTGATGACCAGCCCGAGGGTATGGGTCTGATCCGTCCGGAGGGACCGGGCGACGGCGTTGGGCCGGTACCCCAGGGCGTCCACGGCCCCCATCACCCGTGTCCGCGCGTCGGCGCTGACGGACGGATGCCCGTTCAGCACGCGCGACACGGTGGCCACGGACACACCCGCCGCAGCGGCCACGTCCTTGATGCTCGCCATCGCCGGCCCCACCTCCTCGTGGGTTCATGGAATCGATTACATCCCTGCTGTAGGGAGGATTGGAATCGATTACACGAGCCGGAGGCAAGGGGCCAAGGGCGGCCGAGACCCAATCGTGACCGGGGGCGGGCGAGGGGGGGGTGGCCGCCCCGGGGCCGGGCGGGCCGGCGGCAGCGGAACGGACGATCAGACCGGAAGGGCTTTCAGAATACAACCCACTCGACTCACAAGCTGGATTCTGAAAAGCGAATGACACAAATGAAAAAACGCACTTACAACGTTTCCCTCGCGCCATGTTCACTCATTTGCCGCGCATCTGGAGGAGAGGAGGCGGCGTTAGCTCGAATATGACGACAGCAAGGTTCCATGGCTTGCCTCGCCGCGACGCGCGGAAAGACGGTCTGTCTGCGAGTCGTGTGGCGACGGTGGCAAAGTATATTTACACACCTGGTGTTGCACGCTCGCTGGAGGCGCGTGGCACCTTGCGCGGGGACGGCGTACGCGTCGAACCCCAGGCCACCGAGTCGCTGCTCCGTGAATTCCTCACCCTATTGGAAGCGGTGCAGGAGGAACTTAATCAACGGTGGACCGACCAGGCAAACTCTGACTGTCGCGCGGATCGTGTGTGACGGGGGCGGATCTCCATGAATCACGACTATGCGGGTTCCTCCTTCGGCCGGCGTGAACGGTACGCGGACACGCCCCCTTACACGGTGGGTACCGTCTGGCACAGCAGCCCCGTCGACGCCTTGGACTCATCTCCCCTGGTGCCCCCCGACTCGGGCTGGGACCCGGCCGAGGAACTCGCCTACCTCCTGCAGGAGGCCATCCCGGCCGAGCAGCCGGCCGTGGTCCCGCCTCCGCGCAACGAGGCGTCATCCCCCGTCGACTACGCCGACCCGATGGAGAACCTGGCCCGGATCACCGCGCAACTGCCGCCCATCCGACGCCCCTCCGCCGGGGCCGCACACCGCAAGAGCCGGGTGCGGAAAATCCGAGTCAAATGGTTGCAGACCAGCAGCTTCGTGATCGCCGCATTCGTTTCCGTCATCGCTGCGATGGTCAGCGTGTTCGGCGGAATGGCGGCCTACGGGCCACTGCGGAACATCACGTCGGGCACGAGCAGCGAGATGATCGCCTGGTGGCCCATTCTCGTGTACGGCCCCTGGATGGTGGCTTCCCTCTCCGTCCTGCGAAGCGCCTTGCATCAGCGCCGGGCCCTGCACTCGTGGTTCATCGTCCTGCTGTTCTCATCCGTAGCGATGATGCTGTGCGTGGCCCAGGCCGACCGAACGATCACGGGTATCGCCGGCGCCGCCCTCCCCGCGTGCGCGTCCCTGGCATGCTTCCAGCAACTGGTCCGCCAAATCACCTTGACGCTTCCCCCACGCCAGGACAAGCCCCGCCACCGCCGCTAGCCCCACCCGCCGTGGCTCCCCCCTGAGAATTGACAGGCAGATCTGTTCCACCCCCGACCCACCCCACCTGCGCCTTACCCCCACCCCCTGGCACAGATCTGCCAATCTCCCGCTTCCACCCCCACCGCCCCGCTCGCGCACCCCCCCCACCGGCCGTTCGCCGCCAAGCCGGCCCGGCGTGCCGGCGAGACGCGCCCGCGCCCCCCTCCGACGCTGTGTACCCAACCAACCCGAGGGCCCGTCGCCGCTGGGCCACCGCTGTGCCGGGCCGCTCGCTCGCTTCTCCTCCGGGCTGGAGCGGGCCGGGTCAAGGGTGGGCCGGAGGCCCATCGCCGAAGGCGACGCGCAGCGCCCTTGACGCGGGTCGCGGAAGCCCGACACTGGCCCAGAAGCGAGCGGCCCAACGGCTACCTGCTCACTCCCTCGTGAACAGCTCCGTGGCCTCCACCGCGTGCACGGCTCGCTGGGCCCAGCTCCTTCCGGGAGATCTGGCGCAGCGCCTCGTGCGACGAGCCGACCGTCACGCCACCTCCAGCTCGCACCACACGTACTTGCCCCGGTCGCCGAACCTGGCCGACGGCTGCCACCCCCAGTACTCCGCGCAGGCCTTCACCAGCCCCAGCCCCCGCCCCGCCTCCCGCTCCAACGCCCGCTCCAACGGCACCGGCGGCTCGGGCGGCGCCGGGTCCGTGTCCCACGCCCCGATCCACACCAGGCCCTCCGGGGAGCGGCGCACCCTCAGCGCCGCCGGCCCCTTCGTGTGCCGCACCGCGTTCGACACCAGCTCCGTCGCCAGTAGTTCAGCGGTGTCGAGCAGCCCCGCCAGCCCGTGCAACGTCAGGATCACGCGCAGGGTCCGACGGCAGACGGTCACGGCTCTGGGGTCGTTGGGGATGTAGAGCGTGTAGTCCCAGGGTTCGTTCTCGGGCATGACTCAGCGCCTCCGGTCAGTGGGTGGGGTTTCCACGCGCGGTGGCATTGCCGCAGCCGCCATGGCAGGACGGCGCGGTGCGCTTCCGCAGCGTGTGCGATGCGTCACCGACCGTAGGGCTAACTGTTTAACTGGCGCAACTGGATCGCGTAGTGTGACGCCCGAACGAGTAACGCCCACGGGCGTGTTGGGAGGTCCGGCGATGGCGTTGAGGAGCGAGCCGACAGCACGTCAGCTGCGTCTGGCGGTCGAGCTGCGCAGGCTCCGTGATGCAGCAGGCCTGACGGCCCGGGAGGCGGCGGCGCTGCTCGGGGTGACCGCTCCGGCCATCAGCCAGATCGAGTCCGGCCTCGCGGGTGTGAGCGAGAAGCGGTTGCGCCTCCTCGCGTCCCATTACGCCTGCACGGACGAGGAGTTCATCGATGCCCTGGTCACGATGGCGACCGACCGGACTCGCGGCTGGTGGGAGGAGTACCGGGGGCTGCTTCCAACGCCGTTCCTGAACCTGTCGGAGCTGGACCACCACTCCCGATTTCAGTACAACGTGGCCATCGTGTTCGTACCGGGTCTGCTGCAGACAGCGGACTACGCTCGCGCTGTCTACGCCACCAGAGTCCCCGAACTCACCGAGGAAGAGCTGGAACTGCGTGTGCGCCACCGCTTGGCGCGCCGCGTGATCTTCGAGGGTCCTTCGCCCACCCCTTTCGATGCGGTGATCCACGAGGCAGCGCTGCGGACCATGGTCGGCACCCGGACCGCAGCACGAGCACAGCTCGCCCACATCCTGGAACTTTCCGAAGCGGATCACATCACCGTGCGGGTCATCCCGTTCGATCGGGAGGGTTTCTCCGGTGGCAGCAGTTCGATGGCTTACCTCGGCGGCAGTGTGACCAAGCTGGACACGGTGATCCGTGACGGTCCCACCGGCGCGCTGTACATCGACGCCGAGGACCAACTGGCCACGTACCGCGCGCGGTTCCACCACGTAAGAGCGATGGCGTTGGAGCCCGGACACTCGCGTGATTTCATCCAGCGGCTGGCGAAAGAACTGTGAGGCACAGCATGACCGCCCCGAGTAACTGGCGAAAGTCGTCCTACTCCGGAGACGGCGAGGGCGACGACTGCGTAGAGATCGCCCCCACCCCCACCCACACCTCCATCCGCGACTCCAAGAACCCCACCGGGGCCATCCTCACCTTCCCCGCCCCCACCTTCGCCACCTTCCTCGAAGCCCTGAAGACACACCAGGACCCTCACCGCCACCACCACCCCCACCCCTAGGACCCAAAACCCTTCGCACCCGCTCCCCCCGCCCGGTACGGTCTCGACGTGTTCCCGCCGCGCGGAGCCCCGCCGGTCCGCGTGGCCGCACCGGCCGTCCCACGCTGAGAGCAGGTTCCGTCCATGGCATGTCGTATCGGTGAGCTCGTGCTCGGTTGCCGCGAACCCGAGGTGCTGGCGCGGTTCTGGTGCGAGGTCCTGGACTTCGTGGTGCTGGGGCGGGAAGAGGACGGCAGTATCGAGATCGGGCCGCGGGAAGGGTTCGGCGGCGCGCAGCCGACGCTCTTCCTCAGCCGCAGGGCCGAGCCGGAGCCGGGGAAGTCGCGGTTGCACATCGACGTCAACGCCACCGACCGCGATCAGGACGCCGAGCTCGAACGCCTCTTGAAGCTCGGGGCGCGCCCGGCCGACGTCGGTCAGACCGGCGAGGAGTCCTGGCACGTTCTGGCCGACCCCGAGGGCAATGAGTTCTGCCTGCTCAAGGCCCGCCTCAACCCCCTCTGAGTGCGGCGAAGAGGTCCGGCAGGAGCCCCGCGTTGGGATGGCTCAGAGGCACCGTCAACACGGGTTTCGCGACGCCCGCTTGACGGACGCTGATGACGCCGTTGTCCGGCTGCGCGGCGCTGATCGACTCCCAGGGCAGGGAGAGCCGTGGTTTGGCGCATGCGATGCCGCCCTGGTTCACCTCGACGCTGCCGCCGACCGTGACGGTCTCACCACGGCGGACCCGGGCGACCAGTTCGGTGAGCAACCGGGGCTCCAGGTACTGCCTGGCCAGGTTCACCAGGAATGCCCACTCCTCCGGGTGGTCGGCCCGGCGGCCCGCCTGGTAGAAGTGCACGCGGACCACGGGTCCGCCGTGGTACGGGTACCTGCCCACCGCGAAGTCCCACGTGTGGTCGTGGGTCGTCGGGTACAGGAACCGCTTGGTGGCGGTGTGGGTCGCGGTGTAACTGACCCACTCCACCTGGTCGAGCGCGAGTGAGTGCTTGCCGAAGGTGATGACCCGGGGGTCGGCGTAGAGACGCTTCCGGCGCACCTGCGTGTCGAGAACCGGAACCGGACCGGGCCGCGCCGACCCCGCCGCAGCGGAGGGCCCCTCGGCCCTGGCGGGCCCCGCCTCCCCACCAGGCCCCGACGCCTCAGCGGACCCCGCGTCCCCACCCGGCCCCGCCGCCCCAGCCCCTACGGTCCCCGCGGCGGTCCCGCCCGTCGCGGGCCCGGTCCCGTCCGCACCGCCGATGTGCGCGGTGAGCCATGCCGGTGTATGGGCGCGCGGGTAGGCGGCCAGGTCGGCGCGGTAGTGGCCGGGCGCCAGCAGGTGGTCGGCGGGGAGGGGCCGGTCGCCGTAGTCGTACTCCGTGGTGATCCGGGCGTTCGCTCCCGCGCTGTGGCTGACGGTGAGCAGCAGACGCCACCACGGGCCGGACGGCATCTGTGCGGCGAGGTGTCGCTGCCGGCGGACCAGTACGGCCATCTGCTCGGGGACCCGGACCTCGGTGCTCCGGTTCCCGGACCAGAACCGGAGCTGGGCAACCTCGCCGGAGACCGTGAAGGAGAAGGCCGCCGCCAAACGGTCCCACCCCGGCGGGCCGAGCAGGGCCAACTGCTGTGCGATCGGGGTGATCAGCCGGGACGCCCTGGCCGCGACCAGCTCCTCGGCGGCGGGTTCGATGGTGAACGAGCTGATGCCGGCCGAGCCTTCCGACGCGGAGTCGAGCCGCATGACCTCGTCCCTGAGGTCGGCCATGAACCTTTCCTCGGCGGGTTTGCGGCGCACGTACGCCTCTTCGGCGGCGAACATGTCCTCCGCCTGCTGCGGGGGGATCGCGCTCGATGTCTCCTTGACCCGCCCGACATCGCTCACCAGGAACACCGAGCGGCCCACCGGCATGTCCAGGAACGCCATCGGATCGCTCTCGTCGACGTCCACCGGCGCGTAGACGCTCCAGCCCGCTTCGAAGCGGTCCGCCGCGAGCCCTCGCGTGGGGTGGTCCAGGCGGCGTGCCCGGATCCGTTCCACGACCAGGGAGACGGCCCGGTCCGCGGTCATCCGCCCGCCCTCGGGCGTCGGCACGTGGTCGAGCGGGTGGCCGGCCCGGCCGCCGGGGCCGGTACCGGCCGCCGACCGGCCCCGGTAGTGCTGCGTGAGGTCGAACCAGAGGCACACCTCCTCGGCCGTCTCGACGTCGACATCGGCCGCGACCACCGACCAGGAGCCTCCGGCGTCCCGCCCGTACAGCGTGACCAGGTCGCCGTCGCCCCGGCCGGCGACGACGTAGTCCGCCTGGTGGAGCTCGCCGAGCCCGGCCGCGTCGGCGAGTGTGGGCGCCGTGGGGCTGACGCGCTGCCCGAACGCTTCGCCGCTCACGTCTAGGGCAGTCAGCACGTGATCGCTCAGCACGTGATCCCCGTCAGGAGTGGGGGCGTACTCGTAGCCGACCTGGGGGCTGTCGTTCCAGTCCGGCTCCGGCCGGCTCAGGGCATCGTGCCGACGGCGCGTTCGCACGACGACCAGGGCGGGGGCGTTGGCGACGAGCAGCGACCAGGTGCCGGTGGCGTCCCTGCCGTAAAGGGTGATGTCGTCGTGGCCGTGGCGGACCGAGACGTAGTCCGTCCGGTGACTGTCGCCGTACTCGGCGGCTTCGCCGAGCGTGGGGGCCGTGGAGACGACGCGTTCCCCGAACCGTTCGCCGCCGGCATCGGTGGCAGCCATCACATAGCGGGTCATGTGGTCCTGGCTCCTGTCGCTACGAGGATCAGGGGTGCGGGGCGCCCGCCACTCTAGTGGCTGGAGACGTCGGCTCGCCGGTGTTCGGAGTGTGCCGTTCCGGCGCAAGACCCGCCGACCGTGGGCGAGTTGACCGCTCAGAGCAAGAACGCGGCGGCAAGGGTGATCAGCGTGCCCAGGGCAACGACGGCGCCCAGGACGCCGAAGCCCGGGGCGATCTTCACGCTCGTGGGCCTGATCTCCCGCCGGACCGGCTCCCGGGCCGCGCCACGGATCAGACGGTGGCCCAGGACGCCAGTGGGCCGGTGTCAGACCTCACCGGTACCGTCGGATCATGGCTCAACAGGCGGGGACCCAGACCGGCGAACGGCGTCTTGCCGTGGTCGAAGGCGTGCTGGAGCGGATCACGTACGCCAACGAGGAGAACGGGTACACGGTGGCCCGGGTCGACACCGGCAGAGGCGCCGGGGATCTCCTCACGGTGGTCGGCGCGCTCCTCGGTGCCCAGGTCGGTGAGTCCCTCCGGATGGAGGGCCGCTGGGGGTCGCATCCGCAGTACGGCAAGCAGTTCCACGTCGAGAACTACACGACCGTGCTGCCGGCCACCGTCCAGGGCATCCGGCGCTATCTGGGGTCCGGGCTGGTCAAGGGCATCGGGCCGGTCTTCGCCGACCGCATCACCCAGCACTTCGGCGTCGACACCCTGAGGATCATCGAGGAGGAGCCCAAGCGCCTCATCGAGGTTCCCGGCCTCGGCCCCAAACGCACCAAGAAGATCGCCGACGCCTGGGACGAGCAGAAGGCCATCAAGGAGGTCATGCTCTTCCTGCAGACCGTCGAGGTATCCACCTCCATCGCCGTGCGGATCTACAAGAAGTACGGCGACGCGTCGATCTCCGTCGTGAAGGAACGCCCCTACCAGCTCGCCGCCGACGTCTGGGGCATCGGCTTCCTCACCGCCGACAAGATCGCCCAGTCGGTCGGGATCCCGCACGACAGTCCCGAGCGCGTGAAGGCCGGCCTGCAGTACGCGCTGTCGCAGTCCGCCGACCAGGGGCACTGCTTCCTGCCCGAGGAGCGGCTGATCGCCGATGCCGTGAAGCTGCTCCAGGTGGACACCGGGCTGGTCATCGAGTGCCTGGGCGAGCTGGGCCAGGTGCCGGAGGACGGAGGCGATCCGGGGGTCGTCCGGGAGAAGGTGCCCGGACCCGACGGCGGCGACGAGCCCGTCAGCGCCGTGTACCTCGTCCCCTTCCACCGCGCCGAACTCTCCCTCTCCGCCCAGCTCCTGCGGCTTCTGCGCACGGACCAGGACCGGATGCCGGGGTTCCGGGACGTGGACTGGGGCAAGGCGCTCGGGTGGCTGGGATCCCGCACCGGCGCCGACCTCGCGCCCGAGCAGGAGGCGGCCGTGAGACTCGCGCTGACCGAGAAGGTCGCCGTCCTCACCGGCGGGCCCGGCTGCGGCAAGTCGTTCACCGTGCGCTCGATCGTGGAGCTGGCCCGGGCCCGGCGTGCCAAGGTGCTGCTCGCCGCCCCGACCGGCCGGGCCGCCAAGCGGCTGGCCGAGCTGACCGGAGCCGAGGCCTCCACCGTGCACCGGCTGCTGGAGCTGAAGCCCGGCGGGGACGCCGCCTACGACCGGGACCGGCCGCTCGACGCCGACCTGGTGGTCGTGGACGAGGCATCCATGCTGGACCTGCTGCTCGCCAACAAGCTCGTGAAGGCCGTACCGCCGGGGGCCCATCTGCTCTTCGTGGGGGACGTGGACCAGTTGCCCAGCGTGGGCGCGGGGGAGGTCCTGCGTGATCTGCTCGCCGACGGCAGTCCCGTCCCGGCCGTCCGGCTCACCCGCGTCTTCCGGCAGGCCCAGCAGTCCGGTGTCGTCACCAACGCCCACCGCATCAACGCGGGGCAGCATCCGCTCACCGACGGGCTGAAGGACTTCTTCCTCTTCGTGGAGGACGACACGGAGGCCGCCGGCCGGCTCACCGTGGACGTGGCCGCGCGGCGGATTCCGGCCAAGTTCGGGCTGGACCCGCGCCGTGACGTGCAGGTGCTGGCGCCGATGCACCGGGGGCCGGCCGGCGCGGGCACGCTCAACGGGCTGCTCCAGCAGGCCATCACGCCCGGGCGGCCCGATCTGCCGGAGAAGCGGTTCGGCGGCCGGGTGTTCCGCGTCGGCGACAAGGTCACCCAGATTCGCAACAATTACGAGAAAGGGAAGAACGGTGTCTTCAACGGCACCGTGGGCGTCGTCACCTCGCTCGACCCGGTCGACCAGCGCCTGACCGTGCTGACGGACGAGGATGAGGAGGTTCCGTACGAATTCGACGAACTGGACGAACTGGCCCACGCGTACGCGGTGACCATTCACCGCTCCCAGGGCAGTGAATATCCCGCCGTGGTGATTCCCGTCACCACGGGAGCATGGATGATGCTCCAGCGGAACCTGCTCTACACGGCGGTCACCCGGGCCCGTCAGCTGGTCGTTCTCGTCGGTTCACGCAAGGCGATCGGGCAGGCGGTGCGCACGGTGTCGGCCGGGCGGCGGTGCACCGCCCTGGACTTCAGACTGGGGGCCTGAGCCCGAAGGCGGCGGGCCCTGAAGTCACGGGCGGTGGCCCCGAAGTCACGGTGGCGGCACGGAATCCGGCCCTGCGGCAAAAATGATCGATCAAACGAGTCGTGAAGGTCACAGAGCACTTCCGGTTACCCCTTCGAGGGGGCAGGATGAGCAGGTTGACGGCACTGAGTGCCGCCAATAGGCCCAATGGTCGACCCCGAGTGCACTCTCCTGAGCCAAATGGGGGATGGTAGAGACAGTCAGGGCACCTCGAAGATGAGGCACTACGTCGGTGAGGGAAGACGTGAGCGACAACTCTGTAGTACTGCGGTACGGCGACGGCGAGTACACCTACCCGGTGGTCGACAGCACCGTCGGTGACAAGGGCTTCGACATCGGGAAGCTCCGCGCCCAGACCGGTCTGGTGACTCTGGACAGCGGCTACGGCAACACCGCCGCCTACAAATCCGCGATCACCTACCTCG
Organism: Streptomyces sp. Ru62; assembly: GCF_002920615.1. Classification (GTDB taxonomy): domain Bacteria; phylum Actinomycetota; class Actinomycetes; order Streptomycetales; family Streptomycetaceae; genus Streptomyces. Next base: position 296,260 of record NZ_PQSU01000002.1, read on the forward strand.
ACGGCGAGGCGGGCATCCTCCGCTACCGCGGCTACCCCATCGAGCAGCTGGCCGAGCGCTCCACCTTCCTTGAGGTGGCGTACCTGCTGATCAACGGCGAGCTGCCCACCGTCGACCAGCTGACGGCGTTCAAGAACGACATCACGCGGCACACGCTGCTGCACGAGGACGTCAAGAACTTCTACAAGGGCTTCCCGCGCGACGCCCACCCGATGGCCATGCTGTCCTCGGTCGTCTCGGCGCTGTCCACCTTCTACCAGGACAGCCACAACCCGTTCGACGAGACGCAGCGCGACCTCTCCACGATCCGGCTGCTCGCCAAGCTCCCGACGATCGCGGCGTACGCGTACAAGAAGTCGATCGGCCACCCGTTCGTCTACCCGCGCAACGACCTCGGTTACGTCGAGAACTTCCTGCGCATGACCTTCTCGGTGCCGGCGCAGGAGTTCGAGCTCGACCCGGTCGTCGTCGCCGCGCTGGACAAGCTGCTGATCCTGCACGCCGACCACGAGCAGAACTGTTCGACCTCCACGGTCCGCCTGGTCGGCTCCTCGCAGGCCAACATGTTCGCGTCGATCTCGGCCGGCATCAGCGCCCTGTGGGGCCCGCTGCACGGCGGTGCCAACCAGTCCGTGCTGGAGATGCTGGAGGGCATCCGCGACTCGGGCTCCGACGTCGACACCTTCATCCGCAAGGTGAAGAACAAGGAGGACGGCGTCCGCCTGATGGGCTTCGGCCACCGGGTCTACAAGAACTTCGACCCGCGCGCCAAGATCATCAAGGCCGCCGCGCACGACGTGCTCTCCGCGCTGGGCAAGGAGGACGAGCTCCTCGACATCGCCCTCAAGCTGGAGGAGCACGCGCTGTCCGACGACTACTTCGTCGAGCGCAAGCTGTACCCGAACGTGGACTTCTACACCGGTCTGATCTACCGCGCCATGGGCTTCCCGACCGAGATGTTCACGGTCCTGTTCGCCCTCGGCCGCCTGCCGGGCTGGATCGCCCAGTGGACCGAGATGATCAAGGAGCCGGGCTCCCGCATCGGCCGCCCGCGCCAGATCTACACGGGCGTGGTGGAGCGCGACTTCGTGCCGGTCGAGGAGCGCTGAGTTCTTCTTGGCGGGTGCCTGGGGTGCGGTGAGCCTCCAGGCACCCGACTGTCCCGTCGTAGCGTCAAGGCGCTCGGCGGTCCCGTCGTAGCCGCACGGGCCGGAGAGTCGTCGTAGCGGTACGGACAGAAAAAGCGGAAGGCGCCCTGAGACGCCGGTCCCCCCACGGGCCGACGACCAGGGCGCCTTCCCATGTCCCGGTGCGGATTCCCCCCACGGGATCCGGCCGGGCGCTCGGAGAGGACAGCGCCTGAATCGCTGTCTGTGAGCAGAACGAGCAAAACTCGGCCTGCTCCAGTGATGCGGTGCGATCTGCCGGGACAACGCACCCCGGAAGGGCCGCTCAAAGCTTCCCGGTGTGCGTGCCCCGGCAACGCATCTCTGAGGAAGTCCCCCAAGACATCCCCAGATGCCAGTCAGCGCCCCCCAAGACGCCGGGCTGACATCGCCAACTTAGACCCTCGAACCCCTTCGATGGTTACGTTCGCATCACTGTGATCTGCGTCTCTTGCATATGTCCTTTAGGTGCGCAAGAGCCCCGATACGGCGATCGGGGCTCAAGCGTAAGGATGATGCGCGAGCCTTGTGAAGAGCTTATGTGAGGCTCGCGCCGGACTCCAGGGGGACCGGGACATCCACCCCGGCAATTGCCGCGCCCTGCCGGAAGGCGCGCAGCCGCAGGCTGTTCGTCACCACGAACACCGAGGAGAAGGCCATCGCCGCCCCCGCGATCATGGGGTTGAGCAGCCCCGCGGCGGCCAGCGGCAGCGCGGCGACGTTGTAGCCGAAGGCCCACACGAGGTTGCCCTTGATGGTGGCCAGCGTCCGCCGGGACAGCCGGATCGCGTCCGCGGCCACCCGCAGATCCCCGCGCACCAGCGTCAGGTCGCCGGCCTCGATCGCCGCGTCCGTGCCGGTGCCCATGGCCAGTCCCAGGTCCGCCGTGGCGAGCGCGGCGGCGTCGTTCACACCGTCGCCGACCATGGCCACGGCCCGCCCCTCGCGCTGGAGCCGTCGTACGACGTCCACCTTGTCCTCGGGCAGCACCTCGGCGAAGACGTGCGCGGAGTCGATGCCGACCGTGCGCGCGACCGCCTCGGCGACGGTCCGGTTGTCGCCGGTGAGCAGTACCGGCGTCAGTCCCAGCGCCCGCAGCTCGCGGATCGCCCCGGCACTGGTGTCCTTGACCGCGTCGGCGACGGCGAGGACCCCGCGGGCCCGCCCGTCCCAGCCCGCCACGACGGCCGTACGGCCTTCCCGCTCGGCCTCGCGGGCCGCGTGGGCCAGCTCCTGCGGGAGGTCGTCGTAGAGGCGCCCCACGGCCACCTCGCGGCCGTCCACGCGCCCGCGCACGCCCCGTCCGGGCACGTTCTCGAAGTGTTCGACCGGCGGCAGCGCTCCGGCGCGTTCCTCGGCGCCGGCGGCGACGGCCCGGGCCACGGGGTGCTCGGAGGCGTGCTCCAGGGCGCCCGCGAGCCGCAGCAGCTCCTTCTCGTCCTCGCCCTCGGCGACGTACACGGCCTGGAGGCTCATCCGGCCGGTGGTGACCGTGCCGGTCTTGTCCAGGACGACCGTGTCCACGCGGCGGGTCGACTCCAGCACCTCGGGGCCCTTGATCAGGATGCCGAGCTGGGCGCCGCGCCCGGTGCCGACCATCAGCGCGGTCGGGGTGGCCAGGCCCAGCGCGCAGGGGCAGGCGATGATCAGGACGGCGACGGCGGCGGTGAACGCGGCCACGGTGTCGCCGGTGACGCCCAGCCAGACGCCGAAGGTGCCGAGCGCGATGAGGATGACCACGGGGACGAAGACGGCGGAGATCCGGTCGGCGAGCCGCTGCACCTCGGCCTTGCCGTTCTGCGCGTCCTCGACCAGCTTCGCCATCCGGGCGAGCTGGGTGTCCGCGCCGACCCGGGTGGCCTCCACGACCAGCCGGCCGCCCGCGTTGACCGTGGCGCCGGTGACCCGGTCGCCGGGGCCGACGTCCACCGGCACCGACTCGCCGGTCAGCATGGAGGCGTCCACCGCTGAGACGCCCTCGGCCACTGTGCCGTCGGTGGCGATCTTCTCGCCGGGCCGGACGACGAACCGGTCGCCGACGGCCAGTGACGACACCGGTATCCGCACCTCGCGGCCTTCCCGCAGCACGGCCACGTCCTTGGCGCCCAGCTCCATCAGGGCCTTCAGGGCGGCGCCCGCGCGGCGCTTGGAACGGGCCTCCAGATAGCGGCCGAGCAGGATCAGCGCGACGACTCCGGCGGCGACCTCCAGGTAGATCGTGGAGGCGCCGTCCATGCGGGAGACGGTGAGGCGGAACTCGTCGTGCATGCCGGGCATGCCGGCGTCGCCGAAGAACAGCGCCCACAGCGACCAGCCGAACGCGGCCAGCGTGCCGACCGAGACGAGGGTGTCCATGGTGGCGGCGCCGTGCCGCAGGTTGGTCCAGGCGGCCCGGTGGAAGGGGGCGCCGCCCCAGACGACGACCGGCGCGGCGAGGGTGAGCGAGAGCCACTGCCAGTTGTCGAACTGCAGCGCGGGGATCATCGACAGGAGGACCACGGGGGCGGCGAGCAGCGCGGAGACGAGCAGGCGGTGGCGCAGGGCGCCCAGTTCGGCGTCCGGTGCGGGTGTTTCCGCTTCCGTCCCGGGCGCGGGCCGCGGTGGTGGCGGCTCCTCGGCGGTGTAGCCGGTCTTCTCCACGGTGGCGATCAGGTCGGCGACCTGGACGCCGTCGCCGAAGGTGACCTTGGCCTTCTCGGTGGCGAAGTTGACGGTGGCGCTGACGCCGTCCATCCGGTTGAGCTTCTTCTCCACCCGGGCGGCGCAGGAGGCGCAGGTCATCCCGCCGATGAGCAGCTCGACCTCGGAGCCGGTGCCCGTGGCCGCGGCTGCCTCCGCGGTTTCTGCGGTTTCTGCGGTGGTGCTGGTCATGTCCGGACTCCAGACATCGGACCGGGCCCTACGGATCCAGTATCAGCTGGTCGGCACGGCCCGGGTCGGGGAAACGGAGGGTCTTCCTCAGGCCTGGCCGGCCAGCTCGAAACCGGCCTCGTCCACGGCGGCGCGCACGGCCTCCTCGTCCAGCGGGGCCTCGGAGACGACGGTCACCTCGCCGGTCGACGCGACGGCCTTCACCGAGCTGACGCCGGGGATCTGGGAGATCTCGCCGGAGACGGAGCCCTCGCAGTGGCCACAGCTCATGCCGGTCACCTTGTAGACGGTGGTGACGGGGCCCGTGGTGTCGGTCTGAGCGGTCATCGTTGCTCCTCGTAGAGGTGTTCGGGGCCGGTGGGGTCCCTGGAGGACCCCTCACTCGGCCATACTATACCCCTAGGGGGTATGAGGTCGGTGTGTGACTCGCTGCGAGCGGGGCGGCCCGGAAGCCCGCCCGGAGCAACTCGCGGGCGGCACGCCATAACTCCGGATGGGGCACGTCCGTTTTATGTGGGTGCGGGTGAGTGCCCGCGATGATGTCAGGAAGGCAGGAAACCAATGAGACGGACTACCCGAAACGGTGTGTTCGCCGTCGCCGCCGCGTCCGGCGCGATGGTCGTGGCGTTCCCGGTGTCCGCCGCCTTCGCGGCCGACGGGGCCGGTGCAGAGGCAACGGCGGCCGGCTCGCCCGGGGTGCTCTCCGGCAACAACGTCCAGATTCCGGTGCACGTGCCGGTGAACATCTGCGGCAACACCGCCGACGTGGTGGGACTGCTCAATCCGGCCGCGGGCAACACCTGTGTGAACGGCGGTGCGGCGAAGACCGCGGGTGCCGCGAAGAGCGGTACGGCGAAGGCCGGCGTTGCGCGGACCGGTGGTGCGGCGAAAGCCGGCGGTACGGGCGACAGCGGCGCGTCGGTCGCGTCCGGTGGGGCGTCGGCTCACGGCAGCACCGCGGACTCGCCCGGACTGCTGTCGGGCAACGACCTCCAGCTCCCGATCGACCTGCCGGTGAACGTCTCCGGGAACAGTGTCAACGTGGTCGGCGTGGGCAACCCGGTCTTCGGCAACCACTCGGTCAACGAATCCGGCGACCACCCGAGCCCGGCCCCGCACTCCGCGGTCCCGAAGCCCCGGGCCCCGAGGCACCCGGCTTCCGCCCGGTCCCACCCCGCCCCGCACCCCGTGGCATCCTCGCTGGCCCACACCGGAGCGGACCTCACGGCCCCCGCCCTCGCGGGCAGCGTCGCGCTCATCGTCACGGGAGGGATCCTGTACCGCCGCTTCAGTGGGGGCCACGTCCGCTGAAGCGGCCCCCGTCCGGGAGTGCGCTCCGGCCCGGACCAGTGCTGCGGGGCCGCTGTGCCCTCTCCCGGACCCGCAGTTCCGAACCGGCGACGTGACGGCCCCGGGGCCGGTGCCCGAATCACCGACGGGCGCCGGCCCTGTCCGACACCCCCGCGGGGTGTGATCGCGGGAGGACGGGAGGAACCGGCGTGTGACTCCAGGGGCGCCGTGTCGTTGGAGGGGTGCGTTCCCTTCGGTCACGGGCCCCGGAAGTGGAGAACTTCCGGGGCCCGTGACACGTTCGGACGGGTCCGGGCAGACCGGTCCGCGCAGCGGCTGTCGGTTGTCGTACACGACAGCACCGCGTTCCCTGAGCGGTCCTGGGGGACCGCTCAGGGAACGCGGTCGCGGGCCGGCGGGCCGTGCAGGGCCCGGTCGGGCGGTGTCTTCGCGTGGGAAAGGGCACGCACGGACCACGGGACACGCCACATGCGATGGCACTGGCGTGTCCCGGAATGGTCTGTGCGTGCCCGGGGCCGCGGGGGGCGAGGCCGTCAGAACGCCTGGCTGTTGCAGCCCATGTCCGAACCGAGGTGGCTCTGCTGCGCGCCGGGGTTGCCTTCACCGTTCAGCAGGTTGCCCGCCAGGCCGGTGATCGCACCGATGCTGCCGATCACCTCGATGTTCATGTCGTGCGAGCGGCACTCGATGCCCTGCGTGATGTCGACGTCGTGGCCCGGCTCACCGTGGGCGAACGCGGCGTTGCCGCCGAAGGAGCCGACACTGCCGAGGACGACGCCCACGAGGACCGCCTTGTGAATCGTGCGCATGGGTTCTCCGTTGGTTGAGGGGACGCGATCTGCACCAGATCGGGTCGCGATTTCGGTGAGGCTGTCAGCCGAGCCGGGGAAGCCCCAGCTGGCCGACGGGTGGCGCCGCGACCTGCCCGAGGCCGACCGGAGCCAGTTCCGGCACGCTCCCCGGCGTGATCTGCGGGTTGAGGAGCGGGTTGATCTGAGGGTTCACCTGGGGGTTCACCTGCGGGGTGACGTACGCCGGAGGCTCCGGGCCGAACGCCTGGGGCACCGCCACCTGCGGGGCGACCTGCGGCATGACCTGAGGCATGACCTGGGGCACCACCTGAGCCCGCTGCGGGGGAGCGGCTTGGACCGGCTGCGGGGGAGCGGCCTGCTGCGGGTAGGGCGTGGCGGAGGCCTGCGCCGTTCCGAGCGACGTGGCCGAGGCCGTGGCGTAGCCGGTCGGCTGTTGCGGTGCCGGCTGTGCGTACTGGGGCGGGGCCGGCTGGGGAGCCGGTGCGGGCTGTGCGTACTGGGGAGCCGGTGCGGGCTGTGCGTACTGGGGCGGGGCCGGCTGAGGGGCCGGTGCGGGCTGTGCGTACTGGGGAGCCGGTGCGGGCTGTGCGTACTGGGGAGCCGGTGCGGGCTGTGCGTACTGGGGCGGGGCCGGCTGGGGAGCCGGTGCGGGCTGTGCGTACTGGGGAGCCGGTGCGGGCTGTGCGTACTGGGGAGCCGGTGCGGGCTGTGCGTACTGGGGCGGGGCCTGCTGAGGGGCCGGTGCGGGCTGCGCGTACTGGGGAGGCGGGGCCTGGTACGCGGGATACTCGGGAGCCGGCGCCGGAGCGGGACCGCCGGGTCCGACGAGCGTGTCGGCATGGCTGACGCCGACGCCGATGGCGGACAGACCGCCGGCCGCCGCTACAACGAGCGCGGCCTTGTGAAGCTTGCGCATGAAACCCTCGGCCCTTCGATACCTGAAACGTTGCATTCAGCGCGGTCACGCGTGCGGCGGGTGCGGTTACTCGCACTGCACGGTCAGCAGCGGTAATGCTGAGCAGCACGCGGACTTCGCGTCGGAGCCGACAGCGAATCCCCTCATCCCTGTCTCGGATTAACGGCCGCTGCCCCTCTCCCCGTTGGAACGATTGCTCCTCGCTGTGGTCACGCCCCTTGAGATCCGTCACCCGTTTGCTCCTAAGGGCGGCATTACCTCTGCGTTCCTTGCGCCTTTGGGGCAAATGGGTGACCCCCCGGGGGCGCCCGTATCCGAGCCCGTCCCCGCCTCGTTCCTCAGGAGCCAAGCGCGGTGCTCCATCGCCGCCGCAGAGCGGGCGGCAGGAACAGCGACAACTGTGCTGCCGCATCAGCCATTTACCAGGTTCCGTGCACAGGTCAAGAAGGGCCGAGGATTCCATGCGCAAGCTTCAGCAAGTCGCGCTCGTCGTCGCAGCAGCCGGTGGTCTGTCCGCCGTCGGCGCCGGCCCAAGCTCCGCCGCGACTCCCCCCGCCTACAACGGGGCTGTGCCGCCGCCCGTTTCGCAGCCGGACGCCCAGGCCGCCGCCGCCACCTCGTCTCAGGCGACCGCGCAGACGTACGGCTCACCGGTCCTGCGGCAGGCGCCCCCTCAGCGGGGCACCGAAATCGCCCCGCAGATCAACCCGCAGCTGAACCCGCAGATCAGTCCGCAAGTCACCCCGCAGGCCCCGCAGTCGCAGCAGGGCGCCCCGGTCCACCAGAACAACCTGTTCCGTCCGTACCAGGAGTGCAGCCCCCAGACGCTGCTCGACGCGAACATCCCGGTCGCTCTGCTCGCGGCGTCGGAGACGCGCGGCGTCGATTGCACTCAGGCCAACAGCCAGGCGAACTCCCTCGCCAGCGCCACCGCGATGCGGCAGTAGCGCCACCGGACGCCGACGCACGCCGGCGCCCCGGCACGGGCTGCGGGAGCGTGTTCGACGGGGTCGCAGGCGCCTGATACGGCCTTTCGGGTCATTGCTGTTGCGAGCTCACGAATTCGGCGCGTCGATGTCCGTTTTGGGGTATTTCGTATTAGTCTCCTGTAACGAGACGAGTCGATCGAGCACAGATCGAACTCACCAACATCCACTCGGAGATGACATGCGCAAGCTTCGCAACGTTGCCGTCCTGGTCGCCGCGCTCGGCACCATCGGACTCGTGAGCGGCACGGCCCACGCGGGCCAGGGTGGCGGCAAGGGCGGTGAGCACGGCGACAAGTTCAAGATCACGCAGAGCTCGCAGTGCAAGTCGCACGACCTGAACCTCGACGTCCTCGGTGAGGTGGGCCTGCTCAACGGCCTGCTGGGCAACGGGCTCAACGGCGAGGGCAACCCGGGCGCCCAGGCCACCAACATCGGCTCGACGATGGGCTGCAACAACAGCGCCCTCTGACGTCCTGTCCGGCGCGACAGACGTCGGACGATCAATGGTCCCGGCAACCGAGCATCGAGCAGGGTGCCGGGACCATTCGTACGCACCGGCAGCCCTCCGCGGCGGCGGGAACCGCTCGGATTCGTCGCGGTGCCGGATTTCCGGAACGACGTACCGGTCTTCGTGAACGTACGAAAGTCGGTCTCTCGTAGATCGCATCCACCCTCACTTCACGGGAGATGACATGCACAAGGTTCGCATGGCTGCCGTCCTGGTCGCCGCATTCGGGAGCCTCGGGCTCCTGGGCGCCGGCGCTGCCCACGCCGACCAGGGCTGGGGCAAGGGCGGCGACAAATTCGACGTCAAGCAGAGCAGCACCTGTTCGTCGCACGACCTGAACCTCGACATCCTCGGCGAGGTCGGTATCGGCAACGGCCTGGGCGGCAACCTGCTGAACGGCGAGGGCAACCCGGGCGCCCAGGCCACTCACATCGGCTCGACGATGGGTTGCAACAACAGCTTCGGCGGCGAGTAGAACGAACATCGATTCCCGGCACCCCGGCCATCGGCCACGGTGCCGGGAATTCTTCTTTGTCCGGTGAATGCGTGACCGTACGGGCGGGCGAGCGTATGTCCGCGGAAAACGAACTGCCGGGCCGGGATCGCTCCCGGCCCGGCAGTCTTCGGTGTTCCTCAGAACTCGATGTGCGGCTTCTTGAAGCCCTTGGGCAGCTCCGCCCTGTTGGAGCAGTCCACAACCTGTCCGACGCTGGCGGATCCAGTGCTCGTCAGTTCGTCCTCCGGGAACACCAGGCGTGGCCGGTCCGCCGTCGAGCAGTTCTGCTCCTGCTTGAGGGTGTGTGTGCCGTCCTTGTCGGTCTGCGTCTCGGTCTTGTGGACGCAGACGGTGCCCCCCTGCTCGGTGGTTTTGCAGCCACCCGGAATCGCGTCTGCGTAGGCGTGTCCGGCGCCGACGCACACCAGGGCGAGACCGCCGACGAGTCCCGAGACGGTGGCGATCTTCTGGAGACTGAACATGTGTCGCTTTCCTTTACGACGGAGGCCCGGGCGCATGTGCCGTTCACCGGCGTGCGTCCGGGCCCGAGAAGGTCGGAACAGATCATCCTGCGCCTGGCCGCGCCGTGAGCCGAACGCGTGGGCGGGATGGCGGCAGCCCGGACGCGCGCCGTTGGATTGCCGCGCGTCCGGGCTGAGTTCGTGATGGGGTGTCACTCGGCACACCGTCGAACGGATCGAGCCGGTGCGAGACCGGAGCGTCGAGTTCGTGCGATGTGCATCAGGCTTCCGAAGGAGGTTGATGCGCCCCGTTGCCGTGGCGCCGAGGGGATGGGCCCCGTTACGTCTTTACTCGCCCTCGTGGTCGCCCTCGTGGTCGCCCTCGTGCTCGCCGTAGCCCTGCTCGGGCTCGGCGTACCTCTGCTCCTCCGGCTGGGCCTCGTGCTTGTCCTGCGGCTGCACGTAGTAACCGCCACCGACGGCCACCGCGTTCGCCGACGAGTTGGCCACGGCAGTGACCTCCGGAGCCGAGTCGTCGCCGCCGTGGGCGAAGCCGACGCCGGCGCCGAGGGTGGACAGCCCCATAACCGCCGCCGCTACGATCGCAGCGCGCTGAAACTTACGCATGTTTGACCCTTTCTGACCCAGGCACGGTGCCTGGCTTGACTACTCAACGTGAGCTTATGTGAGCATTGAGTAGTAATTCAGGATCTACGCTCCACATGTCGCGTCGATCCCTCTTATGTCGTAGAGGTGCCGTGATGCGTCGGCCTCGGGGCTGTGGTTGCCGGGGTCAGCGCCAGAGGCTGGGCGACTCCGGCCGGCCCCCGGTCTCTTCGGGTACTCCCCGTGTGGTGGGGGAGCAGGTCACCTCGGGTCCGAGCCGTGTCTGGCCGTTGCCCAGGGCGGCGGGCAGAGTGAGGGGCTGCACCTTCTGGCAGTTCTCGTAGTGGGGGAGGGTGCCGTCTTCGGGAATCTCGCCCGTGATCCGCTGTGTGCAGGTGAGGTCGCCCAGGATGTCCCGGGTGCAGGTTCCCGGGCCGCTTCCGGCGTACGCCTGGGTGGCGCCGACGCAGGTCAGGGCGAGGCTGCCGAGCAGCCCCGAGGCAGCCACGATCTTCTTCGTACTGAACATGTGATGCGTTTTCCCTCTGTCGGGTGCCCGGGTGGCCGGGCACCGTGCGCCCCGGGCACCGGCCGTACCGGGCTCTGTCTTCGATGACCGCCGAGCTCAGCCAGTGAAGGCGTTGTTGTACTGGCCGCAGGTGGTGTCCATGGTGTCGGCGAGGCCGAGGACGGCGATCGGGACATCGTTCTCGGCCACCGTCTGCGGGCTGCACTCCTGGTAGGGGCGGTAGGAGTCGGTGACGTGCAGTCCGCCGGCGTTGGTGTCGGCGATGGCGGTGCCGGCGCCGATGGCCGACAGGCCGCCGGCCGCCGCTGCTGCGATCACGACCTGCTGAAGCTTGCGCATGGAACCCTCGGTTCTTTGCTTGTCCGTTGAGGCTGGTTGCCTAGTGTGACCGAGTCGATACTAGCAGTCACGAAGGGGGAGTTCCGTGCCGGGCACCTGTGTCCCGGGAGGGCAAGGGGCCCGAGAGCCGGACGCTCGCCCAAGGTCCGGGCCGGTCAAGGGCGTTGTCGTTCCGCGTCGGCGGTCGTGTCGCATGGGCTCGTGCGGGTGAAGTGCGGCGCGAGCGCCAAGAGGGGGGAGGGATCGGGTGGTTGCGTCAGAAGTACGCCGGTTCCGCGACCCGGAGACCGTCTCCCGCCGACACGGAGACGATCAGATCTCGCAGTCCCTCGACGTATCGTCGTACGTTCTTGTAGGCGATGTCGGTGTCCGGGTAACGGCAGGCGAGCCACAGTCCTTCGTGCAGTCTGTTGACCCAGACGCACACCTGGTCGCCGTACGACACCCGGATCAGTCCGTACGCCTTCGTCTCGGCCCAGCGGGCCGAGCCAGGAGTGAGGCGGGCATCCACATACGAGACGATCGAGTACAAGTCGGGTGAGGTCGGGCGGAAGTCCGCGCCGAGCAGGTGGAGTACGCGGGCCAGCGGGATGCGCGCGAGCGAGCGGTTCGCCCGCAGTTCGGCGCGGACGGCGGTGAGCGCGTCGTCGAAGTCCCGTGTCGCGGGCACCTCGATCGGCGCACCGCCGACGTACCAGCCCACGGAATCCGACCAGGCGGGCTTCAGCCGGGTGTGGAACGGTACGACCGTGCGGTAGTACGGCTGACCGCCGAGCTCGTGGACGATCAGACTGGTTGCGGCCAGGAGGCCCACCTGGCTGCCGCCATGGGGTCGGCAGCGCTTCTCGAAGGCGGCGGCCGCGTCCGCGTCGAGGAGCGGCTCGCACATCAGCCTCTGGGCGGGCAGTGTGCAGCCGGGTCGCAGACCGAGGTCGACGGGGAACTCCGGAAGCCTCCCGTCGCACCGCCTGATGAACTCCCGCCAGCGGGCGACGATCGCGTGTGTGTCGTCGATCCCGTCCGCGGCCGCCCGCTCCTGTTCGCAGAAGTCCACGTAACTCCCCACGGTGGTAACGGTGGTGGGCCGGTCCGTGGCGTCCGCCGTGTACAGTTCGTGGATTTCTTCCGGGATGCGCTGGAGGGAGTAGGCGTCGACATTGGTGTGGTCGAACACCGCGTACACGCTGGTGGAGTCGTCGCGGACGACGGCCGCGTAGATGAGGTTCGGCCAACCGAGCGCGTCCGCCGCCACGTCGAAACGGTCCTGCATGTACCGGACCAGAGCCTTCGCGTCGGTGAAGTCGCCGATCACCTCGCGGTGCAGCGACACGTCCTCCTCGGCGAGCGTGAACCGGTGCAGTTCGTCGCTGGCCCAGCGGAAGCCGCTGCGCAGTGTCTCGTGCCGCACCGTCCAGCGGCGCAGCGCCTGTTCGAGCGCGTCGAGGTCGGCTCGGCCCGGCAGGTCGAACGCCGTGCCCAGCCACGTCGGTACGAACAGTCCGTCTGCGCGTACCGACCGTGCCGTCCTGACGTGTGACTCCTGGATGTACGCCGGTGGCCGCGGGTCCGCCGGCAGTGCTGACGCCGCCGTGATGGTCGCCGGGCTGAACGTCCACTCGACGAGCCGTCCCGGCCGGACCTCGCAGCGCTGGATGTCAGAAATTCGCACAGTGGCGTCTCCTTCGCAGAAGACACCAGCTTGATCAGAGGGGAGCCGTGCGCGAGCAGTGGTCGCTGTGTCGTCGGCTTTTCATCGGGATGTGTGACGCCTCGAACGGCGAAGCGACTCCTCTCCCGACGGCAACCGGGCCGCGCGTCCACATTGTTCGCCACCGGAAACGCGTTACGCACGCGGTCGTACCAACTCGTCGGCCGCACGCCGACTTTCAGCGGCGGCGACCTGGTGGCCCTCGGCCCTGGCCTAGCCTTCGCACAGGTTCCCGGAAGGAGCGTGTATGCGAGCCGTGGTCTACGAGCGATACGGCGTCCCCGCCGAGGTGACGGACGTGCCCGACCCCCGCCCCGCCCCCCATGGCGTGGTCGTCCGTGTCGAGGCCACCGGCCTCTGCCGCAGTGACTGGCACGGCTGGATGGGGCACGACCCGGACATCACGCTGCCGCACGTGCCGGGGCATGAACTCGCCGGTGTGGTCGAGGCGGTGGGCGCCGGGGTGACCGGCTGGCGGCCCGGCGACCGGGTCACCGTGCCGTTCGTCTGCGCCTGCGGCAGCTGCCCGTCCTGCGCGGCGGGCGACCAGCAGGTCTGCGAGCGGCAGACCCAGCCCGGGTTCCACCACTGGGGCTCCTTCGCCGAGTACGTCGCGCTCGACCACGCCGACGTCAATCTCGTCGCGCTGCCGGACGACATGACGTACGCCACCGCCGCCGCCCTCGGCTGCCGCTTCGCCACCGCGTTCCGGGCCGTGGTGCAGCAGGGGCGGGTGGCGGCCGGAGAGTGGGTCGCGGTGCACGGCTGCGGCGGGGTCGGCCTGTCGGCGGTGATGATCGCGGCGGCCGCAGGGGCCCGAGTGGTCGCGGTCGACGTGTCGGCCCGAGCGCTGGAGCTGGCGCGGACGTTCGGAGCCGCCGAGTGCCTGGACGCGAGCGGCGTGTCCGACCCGGCCGCCGTCGTCCGGGAGCTGACCGGCGGCGGCGCCCACCTCTCCCTCGACGCCCTCGGCTCGCCGGCCACCTGTGCGGCCTCCGTGAACGGTCTGCGCCGCCGCGGCCGGCACGTCCAGGTCGGCCTGCTGCCCTCGCCGGACGGCACCACCCCGGTCCCGCTGGCCCGCGCGACGGCCCTGGAGCTGGAACTCCTCGGCAGTCACGGCATGGCCGCCCACACCTATCCCGGCATGCTGCGCCTGGTCCGCGCCGGCGTTCTGCGTCCGGATCTCCTGGTGACCCGGACGATCACGCTCGACGCGGCCCCGGCGGCCCTCGCGGCGATGGACACGGTGCCTGGGGCGGGCGTCACGGTCATCGAGCCCTGGAGCTGAGAGCCCGGCGCCCACCGCCGCTTCGCCCCGGCTTCCCCGCTGCCGGCACCGTGTCCGCGAGAGCGCGTCAGTCCTCTCGGCGGCCGCGGTTGCCGGGGCGGGAGGCGACCCAGGCGCGGACGGTGTCGGCGTACCAGTAGGGCTTGCCGCCCTCGACGTGGTCGGGCGGGGGCAGCAGCCCGTGCTTGCGGTAGGACCGTACGGTGTCCGGCTGCACCCGGATGTGCGCCGCGATCTCCTTGTAGGACCAGAGCCTTCGGTCGGCCATGCGTGCACCTCCCCGCGCGCACCGCGGCGGCGACCGGGAAGGGCCGCCGGGGGGACCGGGCGCTGCGCGATCACAAGCCTGTGCCTGGCGAACGACGCAGAGTGACCGGCGGAGCCTCCCTGTCGACCGGGTGTGACCCGGAACCCGCGTACACGTGACATCTGTGACAGGAGAACGGTCTTTGTGACAGAGCGGCCACACAGGGCGTCCCCGCCCCGCCTCCCGCCCACGGAACCCTGAACCCCGGGAGAGGGCTGGCCGGAGTCCCGGACGCCGACTGGTCCGAATGTCTGGACAAAACATTGACATGGCTCGGCATGCGGGACTAGAAAGCCGGGGAGAGCCATGACGAAGGGAAGCCGATGGCCTACGACCTGATCACCATGGGGCGGATCGGGGTGGACCTCTACCCGCTGCAGACCGGTGTCCCGCTCGCCCAGGTGTCGTCCTTCGGCAAGTTCCTCGGCGGGTCGGCCACGAACGTGGCGGTCGCCGCGGCCCGCCTCGGCCGGCGCACCGCCGTGATCACCCGCACCGGCGACGACCCGTTCGGCACCTACCTCCACGAGGCGCTGCGCGGCTTCGGCGTCGACGACCGCTGGGTCACCCCCGTCCCCGGCCTGCCGACCCCCGTCACCTTCTGTGAGGTCTTCCCGCCGGATGACTTCCCGCTCTACTTCTACCGGCAGCCCAAGGCCCCCGACCTGGAGATCGACGCCCACGAGCTGGACCTGGACGCCCTCCGCGAGGCCCGGATCTTCTGGGTCACCGGCACCGGCCTGAGCGAGGAACCGAGCCGTACGGCGACCCTCGCGGCCCTCGCCCACCGGGCCAAGGCGGGCATCACCGTCTTCGACCTCGACTGGCGCCCCATGTTCTGGTCGGACCCCGGAACCGCACGCCCCTTCTACGCGGAGGCCCTGCGGCACACCACCGTCGCCGTCGGCAACCTGGACGAGGTGGAGGTCGCGACCGGGGTGCGCGAGCCGCATGCCGCCGCCCGCGCCCTGCTGGACGCCGGGGTCGAGCTGGCCGTCGTCAAACAAGGCCCCAAGGGGGTCCTCGCCGTCAACCAGAAGGGTGAGTCGGCCGAGGTCCCGCCCCTGCCCGTCACCGTCCTGAACGGACTCGGCGCCGGGGACGCCTTCGGCGGCTCCCTCTGCCACGGCCTGCTGGCCGGCTGGGAGCTGGAGACGATCATGCGGCACGCCAACGCGGCCGGTGCCATCGTCGCCTCCCGCCTGGAGTGCTCCTCCGCGATGCCGACCCCGGACGAGGTGGCCGCCGCGCTCGACGCCGGAGCGGTGCTGTGAGGGCCGGCCGCGTCACGGGCACGCACCCCGAGGACGGCTCCGGCACCGGTCCCACGACCCCTCCCCGGGCAGGCACCGCAGACGCTCCCCGCCAAAGCGCCGCAGGCACCCCTCGGCGTCGTGTCGACGTGGCCGAGCTCGTCGGGATCCGTACCCGGCACCCCGAGGCGATCGCCGAGGCCGCTGCCCGTCGGGCCCGCAGGCCGCTGCTGAACGAGAGCGGGCGGCTGATGATCGTCGCCGCCGACCACCCGGCCCGTGGCGCGCTCGGCGTCGGCGACCGCAAGCTCGCCATGGCCAACCGCGCCGACCTGCTCGAACGCCTCTGCCTCGCGCTGTCCCGGCCCGGCGTCGACGGCGTCCTCGCCACCGCCGACATCCTGGACGACCTGCTCCTCCTCGGCGCCCTGGACCACAAGGTCGTCATGGGCTCCATGAACCGCGGCGGTCTGCAAGGGGCCAGCTTCGAGCTGGACGACCGGTTCACCGGCCACCGCCCGCAGGACATCGAGCGCCTCGGCTTCGACGCGGGCAAGCTGCTGCTGCGCGTCGACTACGGCGACCCGGGCTCCCTGACCACCCTGGAGTCCACCGCCCGCGCCATCGACGCCATGGCCGAGCGCCGGCTCCCGGTGTTCGTGGAGCCGTTCATCAGCCGCCGCACCCCTGGGGGGAAGGTGACGAACGACCTGTCCGCCGAAGCGGTCACCCGGTCCATCGCCATCGCCTCCGGCCTCGGCGGCTCCTCCGCCTACACCTGGCTCAAGGTGCCGGTCACCGAGAACCCCGACGACATGGCCCGGGTGATGGAGACCTCCACCCTGCCCGCCGTGCTGCTCGGCGGGGACATCGGCGACTCGCCCGAGGACCAGGTCGCCGCGTACGAGAAGTGGCGCGGCGCGCTCCAACTCCCCACCGTGCGCGGCCTGGTGGTCGGCCGCTCGCTGCTGTACCCGGCGGACGGCGATGTGGCCGCCGCCGTGGACACCGCCGTAGGACTGCTGTGAGGGCCGCATGACCAGCACCGACCTGCATCTGCCCCGGGGCGCCACCGCGAATCCCCGGTACGCCGTCGACATCGATCCCAAGACGGCCGGCTGGACGCACAGCAGCCTGCGTGTCGTCGAACTGGCGCCCGGTGGCAGCCATACCTTCACCACCGGGGACAGCGAGTGGATCGTGCTTCCGCTGGAAGGCGGATGTACCGTACATATGGAGCAGAACGAGTTCCAACTCCTGGGCCGGGAAAGCGTGTTCGCGGACGTCTCCGACTTCGCGTACGTGCCCCGGGACGCCCAGGTCCTGATCGCCTCCGGCGCGGGAGGCCGCTTCGCCCTGGCAGGAGCGAAGTGCGAGCGACGACTCCCCGCCCGCTACGGCCCCGCGCCGGAGGTCCCCGTCGAGGAGCGCGGCAGCGGCACCTGCGCCCGCAAGGTGCGCAACTTCGCCTCCGCCGACTCCTTCGCGTGCGACAAGCTGATCGCCGTAGAGGTGATCACACCGGGCGGCCACTGGTCCTCGTACCCGCCGCACAAGCACGACGAGCACCGGCCGGGCGAGGAGTCCGAGCTGGAGGAGATCTACTACTTCGAGATCGACGGCCCCGACGGGCTCGGTTACCAGCGGGTGTTCCCCTCGCGGGAGGGCGGCGCCGACGTCCTCGCCGAGGTCCGCTCCGGCGACGCCGTCCTCGTCCCCGACGGCTGGCACGGTCCGTCCATCGCCCAGCCCGGGCATGACATGTACTACCTGAACGTCATGGCGGGCCCGGGGGAGACCCGGGAATGGCGGATCTGTTTCCACCCCGACCACGTAGAAAGCACAGGGGGCTACCGATGACGATCCGGCTGACCGTCGCCCAGGCGCTCGTCCGCTTCCTCGCCGCCCAGTACACCGAGCGGGACGGCGAGCGGCAGCGGCTGATCGGCGCCACCTGGGGCATCTTCGGGCACGGCAACGTCGCCGGCATCGGCCAGGCGCTGGTCGAGTACGCGGACGTGATGCCGTATCACCAGGGCCGCAACGAACAGTCCATGGTGCACGCGGCGGTCGGCTACGCCCGGCAGTCGAACCGCCTGTCCACGCACGCGGTCACGACGTCGATCGGACCCGGCGCCACGAACCTCGTCACCGGCGCCGCCCTCGCGACCATCAACCACCTGCCGGTGCTGCTCCTGCCCGGCGACGTCTTCGCCACCCGCCCCGCCGACCCGGTCCTGCAGCAGCTGGAGCTGCCGTACGCGGGCGATGTGTCGGTCAACGACACCCTGCGCCCGGTGTCGAAGTACTTCGACCGCGTCACCCGCCCGGAGGCGCTGATCCCGAGCGCCCTCCAGGCCATGCGGGTCCTCACCGACCCCGTGGAGACCGGCGCGGTCACGCTGGCCCTGCCGCAGGACGTGCAGGCGGAGGCCTTCGACTGGCCGGAGGAGTTCTTCTCGGCGCGCGTGTGGACCGTACGGCGGCCGGGCGCGGACCCGACCGAGCTGGCGGAGGCGGTCCGGGCGATCCGCTCCGCCGCGCGGCCCCTCGTCATCGCCGGCGGCGGGGTCCACCACAGCCGAGCGGAGGAGGCCCTCGCCGAGTTCGCGGCGGCGACCCGCATCCCGGTCGCCTCCACCCAGGCCGGCAAGGGCTCACTGCGCTACGACCACCCGCAGGACGTCGGCGGGATCGGTCACACGGGCACCGCGACCGCCGACGAGCTGGCCCGTACGGCGGACCTGGTGATCGGCGTCGGCACCCGGTACACCGACTTCACCACCGCCTCCGGCACCCTCTTCGAGAACCCGGCCGTCCGCTTCCTGAACCTCAACATCGCGCCCTTCGACGGCCACAAGCTGGCCGGGCTCCCGCTGGTCGCCGACGCCCGCAGCGGTCTGGAGGAGCTGACCGAGCGGCTGCAGATGCACGGCCACCGGGTCGCCGGCACCTACGTCAGCGAGTACACCGAGGACAAGGAACGCTGGGAGCAGCGCGTCGACGCCTGCTTCGAGGCCGACGAGATCGACGCACGGCCGACCCAGACCCAGGTCATCGGCGCCCTGGACGCGCTGGTGGACGAGTCGGACGTCATCATCAACGCGGCCGGCTCGCTCCCGGGCGACCTGCACAAGCTGTGGCGGGCGCGGTCGTACGACCAGTACCACCTGGAGTACGGCTACTCCTGCATGGGCTACGAGATCCCGGCCGCCCTCGGGGTGAAGCTCGCCGCGCCCGAGCGGAACGTGTGGGCGCTGGTCGGCGACGGCACCTACCTGATGATGCCGACGGAGATCGTGACCGCCGTGCAGGAGGGCATCGCGATCAAGATCCTGCTGGTGCAGAACCACGGGTACGCCTCGATCGGCGGGCTCTCGGACTCGGTGGGCGGCGAGCGGTTCGGCACGGCCTACCGCTACCCGGCCGAGGACGGCACCTTCACCGGCGCCCCGCTCCCCGTCGACCTCGCCGCCAACGCGGCCAGCCTCGGCATGCGGGTGCTGCGCGCGAAGACAGTACGGGACCTGCGCGCGGCGCTCGCGGAGGCGCGCGCGGCCGACACACCCACATGTGTCTACGTGGAGACGGAAACGTCCGACACTGTGTCGGGGGCGCCTCCGGCGCAGGCCTGGTGGGATGTTCCTGTGGCCGAGACCGCGACCCGACCGTCCGCGGTCAAGGCACGTGAGCTGTACGAACGGCACGTCTCGACCCGACGCCGCCATCTGTGAGAAGGAGTCTCCGGACATGACGAAGATCGTCAACCACTGGATCGGCGGGAAGACCGTCGAAGGCGCGTCGGGTGCCTACGGGCCGGTCACCGATCCGGCGACCGGCGCGGTCACCACGAAGGTCGCGTTCGCGTCGGTGGAGGAGGTGGACGCGGCCGTCGCGGCGGCCAAGGACGCCTACCTGACCTGGGGCCAGTCCTCGCTGGCGCAGCGCACGTCCATCCTGTTCAAGTTCCGCGCGCTGCTCGACGCGCACCGGGACGAGATCGCCGAGCTGATCACCGCCGAGCACGGCAAGGTGCACTCGGACGCGCTGGGCGAGGTGGCGCGCGGCCTGGAGATCGTCGACCTGGCCTGTGGCATCAACGTCCAGCTCAAGGGCGAGCTGTCCACGCAGGTGGCGAGCCGGGTGGACGTCGCCGCGATCCGCCAGCCGCTCGGCGTCGTCGCCGGCATCACGCCGTTCAACTTCCCGGCGATGGTCCCGATGTGGATGTTCCCGATCGCCATCGCGTGCGGCAACACCTTCGTGCTGAAGCCGAGCGAGAAGGACCCCTCGGCGTCGGTCCGTCTCGCCGAGCTGCTGGCCGAGGCCGGCCTGCCCGACGGTGTCTTCAACGTCGTGCACGGCGACAAGGTGGCCGTCGACCGCCTGCTGGAGCACCCGGACGTGAAGGCCGTCTCCTTCGTCGGCTCGACCCCGATCGCCCGCTACATCCACACCACCGCCTCCGCCAACGGCAAGCGCGTACAGGCCCTGGGCGGCGCCAAGAACCACATGCTGGTCCTGCCCGACGCCGACCTGGACGCGGCGGCCGACGCGGCGGTGAGCGCGGCCTACGGCTCCGCGGGCGAGCGCTGCATGGCCATCTCGGCGGTCGTGGCGGTGGGCGCCATCGGTGACACGCTGGTGGAGAAGATCCGCGAGCGCGCCGAGAAGATCAAGATCGGTCCGGGCAACGACCCGACGTCCGAGATGGGCCCGCTGATCACCAAGGCGCACCGCGACAAGGTGGCCTCGTACGTGGAGGGCGCCGCCGCGGAGGGCGCCGAGGTCGTCCTGGACGGCACCG
The DNA here is from genome assembly GCF_002920615.1 of Streptomyces sp. Ru62. GTDB lineage: Bacteria > Actinomycetota > Actinomycetes > Streptomycetales > Streptomycetaceae > Streptomyces. The sequence continues at coordinate 316,630 of NZ_PQSU01000002.1, forward strand.
GGTACACCGTCGAGGGCTTCGAGGACGGTCACTGGATCGGCATCTCGCTGCTGGACAAGGTGCCGACCAGCGCGAAGGCGTACCAGGACGAGATCTTCGGCCCGGTGCTGTGCGTGCTGCGCGCCGAGACCTACGAGGAGGGCGTGGCGCTCATCAACGCCTCGCCGTTCGGCAACGGCACCGCGATCTTCACCCGGGACGGCGGCGCCGCCCGCCGCTTCCAGCTGGAGATCGAGGCCGGCATGGTCGGCGTCAACGTGCCGATCCCGGTGCCGGTGGGCTACCACTCCTTCGGTGGCTGGAAGGACTCGCTCTTCGGCGACCACCACATCTACGGCAACGACGGCACGCACTTCTACACCCGCGGCAAGGTCGTCACCACCCGCTGGCCCGACCCGGCCGACGCCCCGGCGGGCGTGGACCTGGGCTTCCCGCGCAACCACTGAGCCGGACAGCACGCTGCCCCGCCCTCCGTGCGGAGGGCGGGGCAGCGGTGCGTTCAGCCCTGCCGGCTCTGCTGCTGCCTGATCATGTCCGTGAGGTCGGCGACGCGCCCGGCGGGCGGGGCCTTCACGGTGGCCGTCCTGCCGAACTTGTCGAAGTCCATGCTGACGGTCATGACGCCGATCTTCTCCTTGAGCCGGACCGGCAGGTCGTCGGGGCCGACCCACACGTCCATGCGGATCGACTTCGCGCCGGTCACCTTGCTCATGGGGCTGTCCTCGCCGTAGACGTCCTTGAGCTTGCCCATGTGCGCGCTGTCGATCACGCCGCGGTAGTGCGTGGTGCGCTTCCCGTTCACGGTCTCCGTGCCGAGGTTCTGGGCGTCCTTGGCGTACTTCAGGCCCTTCATGGAGGCGGAGGGGCTGCCGTTGTCCCCGCTGAGGGCCTGGGCGCCCTTCTTCCCGAAGAGGACCGAGCTGTCGATCTTGATCCAGTCCTTGCCCTGGTACGGGCCGGAGCGGAAGCGGTCGACGTCGTAGTAGTAGACGCCGTCGACGAACAGGACGTGCGTCGTGGGGGAGTGGTTCATGGCCTGCATGTTCGCGGCCTCGGTGTCCATCTCCACGTCGAAGGCGTACGAGCCGCCCCAGGAGTAGGTGCCCTTCATGGAGATCGGGCCGCTGGTGCCGGTGTCGGTCGTCATCCGCACCTCGGCCGAGCCCAGCCGCTCCGTCCGGTCCGTCGCCCTGGTCAGTGCCGCCATCGCCTGGTCGGCCTTGTCGACCGCCTTGACGGCCGTCCTGGCGCTCTCCGTGCCGCAGCCCGAGGCCGCCACCAGCGCTGCCGCCGTGCATCCCACCCAGGCGGCGGTGTGCCTCTTCCTCATGTCCCCACCCCAAGCCGTGTGTCTGTCGTGCGGGGCGCACTCTATCGGCCACCACTGACATGGACGCGACCGGTTTACCCGTCCGGATACCGGACGGCTGACATTTTTTTGAAACCTTGGCTGCGGTTCCCGTTCAGGCCGGACGAAACGGGTGACGAAGGGGTTGCGAGCAGATGACCTTCAAAAGCAAGGTCACATCGGTCATAGGCTTGATGGATGCACCTATAGGGCGTCACAGCCTGGGAAAGTGATGCGGCGCACAGCCGTCATGAGGTGCGGATTCCGAAGGTAAACGGCCATTGACGTGGTGGTTTTCGTCGGGGTTCTCTATGCAGCGCCGGGAGCGGACGAGACGAACGTACGACGATCCGCCGGAGGCGATAGCGCTCCCGACCCCCATCCCAGCCGCTCACGTCGAACGGAACCGCCGTATGACCGACACGCTCCAGAAGTCCGTGGCAGACACCGCGACGGCCCCGGCACCGGGGCTGAAGCGTTCCATCGGTGTCGTCGGCGGGACCCTGCTGACGCTGTCCTGCGTCACGCCCGCCTCCACGCTCTTCGTCGTCGTCCCCGACCTGTTCGGTTCCCTCGGCACCGCCACCGCCCTGACGATCGCCATCGGCTCGCTCCTCTGTATCGCCGTGGCGTTCTGCTACTCCGAACTGGGCACCCTGATCCCCAGCGCGGGCGGCGAGTACGCCATGGTCTCCACGATGGCCGGGCGGCTCGCGGGCTGGCTGGTCTTCGTGCTCTCCCTGCTGGTCGTGATGATCGTGCCCCCGGTGATCGCGATGGGCACGGCGGACTACCTCGCCCCCATCGTCCACCTGGACCCGTCCATGACGGGCGCCGGAGTGATGCTGCTGGCCACCCTCGCCGGCCTGTTGGACCTGCGCGCCAACGCCTGGATCACCGGCATCTTCCTGGTCCTGGAGGTCATCGCCGCCGGGGTCGTCGCCCTGCTGGGCTTCTCGCACGGCCACCGCGGGGTGGGCAGCCTGGTCTCGATGCAGGTGGCCGGCGCGAACGGCCACACCGACACGGTGACGGCCATGCTGGTGGTCTCCGGCCTCGCCATCGCCCTCTTCGTCACCCAGGGCTTCTCCACCGCCGTCTACCTCTCCGAGGAACTGGAGAACCCGCGCCGCAACGTCGCCCGGACGGTCCTCGCCACCCTCGCCATCTCCACCGTGGTCATCCTGGTGCCGGTCGCCGCCATCACCATGGGCGCCTCCGACCTCAAGGAACTGACCGGTGGCGACATCAGCTCCATGGTCACCGCCTGGTCCAACTCTGCGGTCGGCACCTTCGTCAGCCTCTGCGTGGCCCTCGCGATCATCAACGCGGGCATCGTCATGGTCATCCAGAACTCCCGCGTCCTGTTCGCCTCGGCCCGCGACAAGGCCTGGCCCGGCCCGGTCAACACCGTCTTCTCCAAGCTCGGCCGCTTCGGCTCCCCCTGGGTCGCCACCCTCGCGGTCGGCGTCCCCGGCGCGGTGCTCTGCTTCGTCAACCTCGACACCCTCTACGGCGTCACCGGCGTCTCGGTGACCGGCATGTACCTGCTCGTCGCGGTCGCCGCCCTGCTCGCCCGCCGCGGCTCCCACAAGCACACCCCCGCCTGGCGGATGCCGCTGTGGCCCGCGATGCCGGTCCTGCTCATCGCCGTCCTGGCCTACATCCTGACCCAGCAGGAGACGAGCTACCTGCTGTGGACCGGCGGCATCACCGCGGCGGCCACCCTCTACTGGGCCCTGTACCTGCGCCCGCGCCGCGACACCCACTGGCTGGTGTCGATCCCGGAGGACGCGCAGGCCTGATCCCGCGCCCCGGAGGATCACCCGGAGCGACCGAGCCGCCGCCCGTACCGCGGTCGCGGTACGACACGGCCCGCCCGTACTCCCCGGGAAGGGTCCGCCGTTCAACCCCAGGTCGGCAGCGCTTGTCAGCACCGCCCCGTACCGTTGACGCATGGATCTTCGACTGCCCGCCCTGCGCAGCCTGCTACGGCGGCCCCGTCGGCTCCTGGCCGCCGGGGCCGCCGTCGTGGTGCTCGCCGGCGCCGGGACGTGGACGGCGGCCGTCGCCGCCGACGACCCGCGGGCCGTGCGCCGCAGCGACCAGGTCATGGCGGTCGACGGGGTGCGCCTGGACACCTCGTACTTCACCCCGGCCGGCACCGGCCGGCACCCCGCCGTCCTGCTCGCCCACGGCTTCGGCGGCAGCAAGGACGACATGCGCCGGCAGGCCGAGGACCTCGCCCGGGAGGGGTACGCGGTCCTGACCTGGTCCGCGCGCGGTTTCGGCGGCTCCACCGGGAAGATCGGCCTGAACGACCCGAAGGGCGAGGTCGCCGACGTCTCCCGGCTCATCGACTGGCTGGCCGGGCAGCCCCAGGTGCGGCTGGACAAGCCCGGAGACCCGCGCGTGGGCGTGGCCGGCGGCTCCTACGGCGGCGCGATCTCCCTGCTCGCCGCCGGGTACGACCACCGGGTCGACGCCATCGCGCCGGCCATCACCTACTGGAACCTCGCGGACGCCCTGTTCCCGAACGACGTGTTCAAGAAGCTGTGGGCCGGCGTCTTCGTCAACACCGGCGGGGGCTGCGCGAAGTTCGAGCCCGCGCTGTGCCGGATGTACGACCGGGTCGCCGAGTCCGGCACCCCGGACCCGGCCGCCCGGCAGCTGCTGGAGGAACGCTCACCGTCCGCGGTCGGCGACCGCATCAAGGTGCCCACGCTGCTGGTGCAGGGGCAGACGGACTCCCTGTTCCCGCTCGGCCAGGCCGACGCCGCCGAGAAGGCGATCCGCGCGAACGGCGCCCCGGTCGACGTCGACTGGATCGCCGGCGGGCACGACGGCGGCGACATGGAGACCAGCCGGGTCGAGACGCGCGTGCGCGCCTGGTTCGACCGGTATCTCAAGGGTGACAAGGGCGCCGACACCGGCCCGGCCTTCCGGATCACCCGCACCGGCGGCGTCGACTCCACCGACGGCACCGCCCAGCTGCGCGGCGCGAGCGCCGCCGCCTATCCGGGCCTGCGCGACCATCCGCGCACCGTCCCCCTCACCGGCGGCACGCAGCGCGTCGCCAACCCGGCCGGGGCCAGCCCGCCCGCCGTCTCCGCGCTGCCCGGCCTCGGCGGCTCCGGCGGCCTCGCCCAGCTCTCCGCGCTCGGCGTCGGCGTCTCCCTGGACTTCCCCGGCCAGTACGCCCGGTTCGACTCCGCGCCCCTCACCCGCGACCTGCGCGTCACCGGCACCCCGACCGTCACCGTGCACATCACCTCCACCCGCGACGACGCCGTCCTGTTCGGCAAGGTCTACGACGTCGGCCCCGACGGCACCCGCCAGGTGCTGCCCGCCCAGCTCGTCGCCCCCTTCCGGGTGACCGGCGCCAAGACGGGCAAGGACGTCACCGTCACGCTCCCGGCGATCGACCACGAGGTGCAGAAGGGCCACCGGCTCCGCCTGGTCCTCGCCTCCACCGACCTCGGCTACGCCTCCCCGGCCGCCCCGGCCACCTACACCGTCTCCCTGAAGGGAGGCCTGAGCGTGCCGACGGCACCCTCCGTCAGCACCGCCGCCGCGCCCCTGCCGGCCTGGGTCTGGTGGCTGCCCGCGGCCGGCGCGGCCGCCGCCCTCGCCCTGCTGCTCACCACCCGCCGCCGGACGTCCGCCCCCGCGCCCGACCCGGAGCTGGCCGAGGTCCCGCTGGTGATCACGGACCTGAGCAAGCGGTACGCCGGGTCCACCGACCGGTACGCCGTCCGGGACCTCTCCTTCCGGGTGGAGAAGGGCCAGGTCCTCGGCCTGCTCGGACCGAACGGCGCGGGCAAGACCACCACCCTGCGCATGCTGATGGGCCTCATCCGGCCGGACGCCGGCGAGATCCGCGTCTTCGGCCACGCCATCCGGCCCGGCGCGTCGGTGCTCTCCCGCGTCGGCGCGTTCGTGGAGGGCGCCGGCTTCCTGCCCCACCTGTCCGGCCGGGAGAACCTGGAGCTGTACTGGCGGGCCACCGGCCGCCCGCCCGAGGACGCCCACCTGGACGAGGCCCTGGAGATCGCCGGGCTCGGCGACGCCCTCGCCCGCGCGGTCCGCACGTACTCCCAGGGCATGCGGCAGCGCCTCGCCATCGCCCAGGCCATGCTCGGCCTGCCCGACCTGCTCATCCTGGACGAGCCCACCAACGGTCTGGACCCGCCCCAGATCCGCGAGATGCGCGAGGTGATGATCCGCTACGCGGCCGGCGGGCGCACGGTGATCGTCTCCAGCCATCTCCTCGCCGAGGTGGAGCAGTCCTGCACCCACCTGGTGGTGATGGACCGGGGCCGGCTGGTGCAGGCGGGCCCGGTCCGGGAGATCGTCGGCTCCGGCGACACCCTGCTGGTCGGCACCGCCGAACCGGTGCAGGAGCCCGTGGTGGAGAAGGTGGGCGCGCTGGACGGCGTCGCCTCCGCCGTGCGCACCGACGACGGGCTGCTGATCCGGCTGGAGCCCGGCGGCACCGCCGAGCGGCTGGTCGTGGAGCTGGTGCGGCTGGAGGTGCCGGTCGCCTCCGTCGGCCCACACCGCCGCCTGGAAGACGCCTTCCTCACCCTGATCGGAGGTTCCGCATGAGCACGCTCACCGAGGTCGCCTCCGGCTATCAGGCGGGGCGCACCCTGCCGCTGCGGGTCGAGCTGGCCCGCCAGCTCAAGCGGCGCCGCACCCTGGTCATGGGCGCCGTCCTGGCCGTACTGCCGTTCGTGCTGCTGATCGCCTTCGCGGTCGGCGGCGACCCGGGCGGCCGGAACAACCAGGTCACGCTGATGGACACGGCCACCGCCTCCGGTGCCAACTTCGCCGCCGTGAACCTGTTCGTCTCGGCGGGCTTCCTGCTGGTCATCCCGGTCGCCCTGTTCTGCGGGGACACGGTGGCCTCCGAGGCGAGCTGGTCCTCGCTGCGCTATCTGCTCGCCGCGCCGGTGCCCCGGGCCCGGCTGCTGTGGTCCAAGCTTGTGGTGGCGCTCGGGATGAGCCTCGCCGCGATGGTGCTGCTGCCGCTCGTGGCCCTCGCCGCCGGCACGGCCGCCTACGGCTGGGGCCCGCTGGAGATACCGACCGGCGGCGCGCTCGACACGGGTACGGCGGCCCAGCGGCTCCTGGTGGCCGTGGCGTACGTCTTCGTGTCCCAGCTGGTCACCGCCGGGCTGGCGTTCTGGCTGTCGACCAGGACGGACGCCCCGCTCGGCGCGGTCGGCGGCGCGGTCGGCCTGACCATCGTGGGCAATGTCCTGGACGCCGTCACCGCCCTCGGCCACTGGCGTGACTTCCTGCCCGCGCACTGGCAGTTCGCCTGGGCCGACGCCGTCCAGCCCCGCCCCGAGTGGTCCGGCATGATCCAGGGCACCGCGCTCTCCATAACGTACGCCCTGGTGCTGTTCGCGCTGGCCTTCCGGGGTTTCGCCCGCAAGGACGTCGTCTCCTAGGTCACCGGCACGTCACTCGCCGGTCACGGCGGGCCGCCGCCGTGGCCGGTTCGAGATCCATCCGCAACTCCCCGGGACGCACGTTCCGGGCCTCTGCCCCGTCACAGTCGGCAGCGGACGCACAGGTCCGATGCCAACAGGCCGACGGGGAGGACGAGATGGAGCGGTACGGGGATCAACGGGCACGGCGGGCGCTGCTCGCGCTCACGGCCGCGGGCGGGCTGCTGCTGACGGCGTGCAGCGCGGGCGGCGCCGCGCAGACGAGCCACGACAAGGCCCGCGAGGGCGGGTCCGGCGTGGTGCGGCAGGACGCCGGCGGGCGGCTGTCCACCTTCGCGCTGGACGTCGACACCGCCTCCTACACCTACGCCCGCCGCACCCTCGCCGACGGCCGCAGGCCCGATCCGCGGACCGTCCGCCCGGAGGAGTTCGTCAACAGCTTCCGCCAGGACTACCGGCGGCCCGACGGCAACGGCTTCACGGCCACCGTCGACGGCGCCCGCACCGGCGAGCCGGACTGGTCCCTGGTCCGGGTCGGCCTCGCCACCCGGCCCGCCGCGCCGGACGCGCACCGCCCGCCCGCCGCGCTCACCTTCGTCATCGACACCTCCGGCTCCATGGCCGAACCCGGCCGCCTGGACCTCGCCCAGCACGGCCTGACCACCCTGACGGACCGGCTGCGCGACGACGACTCCGTCGCCCTCGTCACCTTCAGCGAGGATGCCGAGACCGTGCTGCCGATGACCCGGCTCGGCGGCCACCGCGGCACGGTCCGCGACGCCATCGACAGCCTGGAGCCCCAGAACTCCACCAACCTCGGCGCGGGCGTCGAGGAGGGCTACGCCACCGCCGTGGAGGGCGTCCGCAAGGGGGCCACCAACCGGGTCGTCCTCGTCTCCGACGCCCTCGCCAACACGGGGGAGACCAGCGCGGACGCGATCCTCCGCCGGATCGACGACGCCCGCCGCGAACACGGCATCACCCTCTTCGGAGTCGGTGTCGGCAGCACCTACGGCGACTCGCTCATGGAACGCCTCGCCGACCGGGGCGACGGCCACACCGTCTACGTCTCCGATCCCGGCGAGGCCGACAAGGTCTTCGCCGGTCAGCTCCCGCGCAACATCGAGCTGACCGCCCGGGACGCAAAGGCCCAGGTCGCCTTCGACCCGCACACCGTCACCGACTTCCGCCTCATCGGCTACGACGACCGCAAGGTCGCCGACCAGGACTTCCGCGACGACCGGGTCGACGGCGGCGAGGTCGGCCCCGGTCACACCGTCACCGCCCTGTACGCCGTCCACACCCGGCACGGCGCACGCGGTCACCTCGCCACCGCCACCGTCCGCTGGCTCGACCCGGAGACCCGCGACCCGCACGAGGCGTCGGGTGCCCTGGAGACCGGGGCCCTGGCCGGCTCGGTCTGGCGGGCGAGCCCCCGCTTCCAGGTCACCGCGGTCGCCGCGTACTTCGCCGACGCCCTGCGCACCGGCTCCGCGGACCGCCCGGCCCTTCCCGGCGCCCCCGGCCTGACCGGCCTCGCCCGCAGGGCCGCCGGGCTGGCGGACAGCAGCGAGGACGCCGACGTGCGCGGCCTCGCCGACGCCATCCGCCAGGCGAGTGCCACCGAGCCCGTGGAGTGAACGCCGAACGGTCCCGGTGAACCCCATTGACCTTTTCTTACTTGCGAGTAAGTTGACCCTTCAGTAAGAACCTTGGGCAGGCCACGCACCGCCACCGGGAGCCGTCATGGGCGTACGCAGGGATCTGAAACGGGCACGGCAGCGCACCGGTCTGGCGGACCGCGCCGCGGTGGAGATCGTCCGGGACGCCATGGGCACGGTCCGCGAGGTGCGCGCCGCGCCCCTGGCGCCCCCGCTCACCACCGGTTCCCTCGCCGACCTGCCGTTCGGGCACGCGGCCGAGACCCCCGACGCGGTGCTGCTGCGCCGCCGCGATCGCGGCGGCGCCTGGCGCCCGGTGACGGCGGCAGCCTTCGCCACCGAGGTCGCCGCCGTCGCCAAGGGGCTCGTCGCCGCCGGGCTCGAACCCGGCGGCCGGGTGGCGGTGATGTCCCGCACCCGCTACGAGTGGACCGTCCTGGACTTCGCCATCTGGGCGGCCGGCGGCCAGTCCGTGCCGGTCTACCCGACCTCCTCCGCCGAGCAGGTCGAGTGGATCGTCCGCGACTCCGGCGCCCGGTTCGTCGTCACCGAGACCGCCGCGAACGCCGCCACCGTCACCACCGGCACGGCAGGCCACACGCGCCCCCCGCGCCTGTGGCAACTCGACGCCGACGCCCTCACCGACCTCACCGTCCTCGGCCGGGACCTGCCCGACGACGAACTCGTCAAGCGGCGCGGGGCGCTCGGCCCCGACACCATCGCCACCCTCTGCTACACCTCCGGCACCACCGGCCGCCCCAAGGGCTGCGTCCTCACCCACGCCAATCTCCACGCCGAGGCGGCCAACACCGCCGAGCTGCTGCACCCGGTCTTCCAGGCGGTCACCGGTCAGACCGCGTCCACCCTGCTCTTCCTGCCGCTCGCCCACATCCTCGGCCGCACCCTCCAGCTCGCCTGCCTGCTGGCCCGCATCGAGACCGGCCACTTCCCGAGCGTGAAGCCCGACGAACTGCGGCCCGCGCTCAAGGAGTTCCGGCCCACCTTCCTGGTCGGGGTGCCGTACCTCTTCGAGAAGATCCACGACACCGGGCGGGCCACCGCGGAGAAACTCGGCCGGGCCGCCTCCTTCGACCGCGCCGAACGCGTCGCCGTCCGCTTCGGCGAAGCCCACCTGCGGAAGTTCCTCGGCACCGGCAAGGGCCCGGGACCCGGCCTGTACGCCGCGTGGGCGCTGTACGACCTGCTGGTCTACCGCCGCATCCGCAAGGAGCTGGGCGGCCGGATGCGGTACGCCATCAGCGGCGGCTCCCCGCTGGACCGCGACCTCAACCTGTTCTTCCTCGCGGCCGGCATCGTCGTCTACGAGGGCTACGGCCTGACCGAGACCAGCGCCGCCGCCACGATCGTTCCGCCGCTCAGCCCGCGCCCCGGCACGGTCGGCCGGCCGGTGCCGGGCGTCTCCGTGCGCCTCGCCGACGACGGGGAGGTGCTGATCAAGGGCGGGGTGGTCTTCACGTCGTACTGGAACAACCCCGCCGCCACGGACGCCGTGCTGCACGACGGCTGGTTCGCGACCGGTGATCTCGGCGCGCTGGACGACGACGGCTACCTCAGCATCACCGGCCGCAGGAAGGACATCCTTGTCACCTCCGGCGGCAAGAACGTCTCGCCGGCCGTCCTGGAGGACCGGCTGCGCAGCCGCTCACCCGTCGGCCAGTGCGTGGTCGTCGGCGACAACCGGCCCTTCGTCGCCGCGCTGATCACCCTCGACCCGGAGGCGGTCGCCCACTGGCTGTCCGTACGGAAGCTGCCACCGGACACCCCGCTGTCCACGCTGGTGCGCGACGAGCGGCTGCGCGCCGAGGTGCAAAGAGCGGTCGACCACGCCAACAAGGCGGTCTCCCGTGCCGAGTCGATCCGCGCGTTCGCGCTGGTCGAGGGCGAGTTCACCCAGGAGAACGGGCTGTTGACGCCGTCCCTGAAGGTGAAGCGGCACGCGGTGACGGCCGCGTACGCGGAGCAGATCGAGGCGCTGTACCGGCGCTGACCCGCCGCCGTTGCCGCGGACACGCCGGAGCGGGCCGCCGAGGATTCGGCGACCCGCTCCAGGGACCGGGATCAGCGACCGGATTCGGAGTTCTCGGACAGGATCGACACGTCCTCCAGCAGGTGCGCCAGCGCGCCGTCGCGCTTGACGTTCGAGGAGTTCTCGGTGCACTGCTGCTGCATGTGGTCCGACAGGATCGGAACATCCTGCAGCGCGCCGCCGACGGCCGCGTCGACGGAGGCCGGAAGGTCGTTCACCGCGATGCACGGCTTGTTGAAGGAGCCCTGGATGAGGGCGATCTGCGGGCTCATGTTCCCGTACGTGGCCGAGTTGCCGTAGTTCTGCCATCCCGCGTTGCCGTTCGCGACGGTCGGCCCGTCGTCGTTGCCGAGTGCCAGCGCCTGCGGTGCCGCGGCGGCGGAGGCGCCCATGGCGGAAGCGGCGACGGCCGCAGTGGCAACAATCTTCCTGATCACTGGCCAGTCCTTTCTGAGGAAACCCCGTCCACCGGAGCGTTCTGGTCAACTCCTCGCTCTCCCCGCGGTTTCTCCCCTTCACCCTGTCGGCCGATGAGGTGGACTGGTGGTGTGGTTTTCCGATCGGCGACCCCCCGTCATCCTCAAGACGTGCGCGCTCCAACCGAGTGAATCAGCGGAACCATTCCCGATGCGCCGGGTTGATGAGGCCGTAGGGCATGCGTCGTTACGAGGAAAGGAACGCGAAGTGCTCAAGAAGGCAATGGTCGCCGCCGCGACCGCCGCTTCTGTCGTGGGAATGGCGGTGGCGGCCGCGCCGCAGGCGCTTGCCATCGGCAACGACGACGGGCCGACCGTCGCGAACGGCAACGGCGCCGTGTCGTCGTTCGGCAACTCGGCGACGAAGGGCAACCTGAGCCCGCAGCTCTCCCTGGTGCAGGGCTCGCTCAACAAGCCGTGCGTCGGAGTCCAGGACGTCGACGTCGCCGTCGACGCGGCCATCGGCGGCACGGTCCAGGACATCCCGGTTCTCTCGGACCACCTGCAGCAGCAGTGCTCCGACAACTCCACGAACGCCAAGCGCGACGGCGCGCTCTCCCATGTCCTGGAGGACCTGTCGGTCCTCTCGGCCAACGGCGAGAGCTGAGCCGGTCTGCCGGCCCGGGCCGTCCGCCGCACCGTCTGCGGACCGCCCGGGCTCTTTTCTTGAAATACGGGAGGAGGGAGAGCGCGTGAGAAATGAGTGCGATCGGGTGATTCTCGCGCTCTCCGCGTTCTGCGGCCTTCCAATGTGTCTATCTCTCGTTCCGTGCCGCGACCGTTCACGTCGTGCTCACACGGTTCTGGCCGTCATTGGGGCATGACCCCAGAGAAGGGAACATCCATGAAGAAGACCGCTGCTGTCGTTACGGGCGCGATCCTGGCCCTGGGGCTGGCCGGACCCGCCTTCGCCGACTCCGAGGCCAATGGTGCCGCCACGCACTCCCCGGGCGTCCTGTCCGGAAACGTCGTCCAGGTCCCGATCCACATTCCGATCAACATCTGCGGCAACACGATCAACATCGTCGCTCTGCTGAACCCGGCGGCCGGCAACACCTGCATCAACGGCGACATCCACAAGAAGTGACGACGCGACACTAGGTACCAGCCCCCCGGCTGCGGACTGGCCGGCCCCGGACCGCCGATCCGTCGATTCCGCGCTCCGGGGCCGGCTTTCCCTCTTCTGCGAGCAGAAAAGACCACGAGGTTGCGACAGACACTCCGCAAGGGCATGTCCGTGGCCGCGGTCGCGGCCGGCGTGCTGTCCTTGTACGGCGGCTCCGCACTCGCCGACTCCCGGGCTCAGGGTGCCGGGCAGGCTTCCGCCGGGGTGCTGTCCGGGGACGGCGCCCCGGACCCCGCGAACCCGGTCAGCGCCTGCGGCGACCCGGTCGGCGCGGCCGCGGCGCCGGACCCGGCATCCGCCGGCTCCTGTGCCACCACGACGGCCCACGACCGACCGGACCAAGGTGCCGGCCGTCCTGCTGAAGAACCCGCCGGCCCGGGGAACGGCGGCTCGGGCAGTCCCGGCCACGGTGGTTCGAACGACTCGGGTCGCGGGAGGGCGGAGAACTCGGGTCACGCCGGCACGGACGGTTCCGGACACGGCGGTTCGAAGGACACCGGGTACGGTGGCTCGACGGACTCGGGGTCCGGCGGCCCGGGCGACTCCGGATACGGCGACGCGGGCGACTCCGGATACGGCGGCTCCGGCCACTCCGGCGGACGGCCCCGCCCCGACGCCGACCACTCCACGCCTCCTTCCGGCGGCACGACCGCCCCTCCTCCGTACGGCGGCGAGGAGACCGCCCCGCCTCCCTACGGCGGAGGTGAGAGCACGCCCCCTGGCGGTGGCCACAGCACGCCTCCCGGTGGCGGGCACACCACGGCACCGGGCGGTGGCGAGACCACGCCCCCGGTCACCGGTCGCACCCCGCCGCCCGGCGGTGGGGACGCGGAGTCCCCCGGGCAGCCGCCCACGCTGCCGCACACCGGTGGTGCCGGCCCGGCGATGATCGCGACGTCGGCCGCCAGCGCAGCCCTGATCGCCGCCGGGGTGATCCTGTACCGGCGAGGCCGTTCCGCCTCCCGTCGTTAGCGCCCCGGATGCCGGACCCGGCGCCCGGCACCCGGGCGCCCCCGCCGCTCCGCCGCCGCCGCGCGCACCGCGCTCCCGTGCCCGGCGCGTGGCGGCTCCGCGCGTCTCGCCGCCTCGGCATTCGCGGCCGGTCACCTGCCCGCGCCCACGCCTCGCAGTCGCGGCATGCCCCCGCGCCCTGCGCCTCACCACTGCGACACCCGCCGTGTCCGGCCGCCTCCCAGCGCGCAGGGGCCGGTCCCGCGCCGACCGCGGCCCGCTTGCCCGGGCAGCGTGCGCCCATTCACCCGTGCGGGGGTTCGGCGGGCGGAAAGCGATATCCGTACCGGCATCAGTCGTATTGATATGACTGCGTGCTCGGTTGCCGGATGACGCGACGCCGCGACATCGAGTGGCGAGTGCAGAAAGGAGCGGGCATGGCTCCGCAACAGCGCAGGGCCCGGGCCGGGCGGCCGGCCGCCGTCGTCGCGGCGGCGCTGTTCGCGTCGGCCACCCTGGCGGCCGGCCCGGGGCTCGCCGTGGACCGCCCGGGACACTCGCGGGCCGCCGTCCCGACGACTCCGGCGACGACCCCCACGGCCCCCGCGGTGCCGTCCCCGCCACTCCCTCCGCCGTCGCCCACGCCGGACACGCCCCCCGTCCCCCTCCCCCCGACGCCGTCGCAGACCCCCGTGCCTCCCGGCTCCGGCCGCCCCGTCGCGGACTTCGGGGCGTTCCTCGACTCCGGGCCGCAGGGCGTCGCTCGCATGACCGAGTTGAGTCACTGGCTCGGCGGGACCGAGTTGAAGGTCGCCCACACCTACCTGCCCGGGAGGCGCTGGCGGGACATCGAGGGGGCACCCGGCTTCCTGGACGCATGGGCGCAGTGGCGGCGTGAGAAGGCGGACCGGACGCTCGTCCTCAATGTGCCGATGCAGGAGCGCAACGAGGAGAACCTCTCGGACGACCAGGTGCGGTGGCTGCTGCGGCAGGCCGCGGTCGGCGCGTTCGACCACCACTTCAGGGCCCTGGCCGAGCGGCTGGTGGAGCTGAAGGTGCCGGACACGGTGATCGTGCTGGGCTGGGAGATGAACGGCACCACCTACACCCACCGCTGCGGACCGGACCCCGAGGCATGGAAGACGTACTGGAACAGGATCGTCGCCACCATGCGCTCGGTGCCGGGACAGGACTTCCGGTTCGACTTCACGCCGAGCCGTGGCCGGGACGCCGTTCCGTGGACGGAGTGCTATCCCGGGGACGCCACGGTCGACATCATCGGCATGGATTCCTACGACCAGCCCAGCGGAGTGTCCTTCGACGAGCAGGTCACCGAGCCCTACGGCCTCCAGCAGCACGTGGATTTCGCCAAGGCCCACGGCAAGGCCATCTCCTATCCGGAATGGGGGCTCTTCCGCAACGGTGACAACGCCGAGTACATGCGGCGCATGCTCGCCTGGATCGACGAGCACAAACCGCTGTACAACACGCTGACCGACTACTGCCCGCACGGCGTGTGGCAGTGCTCGGCCAACCCCCGCTCGTCCCGGATCTACCGGGCCGTCCTGTACGGCCGCACCGAGCAGCCGGCCCAGGTGCCCACGCCGACTCCGGCGCCCGCACGTGAGCCGGTGCTCACCACCGGACCCCCGGACGGCTGCCGGTCTCCCGTCCTGGGCGACTGGACCGAGTACTGGCTCGGCGAGCGATTCTGCATCCCCTTCGACTGACGGGCACCGAGTCGTCAGCGCTGGGCCTGCTCCCGCCACCGGAGCAGCACTTCCCTGCCCCGCTGCCGGGCGTTCGCGTCGCACAGCGCGGCCATCAGCAGCGGGGCGGTGCGCCACCGGGCCATGAGCAGCCGTCTGTTGGTGACCTGTTCGGGCCGCCAGTGCCGCTTGTACGGCTCGTCGCCGCGCAGCAGGCTCAGCGTGCGGGGTTCGCTGCCGCCGGTGTACTCGGCGCAGGCGTCCAGCAGCATCACCGCGACGTCCACCTTCCGCTGGCGCAGGCCCGGATGGGCGCCGTACAGGTAGCCGCCGGCCAGGCTGCCCGAGAGGAGGGTCAGATCGACGGCCACCACCTCGTCGCCGATCCGGAACTCGGTGACCACCGCGTTCCCGGAACGCACCATCGGGCCCACGGCGCGCACCAGATGCTTCCGGAACCGGGGCCGCAGATGTTCGCTCGTCACCTTCCGGTCCTGCCATTGCAGTCGGTGCAGTTCCAGCAGCCGGCCGATCGCCGCGTCCACCTCGTCCGGGCCCACCGCCCGCCGCTGCACACCCAGCGCGGTCAGCCTGCGCAGCTTCGCCCGCGCCCGCTGGCCGGCTTTGCCCGAGGACAGCCGGGCGATCAGCTCGTCCATGGGTGCGGCGGGAAGTTCCAGGCACAACGAGTCGTCCACCGTGCGGCGAGGCCCGCGCCAGCGGTCGTAGATCCGCTCCACCGCGCCGCCCGGACGTACCTCGCGGAAGTCGATCAGCGCCGTGCCCGCCGCGACCGTGAGCGCGTCGGTGAGCGCGCCGGCCGCCCGCCCGTTGTCGCCGTCGTCCAGCAGCACGTCGGCGTAGTCGGAGATCGTCCCACCGAGCGGCACCAGCGCCGGCAGCGGGCGGCGCACCAGCATCAGCGGCGCGGCGGCCACCAGTTCCCGCCCGGCGTGTACGACCAGCAGCCGAAGCCGGCCGGGCAGACCGTACGACAGCCACCACGAGTGCAGCCAGGCGTGGCTCTGGAACGGCGTCGCGGCGGCGCACCGCGCGAAGAGCCGCCCCCAGGCGGGGGCCAGCGCGGCGAACCTCTCCTCGTCGGTGACGAGTTCGCTGATCAGTCCCGTGGCGCGGGCGGGGCGCGCGGTGCCCGCCGGGTACGTGGAGATCACAGCTGACCGTGTACGTCGGCGGCGACGGCCGGGCCGGGCACCGAGGGCGACCGGGTGATCTCCTCCTCAGCACGCCGTTTCGGGCGTACCAGCAGCACGAGGGCGCCGAACAGCCCGCCCGCGCTCGCGCCGACCAGTCCGGTCACCGCGGGGGACGGCGAGCTGGGCGCGCTGGGCTTCCCCGCGCGGGAGAACTGCATGAGTCCGACGTGGGTGTCGGCCTTGGCGGCATCGGCGTGGCGGATGAGCGCGCGGGCGACGGCGTTGGCCATGTCGGCGGCCTGGTCCGGGTGGACGGAGGTGGCGGAGACGGCGACCATGGGGGCGTCCGGTGATGTCGCGGTGCGCACGCTGTCGCGCAGGGTGCGCACCGGGACCCCCGCCCACACCTGGGCGTCGCCCAGCACCGCCACCTGGGTGGCGACCCGGCCGTACGCCTGTGCGAAGCCGAGCGCGGTGGCGGTGTCGGTCCGCTCACCGGGGACGGCGACGACATAGCTGGTCGCCGTGTACTCCGGGGGCTTCAGCACGCCGTACCCGCCGCCCAGCAGGCCGCCCGCCAGGACACCGGCCGCCACCAGCGACCAGGGTGGGAGCGCCCGGAGGCGGGACGTTCTGCGGTGCGGGACGTGGTTCTCGGTCATGACGGGCTGACTCCCTCGGGGGATCGGGACGGGGGGACCGTGCGGGTGAACGCCGCCGTGTAGACCTCCATGAGGCGGGCGGCGCTGCGGGTGATGCAGTAGTGGCGGGCCGCCTCGGGGGCGGTGCGCGGGCCCGGTCCGGCGGCGCGGACCTCGGCGAGCGCGCGGGCGTAGGCGCCGGCGTCGCACGGGACCCGCACCGCGTCCGGGGCGGCCCCGGGCGGCAGGTCCTCCAGGGCGGGGCAGGAGGTGTAGCGCACCGGCAGGCCGGCCGCCAGCGCCTCCACGACCGCGAGGCCGAACGCCTCCTCGGTGGAGGGCGCGGCGAGCACGTCCATCGCCGAGGCCAGCGCGGGCAGGCCGGGCCCGGACGAACCGTCCGGCAGGTACGGCCGTTCCCCGGCGAACAGCACCCGTCCGGCGACCCCCGCCGTGTACGCGGCCCGCCGCAGCGCGGGCTCCTGGGGGCCGCCGCCGACCAGCAGCAGCCGGCAGTCGGCCGGAAGACGGGCGAGGGTCTGGATCAGGACGTCGAAGCGCTTGCCGGGGATGAGCCGGCCGATGCCGCCGATGACGAACGCGTCGGCGGGCAGCCCGAGCCGGTCGCGGGTGCGCCGGCGGGCCTCCGGGTCGAAGGCGAACCGGGCCAGGTCGATGCCGTTGGGGACGACCGCGATGCGGGGCTCGGGCACCCCCCAGCGGGCGAGCCGGGCGGCGACCGTGGGGGAGACGGCGACGGTGGACCGGCCCAGCCGCTCGCCCAGCAGGTACAGCGCGCGGACCCCCGCGGTGAGCGGACGGCCCTCCATCTGCGAGTCGCCGAGGGAGTGTTCGGTGGCGACGACCGCGCGGACCCCGGCCAGCCGGGCGGCGATCCGGCCGTAGAGGCAGGCCCGGTAGAGATGGGTGTGCACGAGGTCGTACCGGCCGCGCCGGATGTGCCGGGCCAGCCGGGGCAGCGCGGCCAGGTCGCGGTTCCCGGCCATGCCGAGGTGGGTCACCCGGACCCCGTCCGCCGCCAGCCCGTCGGCCACCGCCCCGGGGTTGGTCAGCGTCACCACCTCGCACGCGACCGGCAGGTGCCGCAGCAGCAGCCGCAGTTGCTGCTCGGCGCCGCCCACGCCGAGCCCCGTGATGATGTGCAGGGCCTTCACCGCAGCCCCTCCACGGGCCGTCGGCGCAGCCGGTGCAGCCGGTACTTCAGGAACAGGCGCACGGCGGTGTCGTTCTGCCCGATGTACACGCGCGGCAGGACGTGCGGGCCGGTCAGCTCACCGGGGTCGATGGCGCAGGCGTAGGTGTAACCGGCCTCCCGTACGGCCTCCACGGCACGCCGGTCGACCGTGCCGTACGGGTAGCAGAAGCCGGTGACCGGGGCGCCGGTCAGCTCCTCCAGCGCCGCCCGGCTCTCGGCGGTCTCGGCCTTCAGCAGGCGGTCGTCGGCCCGGGTGAGGTCGACGTGGGTGAGGCCGTGCGAGCCGATCTCCATGCCCGCGGCGGCGGCCCGCCGGATGCCGTCGGCGGTCAGCAGCGGCTTGCGCGGGCCGAGGGGATCCCAGGCGTTGTCGCCGCCGAGCCGGCCGGGCAGCACGAACAGGGTCGCCGTGCAACCCCAACGCGTCAGCAACGGCAGGGCGTTGCCGAGGAAGTCGGTGTACCCGTCGTCGAAGGTGAGCGCCACCAGGTCCCGCCCCTCGCCCCGGGCCCGGGCGGCGAGCAGTTCGGCGACCGACACCCCCCGCAGCCCCCGCCGGCGCAGCCAGCGGAGCTGCCGCTCCAGCCGGTCCGGGCTGACCGTGAGGTGGTACGGGTCGTCGGAGCAGTCGCCGACCGAGTGGTACATGGCGATCCACGGGACCGGGCCGGGGGCGAGGTGCCGGATGGGAGCCGGGGACTCAACGAAGGACGGCATGGGTGAGCTTTCGGGTGAGGGTGCGTACGGAACGGAGTGCGGATGCGAAACCCTGGGCGCCCAGGGCCCAGCCGAGCAGGAGGAACACGACGGTCACCGTGGCACCGCCGGCGGCCAGCCCGGCGAGCGGGGCCGACGGCAGCCCCCCCACGAACCCGCCGACCACGGCGGCCACCACCGCCGCCCGCAGCGGACGGCTCAGCTCGTGCAGCACCGACCCGGTTCTGATGGGTACGCTGCGGCGCCGCATCCCGGCGAGGAGCAGGAGGGCGGTGACGGTGATGCCGGTGGCGTTGGCGGCGGCGATCCCGGTGACCCCCCAGGAACCGAGCGTCCCGGCTCCGGCCCAGGAGGTCGCGACGATGCCCGCGGTCATCGCGGCCACCGGGTACCAGGCGGCGCGCCCCGCCGAGAAGTAGGAGCGGACCAGGACGCCGGTCAGGGTCTGGCCGAGCAGGCCGATCGCGTAGACCCGCATCACCCCGGCGGTCGCCGCGGTGTCCTGGGCCGTGAACGCACCCCGCTGGAACAGCAGCTCGATCAGCTGCGGTGCGCAGGCCACGACCGCGGCCGTACCGAGCAGCACCAGGCAGCCGGCCAGAGCCAGGTCCTGCTCCACCCGGTTCCGGGCCCGCTCGGTGTCGCCGTCGGCCAGTGCCCGCGCCACCACCGGGAAGGTGACCGTGCACAGCATCATGGACAGCGTCATCGGGATCTGCGCGACCTTCTGCGCGTAGTTCAGGTGCGAGATGGCTCCGGCGGGCAGCTCGGAGGCGAGGAACCGCTCGATCAGCACCTGCGACTGCCGGCACAGCGCGAACAACAGCACCGTGGCCAGCAGCGGCACGTCCAACGGCTGCGCCGCGGCGGCGGCTCCGGCCTGCGTCCCGCTGATCCGGCGGAGGCGCAACTGCCGTACCAGGGAGGGGAGCTGGACCACCACCATCAGACAGCCGCCCGCCGCCACCCCGAACGCGGCCGACCGAACGCCCCACCGGCCGCCGAGCGTGTACATCGCCGTGACGATGCCGACGTTGTACGCGACGTAGATCGCGGCCGGTGCCAGGAAGCGGCGGTGGGCCCGGAGGGCCGCGCTGGCGTACCCGGCGAGGCCGAAGCTGAGCACGCACGTCGCGGTGAGCCGGGTGCAGTCCACGGCGAGGGCGGGGTCGGGCAGGCCCGGCGCGAGCGCGGTGACGAACTGCGGTGCGGCCACCGCGAGCAGCGCCCCGATCGCCGTGAATCCCAGGGCCAGCCGGGGCAGGGTGCCGGCCACCAGCGACCGCACGGGATCCCCCGGGGCGCCCCGCGCGCGGCGGGCCAGGGCCATGCTGAACGCGGGGATCAGCGCGAAGGCCAGCCCGTCCTCGATCAGCAGCGTGGCCGCGAACTCCGGCACGGTCCACGCGACCAGGAAGGCGTCCGTGTCCGGCCCGGCCCCGAACAGCCGGGCCAGTGACTGGTCCCGCACCAGCCCGAGCAGTGCCGCGGCGATGGAGAGGGAAGCGGTGACGAGGGTGGCGTGAGCGAGGAAACGCCGGGTGGGCGGGGCGTTTTCACGGGCCGGAGCGGGCGGAGGCGGCTGGTCCGGCGCGGGCGGCTGCTGCGCGGGGGCGGGGTCGAGGAGCGGTCGCGGTGGCGTCGCGGCGGGGTCCGCCCCGGTGGGCACGGGGTGTGCCGGCAGGTGGGCCTGGCCCGCCGCGGGAGCGGGTCTCCCCGTGGGGGGTTCGGCCGACCGGGCCACCGGCAGAGGGACCCCGCCCGCCCCGGGTCTCGTCTCCGCCGTCGGCCGGTGCGCCGTACCGGGCCGGCTCCGCGCGCCCCCCGTCGGCCCGTACGCCGTACCGGGCCGCGGCCCCGGTGCGCCGCCGGTTCCGGGGCGCGTCATGTCATCGGCCTTCGGTCGCGGTGGGGCGGCGGGGGCGTCCGGTGGGGTGCCGGCCGTCGCCTTCGGGCCGGGGGGATGACCGTCATCGCAGGGCCGCCTCCCCCGTCACCCTCTCCCGTGTGACGGGGGAGGCGGTGCTGCCGCAGGAAACGGCCCGGTCCGCGCCGATCAGCGCCCACCAGGCGACCAGACCGAAACACACCGCCGTCAGGACGGTCGACGGGCCGCCGATGTCGGCATACGCGAAGTCCACGAGCTGCCACACCAGCAGGCCGCACGCGATCAGCGCGCAGTCCAGGCCGTGGCCGCCGGCCGCGCGGGTCCGGCACAGGCCGCGCAGCGCGCACACCAGCAGGGCGAGCCAGGAGCCCGCGAGGCACAGCAGTCCGACCAGACCCTGTTCGCCGAGGACCAGCAGGTACATGTTGTGCGGTGAGAGCAGCGGCTGCCGGCGGTAGGCGGCACCCGCGCCCGCGATGTCGCTGCCCGAGGACAGCGCGAGCGAGGCGTGCCCGTCCCGGTGCTCGGGGAAGCCCTTCAGACCGACGCCGGTCAGCGGGCGTTCGCGCCACATGTCGACGGCCGCGGCCCACATCGTGTACCGGTCGGTGACCGACTGGTCGGGAGCGTCGGTGACCTGGGTGATGCTGTCGAACCGTTCCTGGAGCATCGTCGTACCCACGCCGAACCCGCCCACCAGCACCACACCCGCGGCCACCACGGCAGCCCCCGCCTTGAGTGCCCGGCGCAGGCCGGCCAGGACCAGCTGGACGGTGACGGTGACCGCGGTCGCGATCCAGGCACCCCGGCTGAAGGACAGGGCGAGCGGAACCGCGAGGGCGAGCGCGCAGCAGGCGGCGAACGCCCGCCCCCGTTCCACGGACCGGCCGAGCGCCAGGCCCACGGCGCACACCAGCCCGAAGGACACCACCGTCGCCATGCCCATCACGTCCGTCGCCCCGAAGGTGCCGACCGCCCGGATGTCCTGGCCCTGGTAGGAGGCACCGGTGCCGGTGACGTACTGGTGCACGCCCAAAGCCCCCTGCCACCCCGCGAGGGCCACCACCGACCAGGCCAGCAGCCGGAAGTCGGCCCGGCCGCGGACGAGGAGGACGACGGCGGCCGGAACGAGGACGAAGACCTGGAGGTAACGGCCGAGCCCGGTGATCCCGGCGCCCGGTGCCACCGCGTGCAGCGCGGCCAGCGCGAGGCCGGCCACCGGCAGCCCGAGGACCAGCGCGGCGGTGCGGGTGAGCGGGCGGCGGCGCGCCCGCAGCAGCCGTACCGCGCAGAAGAGGACGACCAGCGCGGACAGGGCGTCGGCGGGACCCGCGCCGCCCTCGTCGCCGGAGGCGACCGGCAGTGCGAGCAGGGCGACCACGGCCAGCACGGGCAGCACCGGCGACGGTCGCACGGGGCGGTGCAACGGCAGGGTGAGGGCCATCGGTCAGCTCCCCGTGGACCGTACGAGCGCGGCGGCGGTGCGCAGCATGATGCAGACGTCCTGCCACAGCGACCAGTTGTCGATGTAGGCGTTGTCGAAGCGGGCCCGGTCCTCGATCGAGGTGTCGCCGCGCAGCCCGTTGATCTGGGCGAGCCCGGTGATGCCGGTCTGCATGCGGTGGCGGGCCGCGTACCCCGGGTAGGTCTGGCTGAACTGGGCGACGAAGTAGGGCCGTTCGGGACGCGGGCCGACCAGGCTCATGTCGCCCCGTACGACGTTCCAGAGCTGGAGCAGCTCGTCCAGCGACGCCTGCCGCAGGAACCGGCAGAACGGGTTCATCCTCCGCTCGCCGGCCACGCTCCACCGGGTGGCCGCCTCGTGTTCGTCGGCCGGGCGGTGGGTGCGGAACTTCAGCAGCGTGAAGGGACGGCCGTCCTTCCCGATGCGCTCCTGCCGGAACACCACCCCGGGCCCGTCGGTGAGCCGCAGCACCACCGCGCACACCAGCAGCAGCGGGCTGATCAGTACCAGCAGCGTCCCGGCCACCGTGATGTCCAGCAGCCGCTTGGCCACGCTCGTCCGCCGCCGCGCGCCCAGGTCCAGGCGGCGCACGGCGAACCCGGCGAGCTGGTCGCGCACCTCGTACGCCGGACCGTCCGCGTCCACCTCCCAGAGCGTGCAGCCGGACTCGGTGAGCGCCCGCAGCAGCGGCCCCTTATCCGTGCGCACGTCCGGGTGGACGGTGAGGACGACCCGCACCCCGTTCTGGATGAGCGCCCGCTCCACCTCCTCGCCGGTGGTGAGCACCGGCAGCCCGCCGGCGCCGTCCGCGTGCTCCGCGACCACCCCCACCGGACGCACTCCGCAGCCCGGCTGCCGGAGCAGCGCGGCCGCCACCCGCCGGGCGGCCACCACGGGCCCGATCACCAGGGCGGGACGCGGGTGCCTGCGCAGCGCGACCCGGCGCCGCCAGTGCACCGCGCCCCGGCCCGCACCGGCCGCCACCGCGTGCAGAGCGCAGCCCAGCAGCAGCGTGGACGCGGTGAGGGCGCTGCCGGGGGCGTACGTGGCGAGCAGGGCGGCCAGGCCCAGCCAGACCACCGCGATCCGCGCGCACACCGCGGGGAGTTCGTCGAGGACGCCGTGCACCGACCGCGCGGAGGGCGGGCGCAGCAGCAGCGCGCCGGACACCAGCACCGCGACCGGCAGCGGCCGGCGGGTGGCCTCGTCCAGCGCGATGCCGCCCACCAGCGCGGCGAGCAGGTCGGTGGCGAGCAGGGGCAGCGGTGAGGCGGGCCGCTCGGGCGGGCGTCGCGGCGGGAACCGGAGGCCGCCTTCGGCGCGGGCCGGCAGCACGGAGACGGGTGAGAATCCGTGGTCCCATGGCTGCGCGCCGGGGGAGGGGACGGTGCTTTCCGCAGTCACGAGTGGTTGGACTCCCTGCACTCGGAGGGTACGAGCTCGGTTGTTCCGCCGGTCGCCGCCGGGGCGTCGCGGTCTGTGCCGGCGGTGCCGAGGAGGGTGCGGTAGAGGGCCGCGAACCGTTCGGCGGTGAGCCGCACGTCGTGCGTGGACAGGACGTACCGACGGCCTTGGTCGCCGAGCGCCGCGCGCAGTGGTGGGTCGGACAGCAGCCCGGTGACCGCGCCGGCCAGTGCGGTGGGATCCTGCGGCGGCACCAGGCAACGCTCGGCGAGCGCGCGCGGCAGGCTCTCCCGGGCGCCGTCGACGTCGGTGAGGACGACGGGTGTTCCGCAGCCCAGTGCCTCCAGCGGGGCGAGCGCCATGCCCTCCCAGCGTGAGGGCAGCACCACCAGGTCGGCGGCCCGGTACCAGGGCACGGGGTCGGGGACGGCGCCGGTGAAGTGGACGGAGGAGGGTGCCCTTCGTCGTAATGCCTCGCGGTCGGGGCCGTCACCGACGAGCACGAGCGTCGCCCGTGGCAGCACGCCGATGACCTCCTCCCAGGCCCGCAGCAGTACGTCTTGCCCCTTCTGGCGGCAGAGGCGGCCTACGCACACCACGAGGGGGCGGCCCTCGTCGCCGGGTGCGGGCGGCTCCGGCTGGAGCCCGTCGGCGGCGGCCCGCGGTGCGGGAGGGGGGACTGCCGGGCGGCCGGGCGCGGTGCCGGAGGGGGCGGCCGGGGAGAAGCGGGTCGTGTCGATGCCGTTGGGGATGACCGTGTAGGCCGCGCGCACCCCGGCGCGCAGACCCGTCGCGCGCTCCGCCTCGCTGACGCACACCACCCGGTCCGCCCAGCGCGCTCCCCACCGCTCCCAGCGCAGGGCGAGCGCAGCGGTGACGCCCCCGACCGCCTCGAAGGACCAGGCGTGCGGCTGGAACACGGTCGGGACGCGCCCGCGGACGGCGAGCCGCGCGGCCAGACCCGCCTTGGCGCTGTGCGCGTGCACCAGTTCGGGCCGAACCTCGTCGATCAGACGGGCGAGCCGGCGTACCTCGCCCGGCAGGCCGGGCCCCGGGGAGCGGCTCGCCCGCCAGTCCCGGACGTCGGCGCCCAGTTCTCGCAGGTCGGCGGCCAGTGCTCCGCCCGGGCAGGCCACCGTGACGCGCAGGCCCGCCGCGAGCTGGGCCCGCGCCAGGTCGAGCACGACCCGGGCGACACCGCCGTCGACGGGTTGCGCGAGGTGCAGGAGCCGGGGCCGAAGGTCGGGTGCTGGCTGGTGCATGCGCGGGTTACCTCGCTCACGGGGGCGCTCAGGACTGCGGTCGTGAACGCGGCTCCTACTTACGGGCGTCCACGGCGGCGAAGAGCGCGCCGGCCCATGCCGCGTCCGCGTGGGAAACGAGCCGGAAGCCGGGCTGGTCACCACCGCGCCGCAGGGCCCGGCCGAGATCCAACACGTCGGAGTCGTAGCCGAGCGTGTTGGCGTAGGCCGGAATCCGCCGGGCGGGTACGTCACCCGGTTCGCTGATCGTGGAGTTGAGTACGTCGTCCGGGGGATTGGCGGAGTCGCGCAGTGCGACGGGCGTACGCCGGGGGCCGAGGGAGAGCGTGAGCGTCTCGCCCACGCTGCCCCGGTCGCCGCCGTACGCCACCAGGCCGACGCGTCCGCCCGCCCCCGCCGGTACGCGCATCCCGGTGAGCCGGACGTCGACGGGGGTGTCCAGCGCCTCGAAGCCGTCCCACAGGGCCAGCTCGCGCAGCGGCTCCGCGGGGTTCTCGTACGCCACCACCAGGGTCCAGCCGCCCCAGGTCCCGGCCGCGGACCTGCCCACGGCGATGCCGACCTGCGCGACGGTGTACAGTCCCGAACCGCTCTCCCGCACCAGCCGGGTGACGTCGGCCGAGGCCTGGAAGGCGTTCGCGCCGGCTGCCTCCCGGTGGCCCTCGAACGTGTCGGCGAGGACCTCCTGGTACGCGCCGCCCGGTCCTGCGATCAGTACCCGCCCGTCGTCGCGCGGCGGTTTGTGCTCGCCGGCGCGCGGATTGCCGCCCCAGTACAGCCTGGCGTACGTGACCCGGCCGCCCTCGGGGACGCGGAGCTCGGCCCGGGAGGAGTTGTAGGTGCGCGGGTCGGCGTCGACGTCGACGTCGACCATGTCGAGGCCGGCGTTCGCCGGAGTCCGTCCGGCCCGCACCGCCTGGCACGCGGAATCCTCCGACGCGCGGCAGCTCACGGAGGCGTTGGCCGCGCGGACGAAGCCACCGTGCTGCACGGTGTGGTGACGCGGCGTCAAGACCTGGCGTGTGGCCTCGGCGGAGGGCGGCGCGCCCGTCCGGGCCGCGGCCGGCGTCGTCGGGACCGACAGGACGGCGAGGGTGGTGGAGGCGAGGACGCCCGCCGTTGTACGCAGCAGGGGACCCAGGAGATCGCACATGACCGAACGGTGCCCTTTCGCACGTCCTGAAGAGATCCGCAACTGTAGTCGATATACCTACAAACTCCGACAAACTCTGCAAGTGTGTTGGAAAGGTGAAGGCATCCCGTCCTCACGTCACCCCATTGGCGGCACAACCCCCGGCAGCGTCGTGCGTTGACACTGCGCCGGGCGTCCGCTCGGATGTTTGTGTCGATCCCAAGGAGCACCTCTCCATGTCGCGTATCGCGAAGGGCCTGGTCCTGACCTCCGCCGCCGTCGCGGCCGTCGCCGGCGGTGCCGGCGTGGCCTCCGCCGACGCCGGCGCGGGCGCTGTCGCCGCCAAGTCGCCGGGCGTGCTGTCGGGCAACGTCATCCAGGTCCCGATCCACGTCCCGATCAATGTGTGCGGCAACACCGTCGACTTCATCGCCCTGCTCAACCCCGCGTTCGGCAACGCCTGCGTCAACGACTGACATCGGGACGCACCCTTCGGCCGGCCGTCCGCCCCGCGCGCTCGTCGCGGGGCGGCCGGCCGGTTTTGCGCTCCTCCGAATGGATCACATTCCGTAGGCGAGCGGTTGCGCACGGAGAACGGTGAATCGACGGTGGGCACAGGCCCCCACTGTTCACCGAAAGGAACACCCATGCGTGATCTGCCTGTCCGGCGTCTCGCGTCCACCGTCCTGTGCGCGTCTGTACTGATCGGCATCACCGGTCCGATCGCGGTCGCCGCCGATGCGTCCCGGGAGCACGACCGCGCCGCCTTCCGGGCGCCCGTCCCGGCAGCGGAGAAGGAGAAGCTGCTCGCGCAGGTCAGGAACCTCGGCACCGCCGGTTCCGCCCTCGATCCGGTCGTCGACCTGCTCAACCAGTCGCTGGAGAAGGGCAAGCTGCCCGCCGACGAGGCCAGGCGACTGGGGGAGGCGGCGAAGCAGGCCGTCCGCCGGGCCGCCACTGATCCCAAGCCGGCCGCCCCGACGGCTCCCGCCCAGGCGACGGCCCCCGTGCGCCCGTCGGCCCCCTCCCAGCCGCCGACGACCACTCAGCCGACGGCGTCCGCGCAGCCCGCGGCTCCTGCAACGTCCACGGCGGCGACTCCCACGACCGCGTCCAAGCCCGCGGCTCAGGCGGCTGCGTCCAAGCCCGCGGCTCAGGCGGCGGCGACGGCGTCCGCGACTCCCACCGCGCCGGCGACGGCGTCCGCGACTCCCACCGCGCCGGCGAGTCCGACGGCCTCGGCGAAGCCCGCGGCACCCGCTTCTCCGGCGACCACGGCGAAACCCGCGGCTCCCTCGGTGCCGGCGACTTCCCCGGTGGCGACGAAGCCCACCAAGCCGAGCACCACCGCCACGCCGTCCGCCCCCGCGTCACCGTCGGCCTCCGCGGCACCTTCGGCCCCCGCCGTCCCCGCTGCCCCCGCGGTCTCCGGCGTCCCGGCGGCCCTCACCGTGAAGTCGGCCGAGCGGCACGCGGACATCGTCAGCCCGCTCTCGTCCCGTGACCTGGCCGATGACGCGCTCTCCGCACTGCAGACCGCGATCGACAATCTGGTGAAGGCGGTCACCGGGCAGCTGGACCAGCTCCTGTCGTCCGCCACCGACGTGGTCTCCGGCCTGGTCGACCTGCTGGGGCCGGACCTCCTCGGCGAGGACACGTCCGCTCCCAGCGTCGATTCCCTGCCCGCACTGCCCAGCCTCCCCGCGGAGCCCAGCCAGTCGGCGACCAGCTGAGACCTGTGCTCACCAGCGGCTGCACGGCAATTTCATATGTCTTCTCGATGCGGAGTTTCCGGCCCGGCCGGACATCGTTAGGCACGGCGTCAGAGACCCCTGGGTGACGTGAGTTGCCGAAGAGAGGAACACGATGAAGTCCCTGAAGGCCGCCGCCGTAGTCACCGGTTCCGTGGCCCTTGCGGGCGTCGCCGCACCCGCGTTCGCCTACGACGCCCACCACCTGCCGCCCATGAGCGTCAACGGCGCGCTCGCCCACCTCGCCGAGAAGCCACCCACGGTGAAGGACCTGATGCCGCTGCAGCACCAGTCGGACGCGCTCGACACCGAGAACAAGGACTCCGTGCTGAGTCACCTGAAGGACGTCACCACGTCGGTCAACCACCGGCCGCTGCTCGGTGGCCTGCCCCTGAAGCGCTGACGCCCTCCGCCCCCCCGACGGGCCGGTCCCGCAGCCACGCGGAACCGGCCCTCGGCGTATGAGGGGGCAGGTCCCCCGATCGTGTGGAGTGGCTTCGGACGCTGCTCCGGAAGGGTGACAAGCCGTCAGGTCGCACCACGGCCCGTCGATAGGGTCGCGCGGTGACCACAGTACCCAGCGAAATCCGCCCCTTCCGCGCCGCCGACCTCGGGACGCTCGCCCTGCTCGCCTGGATGGCCAGGAACGAGGAGGGTGCCGGCAGGACCCCCTGTCTGCTCGCCTGCTCTCTGGGCGACGGGCCGGGCGGGCCGGAGGGCGCGTCCGCCGCCGTGGCGCGGCTTCTGGACGAGATGCGGCTGCCGGTGGGCGGCGACCCCGTCGACGGCACGACCCGGCCGAGCCTGAAGGTCAGCATGCTGGTCGTCGCCGGCCAGATCGTCCTCCAGATGCCGAACGTCACCACCCAGGTCACGCCGCCCGCCGAGTGGCTGGAGGCGGTCGGGAACCTCGGTTACACGTATTTCATGTTCACCACGCGCGTCTGCCCCACGACCGGCCCTCGCCGGCCGGTCGCGGGCCCGGAGCTGGCCGCGTTCGCGGGAGCCCCGGAAACGACGAACGCCGCCGCGCACGTCTACCTGCCCGCCCGCAGCCTGCGCGCCTGACGCTCCGGTACGCAGGCGGAAGCCGGGGCCTCGCCCCCTCACCCGTCCTCACCGCACCAGGGTCCCCCGCTTCCGCACCTCCCCCGGTCGGGGCGCTGCCGCCGTCCGCCGGTGAGACTTCTGGACGAGCCGACTATTACGGCACCCGGGGGAATTGTGAAATGAAGGCGTTTTCCGCTCGTTACCCGGTACGGACCTCGAACCCCCGCCATTCCGAAAGGGACCGTACTGACATGAAGCCGACCACCCGAGGAACCCTTGCCGCCGTCATCACGGGCGTCGCGGCCACCGTGGGCGCCGCGGCCCCCGCCGCGGCATCCGGCACGGTCCCCGTCCCCGTGCCCCTGGGCGGCGCCTCCCGGTCGCTCGGCATGGAGGTGCCCAGGGTCGGCGCCGAACTGCCGCTGCTGAAGCCCGGCGCCCCCGACGGGCCCCGGTACGTCTCGGGCCGGCTCGTCCCCGACCGGACCCTGCCCCAGCTGCCGGTGAGCAGCGGGCTGCCCGGCCTGGACGCCAGGGCTCCGCTGCCGCGCCCCCTGGGGGACGGCTTCGACCACGTCGACGTGGACTCTCCCACCGGCGACCTGCGAGCCCTCACTCCCGGCCTGTCCCTGGACGCCCCCCTGACCGCACCCGCCGGGCGCGACTCCGGCCTGCCGGGCGCCAGGATTCCGCAGGTGGGTGTCCTTCCCCCGGTCGTGCACACCGTCGCGGACGGCAACGTGGGCACGGGTCCGGGACGGTGACCGGGCACGACCGTACCCGCCGTATGGCTCCTTGGCGGTGACCCCGCGCGCTTGCGGCCGGTTAGCCGGTACGGACACGTGAACCGGACGAGGAGCGAGCATGGTCGTCGGTGTGGGCGGAGCAGGGGTCGGTGCGGAGCGGCGGGCCGGGGCTAAGGCGACCAGACCGTCCCGGCGGGAGATGGCGCGGGGGCTGCTGGCCTCCGCCACCGCGCTGGCGCTGGCACCGCTCGTCGCCGCCTCCCGGCCGGTGCCACCGGCCGAGGGCACCAGCGGCAACTCCTTCGACGAGACCTACCGGGGCCGCCGTATCCGCGGTGCCCTGGTGCCCGCCGCAGGCCGCGAGGAGGCCGGCATCGAGTGGCGGATCACCATCGACGGCCGCCCGCTGCACCTGATGCGCCGGGCCGACGGCACCTGGCTGAGCATGATCGACCACTACACGTCGTACCGGACGCCGCTGGAGGCGACCCGGGCCGCCGTGGACGAGATCGGGCCCGGCCGGCGGCTGCGCGACCTGGCGCCGCGCCCGTTCGTCGGACACTTCGGCGCGGGCAGCGGGGAACAGGCGCACCAGGGGGGCCGGCATGACGTACGTGCGTAAGAACGTCAGCACGCTCACCGCGGGCGAGCGACGACGGTTCGTGAACGCGCTGCTGACGCTGAAACGGCGCGGTGAGTACGACGAGTTCGTGCGCCTGCACATCGACTTCTACACCACCGACGGCGAGCACGGGCTGCGCACCGCCCACATGGCGCCGTCCTTCCTGCCCTGGCACCGCAGGTTCCTGCTGGACCTGGAGCGGGCGCTGCGTCGCGTCGACTCCTCGGTGACGGTGCCGTACTGGGACTGGACCCGGGACCGTACGACGGCCTCCGTGCCGTGGACGAAGGACCTGCTCGGCGAGAACGGCCGGCGCTCCGACCGGCAGGTGATGACCGGTCCGTTCGCCTATGCGGCGGGCCACTGGACCCTCAAGGAAGGCGTCACCGACGGCAAGTTCCTCACCCGGGACCTCGGCCGCTCCGCCGCACCTCTCCGGCTGCCCACCCGCAGCGAGCTGCAGTGGGCTCTGGACGACCCCGTCTACGACGCCTGGCCCTGGGACTCCACCGTCCGCAGGGGCTTCCGCAACAAGCTGGAGGGCTGGGGCGCCGGCAGCGGCAGCGGCTCGTGGAAGAACCACAACCGGGTGCACCGCTGGGTCGGCGGCGCCATGCTCGGCGGCGCGTCCGTCAACGACCCGGTGTTCTGGCTCCACCACGCCTTCCTCGACCTCCAGTGGTACCGCTGGCAGCGGGCCCACCGCCACCACCGCTACCTCCCGGCCGAGCCGCCCGGCACCTCCGACAGGCAGCACAAGCGGGTCGTCGCCCGGCATGAGAAGCTGCCGCCGTGGGACGAGACGCCGGACGAACTGGAGGACGTGAGCCGGATCTACCGGTACGCGTGAGCAACCGGTGCGCGTGCGCACGTGCCCGTGCGCCGGGCCGGACACGGCGAGAGCCCCGGCGTTCGCAGTGCCGGGGCTCTCGCCTGCGGGGGCCGATCCGCTCAGTTGCCGTAGCCGCTGTGACCAGGGCCGGGGTTGCCGGTCTTGCCGTGGTCGCCGTCGTTGGCGCAGACGTTGCCGAACGCCGGGTTCAGCAGCCCGACGATGTCCACGGTGTTCCCGCACACGTTGACCGGGATGTGCACCGGAACCTGGATCACATTGCCGGAGGCCACACCGGGCGAGTCGAGGGCCGCACCCTCGGCATTCGCGTCGGCCAGGGCCAGTCCGGCCCCGCTGACCACCACGGCACCGGTGCCGAGAGCGATACCGGCTGCCTTCGCGATGCGAGACATCACATTCTCCTTCTGTAGCTCGGGAAGCGCGACGGCGGAGCAGCCACCGCACTTCCCGTTCAACGGCGCCGCACCAGGGGGGTCACGGTGACCAGCGGTGGATCACTCTTTCAACGCGGGCACCGTCGAGATGCCGGTGTTTGTTCACGGGCGTCGGCCGGGTCCCCGCCCTACCCTCCGGGTATGGACACGGACAACGTTCCCGACAGCGTTCGCGGCGCCGGTACCGACGCACGTGAGCGGTCGCGGCGGCTGATCGGTCTGCTCGCCGAGGAGAACAGGCTGCGGGCCTTCGCGGCGGTGGCGCTGGGCGCGCGCAGCACCCGGCAGGTCGCCGAGACGGCGGGGCTGCCGCCCAAGGACACGGCGGTCGCGCTGCTCAGACTGCGCGAACAGGGAGCCGTCACCGGCGGACCGGAGGGCGGCCTGGCCGTCGCCCGCGACCTCCTGCGCGAACTGGCCCGCCCGGAGGAACCGCAGCGGTCCGCGCGACCGGCCCCGGGCGATGTGGTGAGCACCTTCGTCCGGGACGGTCGTCTGCTCCGGTTGCCGGCCCAGTGGGCCCGGAAGCAGCAGGTGCTGCGGCACATCGCGGAGCGCACCTTCGAGCCGGGGGCCGACTACCCGGAGCGGGTCGTGAACGAGCGCCTGCGGGCCTGGTGCGAGGGCTTCGAGGAGATCGACCATGTGGCGCTCCGGCGGTATCTCGTGGACCTGCACGAGCCGCGCCGGAGCGAGGGCGTCTACGAACGCGTGCGGGCCCAGGCCGCCTGACCGGTCTGAACGCGTACGGGCCCAGGCCACCTGACCGGTCCGGACGCGTGCGGGTCCAGGCCACCTGACCGGTCCGGACGCGTGCGAGTCCAGGCCACCTGACCGATCTGCACGCGTGCGGGTCCAGGCCACCTGACCGGTCCGTCGCAGGGACCGCCGTCAGGGGAGGCGTCGTACGGGGGAGCCCGCCAGGTAGGCCTGGATGTTCTCGACGGCCTGGCCGTAGTACGTCGTGTAGTTGGCGTGGGACACGTAGCCGAGATGGGGCGTGGCGAGGAGACGCGGCGCGGTACGCATCGGATGACCGGCCGGCAGCGGCTCGGTGTCGAAGACATCGACGCCGGCGCCGGCGATCCGCCCCTCGTGCAGCGCGGCCAGCAGCGCGTCCTGGTCGACGATGGCGGCACGGGAGGTGTTGACGAGGTAGGCGGTCGGCTTCATCAGGGCGAGTTCGGCGGCGCCGACCAGGCCACGGGTGCGGTCGCCCAGGGCGAGATGGACGGACACGAAGTCGCTGTCCCGGAACAACTCCTCTTTCGATCCGGCGAGCTCGACACCCACCTCCTCGGCGCGCTCCTCGGTGAGGTTCTGGCTCCACGCGCCGACCCGCATGCCGAAGGCGAGTCCCACCCGGGCGACACGGCTGCCGATCTTCCCCAGCCCGAGCAGGCCCAGCCGGCGGCCGTGCAGATCGGCGCCGACCGTCGATTGCCAGGGCCCGTCGCCGCGCAGCGCGTTGCTCTCCTGGACGATCCCCCGGGCGAGACCGAGCAGCAGCGCCCAGGTCAGCTCGACCGGTGGGGTGCTGGAACTGGCCGTACCGCACACGGTGACCCCGTGCGCCTCGGCGGCGGCGTAGTCGATGACGCTGTTGCGCATCCCGGAGGCGATGAGCAGCTTCAGCCGCGGCAGGCGGGCGATCAGCGAGCCGGGGAAGGGGACGCGTTCGCGCAACGTCACGACGATGTCGTACCCGGCGAGCGCCTCCGCGACGGCGTCCTCTCCGTCGAGGTGCTCGCGCAGCGCGACGACCTCCACCTGCTCCTCGATCACCGACCAGTCGGCCGACCGGGTCGCCACACCCTGGAAGTCGTCCAGCACCACACAGCGAAGTCGCACGCGATCTCCCTCCCGTGCGGCGACTCTAGCGCGGGGGCCTGTGCGGCGCTGGCAGTGAGTGCGGTTGCCGTCCGCCGCCCACTCTCACCACGGCGTGGGCGGCCGCCGGCACCTTGCCGGTGCCGCGCCTGGATCACCGAGTGCCGTTGCCGCCCGGTGCGTTGTAGTCAGAGCCGCCGTCACTGCCGCCGACCGCAGCTTCCGAGTACCGCTCAGATCCGCCCGCCGGTCAGACGAGTGATCGGACCGTGCGTACGGCGCCCCGCGCGGTGGCCCGCCAGGTACGACGTGGCACCGAGCGCGGACAAGCCGGCACCCACACCGGCGGCCAGGAGCTTGCGCTGGGCGATCACCGTCCATGCCGTCTTGGCGAAGGCCACGGCCTGTCCCGAGGCAGCGACGACGGCCTGGCGGCCGGCTTGGACGCGCTCGGCCGCGCTGTGCACGACCGCGGTGCTCGTCCCGGCCACACGCCCAGCCTCATCCACCGCTGCCGACGCCACGTCACCGGTCTTCTCGGCCGCCTTGTCCGCCGCCTGCGACGCGGAAGCAGTTGCCTTCGTCGTGGCCTGCCGGGCCTTGGCAGACGCACCCCGCTTGGATACGGAACTCTGATTCGTGCCGCTGTTCGACTGACTCATGGACTTCGCCTTGCCGCTCCCACCGACGGCAAACTCGCTCCGCGGCTAGCGTCCGGAGGTGATCAGCGATTTCCTCGGCGCTGTCGGGGAGCCCCCTGGCCACGCCAGACGTAGCGGATCGCCTGGAACTGCTGGTGTCCCAGGTCGTTGATGTCATCTGTGGATGTCAGAACGGTGCCACCGCACGCGCTCGCTGGCACGATGATCCTGTGGTTGATCTGGAGCGCATCAAAGCAGAGAGTGTCGCGTACTTCCGATCTCTTGGTGAGGGGGCCACTCTGCGGTACCACTTTCGCCATGCCGACGAGGAGGGCGGCTTGTGGTACTTCGAGGCCGTACCCGACCGCGGTGAGTTGATCGCTATAAAGCAGGCCGAGCTGACTCCGGCCGGCCGACTCCACCGGTACAGCTGGGAACACCTGGAGGACGAGCACGGGTTCCTGACGGACCAGGCGCTCGCCCCTGAAGAGGACCCGCTGGAAGCCATCCCGGCCAAAGAGTTCCAGCGGGTCTGGACTCGGTGACAGGGTTGGACAACCACTTCAGGAGAGAGGCTGGGGAGTCTTGCTGGTCACCTGCGGCTCTGTTGGTGGAGCTACCTGGCACGGGTACGCCTGCCAGGCACCCGTGTTGACCGCAGCTGACCCCTGCATCTGGCACGGCTGTGGCACGCGACCTCTTGGTCCCGAACCAGGCGCGGGCGTTCGGTCCAGGTAGTAGGACCAGAAGGGGATCGTGGCGTACTGATGGTCTTCGGGTGTCGGCACAGGGCGACCGACCTCGAAGTCGCCAACGGCGGCTTCGGAGTCTGGGAGTGCCTCTCGCTGACGGACACCGGCAATTGGTTCAGCGACGAGCGGGACATGATCGAGGCTCACCGGCTCTTCTCGGCGAAGGACGACTCCGGCATCCCCGCAGCGCCCGAGGGGGTCGTCCCGCTCATGGACCGCGGCTGCTGCATGTGGACCATGATCGACTTCAGTACTCCCGAGGGCTGCGTCTGGGACTGGGATGCCAATGACTGCTGCGTCCCGGTACCGACCACCTTGACCCTCGCGCGGTGGCTCACGGGCTGGCTGGAGGGCTGGATCGTCCCAGGGCCGTACTCCCCGTTCCGTATACACGCTGACGACTGCCTTGACCGGCAACCGTCAGTTTCTTCGTAGTGGGCTCGGTTGCAAGCATCATCCCGTCATCGACGTGCTGGGGCCTCTCAGACAACGCCGCTGTTCAGGGCGTTGCGGACGCAACGCCGGATAGGGCTCGCCCGCACGTCGTCCACGGGAGCCCTGACCAACGCTTTAGGAGCGAGGTTGGGTAATCACTCGGCTGACCAGCGGCTGTCGGCCCTCGGAGTGACCCGGCTGTCTTCCCTCTGGTGAGCCTCGATTCCCCGTGAGTCCCCGCCCGTTCTGGCACGAGAGTGGCACGGCCGCAACTGAGGTAGGACGCTTGGTGATCTGGCGTTTTGGTAGATCGTCGCCGGCACTGCCCTGTAGAAACGGCTCCATGGCATGGGAGTGGTTGACGGCTTCGGTTACCGGTGCTGTGGGGATCGCAGGCATCGTCGGGACGGCATGGAGCGGGGCTGCAGAACGGAGGCTACGGCGTCTTCAATCGCGTGACACCCTCGTCCGTGAAAGGCTGGAGGCCCTCTATCTGGACATCATCGGCACCGCGCGGTACGAGCTGACGCTGTCCCGTCCGGCAACCACGGCAGTCGGCGATCCCCCAGCCCAGCGCAGCACAGACGATGTACTTCTTCGGCATTCCAAGATCGAGGCGTTTGCCAGCCAAGCGGTGGTTGACGTCTATGCGGCGTTCCAAACGGCCTGTCGTTCGGCATCGCACTGGGACGGCCTGGCTCGCGCGCGGGCTCGGGAGAACCTTCCGGATGAGCCGACTTACCAATTCCCACCTGAGGCCGAGGGGCTAACCGTTGAAGAGCTGCGGCGGAGAGCTGAGAGGCACTGGGATGACGCCCAGCAGAAGTACAAACGGCTTGTCGAGCTGATACGCGAGGAGTTGGCGTTTCGTTGAGCTTGACCGCGCAGTCAGTCAGGCTTTTGAGCGAGCCAAGAGATGTCGGGCGTGATCAGGAGCCGAAGAAGTGAAGGGCCGGGTCTCTGACCTGCGGCCGTACGATCGATCAACGCTGCGACCTGCGGCTTAGCTGTCGCTGGTTGTCAGCGTTGGTCGTCGTTCGAGTGCCCTCGCACAGCCCACAGACGGCCCGGGACTGCGCCGGAGCTGACTGCGTCTACGAGCGTGGATCAGGGTGACCTCGTACCGGGTCACCAATCGCGGGTTGCGATCAGCGTCTCTACGTCAGAGTCCTGGAAGCCATAGGCCGAGGCTACGAACCAGAAGTCTTTGGCGATTACTTCCCGGGCAACCGTCTCGATCTCGCTGCCTGCTGCCTCGAACTCCGCTTCCAGGAGGTTGAACTCCTCCGTCGCGGCCTGGGTGAGTACGTACAGCGACGCCACATCCGTCGGTCGTTCGGCCTCGATCCGCTCACACAGACGGATCATGATCGCCTTCCCCTTATCAACCACGTGATCCGGGAAGTACCCGTCCGAGTACAGGCC
This sequence comes from Streptomyces sp. Ru62, assembly GCF_002920615.1. Lineage (GTDB taxonomy): Bacteria > Actinomycetota > Actinomycetes > Streptomycetales > Streptomycetaceae > Streptomyces. The sequence continues at coordinate 352,828 of NZ_PQSU01000002.1, forward strand.
TCGCAGAAACGCGTGCCCTGCCACCTGCTCGTTTGTGATGGTCATGTCGCGTGTCCCATTCCCTGGATAGAACCGATGCGCAGATCATGCAGCACGCCACTGACAAGGTCGGCGGAGCGGCTTTGGGCGGGAGCTGCCATGGGGCGAGTGATCATGGCCCCGTAAGCTTCCGGCGCGTCGGGCAGTGGCCAGTGATCCGTGACCCGGCCGACCTGACCGCCGGCCATCCTCGACTGGATCCGGCGTCGGCCGCGGGGCGGCAAGCGGCTTCACGCCTTCTTCGCCACGCTGTACTACTGCGGGCCCCGGCCCGAGGAAGCCGTAGCCATGCGGGTGGAGGACGTGACCCTGCCGGAACCCGACGCCACCGACCAGTGGTGCGAGCTGCTGATCCACACGGCGACGCCGGAGGTCGGGAGGCAGTGGACCGATACGGGCGAGATTCACGAGCGACGTGACCTGAAGGGCCGTGCGGAGGGCGAGACGCGCACCGTACCGGGGCATCCGGCCCTGACACGCATCCTGCGGCAGCACATCGCCGATGAACAGCTCCAGCCGGGTGATCTGCTCTTCCAGGGTGAGTTCGGTGGGATCCTCGCCGGCTCCGTCATCCGCCGGGCGTGGCGCAGCGCGCGTAAGGCCGTACTGCCTCCGCACGTCTTTGAGTCACCCACCGGACGGCGCGTTTACGACACCCGCAACACGCGCCTGACGGAGTGGCTCAACGACGGCATCCCGCCCGCCCAGGTGGCCGAGTGGGCCGGGAACAGCGTTGCCGTGCTGCTGGCGACGTACGCCCGGTGCATCGACGGGCAGTTACCGGATCTGAAGCGGCGGCTGGAAGCCGCGGGTGACCTTCCGGAGGCGGAGGTGCCGGGCGCCGGCTGATCTTCGACCGGTCGAGAACTTCGACACGTATTCGACACGGCCACCCGCGAAAACCCGGTGACAGCCGGACAGCCCCGGACCCGACCCTTGATCATCAAGAGGGCGTCCGGGGCTTCGCGTACCCGCTGACAACCGCTCTGACCAGCGAAAAGCCCTCCCGAGCGGGAGGGCGGAGACTGGCGCCCCCGGCAGGACTCGAACCTGCGGCCAAGCGCTTAGAAGGCGCCTGCTCTATCCACTGAGCTACGGGGGCCGGTGGGGTGGCCTCGGGTCTGGTGCCCTGGTGGGGGCTGACCCGTGACGTTGCCGCGGTCAAGGATAGGGCTCCCGGTTCCTTGACCCTGTCGCTTCGCCTCCGTGGCTCGATGTGGAGGTTCGGTGAAGCGGTCCTGATAATCGCAGGCAGGTACGAATCGTGCACCGCTTTTGGCGCCCGACGCACCGGGTGTTGTGCACTCGTTATGCCTGGACTGTGCCCGTGTCCCGGTCATCCCTTCCGTCCGTTCTGTTCCGTCGGCGCGCAGACATGTCCATATGCTTCAGAATTCCCCTAAAATTGGGCATTCTTCGCATGTGGTGACCTTGGACGTACGGCCTCAGCTGCTCGACACACTCTCCGCTCTGCGCGACCGTGTCGCCGCCGCACGCTTTCCGCTGCCCCTCGCGGGGGCGCCACGCGCGCGTGCAAACCGCGACGAACTCCTCGCGCAACTCGACGACTACCTGGTACCCCGCCTACGGGAGCCCGAGGCGCCGCTGCTGGCCGTCATCGGCGGCTCCACCGGCGCGGGCAAGTCCACGCTCGTGAATTCGCTGGTCGGCCGACGGGTGAGCGAAGCCGGTGTGCTGCGGCCGACCACCCGGACGCCGGTCCTTGTCTGCCATCCGGAGGATCATCACTGGTTCAGCGGGATGCGCGTGCTCCCCCAGCTCACCCGCGTGTGGGTGCCCCACCAGGACCCCGCCGACGAGCTTCTGCTCACCGACGAGGACCCCGCGCGCGTGCTGCGCGTCGAGACCGCCGACACCCTCCCGCGCGGGCTCGCCCTCCTCGACGCCCCCGATGTCGACTCCCTGATCGCCGAGAACCGCGTCCTCGCCGCCGAGCTGATCTGCGCCGCCGACATCTGGATCATGGTCACGACCGCCGCCCGCTACGCCGACGCCGTCCCCTGGCACCTGCTGCGCACCGCCAAGGAGTACGACGCGACCCTCGTCACCGTTCTGGACCGGGTGCCCCACCAGGTCGTCTCCGAGGTCTCCCGGCAGTACGCGGCCCTGCTCACCAAGGCCGGGCTCGGCGACGTACCCCGCTTCACCGTGCCCGAGCTGCCCGAGTCGGCCTGGGGCGCCGGACTGCTCCCCGCCACCGCCGTCGCGCCCCTGAAGAGCTGGCTCGTCCACCACGCCCAGGACCCCGCCGCCCGCCACCAGGTCATGGCCCGTACGGCCTACGGCCTCCTCGACTCGCTCAAGTCCCGCCTGCCCGAGCTGGCCGGCGCCGCCGCGGCCCAGTACGCGGCGGCCCTCCGGCTCACCTCCGCCGTCGAGACCGCCTACGACAAGGAGCACGCGCGCGTGCGGGCCCGTCTGCAGTCCGGTGCCGTACTCGCCGGGGACGCCCTCAAACGCTGGCGCGCCTTCCCCCTGGACTGCACCGCCGGGGAGCTCCTGGACGCCCTCGTGGACAGCCTGGCCGCCCTGCTGTTGTGCGCCGTGACCGCCGCCGACGAGCGCGTCGACAACACCTGGCGCCGCGAACCCGCCGCCGACGCCCCCGGGCTCGCCCACCGGGACACCTCCCTGGAGAGCGCCGAGCACCGCATCGGGCTCGCGGCCCGGCGCTGGCGGCGCGAGCTGGAGGAGTACGCCGAGGACGAGGTACGCGTACTGGAGCGCACCGGCGCACCCGACCCGGAGGTCGTCGCCGCCCTCGTCGCCACGGCCGTGCTCGGCGGGCGCCGGGCGCGGACCGCGGGCGAGGGCCTCGCCGAGCGGCTCGGCGCCCACGGCGTGCTGCGGCTGCGCGACCGGGCCGGGCGGCTGCTCATCGAGCACGTGGACCGCGTCATGCACCGCGAACGCGAGCGGCGCCTCGCCCCGCTCGACGCCCTGGACGTCCATCCCGAGCCCCAGGCACAACTCATCGCCGCGCTGTCCGTACTGCAGAAGGAGAGGTGACCGGTGACCGCCGTCACTGACCACGACCACACCGATCACACCGATCACATGAGGCGCATGGACCACCTCGGCAGCGACAGCGGCGACACGGGGTCCAGGGACCACGGCGGTCACCCCGGCTCGGGCCCCATGGACGGCGCCGAGCGCACGGGCGGCCTCCCGGAAGCGCGCCCGAGCCTCGTCGAGGCGAAGCTCGGGGACGACGGCCCCGGCACCGAGCGCCCTGCGGACGCGCCGCGGCCTGCCGCCCTCGGCCTCTCCGGGGACGACGGCCAGGGGAACGGGGAGGAGAGCGACAGGGGCAGCGGATACGACGGTTCGGGCGCGGGCGACCGTTCGGACGGGGGCGACGGTTCCGGCGAAGACGACGGTTCGGTTGGGGGCGACGGGAAGGGCCCGGACGCCGGCGGCGGGCGCCCCGCGCGCGTGAAGGACGCGAACGCCGACCGCGTCACCGAGCAGGACCGCGACGCCGAGCGGGACCGCGTCACCGGACGGGACCGCGTCACCGGACGGGACCGCGACGCCGAACGGGACGGCGGCGGTGACGGTGACGGTGACCGTGATCGGGTACGCGACCGCGGCCCCGATCGTGACCGCCCCGCGCGCGGGCACAGTGCCGAGGAGGCCGGCGTCTCCGGCATCTCCGTGCCCCGGCCGCAGCCCCACTCGTCGAAGGCCCGCCCCGCATCCGACGCCACGCCCCCCAAGACCACCACCACGACCGACTCCGGCTCCCAGACCGACTCCGGCCCCGCGAACGGCACCGACTCCGGCCCCGCGAACGGCACGAGCACCGGCAGCGGCACTGGTACCGGCACCGGCACTGGTACCGACGCCAAGCCCGACTCCTCCGACGCCTGGGACGACGGTCTCATCGCGCGGCGCGTCACCGAAGCCAGCGCCGCCGCCCTCGCCGCCGAGCGCGCCTCCGCCGTGGAACCCGCGCACCGCGGGCCAGGCAGCCACACCCCGGCCCCACTGGCGTACGACGGCCCGCTGCGCTCCCGCCTGGACGCCCTGCGCGAACTCGTCGGACTCTCCCGCACCCGACTGGACAGCCGCACCCTCGCCGAGGCCGGCCGCGTCCTGGACGAGGCCGCCGCGCGCCGCAAGCTCTCCGGGCGGCACACCGTCGTCGCGCTCGCCGGAGCGACCGGCAGCGGCAAGTCCCAGCTGTTCAACGCGCTCGCCGGAGTGGCCATCTCGGAGACCGGCGTACGACGTCCGACCACGGCCGCACCCATCGCGTGCAGCTGGAGCGACGGCGCGGCGGGCCTCATCGACCGGTTGGGCATCCCGGGCCGGCTGCGCCGCCGCCCGCTGCACGGCCCCGACACCGAGGGGCAGCTGCGCGGGCTGGTCCTGGTCGACCTGCCCGACCACGACTCGGCCGCCGTACAGCACCGCGAACAGGTGGACCGGATCCTGAAACTCGTCGACGCGGTCATCTGGGTCGTGGACCCGGAGAAGTACGCCGACGCCGTCCTGCACGAGCGGTACCTGCGGCCGATGGCCGGTCACGCCGAAATCATGTTCATCGTCCTCAACCAGGTGGACCGGCTGCCCGGGGACGCCGCCGACCAGGTCCTGGACGACCTGCGGCGGCTGCTGGACGAGGACGGCATCGCGCTCGGCGAGCACGGCGAACCGGGCGCCACCGTGCTGGCGCTGTCCGCGCTCACCGGCGAGGGCGTCGGTGATCTGCGCGAGGCGCTCGGGCAGTTCGTGGCGGAGCGCGGCGCGGCGGCCCGCCGGGTGGCGGCCGACGTCGACACCGCCGCGGCCGAGCTGCGGCCCGTCTACGCCACCGGACGGCGGGTCGGCCTCAGCGAGGAGGCGCGCGAGGAGTTCGCCGCACGGCTCGCGGACGCGGTGGGCGCGACCGCGGCGGGCGAGGCCGCCGAGCGTGCCTGGCTGCGCAACGCCAACCGCGCCTGCGGCACACCCTGGCTGCGGCTGTGGCGCTGGTACCAGGGCCGTGGCGATTCCACCACGGGCCGCCACGCGGTGCGCGCCCAAGCCGACGAGGAGGCCACGGCCCGGCAGAGCGTCGAACAGGCGGTGCGTACGGTGTCCGACCGGGCCTCGGCCGGGCTGCCCGCTCCCTGGGCCCAGGCGGTGCGCGAAGCGGCCGTACGCGGCTCCCACGGGCTGTCCGAGGCGCTGGACGACCTCGCGGCCCGGGCCGGACTGCCGCCGGGCCGCCCGCCCCGGCCGGGCTGGTGGCCGGTGGCCGTACTGGTCCAGGCGGCGATGACGCTGTTGCAGATCGCGGGCGGCGCGTGGCTCGTGGGACAGATCGCCGGCGTGATGGCGCCCAACCTGGGTGTTCCGGTGCTGCTGATGGTGTGCGGGATCATCGGCGGGCCGCTGGTGGAGTGGGCCTGCCGGATGGCGGCCCGGGGGCCCGCGCGACGCTACGGCCAGGAAGCGGAACGCCGGCTACGGGAGGCGGCGGCGAGCTGCGGCCGGGCCCGGGTGCTCGATCCGGTGGCGGCGGAACTGCTGCGGTACCGGGAGGTGCGCGAGCAGTACGGGAGGGTCGTGCGGACCGGGAGCGGGGTGAGGTGAGGTGAGAATGCCTGGTCAGCGCGGGGGAGGTGGTGGCCAGGGTGGGTGACGGGGGCGGTGGGGGTTGTCACTCGTGCCGGTCCTCACCCGTGCGGGTGGCGGGGTTTTCCACAGGGGGCCGGTCGTCCACAGCGCTCAGCGGGCTCGGCCCGGCGGAGGCAGTCTGAGGTCACGGCGATCGCACGGCGCGTCCGGCCAGGAGAAGCGGCGGACGGTGCGGGCGGTCGTCCGGAGGTGCCGGCGCGTACGGCAGAGGTACGCGCCGGCACGGCAGACGCAGCCGTACGGGACGGGCCCGTACGCGTGCCCGGGCGGCCGGAAAGGGCCGGGCGGGGGAGGGGAGCGATCGAAGTGAACGAGACCAATGTCTGTGTGGTGGGGAACGTGGCGACCCGGCCGGCCTACCGCGAGCTGGCGACGGGACCGTCGGCCCGGTTCCGGCTCGCGGTGACCTCGCGGTACTGGGACCGGGAGAAGAACGCCTGGACGGACGGGCACACCAACTTCTTCACGGTGTGGGCCAACCGGCAGCTCGCGGTCAACGTGGCCGCGTGCGTGGAGGTGGGCCAGCCGGTCGTCGTCCAGGGCCGGCTCAAGGTGCGCACGGAGGTGCAGGGACAGCAGCAGTGGGCGTCCGCCGACATCGACGCCGTGGCGATCGGCCACGACCTGTCGCGCGGTATGGCGTTCTTCCAGCGCGCGGTCAAACCCGAGGCGCCACCGGCGACGGCCCGCCCGGAGCCCGACTGGGAGACACCGCGGCCGGCGGAACCGCGGGACGGACAGCCGGAACAGCCCGGCCAGGAGCAGCACGACATGCAGGAACAGGGCGTGGGGGAGGGAGGACTCGCGCCACAGCAGCAGCCGTTGGCGGTGACGTGACGTCAGCGACCCATCGCCGTCCACGCCTTGTCACCGACCCGTTCCCCCAAGCCGCACGTACCGCCTGAACGCACCGTACGAACCGGTGGATTTGTCGATACCGCCAGCTCGCGGACGGTCCCGGCGATAACGATTACGGATCGGATCGGTCATCGGATGATCCGACCGACGGGTGAGGCTCCGGCTGATCCATAGGATGCCGGGCGTGCCCCTTGGGGCTGCCGATTCTGCTGGTGGGACCGTCCCCCACGTCCAACGGGTCCTGCTCGAAGGGGAATTCTGTGCTTGCTGCGCTCTCTGGGTTCTGCCGGTCCACGGGAACGGCCCGCATGGCCGCCGCCACCACGGTGACCGGCCTGATGGCGGCCGGCGTGCTGTCCGGCGCCGGTACGGCCGTGGCCGAGGACACACCGCAGACCCAGGGCGGCGCGACGGCCACGATCAACGGTCTGAAGACCTACGGCGAGGCCGTCCTCCACGAGGACAGTGGCGACCAGCGGGTGTCCGCGGGCCTGTTCGAGATGTCCGTGGACGGCGGCGGCACCCTGCAGACGTACTGCGTCGACCTCCACAACCCCACCCAGCGGGACGCCAGATACCAGGAAACCCCCTGGAGCGGCACCTCGCTGGGCTCCAACAAGGACGCGGGCCGGATCCGCTGGATCCTGCAGAACTCCTACCCCCAGGTCAACGACCTCGCCGCACTCGCGCGGCGCGCGGGAGCGAGCGGGCTGACCGAGCAGGACGCGGCGGCCGGCACACAGGTGGCCATCTGGCGCTACTCCGACGGCGCGAAGGTCGACGCCGTGGACCCACAGGCCGAGAAGCTCGCCGACTATCTGGAGAAGAGTGCCCGGAACGTCGCCGAGCCGCAGGCTTCGCTGACCCTGGACCCGCCCGCGGTCTCCGGCCGGCCGGGCGACCTGCTCGGGCCGGTGACCGTGCACACCAACGCGGGCGCGGTCACGGTGAGCCCACCGGCGGACGCGGCCACCAGCGGAGTGCGGATCATCGACAAGACCGGCAAGGTGATCACCTCGGCCAGGAACGGCAGCCGGCTGTACTTCGACGTCCCCGAGGACGCGGCGGACGGATCGGCCCGGCTGAACGTGCAGGCGTCGACGACCGTGCCGGTGGGCCGGGCCTTCGCCTCCGAGAACCGCAGCCAGACCCAGATCCTGGCCGGCTCCAGCGAGTCCACGGTCTCGGCGACCGCGACGGCCGGCTGGGCGGAGAAGGGCGCCATGCCGGCGGTCTCGGCCCGCAAGAACTGCGCCAAGGGCGGCGTGGACATCACCACGGCCAACACGGGCGACGAGCCGTTCACCTTTCGCCTGATGGGCACCGAGCACACGATCCCCGCGGGCGCGTCCCGTACGGTGACCGTGCCGCTCCAGGAGGACCAGGCGTACGACTTCACCATCACCGGCCCCCATGGCTTCAGCCATCGCTTCACCGGCGTCCTGGACTGCAAGACCCAGGGAACGATCACGACGGAGACGGCCCAGCTCCACACCGAGCCGAGCCCGGTCACGGTGGGCGGCAACACCGCGGACACCACCAACCTGGCCGCGACCGGCGGTTCGATGATCACTCCCATGATCGCGGGCGTGGCCATCGGGCTGGTGGTGATCGGCGGCGTGGTCCTGATCGTGCTGCGCAAGAGGGAGTCGGCCCACGACGGGTGACCCCGGGCGGGGCTCGTCCAGCAGCCGATCGGCGCCGAGCCGACGGCCACGCCGTCCACCACAGGGTGTCGCCGCCGGTGCCGTAGCTCTCCCGGCCGAGCCGCGGGGCCGACGGCCGGGGCGGCGCCGTCCGGGAGAGCCAGGGCTGGTCGGCCGGCGCGGTCTACTTCGGGCAGGCGGTGGTGGTCGCTGACGACGGGCGGGTCGGCAGTGGGGTCAAGGGCGTGCAGACCGGGGCGGCGACGCCGATGAGTTCGACCAGGCCCACACCGCCGGTGGGCGGGGCGATCTTCGACCAGTTGTTGGCCACCCAGGCGTTGCCGGACGAGTCGATCTGGACCGCGGTGAGGTGCTGGATCGCCTTGTTCTGGAAGCCTTGAGCGGGGGACAGGACGGTGCCGGTGGACGCGCCGGACGGGCAGGCCCCGTCGTTCACCCCGCACAGGAGGGTCACGGAGGAGTTGCCGAAGCCGGCGACCCACACGCGGTCCTGGCCGTCGATGGCGACCGACCAGGGGAAGACCTTCTTGGGCAGTCGGTGCACGCCCGCGACGGTTCCGTTCGGCCGGATCTCGGTGACGGCGCTGCTGAAGAAGTTGGCCACCCAGGCGTTGCCCCTGCTGTCCAGGGCCAACCCGATGGGCCCTTGGAGCGACTTGTCGGTGGTCGAGGCGACCGGCTTGAAGTCGGGGCCGATGACCGTGACGCTTCCACCGATCTTGCTGGGCCGGCCCGCTTCCCTGATCTGCTGGTAGGAGAGGTGGCTGTTGGTGACCCAGGCCCGCCCCTGGCCGTCGATCTGCACGGCGAACGGGTGGTTGAAGCTCTTGTCGGTGATGGTGATGGCCTTGCTCGGATCGCCATGGGGGTAGACCACGACGCTGCCCACCCCGGGCTTGCCCTTGAGGCCGTACGAGTTGGCGATCCAGATGTTGCCTCGCTGGTCGACGGCGACGCCCTGCGGTGCGGCGAGATCGCCGTCCTTCCAGCCGGCAGAGGGCGACAGGGGCTTGCCGGAGGACGAGTACTTCGCCATCGCGTCGCCGCCGTAGCTGGGCGCCCACACGGATCCGTCGTGATCGATCGCCAGGCCCCAGGCTCCGCCCTTCATGCCGCCTCCGCTGATGGGGCTGCCCAGGGTCGGCCGGCCGGTGGGGTCCTGCACGGTGACATAGGGACTGGCATCCCTCGTACCCGGCTTCCAGTTGTTGCTCGCCCACACGTTGCCCTTCGCGTCGAACGCGATGCGGCCCGCCGCGTAGACCTGGGAAGCGGGGTGGCGTACGGCCAGGATCCAGGACCGGGGTGCCGCTGTGAGGGCCGGGGTGAACACTTTCGCGGTACGGGCCAGGGCCTGCAGGCGGTCCGGGGACTGCGTCGGGTTGCGCACCAGGCTGAGGACCGCCTGCACGGTGTCGGCCGGCGGGCTGCCACCGGCCGGTGCCGCCAGTCGGATCAGCTTGTCGCATCCGGCGCCGTCCGTCGCACAGAGCGAGACGAGGTTGGCCAGCGTGTTCTGCGTGGCGAGCGTCTCACTGTTGGCGCCGTCCCCGGTGAGGGCGCTTCCTGGCTTGCCGGTCGTCGGATCGGCGAGGTTGAACGCGGTCGCGGCGGCGTTCTGAAGCCCCGGAGCGGGTCCCGCGATGCCGCGTCGGTCGCTGAACTGGGTGAGGGCGTACGTCGCGGCGACGGTGGTCAGTTCGTTGAGCGTCACCTTGGCCGAGGTCCGCTCGTGTACTGCGCCGCCCGAGCCGAACCCGACGACCGAGCGCAGTCGGATCCGGTGCGCCTGCCGGGACGTGGCCTCGACGTAGATCACACCGTCGGCAGGCTTGGTGTACGCGATCCGGAAGGAGCCGTGCGCGTCGGCCGTGGCCTGGCCCAGCTTCGTGACTCCGGAGCGGGACCCCGCCATGAGCGTGACCTGGGAACCCTGGAGCGGCTTGCCCGCCGCGGTGACGGTCCCCTGCAAGGAGGCCGGCGCGGCACCGAGCGCCGATGCCGGCAGGGCGAAGGCGGCACAGGCCGCTGCGACAGTGGCCGACGCCAGCCGCAGGGCCGCGGCCCGCGCCTTGGCGTGGCGCCCTTTACGGGCCGGCAGCGCACGGACGTGCATGCCGGAAATACCCATGGAATGTCCCTCTGTGCCGCGAAGCCGACCAGTGAGCGGAAATGGAAACCGCATGGAGCGGATCGACCCATGGCCAATGAGTGGAGCGGACCGATCAATAAGCGGACTGCCCGCCCGCTGCTTGCCTCGCCTCGATGCCCTCGGATCCGGTTTCCGGCACTCTCAGCGCGAACCAGCCGACCCGGACCCCCATCAGCCAGACCACACCCAGATAAAGTCCTGGGCCGACTTCACGCATCTCGTCGCGAACGCCCCGGGCTACCAGCGAAATCCTGGAATAGTCGATGACGATGCAGTCCTGGTCGTCCAACAGGCTCGGCCCGGGGTAGACCTGAGCCACGATGGCCAGCACGTCGAACGCGGTCATCCTGTTGCTCAGATAGCCCTCGTGGTCGAAGACCTTCCCCCGCCACACGGCCATGCGCACCAGCCAGGCGAGCGGCTCAGCCACCCACTTTCCTCCCCAGCGGACGATGCCGGTGCCCTCCAGCGGGCCGTGCGGAATGTCACCGGGCGGACTGGCGCGGAAGAGTTCCACCAAGCCCTCGTCGCCCATGGTGAGCAGATCCGTCTCGGTGAGTGCCACGATGCATCCTCCCGGCAGTGTGACGAAACGTCGCCCGTGCCCCGACGCGGCCTCGGCTCGGAAATTCGCCGGCTCGGAAAGTAAGCGGCTCGCCCAGAGGTCGCCGGAATGGCTTGCCAACGTTGGAATTGCTGGCGAGAAATAGGGCAGCAGAATGTGCCCCCGCCTGATGTCGCCGCGTACGTCAGCGCGCGCACGCCTGCGCTCGATCGCTCGATATGACATCGGGCCGACAATCACCAGTGTCGGCGCTCTCGGGGAGAACCGCCACCGCTGCCGACGCCGTTCAGACGTGGGTCCGCCGAACGCCGGTGCATGCGATCAGACTGTCGCCTTCCTCGGGTTCCGCTCCATGCCGTCACCTCACCGGGATCTGCCCCAGCGGCCGAACACAGCAACCCACGCCTTCAGCGCCCGTAGACGTGACCGCGCACCAATGGGTCGTGTTCCAGGATGAAGTCGGAGACCTGCCAGAATTCCGACAGGCGTGGATGCCGGAGAGCGGCGTCACGGTCGAGCTTCTGGCCGAAGAGCGGACCGTCGGGGTGTGCGAGGCCCGCAGTCACGAGAGTGGAGGCCGGCTCGTCCTGGCCGGCGACCGGGCCCACTCGGCAGGCGAAGGAGACGTGGTCGTCCCACTGGTCGGAGCCGACACCCCACGTTCCGAAGATCACGTCCATCCAGGCGTCGTGATCGCGGTCCCGGTGGTGGTAGCAGTTCGCGAAGTACACCGCGTACGGCGCGCCGTCCGAGTAGACGAAGTTCCATGCCCGCTCGATGGGGGCGTCGCAGCAGTCGCACTGGAACTCACGCGTCTGCCGGTCAGGGCCGAAGGTCAGTGGCATGACGCACATGATGAGGTACGGGCCGAGTGCGGGAGGGCCTGGGTCGTCGGGGCCGCCCGTGGGCCGTGCAAGGGTGCCCGAGGCCGGCCGGCGGCGACCGGCAGTGACGGACGAGCCGTAGCGCGCATCAGCGAACCCCCAGGTCAGCGCGCCCGGACCAGACGCGTTTCCGCCCAGGGGTGGCCGTACGGCAAGATGGGGTGTATCTGCCCACTGCCAGATTTCAAGCTGCCGGACGGTTTCTCTTGGCTGAGTTCATTTACACCATGCGCAAGGCGCGCAAAGCGCACGGCGACAAGGTGATCCTCGACGACGTCACCCTGAGCTTCCTGCCGGGAGCGAAGATCGGTGTCGTCGGCCCGAACGGTGCCGGTAAGTCGACCGTGCTGAAGATCATGGCGGGGCTGGAGCAGCCGTCCAACGGTGACGCGTTCCTGTCGCCCGGCTACACGGTCGGCATCCTGCTGCAGGAGCCGCCGCTGACCGAGGACAAGACCGTCCTGGAGAACGTCCAGGAGGGTGTCGCCGAGATCAAGGGCAAGCTCGACCGGTTCAACGAGATCGCCGAGCTGATGGCGACCGACTACTCGGACGCGCTGCTGGAGGAGATGGGCAAGCTCCAGGAGGAACTGGACCACGCCGAGGCCTGGGACCTGGACGCCCAGCTGGAGCAGGCCATGGACGCCCTGGGCTGCCCGCCCGGCGACTGGCCCGTGACCAACCTCTCCGGTGGTGAGCGCCGCCGCGTCGCGCTGTGCAAGCTGCTGCTGCAGCAGCCCGACCTGCTGCTGCTCGACGAGCCCACCAACCACCTCGACGCCGAGTCCGTGAACTGGCTGGAGCAGCACCTCGCCAAGTACCCGGGCACCGTCGTCGCCGTCACCCACGACCGGTACTTCCTGGACAACGTCGCCGGCTGGATCTGCGAGGTCGACCGCGGTCGCCTCCACGGTTACGAGGGCAACTACTCCAAGTACCTGGAGACCAAGGCCGCCCGTCTCAAGGTCGAGGGCCAGAAGGACGCCAAGCGGCAGAAGCGGCTCAAGGAAGAGCTGGAGTGGGTCCGCTCCAACGCCAAGGGGCGGCAGGCCAAGTCCAAGGCCCGTCTCGCGCGGTACGAGGAGATGGCCGCCGAGGCGGACAAGATGCGGAAGCTGGACTTCGAGGAGATCCAGATCCCGCCGGGCCCGCGCCTGGGCAACGTCGTGGTCGAGGTCGACGACCTGCACAAGTCCTTCGGTGAGAAGGTCCTGGTCGACGGTCTGTCGTTCACGCTGCCGCGCAACGGCATCGTCGGCGTCATCGGTCCGAACGGCGCCGGCAAGACCACCCTCTTCAAGATGATCCAGGGTCTGGAGACCCCGGACTCCGGTGCCATCAAGGTCGGCGAGACCGTCAAGATCTCCTACGTCGACCAGAGCCGCGAGAACATCGACCCGAAGAAGACGCTGTGGGAGGTCGTGTCCGACGGGCTCGACTACATCAACGTCGGCCAGGTCGAGATGCCGAGCCGGGCGTACGTGTCGGCCTTCGGGTTCAAGGGCCCGGACCAGCAGAAGCCGGCCGGTGTCCTCTCCGGTGGTGAGCGCAACCGGCTCAACCTGGCGCTGACCCTGAAGCAGGGCGGCAACCTGCTGCTCCTCGACGAGCCCACCAACGACCTCGACGTCGAGACGCTCTCCAGCCTGGAGAACGCCCTGCTGGACTTCCCCGGCTGCGCCGTCGTCGTCTCCCACGACCGGTGGTTCCTCGACCGCGTCGCGACGCACATCCTCGCCTACGAGGGTGAGTCGAAGTGGTTCTGGTTCGAGGGCAACTTCGAGTCGTACGAGAAGAACAAGATCGAGCGGCTCGGCCCGGACGCCGCGCGCCCGCACCGCGCCACCTACAAGAAGCTGACCCGGGGCTGATCGGTCTTGCGCCACATCTACCGCTGCCCGTTGCGCTGGGCGGACATGGACGCGTACGGCCACGTCAACAACGTGGTGTTCCTCCGCTATCTGGAGGAAGCCCGGATCGACTTCCTGTTCCGCCCGGACAAGGACTTCAAGCAGGGGTCCGTGGTGGCGCGCCACGAGATCGACTACAAGCGGCAGCTCGTCCACCGGCACGAGCCGGTGGACATCGAGCTGTGGGTCACCGAGATCAAGGCCGCGTCCTTCACCCTCACCTACGAGGTGAAGGACGGCGATCTCGTGTACGTGCGGGCGTCGACGGTCATCGTCCCGTTCGACTTCGACGCCCAGCGCCCCCGGCGGATCACCGCGGAGGAGCGTGAGTTCCTCCAGGAGTACACGGACACCGCCGAGGGCCCTACGGACGCCGAGCCCGATCCCGAAGGGGAGGCCGTCGCGGCATGACCGTGCTGCACCTGGCCGACGAGACGGAGGCGGCGGATCTCGCCGCCTTCCTCTCCCGGCTGCTCCACTTCGACCGTGGAGCCGCGGTGCGGCTGCAGGCGGCCGGCACCGCACTCGCCGTCTTCGGCCGGCCGCCGTCCTTCGAGGTGCTGGCCGTCCGCGCGGTGCGGCTGGCGAAGCCGTACGAGGACGGGCTCGACGTCACCCTCGACGTGACCGTCTCCGCCGGTGAGTTCCTGGAGTCCGTGGACGAGCGCGCGGCCACCGCCGCCGTCCCCGGCGCGGTCACCGGACCGCCGTGGGCCGGGGTGCTGCCGCCGCGTGCCGGCTGGCGGCCCGAGCCGGGGCTGCCGGCGCCCGACGCGCTGCGTGCCACGGTCGCCGCCGCGGTGGCCGAATTCCGCTCGCGCACCGAGGAGCTGGGGCCGCAGGGCCGCACCCGGGCGGAGCTGGACCGGATCGGGCAGGACATCTGGTCCCGGCAGCTCGCGGGCACCCGGCTGCCGGTACGGGCCGTGCACGCGGCCCAGTCACTGGGCTTCCTGCGGCCCGGCAGCGAGCCGGGCGACATCGGGCTGTTCTCCTCGGGGACGTGGCTGCGGCTGCGTACGCCGTACGGCTCGGTGGCCGTGCGGCAGGCGGGCCTGCTCGGGGCCTTCGGGGTCAGCGTGCGCTGAGCAGGGCGGGTCGGCGTGCGCTTGGCCCGGCGGGTCAGCGTGCGCTGAGCCCGGCGGATCAGTGTGCGCTGAGCCGGGCGGTTCGGCTCACTGCGTGTCGTCGGGCCATACGCCGATGTGGTCGGACTCCAGTTCCAGGGCCACGCGGTCGCGCATGTCCAGGGCGCGGAGGTAGTCGGCGGGCAGTTGGAGGCGGCCCGCGCGGTCGAGCATGGCGTACTCGCGGGCGACGACCGTCTCATGGCCGGTCGCCGCGTCGATCTCGCTGCGGCGCAGCACCTCGGTGGACGTACGGCCGTCCCGGATCGCCACCGTACGGCGGACCTCGCTCGCCACCGCCTGGTCGTGCGTGACGATGACGATCGTGGTGCCCAGGGTCTCGTTGGCCGTGCGGAACGCGTCGAAGATCTGCGCTGCCGTCTGTGAGTCGAGTTCCCCGGTGGGTTCGTCGGCGAGCAGGACGGCCGGGTCGTTGGCGAGGGCCACGGCGATCGCGACGCGCTGCTGCTGGCCGCCGGACAGCTGCCGCGGGTGGCGGTCGCGGCAGTCGGCCACCTGGAGCAACTCCAGGAGTTCCAGGGCGCGCTCGGTGCGGGCGCGGCGGCCCCTGCGGGTGCGGGAGAGCTGGAGGGGGAGCGCGACGTTCTGGGCCGCGGTGAGGTACGGGAGGAGGTTGCGGGCGGTCTGCTGCCAGACGAAGCCGACGACCTCGCGGCGGTAGGCGAGGCGGTCGGCGGCGGTCATGGTGAGCAGGTCGCGGCCGGCGACGCGGGCCGCGCCGGCGGTGGGGGTGTCGAGGCCGGCGAGGATGTTCATCAGGGTGGACTTGCCGCTCCCGGACGCGCCGACCAGCGCCATCAGTTCGCCCTCGCGGACGAGGAGGTCGAGGCCCTGGAGGGCCTGGACCTCTATGCCGGCGGTGGTGAAGATGCGGACGAGGCGGTCGCAGGTGATCAGGGCGTCGTGCCCGTACGCGGGGTTCGCTCTGGCCTCGGTGACGCGGTGGGCCAGCTCGGTCAGGCTCGGGTCGGTCGTCATGGGGTCTCCTGCGGGTGCGCCGTGCCCGTGCCGGGCAGGGGTGGGGTCGCTCGCCCGGGCCGGCCGGGCCTCCCGTGGGCGGTCATCGGCCGTCTCCCGCCCGTAGTTCCGTCACCGAGCCCCGTCTCTGCGCCCACCAGGCCTGGAGTGCCGCCACTCCCACCGCCACCGTCACCACCGCGAGTGCCGGGAGCAGCAGCGACCAGGTGTCCGGGTGGAGGCGGGTCTCGGTCAGCGGGGTCCGGGCCGACGGGAAGGCGACGGTCGTCAGGTCGATGCCGGGGGCGAGGAGGCGGATCGCCGTCCAGCCGGTCAGTGTGCCGCCCAGGGCCGCCAGGAGGGCCTGGGGCAGGGATTCGAGGATCAGCAGGCGGCGGGACTCGGCGCGGGTGAGGCCCATCGTGCGGAGGCGGGCCAGCAGCGCGGACCGTTCGGGGGCGGCCCGGAGCAGCGACAGCAGCAGGGCCAGCACGGCGAAGCCGGCCCCCGTGGCGACGGCCGCCGTGTAGACGTGCTCGGCGCCGGACTGGAGGGGCGAGTCGGCGTACCGGGCGCGTTCCTCGGTCCGCAGCCGTACGGCGGCCGAGCCTCCCACGGCCTTCCGGAGGGCGTCCGCGTCCACGTGGTCGCCGGTGAGCAGCAGGGTCGTGGGGCGGCTCGCCGGGGCGGGGAGGCCCGCGCGGTCCACGATGAGGAAGTCGGGACCGGAGACGGCCGGCGTGCGGTCGCGGACCAGGACGATCCGCACGGTGATCGCGCTGCCGTCCTCCAGCCGCACCAGGAACGGCCGCCGGGTGCCGTACGAGGAGGCGACGGAGGGGGAGGCGACGGCGGGGAGCGGACCGGAGCGGTCGTCGCCCGCGAGGTGGCCGGCGCCGGGGCGGGCCTTGGCTGTGCGGGCGGTGGTGCCGGGGCGGGCCTTGGCTGTGCGGGCGGTGGTGCCGGGGCGGGCCTTGGCTGTGCGGGCGGTGGTGCCGGGGCGGGCCTTGGCTGTGCGGGCGGTGGTGCCGGAGGGGCCCCGAGCCGGCAGGCGGCCCGTGCCGGAGGGGCCGCCTGCCGTCGACCGGCCCGTACCGGTCTGCCCCCGCGCCGTGATCCGGTCGGCGGGGAACGGGCCCAAGCCGGTGGAGGTCGTCAGGGTGTCGTAGCCCTGTGGGTCGACGCCCAGCAGGGGTACCGCGTTCTCGCCGTCCTCCGGCTTCGCCTGGTACGCGATGCTGACCGGCGTCACCGCGCGGACCCCGGGCACCGAGCGGGCCCGGGCGGAGGCGTCGGCCGGCAGCGGGGTGCCCGCGTCGGCGCGGGCGTCCGCACCGACCGTGAGCAGGGCCGCACGGTCGCGGGCCTCGGCCACACCCGCCAGCACCGAGCCGCCGAACGCCGCCGTGGTCAGCGCGGTCAGCAGGGCGAGGAGCGGAAGCACCGCGGAGCCCTGGGTACGGCCCGCGCGGGCCAGGGAGAGGTGGCCCACCGCGCCGCGGAGCCGACCGACGGGACCGGACAGGCGCCGCAGCAGCAGCGGGTACACGCGGAGCAGCACCAGCGCGGCGATGACACCGACCAGGACGGGGGCCACCGCCGTCAGCTGGTCGCCCGTCGTACCGCGCCGGCGCAGGGTGGCCACCGCACCGGCGGCCAGCACCAGCAGGGTCAGCTCGGCGACCGTACGGCGCCGGGACGGGCGTACCGAGGCGATGTCCTCGCGCGGGGCCGCCAGCCGGACCGCGCGGTGGGCGAGCGCGGCGCGCAGGGGGAGGGCGGCGCAGGCGGCCAGGGTGACGGCCAGGGCGGCGAGGACGGCCGGGGTGACCCGGCCGGCGGGGACCACGAGCAGGGACGCCGCCAGGCCGAGGGCGCCCGCCGGTACGGCGATGACGGCGGTCTCGGCGAGCAGCCGCCCGGCGAGACCGGACAGGGAGGCGCCGCGGGCGCGCAGCAGGGCGAGTTCGGCGCGGCGTCGGTCGGCGGCCAGGCCACCGGTCATGAGCAGGACGACGGCGACGACCGTCGCGGTGCCCGCGGCGGCCACGGAGACCAGCGGGGCGATGCCGGAGCGCAGCCGGGAGAAGGAGGCGAGGGCGTCGTCCAGGCCGGTGTCGATGTCGGTGCCGTCGTCGGTGACGGCGCGGGCGCGTTGCAGGCCGGGACCGGATTCCAGGGCGGCGACGGCCGGCCGCAGGCGGTCCAGGTCGTGGGCGTGCAGACCGCCCAGAGCGGGGGCCAGGTGCCAGTAGCGGGCCGGGTTGGTGCTGGTGCCCAGCAGGGCGGGGGCCGCCTCGGGGGCGAGCAACAGCGCGCCGAGCCAGTACTTGTCCGGGTCCGGGCCGGGGGTGGGCAGGGTCACCAGGGTCGGGGTGCGCAGCAGCGGGACGGTGGACCAGTAGGCGCCGTCGGGGTCGCGCGGGACGAGGATGCCGGTGACCCGGACGGCGAGCGGGTCACGGCCGGGCGCCGGCATGTGGACGACCGAACCCACCTCGATGTGCAGGGCCTTGGCGGTGGCGGCGGTGACGGCGGCCTCCACCTCGGGGGTCGAGGCGTCGACCGGGTGCGGGGCGCGCGGCAGCCGGCCGGTGCGCACGCGCGCGTGGTCGGCGAGGCCGTTCTGCGCGGCCAGCGAGATGCGGGCGGGCAGTCCGGTCGGCCGCGGCAGCCACGGGTCGGGCACCGCCGGGCTGACGGTGCCGGCGACGCCGTACGCGGACTGGGCGCGCTGCACGCTCAGCGGGCTGCCGACCGCGCCGAGCACCTTCTCGTACTGCCGCTCCAGGACGTCGGGGCGCAGTGCCGCGGCGCGCCGCTCGGGCAGCAGGCCGAGGTCGGGCTGGGGCGCCGACACCCGTACGGTGGTGTGCTCCGGGCGGGCCTGCCGGAGCGTCCGTTGCAGTCCGGCGTCCTCGTACCGGTCCACCGCCCGCGGAAACGCGCCCGCCAGACACGCGGCCAGCCCGACCAGCAACGCGAGCGCGACGGCGGCACCGGGCGCGGCCCGCAGCCGGGTCCGCACCCACGGAGCGACCACGCGCGGCAACGGCCGGCCCATGTCACTCACCTCCCTGAACGTGCGGCACCTGCACGGGCTCCGTCCGAAGCACGGCGGCCACCACCGTGAGCGCGGTCCGCCGTCGGGCGCGTGCCGGCGGCGTGACCGTGTGGGGTGCCTCGGCTGGGTACGGGCATGGTGTCGGCCGGCGCACGGGGGTCGGGTGCGCCTCCGTGAGCGCGTCCAGCAGTCGGGTCCGTGGCGTCGGAGTGGCCGCGTCGGAAGCGGTGGGCCCCGGAGCGGTGCCCCGCCTCAGTGCCGGTCGTCCCATGTCACTCACCCCCCTGCGCGCGCAGCGCCCGTGCCGGGTCCGCTCGGCGTACGGCGGTTGTCGCCGCGATCGTCAGGGGTGCCACGGCGACGGCGGTGAGCAGCAGCGCGACCTGTCCGGGCGGGAGGCGGACCAGCAGGTCCGGTACCGGGCGGGTCGCCTCGCCGGTCAGGACGATCAGGGGCAGGACGGTGCGGGCCAGTACGGTGCCCAGGCCCAGACCCACCGCCAGCGCCAGGCCCACCAGGACGGCCTGTTCGGCGGCGACCGTCCGGGCCAGCTGGCGGCGCGGTACGCCGAGTGCCCGCAGGACGGCGAACTCGGCGGCGCGCGCCCGCTGCGCGCCGGCGGCGCCGACCGCGAAGCCGACCGCGGCGAGCGCCGCCGCGACCACGGCCGCCGCCGTGAACGCGGCCTCGGGTCCGGCGCCGAAGGGGTCGTCGCGCAGTTCGGCGGCGATCTCGTCGCGGACCACGACCTGCCCGGGATCGACGTCCGGCAGCGCCCGGATCGCGGCGGCCACGTGCGCGGAGGCGCCGGGCGCGGTGGCGAGCCACCACTCGGTGGGGGCGGCGTTCTCGCCGTACCGGGCCTGGAGCAGCTGGTTCAGGGCGCGCAGGTCGAGCAGGACGGCACCGCCGTCGTGGGTGCCGGTGGCGGCCGGGTCGGCGGTGGCCGGCAGCGCCCGTACCGCCCGTACGATCCGCACCGGCACCCGCCGGTCGCCGATGGTGAGGTCGAGCCGCTGCCCGGTGCGGGCGCCCGCCGCGCCCAGGTAGCGGTCGGTCGCGACGGCCGGCACCTCGGCGGGCGCGGTCTGGGCGGCCTGGAGCCGGAGGGTGACGGAGGCGACGGTCCAGATGTCGGCGTCCGGGAGGTAGCCGGTGCTGTAGGCGAAGGTCAGCGGGTGGGTGCCGGTGACCTCGGGGCGGGTGGGGCTGGTGGCGGCGCTCGGTACGGCGGCGCCGCCGGCCTCCGCGGTGGTGGTCCACCGGGCGGGCAGCCGCAGCCGGTGCTCCGTGCCGTCCGTGCCCGACGCGGTCAGCCCGTCGATCGTCAGGCGGTGGTGCTCGGCCCGTTCGGCGGGCTGGGTCAGGTCCAGGCGGAGACCGGTGAGGGTCGCCGGCCCGGTGGCGGTGCCGAGGGCGAGGGCCAGCGTGTGCGGGCGCCCGTCGGCGGGGAGCTGCCCGGCCGGCAGCTGGTACGGCACCCCGTACCGGTCGGTGAGGGTCACCGTCACCGCGGTCGTGGTGCCCGGCCCGGTCGAGCTGTGCAGACGGGCCGTCAGCTCCAGCCGGGCGGTGCCCGCCGGGACCCCGGCCCCGGCCGGGGTGCCGTTGGGGGTGAGCCGGCCCAGCAGCGGCCGTACCGGTTCGTCCGCCAGGTCTCGGCGCATGAGGACCGCGTCCGCCGCGTGGGCGGTGTCGAGGGCCAGCACGGTGGCCGTGCGGTCGCCGGACAGCGGCTGGGCGGCGCGCACGGCCGGGGCGGCCTCGCGCACCCGTGGCAGGCCGGCGTACAGGTCCGTACGGCCGAACCCGTCCTCCCCGGCGGCCAGGACCCGCACCGGCACCCCGGCCCGGAAGTCGGCCTGGTCGTCCTGCGAGCGGTCCCAGGAGGCGGCCTGCCCGATCGCGAGCATGCCGAGGGCGACGGCGAGGACGAGCAGCAGCACCGGGCCCGCGCCGCGCGCGGTGCGCCGGCTGAACTGCCAGCCGGCCAGCGCCACCGGCAGCCCCCGCCCGCCGGCCGCCCAGCGTTCGGCGAATCGCGCCACGGGCGGCAGCAGCCGCAGCGTGAGCACGGTCCCGGCGAGCAGGGCCAGCGCGGGCGCGGCCACCAGCAGCGGATCGACGCCGAGCGCGCCGGACCGGTCGGCGGCCACGGCGCCGGAGTCCTGCCGGCCCAGCTGCCAGTAGGCGACCCCGGCGATCGCGAGCAGCCCGAGGTCGGCGCCGGCCCGCAGCGGGGCCGGCACGGCCCGTGCGCCGCCCGGCCGGGCCGTCTTCCGCCGGAGCCGAAGGGTCCAGGAGTGCCGGGGCCCGGACGGGCGCGCCTCGGCTCCCGTGCCCGTGACCGCCGGTACGGTCACCGCCAGCGCACAGCCGACGGCGACCCCGGCGGCGACCAGCCAGACTGCGGGACGGCCGGCGGGCGGGAGGTCCAGGCGCAGGCCGAGCCGGGCCAGCGGGCCGTGCCCGGCCAGCAGGGCGGTGAGCGGGCCGGCGAGCAGCGGCGCGCACACGGTCGCGGGCAGCGCGAGCAGCAGCGCCTCGGCCCCGGCGAGCGCGGCGATCCTGGCGCGGGAGGCGCCCCGGGCCCGCAGCAGCCGGGTCTCGTCGGCGCGTTCGGTGCTGAGCAGCCGGGCGACCAGCAGCAGTGCGTAGCCGGCGAGCAGGACGAGCTGGAGCGCGATGATCAGCAGGGTGGAGCGGGCCACGAGCAGTGAACGGTCCACCCGGTCCAGCACGTCCGGCAGCGCGGTCTGCGACACCGTCGTACCGCTCAGCGCGGCCGGCTCGCGCAGGGCGGCGCTGCCGGCCCGGGCCGCCGCGCGCAGCTCCCCGATCCGTCCGGTCGTCATCGCGGCGAAGTCCGCCGACGCCAGCCAGGCCGTCGCGCCCGCGCTGATCCGGCCGCCGGTGAGGACTGCGGGGTCGGCGAGCAGCGGGCCGTACGTCGTGAAGCCGGAGTTCCTCACCCCGCGCCCGAGCAGGTCGTCCAGCCGCCAGTACGGTGCCGTCACCGAGGCGGGGCGGTACACGCCGACGACCCGGACCCGGACCGCGGGGCCCTGGAGCCGGTTCGCCAGGGTGAGCCGGGCGCCGGGCTTCAGCCGCAGCGCCCGGGCGGCCGTCTCCGGTAACGCGACCTCGACCTCGCCGTCGGTCCGACGGGGGAGGCGGCCGGCGGCCACCCGCACCTGGGTGCGGTCCAGTGCCGCGAAGTAGGTCAGGTCCGGGTCGCCCGACCTGCTCGCGGGCGGCTGGAGGGAGCGGGGCAGGGCGTACGGCCCCGAGCGGCGCAGGGTGCGTACGGTCACCGGTGACCCGGCGAAGGTGCGGCGCGCGCCCTGGCGTACGGCGGTGTCGGCGGCGGTCCGCTCGGCCGGCGGCACGTCCGCCTTGACGATCAGTGCGGTGTCGGCGGCGTTCCGCGGGTCGCCGAGGACGTGGCGCAGTGCCGCGTCGCCGATCGCCCCCGAGTACGCCGTGAGCGTCGCCAGCACGGCGGTGGTCAGCACCACCGTCAGCAGCGCGGCGCCCAGCAGCAGGCGGTGCGCACGCGCGCGTGAGAAGACGAACCCCGTCACCCGGCCCCCGTGTGTCCGGTGCTTCCAGACCTCCGGGCGATGCTGGCAGAGCGCCGGGCGGCGGGTAAGCGGTTGTTCGCCGGTCTATACCGGATTGTGATCGGAATGCGGCGACGGGTGACCGGAATCCGACCTTCAGTGGCGACCCGTCAGTCCCGAGTGATCAGTCAGGGGTGTTCACCATCGACGCGGCGGCGTACGTCAGGTAGTTCCACAGCGTCCGCTCGTGCTCCTCCGACAGCCCCAGCTCGTCGACGGCCACCCGCATGTGCCGCAGCCACGCGTCGTGCGCCGCCCGGTCCACGGTGAACGGGGCGTGCCGCATGCGCAGCCGGGGGTGGCCGCGGTTCGCGCTGTACGTCGTCGGACCGCCCCAGTACTGCATCAGGAACAGGACCAGCCGCTCCTCGGCCGGGCCCAGGTCCTCCTCCGGGTACATCGGCCGCAGCAGCGGGTCCTCCGCGACCCCCTCGTAGAAACGGTGGACGAGCCGGCGGAAGGTCTCCTCCCCGCCGACCTGCTCGTAGAAGGTCTGCTCCTGAAGCGTGCCGCGCCGAATCTCATTCACCCGTCCATCGTCTCAGACCGGGTGACCGAGGACTCAAGGCTTAGGACCACCCCTGTCCGACCCGCCCGCGGACCGGCCGCCCCTACTGTGGACCCATGGGCGCCTACGACACCGAGACCGAGGCTCTCGCCGACGCGGCGCGGGCCGAGCTGGTGCGGGAGATCGACGCCGACGGGGCCTGGGCGGACGACCCGGTGTGGCGGGAGGCGTTCGCGGCGGTGCCCCGGCACCTGTTCGTGCCGTACTACTACGTCACCGGGGCACGCGGCTACGAGCGCCGCTGGGGCGAGAGCCCCGACCGGGAGGCCCGGGAACGCTGGGTGCGCGGCGCCTACGCGGACGTACCGCTGGCCACCCGGCTGCGCGACGGCGAGCTGCTCTCCTCCAGCAGTCAGCCCTCCCTGATGGCCCGGATGCTGGTCGCCCTGCGCGTCGAGGACGGCGACCGCGTCCTGGAGGTGGGCGCCGGCACCGGCTACAACGCGGCCCTGCTCGCCCACCGGCTGGGCGCCGACGACCTCGTCACCACCATCGACCTGGAACCGGAGATCACCGAGTCGGCCCGGCAGCACCTCGCGGCGGCCGGCCACCACCCCGTCGTCGTCACCGGCGACGGCGCGCGGGGGGTGCCCGAACGCGCCCCCTTCGACCGGATCATCGCCACCTGCGAGCTGCCCACGGTGCCTCGCGCCTGGCTCGCCCAGTGCCGGCCCGGCGGGCGCGTCCTCACCCCGCTCGCCACCGGCCTGCTCACGCTCACCGTGCGGGACGCGGAACACGCCGAGGGCCCGTTCTTGCCCGGAGCCGCCTTCTTCGTGCCGCTGCGCGGCGGGCGCCGGGCGCAGCCCGAGGGCGTCTCACTGGCCGGGCTGCCGAGCCGGGCCCGTGAGCAGGAGCCGTTCCGCTTCCTGCTCACGCTGACCCAGGGCACCCTCGACCCCCAGGAAGCGTACGCCCTGTGGGAGCGCGAGGGCGAACCGGAGCGCGGACGGTACGGCGTCACGGTCGCCGGCGAGCGCGCCTGGGCGTGGCTGGACGACCCGCAGGGGCCGTACGCCTGGCCCCTGCCCTGAGCGCGGTCAGCCCCGGCGGACGGTGATCGTCGTCCAGGCGCCCACGTGCACCCGGTCGCCGTCCTGCAGCGGGACCGGCACGAACGGCTGGATGGGCTCCTCCGACATGTTGACCGTGGTGCCGTTCGTCGAGTTCTGGTCGACGACCGCCCAGCTGCCGTCCGGCTGCTGCACCAGCACCGCGTGCTGGTGCGAGACACCCGGGTCCTCCGGCGGCACCGACAGGTCGATGTCGGGGGTGTCGCCGGTGGAGTGCCGGCGGCGGCCGATGGTGACCTGGTTGCCGGTCAGCGTGCGCTGCTGCTCGGGCGAGTACGCGGGCAGGTTCAGGCCCGCGGCCTCGGGGCCGGAGCGCTGCATCATCGCCATGAAGTACTCGCGGTCCGGGCCGATGGTCGCGGTCCAGGTGGTCGACCGGGGGGCCTGCGGCGCGTGCGGACCCTGCGGCGCCTGGGGGAAACCGCCCGGTCCGCCAGGTCCGCCAGGTCCGCCCGGTCCGGGCGGGGTCTGAGTGCCGCCGGGCTGCGGGTAGCCGTAGCCGCCGCCCTGACCGCCGGGGCCGGTCGACGACGGCGGGGAGATCACCCAGTCGTCGTCGGCGGCCGGGGGCCGGCGGGTCTCGCCCGGGAACGCGGGCGGGGCCGACGCACCGGACTGCTGGAACGCCTGCGGGGCACCGCCGGGACCGCCGGGCGGCGGCACCGCACGCGAGGGGTCACCGCCGAAGCCGGAGGGGCCGGGCGGAGTGGGACCACCGGGACGGGAGGGCTCACGCCCGAAGGGGGAGGGGCCCTGGGACCCCGGACCCTGACCCTGCCCCGGACCGCCGCCGAACCCGGACGGGCCACCGGAACCCGGGCCACCGGGACCACCGGGGCCACCGGGGCCCTGGCCCGGACCGCCGCCGAAGCCGGACGGGCCGCCGGCGCCAGGTCCCTGCCCGGGACCGCCACCGAAGCCGGACGGGCCACCGGGACCACCCGGGCCACCGGAACCCGGGCCACCGGGACCCTGCCCCGGCACCGTGCCCCGGCCACCGAAACCGCCGGGACCGCCGGGACCGGACGGGTTGCCGGCACCCGGGCTCTGACCCGGACCGCCCTGACCCGGACCGCCCTGACCCTGGCCGAAGCCCTGCGGCGCCCCCGACGGGCGCTGGTTGCCCGCGCCGAAGGGGGGCGGGCCCGAGGGGCCGGGGGAGGTCGGCGGGCCGGACGGGGCACGGTCGCCGCCGAACGGCGTCGGGCCCGACGGCTCGCTGTGGAAGGACGGGAGCGGCTCGGCGGGCCGGTTCACCTGCGAGGGCCGCGAACCCTGGTACTCGTACCCGTCACCCCCGCCGTACGTCGAGCTCGGCGGCTGGAACCGCGGCTGCGCGGGGCGCGGGGCGGCCGGGGTGTAGGAGGTCGCCGTGTTGGTCAGGAAGTTCCACCGGCACTCCTCGCAGAACGGCGCGCCGCCCTCGCGGGGCGTGCGGCACTGCGGGCACAGCTCCGGTTCCGGGTCGGAGCCGCCGGCCGGGTGCGGCCGGGCGCCGGCCGGGCCGCCCTGCGGGGGCGGGAAGCCGTAACCGCCCGGGGGCGGCGGAGGGGGCGGAGGTACGGCACCGGCCATGCGGTGACCGCAGACCTCGCACCAGTCGTCGGAACCCGACTGGTGTCCGTTCGGGCAGGTCGGCATGTCGGTGCTTCCCCTTCTCCTACGCTTCCGAGGGTCACTTCTTCACACGAACAGTCTTGGTGGACCGGGTCTCCAGAGTCATCTCGTCCGCCTCCGCGACCCTCGTCTTCAACCGCACAGTACCTGTCACGGCGTCGACCACGTCCACCACCTTCGCAAGCAGTTTCGCAGTATCCGCGTTCCCCGAGGCGTTCGCGAGCTGAACCGCGCGCCCCAGTTTGGCAGTTGCTCCATCGAAATCCCCCGCTTTGCGAAGGTCCAGGCCCTTCTGGATGGCTTGCGCCAGTTCGGCCTGCCCGGTGTAGTGGGCGACTTGGGGGCTGATCGCGGTGGAGGCGGCCATGTCGTCGGTCCACACGGCCCGTACGAGGCCCTGCGCGCCGAGGTTCTGGGCGGTTCCGTCCGGTTGCGGAACCACGAGGGAGACCCGTGCGGCGAGCATCTCCTGGCCGAGCCCGGCCGGCGGGACCGTCAGGCACAGGTGGTAGTCGCGGGACTCGTCGCCCCAGGAGCCGGTCGGGTAGTCCCCGGCGCGCGGCCCGGCCTCCGTGCGACGGCCGGTCAAGTCATCGACGGTGGGGGCGACTTGCTTGACGAACCGGATGGCCGTGCCGACCGGCGTCCACACCCGCAGGGAGACGTCGGCGACCTCCTTGCCCATCGCCGTCTCCATCATCCGCGTGAAGTCGGCGGCCAGACCGGCCGGGTCGGCGACGATGTCGGCGGTGCCGAGCAGCGCCGAGGCGATCCCTGTGACTTCTTTCACTTCCCAGTCGGTGCCCACACCCCGCGCGTCACAGGTGAACCGGCCGGCGCACGCGTCCAGCGTGGCCCGCAGATCCTCCGCCGACTCGTGTTCGTTGCGGCCGTCGGTGAGCAGGATGCCGTGCCGGATGGTGACGTCCGCCGCGGACAGCAGCCGGTCGGCGAGCCGCAGCCAGGTGCCGATGGCCGTACCGCCGCCCGCGCTCAGCCGGCGCAGCGCCTGCTTGGCCTGCTCGCGGGTGGTGGCGTCGGCGACCGCGAGCCGCCCGCCGCCCGGATAGACCTCCTTGGCCACGTGCGTGCCGCCGATCACCGCGAAGAGGGTGCCGTCGCGCAGGGTGTCGATCGCGGCGGCCGTGGCGTCCCGGGCGCCCCGCATCTTGGTCGGCGGGTAGTCCATCGAACCAGAGCAGTCCACCATGATCGCCACGGCGGCGGACGGCCGCCCGCCCGGCGGGTACACCGGCGCGGAGACCGCGCTGCCGAGGGTGCCGCCGCCGGTCGCGGTCACCGTGACGATGGCGTTGACCTCGCTGCCGCCCTCGGGCAGGTACTCGTTCTGGTAGACGTCCACCGAGAACCGTGGCACGTTCGGCTTCGCGAAATTGGCCATGCTCGCTCACATCCCCCTCGGACACCTCGCCGACGCGAGGCGACGACTGTGAGCGGACCGGTCCCCTCCGGTCCGCCGCGGCTTCCCCGTGCCGTTCCCCCGTCGGATACGGCCCTCAGGCCGATCCTGCCCCCTGCGACGGCACCGGGAACGGCAGGACCGCCACTGTTACGTTGTCGTGGCCCCCGCCGTCCAGGGCGTGGCCGACCAGCACCCGTGCGCTGTGCAGCGGGCGGGTCGCCGCGTCGGGCGGGACGACCTCGGACATCTCCTCCGCCGTCTCGGCGTAGTTCCACAGTCCGTCGGTGCACACCACCACGACGCCGGGCCGGTCCGGCTTGAACGACGCGGTGTGCGGCTCCAGTTCGTAGGCGTCCGCGCCGAGCCAGCCGGTGATCGCGTGGGCGCGGGCGTCGGCGTACGCCTCGGCCTCGCTCATCAGGCCGGCCGCGACCATCTGCGCGGCCCAGGAGTCGTCCTCGGTCAGCCGGGCGGGCGGGGCGGCGCGGTCGGTGGGCACCCAGTAGACGCGGCTGTCGCCGACCCAGCCGACGACCAGCAGCCCGGGGGTGACGACAGCGCCGACGATCGTGCAGGCCGGCGCGTTCTGGTGCGGGGCGTGCTCACGGGCCGTGGCGGGCTCCTCGGCGAGCGCGTTGACGGCCTGCGCGGCGGCGACGATCGCCTCGTGCATCGCCGCCTGCGGATGGGTGCCGCGCGGCAGCGCTGCCAGCAGTGTGTCGCCGGCCGCCCGGGAGGCGGCCAGGGAGGCGTCGTCCGGGCGGGTCGCGGAGGACACGCCGTCGCAGACGATCGCCAGCGCGGCCGGGGTGCCGTCGGGCAGCGCGGTGTGGCCGACGGCGAAGGCGTCCTCGTTGCGGTGGTGGCGCAGGCCGCGGTCGCTGACGGCGGCGACCGGTCCCGACTCCCGCTCCACGTGGTCGCGTTCGCGCGGCTGGGCGTGCCCGCAGTTCTCGCAGTACCCGTCGCTGTCCACCCGGCCCGCCCGGCAGGCCACGCAGAGCTGCGCCGGGTCGGCCGGTGCGGAGGCCGACCGGGGGTCCGGCGCCTGCAACGGGTACTCATCGGGCTCGTCCGGCCGGTCGAACCGCACGCCGGAACCGGAGGAATGCCCCGCACCGCCCTCATGCCCGCCCGGCTCCGCGCCACCCGGGACGGCACCGCTGTCGTCCGAGGGCAACGGCACGCCGCCCGGGCCGGACCCGGCCTCACGCGCCGCCGACGGCGCACCGCCCGGGGCGTACCCGGACCCCGGCCCCGGCGGCGGTGTGCCGCCCGAGGTGCTGTGGAATCCCTGGCCGGTCGGCGACGAGCCGCCGGGGGCGGGCCCGAATCCCTGCCCCGCCGGCGGTACGGCGCCGGGTGCCTGCCCGGACAGCCGCGCGGCAGCCGGGGCGGACCCGGACTCCTGCCCCGCCGGGGTGGTGGCCCCCGGGGCGGCGCCGGGTCCCTCGCCGGACAGCGGTGTGCCGCCCGAGTCGGTGCCCGGCAGGTCCGTCGGGAGGTGGGGCGCGGGGGAGGCCGCGGGACCGGGCGGTCCGGAGGTGGGCCACGCCGTGCCCTCCCCGGGGCCGGGGCCCGTCATGGTCAGCGTCGGATGGTCCTGCGGCGGCGCGGACACCACCGAAAGGTCGTATCCGCACGCTCCGCAGAACAGGTCACCCGACTCCACGGGCTCCGCGCAGCTCGGGCACTTCGCCAGTGCGGCCTGCTGGGGCATCTGCGACATCGACTACACCCACGTCCGGGGACGGTAACGGTTGGCCCGTTCCACCAGCTCGATCCTCTCATCGCCGCCGGGCGCCAGCCGGGCCAGCGTGCGGTAGGCGCGCTCCAGGCCGAAGCGGAGGCCCCGCTCGTCCAGACCGCTGCCCAGCAGCACCCGGCCTCCGGCGGCGGGCCCGGTGCCCTGGCCCCCGGAGAGTATCCAGTCCAGCGCGCAGCCGAGCACTTCCGCCGACAACAGCTCGCGCCGCGCCGGGTCCAGGCCGTACGCCTGGAGTGCCTCGACCTGACCGGCGGCGGCCGTCAGGTCGTCCAGGAACGGTACGTCACCCGCGCTCGCGGTGCGCTGTCTCAGCCGGGCCCGTACGGCGGCGACCCGGGCGGCCGTGTAGTGGATGGAGGACTCCGGGACCGACTCCAGCGTCGTCACGGCACCCCGCCGGTCCCCGGTCGCGAGCTGTACCCGGGCCAGCCCGAACGCGGCGCTCACGAAGCTCGGGTCGGTCGTCCACACCAGGCGGTAGTACTCGGCCGCGTTGTCCAGCTGGCCCAGCACCTCGGCGCACAGGCCGAGCGCCAGCTTGGGCGCGGCCTCGCCGGGAAAGGCGTCGTAGATCGCGTCGAAGGCGAGCGCGGCATGCTCGAAGTCCCCGGTGACCAGCGCGGCCACGCCCCGGTACCACACCACCCGCCAGTCGTCGCGCTGTTCCTCGTCCAGCTTGGCCAGGCTCATCAGCGCGCCCTGGTGGTCGCCGCTCTCCAGCCGGGCGCGGATCTGCCGGAGCCGGGTCTCCACGGTCTGCGCGGGCGCCGCCGCCAGCGCGCTCATCAGCTCGGCCGGCGCCGAGGCCATCAGGCCCGCCAGGAAACCGGCGTTGGGGTCGTTCGGGTCGACCAGCGGGACCGGCAGGGCGAGCGCGGCGGCCGGCGTGTCGACGGGCCTGACCAGGGCCGGCGGCGGAGGGGCGGGAGTGGTGGGAGCCTTCCGCACCGGCCGGGCACCCAGCCGGGACACGTCCCCGTGCAGCCGGGGGAACAACTCCGTGTCCGTGACCTTGGTCTCGGGCCCGAACAGCGTCGACAGCGCGGGCCGCGCCCGCCCGGACTGGAGCGAGACGACCTCGCGCAGCACACCCGTCAGCTGCTCGGCCATCTCCTGAGCGGAGGCGAACCGGCGGCCCGGATCGGGGTCGGTGGCCCGCACCAGGAGCCGGTAGAAGGACTCGTAGCGGCGGAAGACCTCGATGGTGTCGGGGTCGGGCAGGGAGTCGGCGTAGACGTTGGTGTAGCCCTGGAAGTCGAAGGTCAGCACGGCGAGCGTGCGGGCCACCGTGTAGAGGTCGCTGGCCACGGACGGGCCGGACTCGGCGACCTCCGGGGCCTGGTAGCCCACCGTGCCGTAGATCGCCGACTCGTCGTCGTCCATCCGGCGGACCGCGCCCATGTCGATCAGCTTGAGCTGGTCCTCGGTCTGGATGGCGTTGTCGACCTTGAAGTCGCAGTACAGCAGGTTGCGGCTGTGCAGATGGCCGAGCGCCTCCAGCGCCTCGATGCCGTACGCGCACGCCTGCTCCACCGGCAGCGGGTCGCGACGGCCGTCGGGCGCCCGGCGGGCGTTGGCGATCTCCTTCAGGGACTTGCCGCCGACGTACTCCATGACGATGTAGCCGTCGAGGGAGCCGGTGCGCTGGTCCAGGTGCTCCACGAAGTTGTAGATCCGCACGATGTTGGCGTGCTCGATCTCCGCGAGGAACCGCCGCTCGGAGATCGCCGCGGCCATCGCGTCCTGGTCACCGGTGTCCAGCAGGCCCTTGAGCACCACCCACCGGTCGGAGACCGCCCGGTCCACGGCCAGGTAGATCCAGCCCAGCCCGCCGTGCGCCAGGCAGCCCGCGACCTCGTACTGGCCGTGCACGATGTCCCCGGCCCTCAGCTTGGGCACGAAGGAGTAGGGGTGCCCGCACTTGGTGCAGAAACCTTCCGTGCGGCCCGGGCGGTCCCCCCGGGCCCGGCCGACCGGCGCCCCGCAGTCCGACCGCGAGCAGAAGCGCTTCCGCTCCGGCACCTCCGGGTTCTCCAGCACCATCGCGCGCGGGTCGGGCCGCGGCACCTGCGGCACCGAGACCAGCCCGGCGCCCAGCCGCCCCCGCGAGGAGGCCCCGGAGGACGAGCCCGAGCTGCGCACCGACACCGAACGGCCCGTGGACTTGCCCGACAGCGACCGGGACAGCCGCCCGGACACCGAGCGGCGTGACCGCGACGACTGCGAGGTCGTGCGCGCACTGCGCGAGCTGCGGGAACTGCCGCTGTCGGACGCCCCCCGGGCGACCCCGGTGGGCGGCGAGCCCACCATGCCGGTCGTCGAGACGACCGGCGCGAGACCGCACGTGTCGCAGTACAGCTCGCCGCCGCCGACGTCCTCGTACGTCCCCTCGCAGCCCGGCCGCTGGCAGCTCTGCCCCGGCTGACTCATGACTCGTCCCCCTTACGGTCCTCCGGCGCGCTCGCGCTGCCGAGCAGTTCCGCGGCCGCCTGCTGGTAGCGCAGCACGGCCTGCTCCGCCACGCGCAGGTCGCAGGGCGCGCTCCACAGCATGCGGCGGGCCGCGTCGTACCGCTCGACCAGCAGCGGGTCCTCCGCGAGACCGTGCCGGGCGACCTTCGCCTTGTACGCGTCGAGCCGGCCGCGCAGCTCGGCGCGGACCGCGAGCGGCGCGGTGACCGCGGTCAACGACTCGCGGGCGCGCAGCAGTTCGTCCTCCGCCTTCTCCTCCAGCGACTCCAGCAGCGGGGAGAGCCGGTGCCACTGGGCCTGCCTGCGGTACTCGGCAGCGGTCGCCAGCTGCTCCTGGAGCGCGGTCGGGGGCCCGCTCACCACCGGCACCTCGGTCGCGGCGATCTTCGCCAGCACCTCACCGCGCGCGGTACGCGCCTCGGCCAGGGTGCGGTCCGCGCGCGAGAGCACGTCCCGCAGCCGGATCAGCCGCGCCTCCGCGTCCTGACGGACCGTCAACACGGCGTCGATCTCCCGCCGCACGTCCTCCAGGGCGCGGGCCTCACGGTCGTACACCGTCGTGTCCGGGCGTCCGCCGCCGGGCGCCGCACTGCCCCCGGCCGGCACCCAGAAGGCGAGCGGGTCGGAGACGACGTCCTCGCGCAGTCTGGTCAGCGTGCGCGTGATCCGCTCCAGGTCGTCACCGGCCGGGTGCTCGCCGGGGCGCACCCCCACCGAGTGCGCGAGCTGCCGGGTGCGCTGGAGTTCCGCGGCGAGTAAATCGATCCGCGCGGGCAGCGCCGACCAGACCGCGTCGGCGGCGACGATCATGTCCAGGCTCGTCGCGTACAGCTCGTTCATCCGGTCCACCAGCGCGGACAGCGAGAACGACTCGCTCAGCCTGCCGTTCCCACCGCCGGGGACGGTCACGGACTCGCCGCGCAGCACCTCGGTCAGCTCCGCCAGGTCCTCCCGGCTGGACCAGCGGCGCCGGGCGCGGATCTCGCGGGCGCCGCGCAGCGCGGCGGTGTAGGCGTCGAAGTACGCCCACAGCCGGGTGATCCGCTCCTCCGTGGCCTGCCAGCGCTCCTGGGTGACACCGGTCAGCTCCGCGCCTTCGAGGAGTCTGCGGCCCGCGTGGTCCTGCAGGGCCAGCAGCGAGGTCTCGATGGCCTCGTGCTCCTGGCCGAGCCGCGCCAGCGCACGGTCCACCTCGTCCCGGTCCATCACCGGCCCGGCGGGGTCCGTGACGCCCATCGATCACCTCTCGCTTGCTGTCTGTTCCGGTCGGATACGGCTCAACTGCTGCGCAGGTACCGCGGCGCGGGCGGCTTCGACGCGGCCGAGTCCTTGCCCAGTGTCGCCGACAGCCAGTCGTCGTACGACGTCTGCCAGCCGTGTGCGCGGTAGTCCACCAGAACGCGGTTGACCCGGCGTACCAGATCGCCGGCGTCCTTCTTCATCGCCACGCCGTAGTACTCGGTCGTGAACGGCCCGCCCTTCAGTTCGACGGTCGGGTCCTGCGCGGCCTGGCTCGCGGCGAGCGCGCCGTCGGTCACCACCGCGTCCACTTCCCCGAGTTGCAGCCGGACCAGGCAGTCCAGCTGGTTCGGCACGGTGGTGGACAGGTCGGTGGTGGCGGGCAGCCGGCCGCCCTTCTGGTCGGCCTCCAGCTTGGCGAGGGCGGTCGAACCGGCCGCGGTGCACACCTTCTGGTGCGCCAGCGAGCCGTCGTAGCCCGTGATCGGGGAGGACTTGGGGGCGAGGACCTGCTGGCCGGTCTTGAAGTAGGGCGCGGAGAACGCGACCTGCCGCAGCCGGTCACAGGTGATCGTCATGGTGCGGACGACCATGTCGACGCGTCCGTCCTCGATCGCCGGGATGCGCTGGTTGGTCGGTATGGCCTTGAACTGCACCGCGTCCGGGTCCCCGAGGATGTCCTCGGCGATCCGGTGCACGAGGTCGATGTCGAAGCCCTCCAGCTGTGCGCCCTCGGTGTTGGGGTTGCGGTAGCCCCAGCGGTAGCTGTTCTGGTCGACACCGACGATCAGCTTCCGCTTGGCGCCCGTGCGTGCCTTGATCGCGTCGATCGTCGGACCGTCCGCGCCGGACGGCGCCGGCGTCCGCTCGTGCGCCTCGGCGTCCACGCACGCGTCGGCGCGGGCCTGGGTGCCGGTGACGGCCTTCTGCCCGGCCTGCCGCGGGTCGTCCGGTGTCCGCTGGGTGCACGGCAGCAGCAGAACGAACGCCAGCGCCAGCGCGCACAGCACCGCCATCGCGGCGACCCCGCCCCAGCCTCGCAGGACGGACCGCGCACGGCTCAGGTCCATCGCCTTGCCCCCTGTCACCGGTACTCCGAAAGTCTGCGGCCGATGCCGGCGACGGCGCCGGCCGCGCCCAGCACCGCGAGGACGGCGGCGCCCTCCGGCAGCCCGGTCATGGCGTCCCGCCCGTCCCCGGCCGCCCGCTGGAACTCGGCCCGCTCATGGGCGATGGCCCGGGCCAGGCTGCGGTCGACGCCGTCGAAGCACTCGGCGGTCGCGCCCTTCGCGCCGATCACCTTGTCCAGCGCCTGCTGGTAGTTGCCGTTCTCGTCCTCGGCGCGGGCCGTGGCGTGGCGCTGCTTCCACACCGCCATGTCGCCCTCGGCGGCCTCGACCGGTGCGGTGCCCTTCTGGTCGTCGGCGAGCCGCGCCGCCTCGGTCAGCGCCTTGCCGAGCACGGCGATGTCCTTGTCGAAGTCGCGGTAGTAGGCGTCGTACGTCGTGCCGTCGACCGTGACGGTCTCGGCGCCGCGCGCCACCAGGCTCAGGTTCTCGTTGCCGCGCGCCTTGAGGGAGGCGATCCGGGCGTCGTGGAGCACGTTGAGCGAGCGGATGCCGTGCTCGTACGAGCCGTCGAGCCCCGACCGGGCGACCGTGTGGCCCACGACCAGCCACAGCAGGACGACGGTCGTCGCGGCGCTGGCGGCGACCAGGCCGTGGTTGAGGACGCGGTGGGTGCGCCGGTACGTGCGGTGCTGGGCCCAACCGAGCGCGGCCAGCGCGAGCAGCCCGAGCCCGATGGCGGCCCACGGGTACGGCGTCGCGTCCGCGTAGTCCGCGTCGAGCCGCCGGTTCTCCGTGCTGTAGAGGTCCTCCGCGGCCGGGAGCATCTCCTTCTGCATCTTCTCGTTGGCGTACCGCAGATAGGCGCCGCCGACCGGATAGCCCTGCCGGTTGTACGTCCGGGCCCGCTCGATGAGGCCCTTGTACTCGGGCAGCAGCCGGTTCAGCTCGGCGATGGTCTGCTCGGAAGCGGAGCCCGGCTCGGCGTTGGCGGCGGCGGTGACGAGCCCGGCGGCGGCGGTGCGGATGTCCTTCTCGTAGCTGTCCCTGGACTGCGCGCTCTCCTGTCCGCCCGCCAGGAAGCCGCTGGAAGCGGCGGTGTTGGCGTCGGCCAGCGACCGGTAGATGCCGGCCGCGCCGTAACTGAGCGGCTGGCTGCGGTGCAGCACGTCGTCGGCGGCGGCCGAGCGGGCACTGGTCTGCCAGGCGGTGACCGCCCCGAAGGCGACGACCAGCAGCGCCAGGACGGCACCGATGATCCGCAACCGCCCCGGCTCGGTCGTCGCGGCGGCCCGCAGCCGCTCGGCACCCTCGGCGAAGGCGGTCCGGCGCGCGGGCGGCACCCCCGGACCGACGGCCGCGGGGAATCCGGGCGGACCGGGCTGGGCGGGGATGCCGGGGACGCCGGCCACACCGGCGGGCCCGGCCGGCGGTGGTGCCGCGCTGCTCTTCGGCGGGTGTGTCACTCGACCTCCCCCATGGTCATCCGTACGCCGCCCAGTATCACCGCCCGCACTGACATTGCGCACCGGCCTTCACTGGATCTTGATCGGATCGCAGCGTGCCCGGGGGCGCGTACCGGCGGACGCACCACCCCCCGTGCTGGAACACGCTGGTGACGGGGGATCGGTTCCCCGTGCGACGGGCCGGCCGGGGACGGCCTCACGGCTCGCGGTGCTCGTGGGCGGCCTGTTCCAGGGCCGCCGCCTCCGCCTCCGCCAGCCGGGTCTCCGCCGCCACGTCGATCGAGCGGGTCAGCCACCAGTACAGCAGGGCGCTGACGGGGAGGCCGACGAAGAGGGAGATGTCGGCGCCGCCCAGCGCCCTCGCGGCGGGACCGGTGAACAGGGTGCCGACGGAGAAGAACGGGACCATGGCGGCGAAGCCGACGAGGTAGGCGATGATGCCGTGCCAGCCCCAGCGTCCGTAGATGCCGTGCGGGTTGAAGATCTCGGCGATGGCGTAGTGCCCGCGGCGCACCACGTAGTAGTCCATGAGGTTGACCGCGGTCCACGGGATGAACAGGTAGAGCACCAGGAGCAGGAAGTTCTCGAAGTTCGCCAGGAAGTTCGACGTCGCGGCCAGGGCGCCGACCAGGGAGAGCGCCGCGGTGAGGCCGAGGGTGACCAGCCGCACGGCGAGCGTCGGCCGGACGCGCTTGAAGGAGTCGATGGCGCTGATGAGCGTGAGGGATCCGCCGTACATGTTCAGCGCGGTCACCGAGACCAGGCCGAGGGCCGAGAACAGCAGCACGACGGCGCCGAAGCCGGTGAACACCTTGTCGCCCGCGGCGTCGATCGCCGGGATCGTCTGGAAGGTCTTCGGGCCCGCCCAGGCCGCCAGCAGCGCCCCGAGCACCATCAGCCAGATGCCGCCCAGCGCGGAGCCGAAGTAGGTCCAGTAGAAGGTCTTGCGGACGGTCACGTCCGGGGGGAGGTAACAGGAGTAGTCGGAGACGTAGATGGCCCAGCTGATCTGGTAGCCCGCGACCACGCCGAACTGCGCGAGGAACGGTGTCCACCGGAAGCCGCCGAGGTCGAAGGAGCCCGCCGGGTAGTGCAGGGTGACCAGGACGCCCACGGTGAAGATCCCGAAGATCACCAGGAAGGTGTACGTCAGGATCCGCTCGGCCTTGTGGATGATGTCGTAGCCCACCAGCGCGATGACGAGCGCGACGACGGTCACCACGACGACCCACAGCTTGATGCCGCCGTGCAGCGTGGTGTGCAGGGATTCGGCGGCGAGGATGCTGTTGAAGACGTTGAACCCGGCGTACTGCACGTAGGCGAACAGCCACACCAGCAGTGCGCCGACGTAGCCGAACTGGGGCCGCGACTGGATCATCTGCGGCAGCCCGAGCTGGGGTCCCTGGGCGGAGTGGAAGGCCATGAAGAAGGTGCCGATGACGGTGCCGGAGACGATGGCCAGCAGTGACCAGATGAGGTTGCCGCCCTGGGTGATGCTGACCAGCCCCACCGCCAGGGTGGCGATCTGGGCGTTGGACATGAACCACAGCGGGCCCAGGTGCC
Source organism: Streptomyces sp. Ru62 (assembly GCF_002920615.1). Classification (GTDB taxonomy): domain Bacteria; phylum Actinomycetota; class Actinomycetes; order Streptomycetales; family Streptomycetaceae; genus Streptomyces. The sequence goes on from NZ_PQSU01000002.1 coordinate 389,599, forward strand.
AGAGCTTGCCGTGCCGCTCGTCCAGTGGGACGTAGTCGATGGACCGGACTTCGAGACCGGACACTCTTGGCTCGGCTGATGTGCTCATGACGCCTCCCGAGGTAGGGCCCGCACCTCTGGTCACATTGTTGCCCCGCTCCGCGCCCGGGACGACCCAGGATCAGCCCGCCTCCCAGTGACCCCGCGCCCGCTCCTGCGCCCCCGCGTCCGCCCCCAGCCGGTCCAGGCCCAGCAGGACCGCTCCCAGCACCGGGCTCGCCGTCACCACGCGGACGTCGGCCTTGGGGGCGCGGGCCGCCAGCAGGGTGCGGACGGTGTCGTTCAGCTGGGGGTGGCCGGCGGTGAGGACGCTGCCGCCGAGGAGGACCGGGGTCTCCTCGTCCAGCAGGTCCAGGCGGGTCAGGGCGACCGTGGCCATCACCGTGACCTCCTCCGCGAGCCGGGTGACGATCGCGCGGGCCACCGGGTCGCCGTCCGCCGCCGTGGCGAACAGGACCGGGGTCAGCTCGTGCCGGCGGTCGTGGTCCAGGTGCTCCAGGTGCAGCGCCTCGATGAGGGCGTACATGGTCGGCAGGCCGAAGTGCGCGGGCAGGGTGCGGGCCAGCGACGTCGGTCCGCCGCGCCCGTCCTCCGCCCGGGCCGCGTGCCACAGGGCCTCCTCCGCCAGGCCCCAGCCGCCGCCCCAGTCGCCGGAGATGCGGCCGATGGCCGGGAAGCGGGCGGTACGGCCGTCGGGCCGCATGCCCACGCAGTTGATGCCCGCGCCGCACACCACCGCCACCCCGCGCGGCTCGGCGACGCCCGCGCGCAGGATCGCGAAGGTGTCGTTGCGGACCTCCACCGACGCGCCCCACGCGCGCGCGTGCAGCGCGGCCGCCAACTGCTCCTCCTCCACCGGTAGATCGGCGTTGGCCAGACAGGCCGCGACATGGCTGACGGAGGTGACCCCGGCGTCCGCGAACGCCCGGGCCACCGGTTCCGCCAGCGCGTCCAGCGCCGCCGTCACGCCCACCGCGGGCGGCCGGAAACCGCCGCCGCGAGCGGTGGCCAGCACTTCCCCGGCGGCCGTGACCACGGCCACGTCGGTCTTGCTGTTGCCCGCGTCGATGGCGAGGACCGTCAGGGGGTCGGGTGCGGTCAGGCCCACGCGAGGTGCTCCCGGTTGTGTGCGATCAACTGGTCGGTGAGGGCGTCGGCGTACGCGTACTGGCCGATCAGGGGGTGGGCCAGCAGCGCGCGGAAGACACGGTCCCGGCCGCCGCGCAGGGCGGCATCCAGGGCCAGGTCCTCGTAGGCCGTCACGTTCGCGATCAGGCCCGAGAAGAGCGGGTCCAGGCCGGGCACCGGGAGCGGGACCGGGCCGGTCGGGCCGACCGCCGCCTGCACCTCGATCACCGCGTCGTCCGGGAGGAAGGGCAGCGTTCCCCGGTTGAGCGCGTTCACCACCTGGTACGGGCTGCCCCCACCGCCCAGCAGGGCCGCCGCTAGGTCCACGGCCGCCTCCGAGTAGAAGGCACCGCCGCGCTTGGCGAGCAGGGCCGGCTTCTCGTCCAGGGCCGGGTCGCCGTACATCGCCAGGAGTTCGCGCTCCATCGCCGCCACTTCGGCCGCCCGTGACGGCTTGGTGCGCAGTTCCCGGACGACCTCGTCGTGCGCGTAGTAGTAGCGCAGGTAGTAGGAGGGGACGACGCCGAGGCGGTCCAGCAGGGGGCGGGGGAGGCGGACGTCGTCGGCGATGGCCTCGCCGTGCTCGGCCAGGAGCTTCGGCAGGACGTTCTCGCCCTCCGGTCCGCCCAGACGCACACCGGTTTCCCAGGTGAGGTGGTTCAGGCCCACATGGGCCAGATGCACATCCGCCGGGGCCGCGCCCAGCAGGGCCGCGAACTTCCGCTGGAAGCCGATCGCCACGTTGCACAGGCCGACCGCCCGGTGCCCGGCCTGGAGCAGGGCGCGGGTGACGATGCCGACCGGGTTGGTGAAGTCGATGATCCACGCGCGCGGGTTGCTCCGGCGGACCCGTTCGGCGATGTCGAGGACCACCGGCACCGTGCGCAGGGCCTTCGCCAGGCCGCCCGCGCCGGTGGTCTCCTGGCCGATGCAGCCGCACTCCAGCGGCCAGGTCTCGTCCTGCTGCCGGGCCGCCTGGCCGCCGACGCGCAGCTGGAGCAGGACGGCGTCGGCGCCGTCGACCCCCGCGTCCAGGTCGGACGTCGTGACGATCCGGCCGCCGTGGCCCTGCTTGGCGAAGATCCGCCGGGCCAGGCCGCCGACCAGCTCCAGGCGGTCCTCGGCCGGGTCGACCAGGACCAGTTCCTCGACGGGCAGGGTGTCCCTGAGCCGCGCGAAGCCGTCGATGAGTTCCGGTGTGTAGGTCGAGCCGCCGCCGACCACGGTGAGTTTCATAGCCAGTTCAACCCTTTACTCCGGTGAGGGTGACGCCCTCGACGAACGCCTTCTGGGCGAAGAAGAACACGAGGATCACGGGGGCCATGACCAGCACGGTGGCGGCCATGGTGAGGTTCCAGTCGGTGTGGTGGGCGCCCTTGAAGGACTCCAGGCCGTAGGACAGCGTCCAGGCGCCGGGGTTCTCGGACGCGTAGATCTGCGGGCCGAAGTAGTCGTTCCAGGCGTAGAAGAACTGGAAGAGGGCGACGGCGGCGATGCCCGGCCTCGCCATGGGCAGGACGACCCGCAGCAGGGTGCGCAGGTCGCCGCAGCCGTCCACCTTCGCCGCGTCCAGGTACTCGTTGGGGATCGTCATCAGGAACTGGCGCAGCAGGAAGATGGAGAACGCGTCTCCGAACGCCATCGGGACGATCAGCGGCCACAGGGTGCCCGACAGGTCGAGTTGTTTCGCCCAGAAGAGGTACATCGGGATGACGACCACCTGCGGGGGCAGCATCATCATCGAGATCACCAGCATGAGCGACAGGTTGCGGCCCCGGAAGCGGAACTTGGCGAGGGCGTACGCCACCGGGATCGAGGACACCACCGTGAGCACGGTGCCGAGACCGGCGTAGAGCAGCGTGTTCTTCCACCAGGTGAGGAAGCCGGGCGTGTCGAAGACCTTCCGGTAGTTGCCCCACTCCCAGGTGTGCGGGATCAGGTCCCGGCTGAGGGCCTGGCTGTCGCTCATCAGCGAGGTCAGGAACACGAACACGAACGGCAGCGTGAAGAACAGCGCGGCGGCGACACCGAGCGAGTGGACCGCGATCCACTCCAGCAGCGCCCGGCGGCGGGCGGTGCGCTCGGCCCCGGTGACGAGCGGCGCCGGCTTCACCGGCTGGTCCAGTACTTGGCTCATGGTCAGTCACCTGCCTGGATCAGGCCGCCCCGGCGCCGCATGAGCAGCGCGGTGAACGCCATCGACAGGGCGAACAGCACCAGCGCCACCACACACGCCGAGCCGTAGTCGAAGCGCTGGAAGCCGAGGTTGTAGACGAGCTGGGGAAGGGTGAGCGTGGACTTGTCGGGGTAGCCGGGCTCGAACTGGGTGCCGGCGCCCTGGATCACCCCGGAGGCGACCTTCCCGGCGACCAGCGGCTGGGTGTAGTACTGCATGGTCTGGATCACGCCGGTGACGACGGCGAACATCACGATCGGGGCGATGTTCGGCAGGGTCACGTACCGGAAGCGCTGCCAGGCCGAGGCGCCGTCCAGCTCCGCCGCCTCGTACTGCTCCATGGGTACGTCGAGCAGCGCGGCCATGAAGATGACCATCAGGTCGCCGACGCCCCACAAGGCCAGCAGGGTCAGCGCCGGCTTGGACCAGGTGGGGTCGTTGAACCAGCCCGGCGCCGGCAGCCCGGCCTTCTCCAGGACCGAGTTCACCGGGCCGGTACCGGGGTTGAGCAGGAACGCGAAGGCCATGGTGGCGGCGACCGGCGGGGCGAGGTACGGCAGGTAGAACAGGGTGCGGAAGACACCGGTACCCGTCTTGATCTTGGTGATGAGCAGCCCGACGCCCAGCCCGAAGAGCACCCGCAGGCTCACCATGACCACGACCAGCCAGAGCGTGTTGCGCAGGGCGGGCCAGAACAGCGGGTAGTGCTCGAAGACGTACGTCCAGTTCTTCCCGCCGCTCCACGTCGGCGGCCGGAAGCCGTCGTAGTGCATGAAGGAGAAGTAGACCGTGGAGATCAGCGGGTAGGCGAAGAAGACCGCGAAGCCGATGAGCCACGGGGACATGAAGGCGAGCGTGCGCAGGGCCGAGCGCCGGCGTTTCGACGCGAGGGATACGGCGCTCATCACTTCGCCTGCGCGATGTCCGTGTCGATCTGGGCGGCCGTCTTCTTCAGCCCGGCCTTGAGATCGGTGGCCTTGCCGCTCTCGTAGTCGTAGCCGAACTGCTGGATCGTCACCAGGTACACACCGCCGTTGATCGAGGCGGGAGTCGTGGTGGAGTGCGGGTTGGCGGCGATGTCCAGGAAGGTCTTGAAGCGCGGGTCGTACTTCAGCTTCGGCGACTTCAGCGCGGCCAGCGTGGAGGGCACGTTGTGGATGTCGTTGGCGAAGCCGACCACCGCGTCCGTGTCCGTGGTCATGTACTTCACCAGTTCCCAGGCCGCGTTCTGCTTGTGGCTGGTGGCGGCGATGCCCGCGATGGTGCCGGTGATGTAGCCCTTGCCGTACTGGTCGGCCTGGTCGTCCGGGACCGGCAGCGGGGCCACCCCGATCTCGAAGTCCGGCTTCGCCTCCTCGGCCATCCCGAGCCGCCACTCGCCGTCGAGCTGCATGGCCACCTGGCCGGTGTGGAAGGGGTGCTTGGGACCCCACTCGTCGCCCAGCGTGGCGCGGAACTTCTCCAGCTTCTGGAACCCGCCGAGTTCGTCCACGAGCTTCTTCTGGAGCGTGAAGCCCTTCTCGAACGCGGGGTCCTGGGCGAGGTTCGACTTGCCGTCCTTGTCGAAGTACGTCGGCGAGAACTGGCCGAGGTAGTGCTCGGTGGTGGACTCCCAGCCGTGGTAGTTCGGCATGAACCCGAGCTGCTTGTACCCGCTGCCCTGGGGGATCGTCAGTTTCCTGGCGTCCGCCTCGAATTCCGACCAGGTCTTCGGCGGGTGCGCGATGCCGGCCTTCTCGAACGCCGTCTTGTTGTAGTAGAGCCCGTACGCGTCACCGAGCAGCGGCACCGTGCAGCGGTTGCCGTCGAACTGGGTGTACTCGTTCATCGGCTTCGGGAACGTCTTCTCCGGGTCGATCCCCGCCTTCTGGAAGAACGGGTTCAGGTCCACCAGCGCGCCCGAGGAGCAGAACTTGCCCACGTTGTTGGTGGTGAACGACGAGATCACGTCCGGGGCCTTCTCGCCGCCCGCCCGCAGCGCCTGGTTGATCTTGTCGTCGGTCATGTTGCCGACGACGTTCACGTGGATGTTGGGGTGCGCGTGCTCGAAGCCGGCGACCAGCGACTTGACGGCCTTCACCTCGTTCGGCGCGCTCCAGGCGTGCCAGAAGTTGATCGTCGTGTCCTTCGAGGGGTCGTCGGTGGCACCGGAGTCGGACTGGCCGGTACACGCGGCGGTGAGGAGCACGGCCGAAGCAGTCAGGGCAAAAGCCGCCTTTCGGGCGACTTCGGGTATGGCTGTGGGCATGGCGAGGTCTCCCAGGGGGACGGGGTCGGGAAAAGAGGGGGCGCTCAGCGCGAGGTGTCGAAGACCTCGTCGCGGGTGGCGGCGAGCGCGGACTCCAACGCGCCGCGCAGCACGGGGTGTTCACGGACGTCGCCGACGACCAGCCGGGGCCGGGCCGCGGCCAGCTCCTCCAGCTCGGCCTGGACGAGGGCGCGCAGCACCTCGCCGCCGGCCGTCAGTGCGGAGCCGCTGAGGACGACGAGTTCGGGATCGAGGACGGAGACGAGCGAGGCGAGACCGGTGGCCAGCCGGGTGGCGTAGGTCCGCAGCAGTTCCCGGTGCGGGCCGCTCGCGTGGTCGGCGGCGCGGGCGACGAGCGTGGTGGCGGCTTCGGTGTACGGCCCCGCGGGCACGTCCTCGACACCGAGCTCCCGGGCCAGCTTCGGCAGGGCCTGGGAGCCGGCCAGCTCCTGGTAGCCGCCGCTGTTGGCCTTGGTGACCTGCCGTACCAGCGGGGTGCCCGGCACCGGCAGGAAGCCGACCTCGCCGGCGCCGCCGGTCCAGCCGCGGTGCAGCCGGCCGCCGAGCACCAGGGCGGCGCCGAGGCCCTCCTGGTTCCACAGCAGCACGAAGTCCGCGTGGCCGCGGGCCGCGCCGAGCCGCTGTTCGGCGATGGCGACGAGGTTGACGTCGTTCTCGTACTCGACCGGCATCGGCAGGGCCGCCGCGAGGTCGTCGAGCAGTGCGGGGGAGTGCCAGCCCGGCAGGTGGGAGGCGTAGCGCAGCCGCCCGGTGTTGGGGTCGAAGGCGCCGGGCGTGCCGATGACCAGCCGGTGCACGTCGGACCGGGCGAGCCCGGCGGCCTTGACGGCGCCGTCGAGGGCGTCGGTGACCTGCCGGACGACGGGGTGCGCCGGGCGCCGGCCGGGGGTGGGCAGCTCGTACTCGCCGACCGTGCGGCCGGTGATGTCGGCGACCGCGGCCCGGATGCGGTGCGGGGTGACGTCGAGCCCGGCGGCGTACGCGGCCGTGGGGTTGACCGCGTAGAGCTGGGCGTTGGGGCCGGGCCGGCCCTCGCTGGTGCCGGTGACCCGGACCAGTCCGGCCGCCTCCAGACGGGCCAGCAACTGGGAGGCGGTGGGCTTGGACAGACCGGTGAGCTTGCCGATCCGGGTGCGCGACAGCGGCCCGTGCTCCAGCAGCAGGTCCAGGGCGGCGCGGTCGTTCATGGCGCGCAGGACGCGCGGGGTGCCCGGCGTACCGGCGGTTCCTGCCATGGGGGTCCACACCTGCCTTTCCAGCCGCCCAGCTTTTCAGTGACCTGGGCATGACGTCCAGTCTTGATCGACGGCCGCCCGGGAGATCACTGTTAGGAAACTTTCCTATTGGGGTGGGAGGAACGTAAGCCGAGGACGAAGGGGGCGTCAATAGACAACGCCCCCGAGGCAACAGAGTCGTTACCTCGGGGGCGCTGCGGTACGGGGAGTGCCCGGAGTTACTTCACGGTCACGTGGTCACCGGCGGACGTCTTCGCGCCCGTGGTGGCCGTACCGGCGGAGGGAACGCGGGGTTCCGGTGAAGACGATCTGTGTTCGGGCGACGGTCAAGGGCGCGTCACGAGTGCGTCACGGACGTGGTTTTCGCTGGTCACGGGGCCTACATTCGGGCGACGAACGGACGCGGGGGGCGGGGGGACGATGGGGACGGTCGACCGGAGGCTCCTCTGGAGGCTGTGGCTGATCACGATGTCCGACTTCGTGCCCTTGCTGGTCACTGTGGGCCTGAGCGACTTCCTGGGCGAGGGCCTGTCCCGGTCGTTCGCCGAGGACCTCGCCCTCATCCCGCTCGTCTGGGCCGCCCTCAGCCTGCTCGCCGCCCTCTACGTGTACGCGGCCCTGGTCCGCCGGGCGCGCGGCACCGGCATCCCGGTCACCGTGGACGCCCTCCGGGCCACGCAGGAGCGGGCGTTCCCGGCGGGGGAGGCGGAGCGGCTGCGGGCGGGGATCGCCGCATCCCGGCGGGCGTACGACGTGACGGGCGAGACGGGGGCGTGGGACTTCCAGTGGCGTCCGTTCCGCAACCGGCACGCCGTCACCGGCTCCCTGACGGTGGACCGGTCGTCGGGTGAGGCCCGGGTCCTGCTGCGCGCGGACCAGGGACTGATGCGCATGCGGGGGCAGCGCATGGCGAGCGCGTTCGTGGCGCTGTGCCAGGTGACGAGAGCCGGGGAGACCGGGTGAGAAGCGGCCGGACGGCGGTGGCGGTCGTGCTGATGCTGGGAGCGGTGGCGTGCACGGCGCAGCAGCCGCGGCAGGTCCGGGCGGCGCCCTCGGCGAAGCCCGCGGCGCCGTCCTGCGGCTCCGGCGCCTTCCGCTGGGGTGCGGTACGGCAGGAGACGCGGCTGACCGGTGTCTCCCCGGTGGTGACGCTCGGCAAGGCCGACGGCTGGACCACGTTCCGGAACGTGCCCGTGCGCACGATCGCCGCCTCGATCCGGACGAACGGCGTGGAGCTGTCCCGGCGGCGGGCGATGTCCTCGCTCGCGCGGCACCTGGGCTACGACACGGGCGACCTGATGGCTCCGGGGGAGGACACCGCCCACCATCCCCGGCACCACGACCGGATCGACTTCGACCTCGCCGGCCGCTTCGTCACCGCGGAGGCCGTGAAGGTGGTGGACGCGAGCTTCGCCGTGAGCTGCCCCGACGGCACGCACTACGGCAGCGTCACGACCTGGCTCACCGGCACCCGGGGCGCGTCCCTGTCCTGCGGCACCGACCCCGGCGGGGAGGCGTGGGTCCGCGAGGCCTACCGGCTGGCCTGCGGCCCGCTCAGCCCTCGATGAAGGCGGCGGTGTCCAGGGTGGGGTACGGCGCCGGGAGGGGGAGCGGCTCGCCGAGGTCCACCTTGATGTCGGTGGCGTAGTACGCCTCGGCGGGGTCGTCACCGGGGAGGACGGGGTCCGTGTAGCAGTGGGCCGTTTGGGAGTGGCGGTCGATGAGGACGTAGACGGGGACGCCGGCGGCGGCGTAGGTACGGAGCTTGGGGCCGGTGTCGGTCCCGTGGTCGGTGGAGGTGACTTCGCCGACCAGGGCGAGCATGTCGATGGGGTACCAGCCGGGATGCGCGGCGAAGTGCGCCTCGTCCGTACTCGTCGGCTCTCGGCGCATGGCGTATACGTCGGGGATGATCAACGCAGTCGTGCCGTGGGCCCGGTCGGCGAACCGGAAGCCGTTGCCGATGCCGGCGTGAGGGACGGCTGCCGATCGGAGCTGGAAGCACAGTTTCAGAACCGTGTCGCCGTGCCCGTCACCGGGCGGCGCCAGCGGTAGGAAGGCCCGGCCTTCGATGAACTCGGCGCGTACGGGCATGGGAGAGACCGCCTCGTACGCTGCCAGGAGCTGGACGGGCTCCATGCGGGCCATGAGGTCCGGCTCCCCGGGGCGGTCGGTGTTCATGGCACAGAACGATGGGGCACCCCCGCGCACCGTGCGCCGGAATGCCCCGCCCGTTCACTCGAACGTGTGTGCCGAACCGTTCCGCTACTTCCCCGGGGGTGCCGACCGCTGCGGGGCTATCGGGGTGGCCGCCGCCGACTGCGGGGAGTCCGCGTTGGCGTACACGGACGGCGCCGCGACCGTGGCCGTCGGGTCGGGGGCGTCCTCCTGGTCCTCGACGGCCGTCGCACCGCCCACGATGCGGATGCTCGCCGCGTCGAACGCCCGCTTGATCCGCCAGCGCAGCTCCCGCTCCACCGTGACCGACTTGCCCGGCATCGTCCTGGCCGAGACCCGGACCACCATGGAGTCGATCAGCACCGAGTCCAGTCCGAGCACCTCGATCGGGCTCCACAGCAGCTCGTTCCAGGGCTCCTCCTTGCCCATCTTCTCGGCGACCTCGTCCAGCGTGGCCTTCACCCGGTCCAGGTCCTCGCTCGCCCGCACGGTCACGTCGACCCCGGCCGTCGCCCAGCCCTGGGACAGGTTGCCGATCCGCTTGACCTCGCCGTTGCGGACGTACCAGATCTCCCCGTTGTCGCCGCGCAGCTTGGTCACGCGCAGCCCGACCTCGATCACCTCGCCGGTCGCCACACCCGCGTCGATCACGTCCCCGACGCCGTACTGGTCCTCCAGGATCATGAACACGCCGGACAGGAAGTCCGTGACCAGGTTGCGCGCGCCGAAACCGATCGCCACGCCCGCGACACCGGCCGACGCCAGCAGCGGCGCCAGGTTGATCTTGAAGGTGCCCAGCACCATCAGCGCGGCCGTGCCGAGGATCAGGAAGCTCGCCACCGACCGCAGCACCGAACCGATCGCCGCCGCCCGCTGCCGCCGCCGCTCGGCGTTGACCAGCAGCCCGCCCAGCGCACTGCCGTCCACGGCCTGCACGGTGCGGTTCATCCGCTCGATCAGCTTGGTGATCGCCCGCCGCACCACCGCCCGCAGTGCCACCGCCACGACCAGGATCAGCAGGATCTGCAGACCCATCGCGAGCCAGGTCGACCAGTTCTGCTCGACCCAGCTCGCCGCGTTCGTCGCGCTCTCCTGGGCGTCCTGGAGCGTCGGCACGGCCGGGGCCGTCGATCCCGACGGCGACGGCGAAGGATACGGCGATGCGCCGGCGGCCAGGACGGCGGCGGGCAGGGACGACACGGCAGGTACCTCCCAGGTGCTGCGCGGTCCGTACCGGCGGGGCGGTCAAGGTCACGAAAAGGTCACCGGACGGACAGGACCACCACACTAACGGGGCATTGTGAATGCCCCGGGCCGATCCGCACAGGAGGCGTGCAGGAGAGACGCGACTCACGCGGGCTTGAACAGGCCATGATCCGGGGGATGAATCAGGGTGTGGTCGAAAACACTCCCAGCCCGTTACCGGGACATGGTGGCGCGTCCACCAGGCATGAGGAGAGACTGACTGCAGATCGTCCCGGCGCGAGCCACGCGCCGCCGACGCCCAAGGAGGCACCCGTGCCGCATGTCCTGGTCCTCAACGCGTCGTACGAGCCGCTCGGCGTCGTACCGCTCCGCCGCGCGCTCGTCCTCGTCCTGGAGAACAAGGCAGTCTCCCTGGAGGAGTCCGGCGCCTATATGCACAGCGCAACCGTCACCCTCCCCGCGCCCAGCGTGGTCCGGCTCAAGCGATTCGTCCGGGTCCCCTATCGGGGGCCTGTTCCTCTGACCCGCCGTGCGCTGTTCGCGCGCGACGGGGGCCGGTGCATGTACTGCGGTGGCGTCGCAACCAGCGTCGACCACGTCATCCCGCGCAGTCGCGGGGGCAAGCACGTCTGGGACAACGTGGTGGCGTCCTGCCGCCGCTGCAACCACGTCAAGGCCGACCGTCACCTCGTGGAACTGGGCTGGCGGCTGCGGCACAAACCCGCCCCGCCGACGGGGCTGGCCTGGCGGATCATCGGCACGGGGCATCGTGACCCGCGCTGGTTGCCGTACTTGCAGCCGTACGGCGCGGACGACGCCCTGGCCCGGATCGACGGCATCTCTGCCTAGTCGGTCCGGGCCGATGTGGCTGCGCCCACAAGAAGTCCGCCTACCAGGCCTGTAAGAAGGGGTGGCGGTGGTCCGTCGGCGGCCGCGGGCGCGTGGGACGCCTTCGCGCGGTTCCCCGCGCCCCTTCAGGCCGGCTCCGCAGCCCGGAGTTCAGTGCCCGGAGTTCAGACCCGCGGCCCCTCCGGGCGGGCACCGCGCGCCGCGTACAGGGCCGCGCCCACCGCGAACGCGGCCAGGGCCACCGCCCAGGCACCCGGCGCGGCGCCCGGCTGCATCGGCCATGCCCACACCGTGGCCGCCCGGCCACGGGCGGCGGACGAGCCCAGGTAGACGGCGGACACGTAGGCGAACGCGGGGAGCCAGCTCAGGCGGGCGCCCAGGAGGACGGCCGCGGTCGCGGTGACACCCGTGCAGCCCAGGGTGTTGCGGACGACGGCGGGCGGGCCGAAGTTCTCCGCGTGGCCGAGCACCGCCGGGAAGACCAGCAGGGCCGCCAGCACGGTCAGGGCCGTCAGCTGGGCCAGCCGGCGCGGCCACCAGGGGCGCACGGCCGTGCGGTCCAGCTCGTCCGAGGCGCTGTACAGACTCGCTCCGATCACCGCCGACGCCAGCAGCGGCGCCAGCGCGACGATCGGCACCCGGCGGTCGGGATCGAGGTAGGCGTCCAGCCGGCCGGCCGCCCACAGGGCGAAGGCGCCGGTGCCGACGAGCGCGGCCAGCGTGGCGGGGAGCGCCCGGGAACGGGCGTACAACAGGAGTCCGGTCATGGGGTGGGCGCCTCCTTCGAGTCGAGTCCGGTCACAGGGCCGGCACCCCCTTGGCGTCGCAGTCGGCGCGGGCCGCGAAGTAGGCCGACAGCCACTCCTGGCGCGTCCGCTCGTCCATGCCGGCCAGCCGCGCCCGGGCGGCCCGGCGCTCGCGCAGGTCGGCGCGCTGGGCCGTGTCACCCCGGGCGTCGTCCTCGTCGATCGCCTTCCGCGTCGAGGTCGGCGCGAGGTAGTACTCCACCGCGTCGTCCGCCCTGCGCACCCGGGCCGTCCAGGTCCCCTCGGGACAGTCGTAGCCCTCCAGCGCGGCGACGGCCTCCCAGGCGAACTGCTCCGGATCGGTCAGCCGCCCCCGTACGGCCGACCAGCCCAACGGGGTGATGCCCGGCAGCACGGCCTCGCCGGCGCGCGGGGCGCCGCCGTGGTCCGCCCACCGCACCGGCAGGTTCCGTACGCTGTCCAGCTTGTCCGTGACCCCCGACAGCGCGTCCCTGACCTGGGGGAGCATCCCGGCGTACCGGGCGTTGACGCACACCGCCGGGGTGACCGAGGTGTCGCAGACCTGACGGCGGGCGATCGGGTCGGCGTGCCACAGGCCGTTCCCGGTCTGCGCGAGCAGCGTGCCCGCAACCAGCGCGGCGGCCAGCGGCAGCACGGCCGTCACCCGGCGCCGCGCCGCGTACGCCAGTGCGGCGGCGACCGCCAGTCCGCCCGTCCACACCGCCATGGCCCACGGCTGCCACCACACGGGCAGTCCGCCGGCGAAGGGCGGGACGGTGGGACTCAGGACCCGGCCGGGGGCCGAGAGGTCGGTCGTCACCATCCCGAGGCACACATAGCCGGCCATCGCGAGCAGCGGTGCCGCGAGCCGTGTCGGCACCGCCCGGCCCACCACGTGCCCGGTCAGCGCGCCCGCCGCCAGGGCGACCGTGTCCCCGGGCACCAGCGTCAGGTGGGCATGGTCACCCTGGGCGTAGGGCCAGGTGGCGAGCTGGGCCAGGGCCACGGTCAGCAGGTAGCCCACGGCCACCCAGACCGTCACCGGCAGTGCCGCGGCCAGCAGACGGGCCAGCGGCGGCCGTACGGTCGTCCCCCACAGCTCCTCGGTACGGCGCCGGCGCTCCCGGCCGCCCTGCCAGCAGCCCGCCGCCGCGGCCAGCGGAAGGGCGATCAGCATCGCCGAGTGCACCTGGCCGGCGGTCTCCGACCACCCGCCCTGCCACTGGTCCGCCTTCGCCCACAGCGTCACGCCGACCGTCAGCAGTACGGCGGCCCCGGCCCACGGGGCGAAACCCCGCACCCACTCGGCGCGCAGCGGGTGCGCCGCACGCGGGGCCGCCGCCGGCTCGGTGACCTGCTCGGTGACGAGGGTCATCGCACCGCCTCCCGCGCAGCCGGCGCGCGGTGCGCCCGCAGCGCCGCCGTGTACCCGCGTTCGATCGGGTGGTCGCCGGGCCCGTCCGACGCCTCGCCGAGCCGGGTGAGCGCCTCGGGCGTGCCCTGGTACGCGATCCGGCCCGCGTCCAGCAGGGTGACCTCGGTGCAGGCGGCGGCCACGTCCTCCACCAGGTGGGTGGAGACCACCACCGTCGCCGAGACGCCCAGCTCGCGCAGCAACTCGCGGAACTCCACCCGCTGCTCCGGGTCCAGACCGGCGGTCGGCTCGTCCAGCAGCAGCACGGCGGGGTCGTTGACGACGGCCTGCGCGATGCCGACCCGGCGGACCATGCCGCCGGACAGCGTCCGGACCTTGGCGTCGATACGGTCCGTGAGGCCGACCCGGGCCACCGCCCGCTCCACGGCCGCCGGCACGTCCGCCGCCGGCATCTCCTTCAGCCAGGCCACGTACGCCACGAACTCCCGCACGGTGAAGCCCGGGTAGTAGCCGAACTCCTGCGGCAGATAGCCCAGCCGGCGCCGCACTCCGGCCAGCCCGCGGTGACCGGCGGTGTCCTCCCCGAGCAGCTCCACGCGGCCGGCGTCCGGCCGCGCCACCGTGGCCAGCACCCGGATCAGCGAGGTCTTCCCGGCCCCGTTCGGCCCCAGCAGCCCGTGCACACCGGTGCCCAGCACCAGGTCGAGCGAATCGAGGGCAAGCGTCTTGCGGTGCCGGACCCGCAGGCCGGTCACACGTATGGAACTCATCGTCTCTCCAGGGGAGGGCACGAGGACCCGTCGGCGGGTCCCGGTGCCCGGTCGGGGCCGCGCGTGAGCGGCGGTTTCAGGGGCGTGGTGGGTGGTTGTGGTTGCGGAGGGTGTGGGCGTGGTCGCGCGGGCTGGGGGCGGTCAGGGATCCGGGGTGTTGGGGGTGACTGCGCGGGCGGCCAGGGTCGTCAGAGGTCCCAGGGGTGGTGGGTGGTCGCGCGCGGGCCATAGCCACCGGTGGGTCCGGGGTGTGGTCGGCAGCGACGGGGGTGGGCAGCCGGGCAGTGGGAGAGCTGCTGGGTCGCCGCGCCGCCCGGCGCGACGGCCATCAGCGCCCGCCCGGCGTGACGGCCATCGGCGCCCGCACGGCGGACAGCCGGCCGCCGCACGTGCGCGGGCCGTGACCACCGGTGGCCCGGGACGGACCACCGGCAGCCCAGGGACGTGGCCGGCAGCGACCGGGGTGGCAGTCCCTGGTCAGCTTCGTCAGCCTGGTCAGCTGGGCTGCGTTGCGGGGCTCGCCAGGGGGAGCGGTGCGGAGGCCGTCACGGGCGCAACGGTCGGTCGTACGCCGGACGCCGCGCTGTCAGCAGGGTCGCGCTCAGGACGGCCGCCGCCGCCCACGCGCTCTGCGCGGCGACGCCGTCCAGACAGCGGGAGAGCTGCTCGGCCAGCCGCAGGGTCGCCGCGCCGCCCGGTGCGACGGCCACCGGTGCCAGGACGGCGCACAGCCAGCCGCCGCCCGTCACCCCGGCCGCCGCCCGGCACCCGATCAAGGAGGCCAGGGCCAGCGAGGCCAGCGCCAGCGCCAGCCCGGGCAGCAGCCAGGCCGCCGCGGCCGGGGCGCCGGAGGCGGGCAGCAGCAGCCCGGTGAGGGTCAGCAGCGGCAGGCTCACCGCGAGCACGGCGACCGTACGGGTGAGCGCCAGCCGCAGCCCGCCGCCCGGTGTGGCCGCGGTGACCTCGTGCAAGGGGTCCGCGTGCGGGCCGTAGGACAGGGCGACCCCGGCGACGGGCACCACGGGAGCGATGGCCAGCAGCAGCGCGCGTGCCCCCGGGAACCCGGCCCCGTACGACAGGGCCGGCGCGGCCAGGGCCACGCCCAGTACGGCCGGCAGCCAGGCCCCGCGCACGGCGGGCCCGGCGGCCCACAGCAGCCGGGCGAGCCGCGACACCACGGGCCGCCCGCCGCCCCCGCCGACCGACGGCCGCGCGGGTACGGCCGTCCCCGGTCCGGGCGCCGTCGCCGCTCGTGCCGTCTCCAGCCCGGAGGCGCGGCCGGTCGCCGGTTCCGTCGCGACGACCGCCTCCGGCGTGGGCGTCATCGCGGCCGGGCCGAGGGCGGGTTCCTCCGGTGCGGGCGCCATCGCCGCTCGTGCCGACTCCAGCCCGGAGGCGCGGCCGGTCGCCGGTTCCGCCGCGACGACCGCCCCCGGCGCCGGCTGAAGCGCCGCCGCCCCGCCGGGGAGCATTCCCTTCGCCCCGACCGCCCCCGGCGCCGACTCCAGCACCGCCGCCCGTACCGCCGCCAGCACCGGTCCCGCCGCCGTGCCGGCCACCGCGGCCGACACCCGGGACGCGCACCTTGCGCAGTCCTCCACGTGTTTCTCCAGGGACCAGGCGTCCGGGTCCGGCAGGGAACCCTCGGCGAAGCGGGTCACCTGGTCGTCGGGGACGTGCCACGGGTGGCTGTCGCGGGGGGTCATGCCGTGCCTCCCAACGGGGACGGGTTCAGCTGGGCCAGCGCTTCGCGCAGTTCCACGCGGGCGCGGCGGGCCCGGGACTTGACCGTGCCCTCCGGTATGCCGAGGAGCCGGGCCGCCTCACGGGTGCTCAGCCCGTCGACGACCGTCGCCCGCAGCACCTCCCGCAGCTCCGGGGAGATCCGGTCGAGCGCGGTGCCCACGTCGCCGTACTCCAGACCCGCCAGCACCCGGTCCTCGGCGGACGGCGCGGCGGCGGACTCGTACCGCCCGGAGGACTCCGGTACCGGCAACGGTGCCGCGGCCCGCGCGGCCCGCTCCTGCGCCCGCCGCGCGTCGACCAGCCGGCGCGCGGCGATCGTCCACAGCCAGCCGCCGGCCTCCTGCCCGCGGTGCCCGGCCGCCGACCGCCACACCGTGACGAACGTGTCCTGGAGCACCTCCCGCACCAGCTCGGGGTCGGCGCACCGGCGCGTCAGCCGCGCGTGCAGCCACCCGGCGTGCCGGTCGTAGAGGGCGGCCATCGCCGAGGCGTCCCCGTGCGCGACGGCCCGCAACAGGGCCGCGTCCCCGCCGCTCCCGTCGTCCTTCTCCCGCTGGCCCCCCATGGGGCGGAACAGTCTCACACCCCCTCTATCGATCACCGGACCGGTGCCGGATCACCCGGATCACCCCCGGCACCGGTTTTTGCCGCGCGTGGCGGCGGGCTCACGGGGTAGGCCTGCCCGTAACCCGTCCAAAGCCGCAGCATCCGCGCACCGACAAGGAGGCCCCCGTGGCCGCACCGGCCCGACTCACGATCCCGGCCCAGCTCAAACCCGTGGCGGAGCCGTCCGCCGAGACCGACACGACGTCGCTGTGCGTCTTCAGCGCGGAGAGCGCCTGCGCCCAGGCACCGCTGACCAGCGAGCCGCCGCTGCCCGACGCCGAGCCCCTGACCAGTGAGCCCCCGCTCGCCGAGGCCGCCCCGCTGACCAGCGAGTCCGACCCGGTCCCGGACTCCTTCGCGCCGGGGCTGTAGATGGCCGCGGCGCCCGACGAGCACCCCACCGCGGACCTCGCCCGGCTCGCCGAGCTGCACGGGGTCGCCACGTCCTACCGCCCCGCCCCGGACCGTACCGTCCAGGTCCCCGCCTCCGCCGTGACCGCCGCCCTCGCCGCCCTCGGTGTCCACGCGGACGGCCCGGACGCCGTGCGCGCCGCCCTCGCCGCCCGGGAACGCGAGCTGCGCGAGCGCCTGCTGCCGCCGACGCTGGTCCAGTGGGCCGGCGCGGAACCGCCCGCCGCCCTCACCGCGCTGCCCGCCGGCACCCGGCTGCGCGTCGAGACCGAGGACGGCCAGGAGCGGGACGGCGCCGGGGATCTTCCGCTCGGCGTCCACCGGCTGACCGCCACCGCGCCCGACGGGCGGACCGGTGAGACGTCTCTCGTCGTCGCCCCGGACCGGCTGCCCGCCCCGCCCGGCCGCTCCTACGGCCTCCTCGTCCAGCTCTACTCCCTGCTCTCCCACCGCTCCTGGGGCATGGGCGACCTCGCCGACCTCGCCGAGCTGGCCGGCTGGGCCGGACGCACCGCCGGCGCCGGATTCGTCCAGGTCAACCCGCTGCACGCGGCCGTACCCGGCGCCCCCACCGACCCCTCCCCGTACCGTCCCTCCTCCCGCCGCTTCCCCGACCCCGTCCACCTGCGGATCGAGGACGTCCCCGAGTACGCCTACGTCGAGGACCGCGAGCGGCTCGGCGGCCTGCTGGAGCGGGCCGGGCGGCTGCGCGCCGCCGTCCTGGAGAAGGGCGCCCTCATCGACCGCGACGCGGTGTGGGAGCTGAAGCGGGAGGCGCTGGAGCTGGTCGCGCGGGTGCCCCTCGGGCCCGGCCGCCAGGCCGCCTACGACGCCTTCCGCGCCGCCCACGGCCGGGCTCTGGACGACCACGCCACCTGGTGCGCGCTCGCCGAGGTCCACGGTTCCGACTGGCACCGCTGGCCGGACGGGCTGCGGGACCCCCGCTCGGCCGCCACCGCCCGGGCGCGCGGGGAGCTCGCCGACCGGGTGGAGTTCCACACGCGCCTCGCCTGGCTCACCGACGGCCAGCTCCGCGCCGCCCAGCGCGCCGCCCGCGAGGCCGGCATGCCGGTCGGGATCGTGCACGACCTCGCCGTAGGCGTGCACCCGGCGGGCGCCGACGCCTGGGCCCAGCAGGACGTGTTCGCCGCCGGGATGTCCGTCGGCGCCCCGCCGGACGCCTTCAACGCCCGGGGCCAGGACTGGGGCCTGCCGCCCTGGCGCCCCGACCGGCTCGCCGCGACCGGCCACGCCCCCTACCGCGACCTGCTGCGCGCCCTGTTCCGCTACGCCGGTGCCCTGCGCATCGACCACGTCATGGGCCTGTTCCGGCTCTGGTGGGTCCCCCAGGGCAGCCCGCCCACCGACGGCACCTACGTCCGCTACGACGCCGACGCCATGCTCGCGATCCTGGCCCTGGAGGCGGCCCGCGCGGGCGCCGTCGTGATCGGCGAGGACCTGGGCACCGTCGAACCCGGCGTGCGCGAGACGCTCCAGCGGCGCGGGGTGCTCGGCACCTCCGTGCTCTGGTTCGAACGGGACTGGGAGGGCGACGGCCACCCGCTGCCGCCCGAGCGCTGGCGCGCCGACTGCCTCGCCACCGCCACCACCCACGACCTGCCGCCCACCGCGGCCCGGCTGACCGGCGACCATGTCGAGCTGCGCGACCGCCTCGGCCTGCTGACCCGTTCGGCCGCCGAGGAACGCGCGGAGGCCGCCGCCGACACCGCGGAGTGGCTCGCCCTGCTCGGCAGCCTCGGTCTGCTGGACAGCCCGGCGGCCGGACCGCCCGGCTCCGACGAGGAGGAGGAGATCCGCGCCGTCCACCGCTTCCTGCTGCGCACCCCCGCCCGGCTGATCGGGGTCTGGCTCCCGGACGGCGTCGGCGACCGCCGCCCGCAGAACCTGCCGGGCACCTGGGACCAGTACCCGAACTGGCGGCTGCCGGTCGCGGGCTCCGACGGCCGCCCGGTGCCGCTGGAGGAACTGGTGGCCTCACCCCGGCTCAGGGCCCTGCTGGAGGTGCTGCGCTGACCGCCCCCGTCCCCGTACGGGCACCCCGGCCGCGCGGCCCCGACGGCGGTTCGCTAACGTGATTCCGTGGACAAGAAGAACGCCCTGCGCGCCGGCGCCCTGGCCGCCGGTACGACGCTGATGATGCTGCTCATGTCGTCCCCCGCGCTCGCGCTGACCCGCGACGACGGTGACGACCCCGGCAAGGGCCTGAGCGTCATCGAGACGCTGGGCCTCTACGTCTTCGCCCCGGTGGTGCTGTTCCTGGTCATCGCCGGTCTGGTGATGGCCCTCGACAAGTCCCGGGCCAAGAAGGACACCACCTCGTCCAACATCAACGTCAAGTCCGACGCCCGGGCCAAGGCCTGAGCGACCGTCGGTCCGTTCGCCGGGGGCGCCGGTCCTCCCGTCGGTACGCGCGCGAGCCGTACCCGGGTGGGACCGGCGCCCCTGGCGTCTTTCCCCGCCCCGCCGGTCAGGGGCTCGGCGCGGTCAGATAGCGCTGCACCGTCGGGCCCAGCCATGCCACCAGCTCCTCGCGGTGGAGCGCGCGGGCCGGCGGGAGCCGCAGCACGTAGCGGGTGAGGGCCAGCCCGAGGAGCTGGGCGGCGCACAGCGCGGCCCGCGCGGGGACCTGCTCGGGGTCCGGGCACACCTGGCGGGCCACCGGCAGCAGTTGCTCCCGGAAGATGCCCTGCATCCGTTCGGCCCCGGCGTCGTTGGTGGCCCCGACCCGGAGGACGGCCGTCAGCTCGTCGTTCTCCTCCCACAGGTCGACGAAGTGGCCGACCAGTGTGCGGCCCACCTCCTCGCGGGGCACCGGCGCCAGGTCGGGCAGCCGCAGATCGAGCGCGACGGCCGCGGCGAACAGGCCCTCCTTGCTGCCGAAGTACCGCATCACCATGGACGGGTCGATCCGCGCGTCCCTGGCGATGGCCCGGATGGTGGCCCGCTCGTAGCCGTCGGCGGCGAAGCGGTCGCGGGCGGCGGCGAGGATGGCGGCGCGGGTGGCGTCGGAGCGGCGTGCTGTCATGCCAACGAGCGTAGGCCAACCGGTGTTGGCCAACAAGTGTTGACTCCACCTCCAGGCCGGGCCTACCGTTGCCAACAAGCGTTGACCAACGCACGTTGGCCAACAGGTGTAGGCACCCCAGGAGGCCACCATGACCGGCACCACGGGCTCCACCAGCACTGACGGCACCACCGGCACCCCCGCCCCCCGCGTCCTCGTCGTCGGCTCCGGCCCCACCGGCCTCCTCCTCGCCGGCGATCTCGCCACGGCCGGCGTCCCGGTCACCGTCGTCGAGAAGCGCCGGCACAGGATCAGCAACCTCTCCCGCGCCTTCGTCCTGCACGCCCGCACCCTCGAACAGCTCGACGCGCGGGGCCTCGCCGACGGCCTGGAGTCCGTGGGGCAGCCCCTGGACCGGCTCCGCCTGTTCGGCCGGCTCACCGTCGACCTCTCCACGCTCCCCTCCCGCTACCGCCACCTCCTCGTCCTCCCGCAGTACGAGGTCGAGAAGGCGCTGGAGCGGCGGGCGGTCGAGGCGGGGGCCGAGTTCCGGTACGAGACGGAGCTGACCGGGCTCACCCAGGACGCGGACGGGGTGACGGTCGAGGCCGGCGGGCCGGAGGGCCGTACGGAGACGCTGCGGGCCGCGTACGTCGTCGGCGCGGACGGCATGCGCAGCGCCGTGCGGCAGGCGATCGGGTTGCCGTTCCCGGGCCGGTCGGTGATCCGGTCCGTCGTGCTCGCCGACGTCCGGCTCGCCGAGCAGCCGCCGACCCTGCTGACGGTCAACGCGGTCGGCGACGCGTTCGCCTTCCTCGCCCCCTTCGGCGACGGCTACCACCGGGTGATCGGCTGGCACAGGGGCCGTGACGTCCCGGACAGCGAGCCGCTGGACCTCGCCGAGATCAAGGAGATCACCCGCCTCGCCCTGGGCCGGGACTTCGGGATGCACGACGCCCGCTGGATGTCCCGCTTCCACAGCGACGAGCGCCAGGCGCCGGCCTACCGGGTCGGGCGGGTCTTCCTGGCCGGGGACGCCGCGCACGTGCACACCCCGGCCGGCGGCCAGGGCATGAACACCGGGCTGCAGGACGCCGCGAACCTGAGCTGGAAGCTCGCCGCGGTGGCCGGCGGGCACGCGGACCCCGCGCTGCTCGACACCTACCAGGCCGAGCGGCACCCCGTCGGCCGGGCGGTGCTGCGCAGCAGCGGCGGGATCGTCCGCCTCGCCATGGCCAAGCGCCCCTGGACGCTGGCGGCGCGCGGGGCCCTCACCGCGTTCCTCGACGCGGTCGGCCCGGCCCGGCGCAGGGTCGCCGGCCAGATCACCGGCATCGGCCACCGCTACCCGGCGCCCCGCGGCGCCCATCCGCTCACCGGGGCCCGCGTCCCGGACGTGGACCTGGCCGGCGGGGGACGGCTGTACGAGGCGCTGCGCGGCGGCCGGTTCGTGCTGATCACCCCGGAGCCCTACGAGGCGGGGGCCGGCCGCGCGGACCGCCTGGCCGTGGCCCGGTGGGCGGCCGGCCGCCGTACCACCGTGCTGGTGCGCCCCGACGGTCACGCGGCCTGGGCCGCCGACTCGGCCGACCCGGCACGGATCGAGGCGGCGCTCGCCCACCACATCGGCACCGCCGTTCCCGCCGGCCCCACCGAGTGACGTGCGGTGACGGTTACGACGGCTGCTCGGCCGTCGCGTCCAGCAGCTTCCGCAGCAGGCCGGCCAGTCGGCCGGCCTCCTCGGGGTCCAGGGCGGACAGGGCGGCGCTCTCCTGGGCCAGCCCGGCGCCCACCGCCTCGTCGATCAGCCGCAGCCCCTCCTCGGTGAGGGTCACCCTCAGGCCGCGCCGGTCGTGCGGATCGGGGGAGCGGCGCAGCAGTCCCGCGCGCTCCAGCTTGTCGAGCCGGCCGGTCATGCCGCCCGTGGTGAGCATGAGGGTGGCCGACAGCTCGCGGGGCGAGAGGGTGTACGGCTCGCCGGACCGGCGCAGGGTGGCCAGGACGTCGAACTCGCCGCGGGAGATGCCGTAGGGCTTGTACGCCCTCTCCATCCGGTCGCCCATCGCGCGCGAGAGCCGGAAGATCCGGCCGAAGACCTCCATCGCCCGGGTGTCCAGGTCGGGCCGCACGTGCGCCCACTGCTCGATGATCGCGTCGACGGGGTCCGTGGGCTGTGGCTGCATGCGCAGAGTATCGGCCCAGTTCCGCTCGCCCGCAAGAAAGCCACTCGACGCTAAGTAGCTTGGAGCTAAGCTACTTACAGGCGAGCCACCAGGCAGCCACGCCCGCGGAAGGGACCCTCCCATGCCGACCCGTCCCCTCACCCCAGTCATCGCCGTCACCGCCCTCGCCCCGGTCTCCTGGGGCACCACCTACGCGGTCACCACCGAGTTCCTGCCGCCGGACCGCCCCCTGTTCACGGCCCTGATGCGAGCCCTGCCCGCCGGGCTGCTGCTGCTCGCGCTCACCCGGGTGCTGCCGCGCGGTGCCTGGTGGGCCAAGGCGGCCGTGCTCGGGGCGCTGAACATCGGCGCGTTCTTCCCGCTGCTGTTCGTCGCGGCGTACCGGCTGCCCGGCGGGATGGCCGCGGTCGTCGGCTCGGCCGGCCCGCTGTTCGTCGTCGGGCTCTCGGCCCTGCTCCTCGGGCAGCGGCCGGCCCCGCGCACGCTGCTCACCGGGCTGGTGGCCGCGTTCGGCGTCAGCCTCGTCGTACTGAAGGGGGCCGGCGCGCTCGACCTCGTCGGCGTCCTCGCGGCGCTCGCGTCCACCGCGGCCATGGCCGCCGGCACCGTGCTGACCAAGCGCTGGGGCCGCCCGGACGGGGTCGGTCCGCTCGCGCTCACCGGCTGGCAGCTCACCGCGGGCGGCTTGCTCATCGCCCCGGTCGCCCTCCTGGCCGAGGGCGCCCCGCCCGCCCTCGACGCCCGTGCCGCCGGCGGCTACCTCTACCTCGCCCTGGCCAACACGGCCGTCGCCTACTGGCTCTGGTTCCGCGGCATCGGCCGGCTCTCCGCCACCCAGGCCGCCTTCCTCGGCCCCCTCTCCCCGCTGACCGCGGCGGTCACCGGCTGGGCGGCCCTCGGCCAGACGCTCACCCCGGTGCAGCTCGCGGGCACGGCGCTGGCGTTCGGGGCGACGGTCGCGGGGCAGGGGGGAGGCGGGCGAGGAGCGTTCACCGGACGGAAGCGGCGGCGGCCGGACGGTCACGGTCCGTCGCGGTCCGAGATGCTGACTCAGCGGAGGCCGGTTAGCGTGAAGTAAAAGGGCCGCGACCAGGGGTGTGCCCGCCGCAGGCGGCGAGAGCCCTGTATCACCGGGGCGGCAGCCGCTGTGGCCAGGCCTGCTGCTCGTCCCCCGCGGCAACACCTACGACCGCGCCGTGACACGTTCGCACCGCGGCCGCGGCCATCGCCCCCGGACCGGAAACCCCGCGAGGGCGTGGAAGGAAGGTAGCCCATGACAGCACGTAGCGTGAGGCGTCTCTTCGCGGTATCCACCGCCGGCGTCCTCCTGGCGGGTGGTGCCGCGATCGGTACGGCGGGTACGGCCTCGGCGTCCACCCCGCACCAGGTCACGACCAACCGCGGCTGCTTCGACCGCGGCTTCGGGTTCAACAACTGCTACCGGAACGGCTTCTACGGGAACGGTTTCTACGGGAACGGTTTCTACGGCAACGGCTTCTACAACGGCTTCTACGGCTCGGGCTTCGCCCCCGGCTACGGCGGCGGCACCGTGGTGGTCGTCGTCAACTGACAGCCGATCACGGTCCCGGACCGCTGAACCGCACACGGTCCCGGACCGCTGAACCCGACCCCGATGCCGGACGGGCTCCTGCCCGCCCGGCATCGGCATGCCGCGCACCGCGGAACGGAAGATCGCCGGCAGTCGCGATGCCTGGTACTGCTCCGGAGATCCGCTGGGCGCCCGGTGCCGCACCGGGCGCCCCCGTCGCCGTGTCGGCCGCTACTCGGCGGAGCCCGCCGCGTCCGCCGCCTGGGCCTTCAAGGCCCGTTCGACGCCCGCGCGGGACTCCGAGACGAGGCGGCGCAGGGCCGCGGTCGGCTCGGCCGAGGCCAGCCAGGCGTCCGTCTTGGCCAGGGTCTCCTCGGAGACCTGGACGGACGGGTAGAGGCCGATCGCGATCTGCTGGGCGATCTCGTGCGAACGGGAGTCCCAGATGCCCTTGACGACCTCGAAGTACTTGTCCGTGTACGGCGC
This sequence comes from Streptomyces sp. Ru62, assembly GCF_002920615.1. Classification (GTDB taxonomy): domain Bacteria; phylum Actinomycetota; class Actinomycetes; order Streptomycetales; family Streptomycetaceae; genus Streptomyces. The sequence continues at coordinate 413,597 of NZ_PQSU01000002.1, forward strand.
GAGGAGTTCCCGCTGGTCGGTCTGCACGAAGCCGCCGATCACGGCCTCCTGCACCGCGTTCGGCAGCTTGTCGGAGTCGATCACCGAGGACCAGGCCTCCGCCTTCGCCTCCGGCGTCGGGCGGGCCGCGCGGGCGGTGGCCGCGTGCCGTTCGCCGGCCGCCGTCTTGTCCCGCTCGTACTCGCCGGCGATCTCCGCCTCGTCGTACCGGCCGACGGCCGCGAGCCGCTGGACGAACGCCCAGCGCAGCTCGGTGTCCACGGCCAGGCCCTCGACGGTCTGCGTGCCGTCGAGCAGGGCCTCCAGCAGGTCGAGCTGCTCCGGGGTGCGCGCGGTCGCCGCGAAGGCCCGCGCCCAGGCCAGCTGGTGGTCACTGCCCGGCTCGGCCGCGCGCAGATGGGCCAGCGTGGCGTCCGTCCAGCGGGTCAGCAGGGCCTCGCGGGTGGCCGGGGCGGCGTACAGGTCGATGGCCAGCTTGACCTGGCGGTGCAGGGACTGCACCACGCCGATGTCGGACTCCTTGCCGATGCCGGACAGCACCAGGGAGAGGTAGTCGCGGGTGGCCAGCTCGGCGTCCCGCGTCATGTCCCAGGCCGACGCCCAGCACAGGGCGCGCGGCAGGGACGCCTCGAAGTCGCCGAGGTGCTCGGTGACGGCCTTCAGGGACTCCTCGTCCAGGCGGACCTTCGCGTACGACAGGTCGTCGTCGTTGAGGAGGATCACCGCCGGGCGGCGCCTGCCCGCGAGCTGCGGTACGGCGGTCAGCTCGCCGTCCACGTCCAGCTCGATCCGCTCGCCGCGCACCAGCTTGCCCGCGTCCGACAGGTCGTAGAGGCCGATCGCGATGCGGTGCGGGCGCAGGGTCGGCTCGCCCTTGGCGCCGGCCGGCAGCGCCGGGGCCTCCTGGCGGACGGCGAAGGAGGTGATCACGCCCTCGGCGTCGGTCTCCACCTCCGGGCGCAGGATGTTGATCCCGGCCGTCTCCAGCCACTTCTTCGACCAGGTCTTCAGATCGCGGCCGGAGGTCTTCTCCAGGGCGCCGAGCAGGTCGGAAAGGCGCGTGTTGCCGAACGCGTGCGCCTTGAAGTACGCCTGCACGCCCTTGAAGAACGCGTCCTCGCCGACGTAGGCGACGAGCTGCTTCAGCACGCTCGCACCCTTGGCGTACGTGATGCCGTCGAAGTTGACGAGGACGTCGTCCAGGTCGCGGATGTCCGCCATGATCGGGTGCGTGGACGGCAGCTGGTCCTGCCGGTACGCCCAGGTCTTCATCGAGTTCGCGAACGTCGTCCACGAGTGGGGCCAGCGCGAGCCGGGGGCCGCGGCCTGGCAGGCGATGGAGGTGTAGGTGGCGAACGACTCGTTCAGCCACAGGTCGTTCCACCACTCCATGGTGACCAGGTCGCCGAACCACATGTGGGCCAGCTCGTGCAGGATGGTCTCCGCGCGGACCTCGTACGCCGCGTCGGTCACCTTGGACCGGAAGACGTACTGGTCGCGGATGGTCACCGCGCCCGCGTTCTCCATCGCGCCCGCGTTGAACTCGGGCACGAAGAGCTGGTCGTACTTCTCGAACGGGTAGGCGTAGTCGAACTTCTCCTGGAACCAGTCGAAGCCCTGCCGCGTGACCTCGAAGATCGCGTCGGAGTCCAGGAACTCGGCGAGCGAGGGCCGGCAGTAGATGCCGAGCGGCACGGACTGCCCGTCCTTCTCGTACACGCTGTGCACGGAGTGGTACGGGCCGACGATCAGCGCGGTGACGTACGTGGAGATCCGCGGGGTCGGCGCGAAGACCCAGACGTTGTCCTTGGGCTCCGGGGTCGGCGAGTTGGAAATGACCGTCCAGCCCTCGGGCGCCTTCACGGTGAACTGGAAGGTGGCCTTCAGGTCCGGCTGCTCGAAGGAGGCGAAGACGCGGCGGGCGTCCGGGACCTCGAACTGGGTGTACAGGTAGGCCTGGTCGTCGACCGGGTCGACGAACCGGTGCAGGCCCTCGCCGGTGTTGGTGTAGGCGCAGTCCGCGACGACCCGTAGGACGTTGGGCCCTTCCAGCAGCCCGGGCAGCGCGATCCGCGAGTCCTTGAAGACCTCGGCGGCGTCCAGGTGGTCACCGTTGAGGACCACCTCGTGGACGGCCGGGGCCACCAGGTCGATGAAGGACTCGGTGCCACCGCGGGCCACGTCGAAGCGCACCGTGGTCACGGACCGGTAGGTACCGCCCTCCTGCGCGCCGGAGAGGTCGAGATCGATCTCGTACGAGTCAACGGTGAGCAGCTCGGCCCGCTGCTGCGCCTCTTCGCGAGTCAGGTTTGTGCCAGGCACGCGGTCATCTCCTCGTTATGTGTCGGTTGCGTCATCCTTCCATGGGATCGAGGGGGAACGCGATGTCCGTATCCCGCCGGTCGGCGCGGCGTCGCGGCGGGACGCTGGGCGCATGACGACGTACACCGCACGGCCCGTCCCGGCCGAGGTCCTCAAGGAGCTGCGCACCGCCGACGACGCCGGCCGCCCCATGGCCGCCGTGCCGGACGCGGAGGGCGGCGCCCCGCTGCGCTGCTGCCTGCGCCACAGCACGCCGGGCGAGCTGATCGCCCTGGTCTCGTACGCGCCGCTGCGCCGCTGGGCGGCCGCGACGGGCGCCGACCCGGGGGCCTACGACGAGCAGGGCCCCGTCTTCATCCACGCCGAGGAGTGCCCCGGCCCGGCCGGCGACGCCCTGCCCTTCACCAACTCCCACCGCGTCCTGCGCCGCTACTCGGCCGACGGCCGCATCCTCGGCGGCCGCCTGGTGGAGCACGCGGACGCCTTCGGCCCCGCCCTGACGGAGGCCCTCGCCGATCTGGAGGTGGCGGTGGTGCACGTGCGGGCGGTGGAGTACGGGTGCTTCCTGTACGAGGTGCGACGGGGGTAGGCCACACGGGCGCGGCGCTCGCGGTGGCCGACGGTGCGGACCGGGCCGCCGCCTCGCTCCCTCGTGCGGTCGGACGCGACGGTCCTGGTCACCCGCACAGCCGGTCGGCGAGGTCCAGCATGGTGCGCAGGTGCAGTGCGGTCTGCGCGGAGACCGGGATCCAGCGCGGCTCGTACGTCTTGTCGAGCTCCCGGCACCACTCGCGGACCAGGTCCGTGAGGGCGTCGGCGGTGCCGGGGGCGGTGGCGGACAGGGCACGGCGCATCATGGCCGCCGCGCGCAGCGGGATGCGGCGGGCGGCGACGGCGAGGGTGGCGAAATGACCCCGGGAGCCGGCGCGCTCCTCGGCCCAGCCGGCGGCGATCGCCGGCGCCACGTCCAGCAGCTCCCGGGCGGCGCTGTGCAGGGGCAGCAGGTCTTCGGGTACGCCGTCGGCCGGGGCGCCCCCGAGCAGTGCCTTCAGCTCGCCGGTACGGGCCAGCAGCAGCTCGGCCGCCTGCGCGCTCTCGCGCCGCGGTTCGGGCGAGGGACGGGGATCGCTCACTGCCGGGACGGCCCAGGCCGGGGCCTCGACGAGGGCGGTGAGGGTGCCGTAGCGCCGGGGGTGGAGCCAGGTGCTCTCGGCGACGAAGCCGCTCGGGTCGCGTTCGCTCACGGTGCCGCCGTCCGTGAGCCGCAGGACACCGGGTGGGTGCGGCTGCCAGTCCGGGCCGTCCCCCGGGCGGTCGTCCAGGGGGATGTGCAGGCGCGCTGCCGTCTCCCGGAAGGCGCGCGCGGCTCCGGGCACCTCCCTGGTCTGCATCGTGAAGGCACCGCCGACCTCGATGCCGTGCAGGGTGAACTGTGCCGTGGGTCGCAGCTCGTCCAGCAGCCGTACGAGCGTCGCCGACTCCGGCAGCGGAGCGCGTCCGGTGCCCGGGGCGGGCGGCGACTCGGGCTGGCAGGCGAACTCCGGCCGGTAGAAGTGCCGGTGGCACTCCTCCAGGGACGGGGCCGGCTCCTCGGGCTGCCAGCCGTGTGCGAGGCGGGCGCCGTCCGGATCGAGGCACAACAGGAAGTGCCAGGTGCAGTCGAGCCGTTGGAGAACCTGGGGCCGGTGCGCCAGGAGGCGGGCGAGACGGAGCACGGAGGCACCGCCCACGGGTTCGTTGGCGTGCGCGCCCGCGACGGTGAGGAACCGCCGCTCACCGTGCCCGGCCGACAGCAACCACAAGGGCCGGCCCGCCCGGCTCCTCCCGGCCACGCGCAGCCGCAGCACCCCGGGCGCGGCCACGACCAGTGCGCGGGCCCGCTGTTCCAGTTCGCCGACGCCCGGGTAGAGCGCGCCGCGGGACCACGGTGTCCGCACCCGGGTCTCCGGTCAGGCGCCGCTGGAGTTGCTGTCCCCGGTGGTCTCCTTCTTCTCCAGCGGCCGGATCTCGATCTTCGTCGGCATGTCAACTCTCCTTCTTCGTAGAGGTGTTGAGCGTTTCCATGGGACGCCCGAGGGTAGGCCCTGTCAAGAGCGACCGGTGCGTCCGAAGTGCTGGGGGACATTCCGGATGGCGAAGGAGCCCCTGTGACAGGTGCGGTGGAAGCGCTCGGCCGGCCTCGTGTCAAGCCCGAGCACCGGCCCTACCGGACGGTGGACGGCCACGTCCGGATCGGCGGGGTGGTCTACGGCATCGGCGCGGAGATCACGGACCCGCAGGGCTGGGTCTGGTCGCTTGTCCAGGCGCTGGACGGATCCCGCGGGCCCGAGGACGTGGTCCACGAGGTGCTCCGCCGGCACCGGGACATCGCGGACCTGGACGGCGCGGACGTACGGCAGGCGCTGGCCGACCTCGTCGACGCCGGATTCGTGGAGGACATGGACGCACCCATCCCCCTGACCCGGCGGGAACAGGTGCGCTACAGCCGGGGTGTCCCGCTGCTGCGCTGGATGGATCGCGGGCCGCGCACCAGCGCATGGGACGCCCAGCTCCGGCTGCGTGAGTCCCGGGTGCTGCTGCTGGGCCTCGGCGGGACGGGCGGGCAGGCGGCCCTGAGCCTGGTGGCGTCCGGTGTCGGAAGGCTGCACTGCGTGGAACCCGACGTGGTGGAGCTGTCCAACCTCAACCGGCAGATCCTCTACCGCGAGGACGACATCGGCCGGCCCAAGCTGGAGGCGGCGCTCGCGACCCTGCGCGCGCTGAACTCGGACGTGACCCTCACCGGGGAGCGGAGGCCGGTGCGGGCCCCCGACGAGCTGGCGGAGCTGATCGCCACGGCCCGCGCCGCGAAGGCGCCCTACGACCTTCTCGTCCTCGCCGCCGACCGGCCCACCGCCCTGCGAAGCTGGACCAACCGTGTCTGCCTGGACGCCGGGCTTCCGTGGGTGGAGGGCGGGTACCGGGGGCCGGTGGCGAGCGCGGGCGTGTACGTCCCCGGACACGGTGCCTGCTGGGAGTGCCTGCGGGACGGGGAGTTCGCCCGGCGCGATCTGCGGCTGCCGCCCGGACAGGACGAGGAGATCGCCTCGCCCCGACTGCCGTGGAATCCGGCCGGCGCGGTCACGGCCGGCCTGTCCGGGACGCTGCTCGCCCACGCGGCGGTGGCCGTGCTGACCGGGATCCCGCCCCTGGAGCCGGGCTTCCGCTTCGGGGTGAACCTGATGGTGCCGGGCGACCCGGTCCTGGAGCGCTTCCCCCGCCGCCCCGGCTGCCCCGCCTGCGGGCAGCACGGGTGACCGCCGGGCCCGTCCGGGTCCGGCTGCACGAGCTGAGCTGCCGGCCCGACGGCGAGGAGTGGATCGTCGGCCGGCTGGACACCGGACGGCTGGTCGCGCTGCCCGAAGCCGGCAAGCGCGCGCTCGACCTGCTCGGCCGGGGCCTGACCACCGCCGAGACCGCCGAGCGGCTGCGGGCCGAGACCGGCGAGGACGTGGACGTGGCCGACTTCGTCGAGGCGCTCGTCGGTCTCGGCTTCGTCGCCGAGGTGGACGGCCGGAAGCTACCGGCGGCACCCGCGCCCGCGCCCGCCCTTGCCCGGATTCGCCCCCGGCACGTGCGCTGGTTGCTGAACCCCGTCCTCCCTCCCCTGCTCGGACTGCTGATCGCCGCGGTCCTGCTCACGCGGCCTCCCGTGCCGCCGAGTTACCACACCCTGCTGTGGAGCCGGCACGGCAGCGCGGTGATCGCACTCGGCGCGGGCTACGGCTGGGCGCTGCTCCTGCTGCACGAGTGCGCCCACCTGCTGACGGCCCGGGCCACCGGTGTGGCCGGGCGGATGCGGCTCGGCACCCGGTTGCAGTTCCTGGTGGTGCAGACCGACATCAGCGGCATCGAGCTCGCGCCGCGCCGGCACCGGCTGACGGCCTACCTGGCCGGCATCGCCACCAACCTGGCCTTCGCCTCGGCGTTCGCGCTCGCCACGCTCGCCGTGGACGGCACCCCGCGGCGGATCCTGGCCGCCCTCGCGCTGTTGTCGCTGCTTCCGCTCCCCTTCCAGTTCCTGGTCTTCATGCGCACGGACGTGTACTTCGTCCTCCAGGACCTGCTGCGCTGCCGGGACCTCTACGGGGACGGCGTCTCCTACATGCGCCATGTCACCCGGCGGCTGCTGCGCCGGGCCCGCGCGCAAGCCGACCCCAGCCGGGCGTTGCCCGCCCACGAACGGCGAGCGGTCCGCGCCTACAGCCTGGTCCTCGTGCTCGGCACCGCCCTGTGCCTGGGGTTCCTGGCCACCGTGACCCTGCCCGCCGACATCGCTCTCCTCGCCCGCTCCGGGGCCCGGCTGAGACCGGGCCGGCCGGTCACCCAGTGGCTGGACTCCCTGGCGGTGGTCCTCGCCCTCGGCGGGGTCCACGTGCTGTGGCTGCGGACGTGGTGGCGGGGCAGGCGGGAGCGCCACCGGCGTCCCTGAGGTCCGCGTGGCACGAGGGACACGGGAAAGGGGCGGCCGGGACGAGGCAAAGGGGCGGCCGGGACAGGGAAAGGGGCGGCCGGGAATGGCCGCCCCTTGTTCCGAGGTGCGGGTTACTTCGCCGAGAGTTCCGCCGCCACCAGTTCCGCGATCTGGACCGCGTTCAGCGCGGCGCCCTTGCGGAGGTTGTCGTTGGAGATGAACAGGGCGAGGCCGTTCTCCACCGTCTCGTCGCGGCGGACGCGGCCGACGTACGACGGGTCCTGGCCGGCCGCCTGGAGCGGGGTGGGGATGTCGGAGAGGGCCACGCCCGGCGCCTTCGCGAGGAGCTCGGTGGCGCGCTCCGGCGGGAGCGGGCGGGCGAAGCGGGCGTTGACCTGGAGGGAGTGGCCGGAGAAGACCGGGACGCGCACACAGGTGCCGGAGACCTTCAGGCCGGGGATCTCCAGGATCTTGCGGGACTCGTTGCGCAGCTTCTGCTCCTCGTCGGTCTCGTTGAGACCGTCGTCGACGAGGTTGCCGGCGAAGGGCAGCACGTTGAAGGCGATGGTGCGCTTGTAGACCTGCGGCTCGGGGAAGTCGACCGCCGCGCCGTCGTGGGTGAGCTTGTCGGCCTCGGCGGCCACCTTTTGCACCTGACCGTGCAGCTCGGCCACGCCCGCGAGGCCCGAGCCGGACACCGCCTGGTAGGTGGCGACGACCAGCGCCTCCAGGCCGGCCTCCTCGTGCAGCGGCTTGAGCACCGGCATCGCGGCCATCGTGGTGCAGTTCGGGTTGGCGATGATGCCCTTGGGGCGGTCGGCGATGGCGTGCGGGTTCACCTCGGAGACCACCAGCGGGACCTCGGGGTCCTTGCGCCATGCCGAGGAGTTGTCGATCACGACGGCACCCTGGGAGGCGACCTTCTCGGCCAGCGCCCTGGAGGTCGCGCCGCCCGCGGAGAAGAGGACGATGTCCAGGCCGGTGTAGTCGGCGCTCGCCGCGTCCTCCACCGTCACGCCGTCCAGCACGGTCCCGGCGGAACGGGCCGAGGCGAACAGGCGCAGCTTCGTGACCGGGAAGTTCCGCTCCGTGAGGATCCTGCGCATGACCGTGCCCACCTGACCGGTGGCTCCGACGATTCCGACCCTCACAGCGACTCCCTCTATGTGTCTCTTGCCTGACCGGGGCATTTCCATCATGCGGCCGACCCCGGTCCACCTGTCCAATTCTTTGTCATGTGTGCCCGAAGGGTGGGACACGATCACCCGCCGGACGGTTCCAGACCTCCGCCGGGCGCCCGGCTGAGCTGCAGGAATTCCCTCCGCCGGGGGCCCGCGCCGGAAGCTGTGCTGTCCCGTCCCTGCCCGTCCGGATCCCGGCCATACGAGGGTGTGACGTACGCCTCTGCGGACTTCCGGCGCCGGCCGAACGTTTCGGCCCGCCGCCACGTCGTAGGGGCAAACGCGTGAGGGGGTGGCTTGTGCTGCGCGGAAAGGCGCGCCGCGACCGAGGGGCGGCGTACGCCGCCGGCACGGACGGTGCCGGCGACGATCCGCTGGACGCGGCCCAGGAACGCCGGGTGCGGGCGGTGCTCGCACTCGGCGGTGTGCCGCAGTCGGACCTGCCGGACGGGGTGCAGCAGGTCCGGCTGCGGCTGCTGGAGCGGGCCGCGAGCGGGCGCGAGGCGCCGCGGGACGTGTCGGCGTGGGCGGCGGTGGTCGCCTCCAACCTGGCCATGGACTGGCACCGGGCCAAGCGGCGCCAGGAGCGGCTGGGGGAGCGGCTGGCCGCGCTGCGCGCGCCCGCGCACGCCTCCGGCGAGGAGACCAGTCTGCTGTCCCTCGCCGTCGCCCGGGGCCTGGACGAGCTGCCCGCCGCCCAGCGGCAGGTGGTGGTGCTGCGCTTCTTCGCCGACCTGCCGGTGCGGGCCATCGCCGAGGAGCTGGGCATCCCGGAGGGCACGGTCAAGAGCAGGCTGCACACGGCGGTCCGCGCACTGCGGGACCGGCTGCACGAGGACGAGGTGGCGTGACATGACCGCCGGACACGAGGACGCACGGGGCGCCGAAAGCGGCGGACAGCACGGGGAGCTCGGGGAGCACGGACAGCACGGGGGGCAGCGGGAGCCCGGACAGCGCGGGGAGCAGCGAGGGGACGGCGAGCGCGGGGAGCAGTGGGGGAGCCGCGAGCACGGGGAGCGGTGGAGGAACGGCGAGTACGGCGTGTACGGGGGGCAGCGGGGGAACGGCGAGCGCGGGGACGGGGAGCGCGGGGAGCAGTGCGGGAGCGGCGAGTACCGCGAACACGGCGAGCACGGGGGGTACGACGGCATGGACGCCCTCATGGCCGCGATCACCGGAGACCCCCTGCCGGAGGAGGCCCGGCGGGACCCCGTCCTCCTCGCCGAACACCGGGCGGCCGAGGCCGACGTGGCCGTGCTGCGGGACCAACTCGCGTGGCTGGCCGGGGCGCTGACGGGGGAGGACACCGTGGAGGAGGCCGAGTCGTCCCCGGACGCCGTCTCCGCCCCGCCCCCGGCCCGGCGCCCCCGCAGCCGTACCCACTCCTCCGCCCCCACCCGGCCGGCCGGGCCGCCCCGCCCCGGGCGGGCGAGTGGGCCCCGCCGGGCCCTGCGGATCGCGCTCGGCTCGCTCGCCGGTGCCGCGGCCTTCTCCCTGGTCCTGGGCTTCGGCTGGCTGGTGGCCGAGGGCGGTGGTGGCGGCGGGGCGGACGACAAGAGCGGGGCCTCGTCGGCGGCCAAGGGGAATGCCGACGCGACGGGCCAGGAGGCCGGGCCCGGCGGACGGCCGGCGGACCCGGAGCGGGAGCTGGCCTGCTCCCGGCTCGTCGTGGAGGGCACTGTGGCGCGGGTGGAACGGGAGAAGGACGCTCCCGGGAGCGCCGTCCCCGGGAGCGGCCCTGGGAGCGCCGCGAGCGCCCCCGGCAGCCGGGTCACGCTGACCGTGGTCCGCTCCTACCGGCCCGCGCAGGGCCCGGCCGAGGTCCGCTTCCTGCTCGACGTGGACGCGCGGCCGGCACCCCGCGTGGGCCAGCACGTGCTGGTGCGGGTCGGCCGGGGCGAGCGGTACGCGAGCCTGTGGGCCGTCGGTGACTCCCGCGTGGCCGCCGCCCGCGCCTGGGTCACCGAGGCCCTGCCCGGTTCCCGGACCCTGGCCTGCCCCTCGGGCGACGCGTCCTGAGCGGGAAAGAGAGGGGCGGGCGCCCGTCAGGACGCCCGCCCCTCTCCGTGCGTGTCACCCCGTTACGGCGTGACCTTCTCGATCTTCACGCTGCCGCTGCCCGCGACCGTGCCGTGGGCGTTCACGAGCTGGACCCGGCCGAAGAACTCGCGGCCGGCCGGGGCCTGGGCGGCGGCCGTGACCTGGCCGGTCACCGTCGCCGAGGCGCCCGTGCCGAGCTTGACCGGGGCGGAGCCGTCGACCGTGACGGAACCGAGCGCGGTGGAGAAGAACACGTCCCGGTAGTCGTAGTCGGTCGAGCCGGCCGGGACGGAATAGCCCACGACCTCGATGGTGTAGGTGCCGGCGGCCGGGGACGGCACGGACACCGCCTCCTCCGAGTCGCCGTCGGCGGACTTGCCGACCTCCTTGCCGGACGCGTCGTACACCGTCAGGTCCAGGTCGGCCGCGGTGTCCGAGACGCCCCCGATGGCGACGTCGAGCGAGGTGGCGCCGGCCGGGACCTCCACCGTGCTGGTCTGGGTCTCACCCTCCTTGATGGCCGGGCGGGCGGTCTTGGCGGAGCCGAGCGGGCCGCCGACCAGCTTGCCGTCCAGCGCGGCGTACGCGTTGGTCACCTTCCAGGAGGCGGTGGCCGGGGTGCCCACCTTGGCCTCGGGGACGGTCACGGTCTCCGGGTCGAAGGCGGCGCCGAGGACGGTGACGTCCAGCCGGTACGGGTTGTCGAGCAGCGGGGAGGTCCGCCGGGCCTCGACCTCCACCTCCCAGACGCCGGGCTGCGGGTCGGCGTAGGAGCGCACGTCGGGCTTGCAGCCGTTGCCGTCCAGGTAGTTGTTGTAGCAGTACGGGGTCGAGGTGTTGTCGGACGGGACGCCGTACGGGTGGACGGCGATGAACCGGGTCTGGCTCTTGTCCTTCAGCCCGCCGATCGCGACCTCCAGCGAGGTCGCGCCCTCGGGCACGGTCAGGAAGTAGGAGCGCGTGCTGTTGCGCTGCACCGAACCGGACACGGAGTAGGTGTACTTCACCGGGGCCGCGACCACGACGGTGGACAGGATCTGCTTGTCGGTGCCCTCGGTCCGCGGGTCGTCGACCTCCAGGATCGCGCTCTTGATGCCCTCGGACTTCGGGGCCGCCTGGACCTTGACGGTGACCGGCTGGTTCAGCGGCAGCCTGACGTCGTCGTCGCCGACGATCCGGAAGGTGTCGCCGGCGTTGTTCGCGAAGCGGAGCTCGTGCCGGACCGCCTTGTCCGGGCCGGACGTACGGGTGATCGTCACGTCGTACGTCTTCTTCTCGCCCGCCTTCAGGCCGCCCTCGCGGTCGTAGAGGCCGGTGCCGAAGCCGGGGGTCTTGAGGGCGTAGTCGATCGCGGTGTCGACCGGGGCCTTCACGGTGTACTCGTGGGCGGTGGCGTCGTCCTTGATCGACTCCCAGGCGTCCACGATGTCGATGAGGCCCGCGCCCTCCTCGTACGCCTGCACGCCCTTGATGTGGTCGGCGGTCGAGGTCAGCGCCGTGCGCAGCTTGGCGGGCGTGAGGTCGATGCCCTTCTGCCTGGCGGCGCTCAGCAGCAGCGCGGAGGCGCCGGTGGCCTGCGGGGAGGCCATCGAGGTGCCCTGGAGCATGGAGTAGCCGGCCGGCAGTGAGTAGCCGGCCTCGGCGACCGGGGAGCCCGGCAGCCAGGTCTGGGTGGTGTTGATCGCGGCGCCGGGCGCGCTGAGGGTCGGTGTGAAGCCGCCGTCCTCACGCGGGCCGCGCGAGGAGAAGGGCATCATCGCGTACTTCTTCTCCACCACCGACCCGTAGTTCGCAGCCCAGGTCTCCTTGGAGATGGTCGCGCCGACGGAGATCACCTTGTCGGCGAGGCCGGGGTCGCCGATGGTGTTGGCGCCGGGGCCGGAGTTGCCGGCGGAGATCACCAGCTGGACGCCGTAGGTGTCGATGAGCCGGGTGTACAGCTCGGCGCGCGCGTTGTTGCCGTCGTTCAGCGCGGGCAGGCCGCCGATCGACATGTTGACGATGTCGACCCCGCGCTCGGTGACGAGGTCGATCATGCCCTCGGTGAGGGCGACGTTGGTGCAGCCGCCGGTCCAGGTGCAGGCCCGTGAGGAGACCAGCTTGGCGCCGGGCGCCGCGCCGTTCATCCTGCCGCCGAACAGGCCGTTGGCGGCGGTGATGCCGGCGACGTGGGTGCCGTGCTCGGACTCGATGACGCCGATGTTGACGTAGTCGGCCTTCGCGCCGGAGGAGTTGTAGACGACGTCCTTGCGGGTCTCGACCACGAAGGGGACGCGCTCCACGACGTCCGTCGCCGGGTCGTCGGTGCCGAAGTACCCGACCTGGTAGCCGTCCTTGTACGGCTTCATCGCCGCGTCGTCGGTGAAGTCCAGGTTGTCGTTCGTGTCGACGCGGACCGTGCCGGCGGCCGGGTCGTAGAGCACGCCCCAGGCGTCGGCGGTGTCACCGTCCCGGTTGAGGTCGCCCTTCTCGTCGCCGCCTGCGGTCGCGGACTCGTACATGTAGTTGAACTTGTACGAGCCCTCGGGCGCCGTGAACCTCTCGGTGCCCTGTGAGGCGGTGCTGATGGAGAAGGACGGGCCCGAGACACCGGTGGTCATCCGCCGCCAGGTGCCGTCGCCGTCGACGACCGGGTCGGTCGCCGTCACCCAGTCGACGATCTTCCGCTCGCCGGTGGTGGTCTTCTGCAGGGCCGGGTGGCCGAGGTCGACGCCGGAGTCCAGGATGCCGATGGTGATGCCGCGGCCGTCCGCCTTGGGGTGGTCCTCGACGAAGTCGACGGCACCGGTCTCGAAGGACGGGTTGTACGGGTTCTCGGCGGGGGTCTTCTTGCCGGGCGCCGGGTAAGTTCCCTTGGCCGCCGAGGACTTGCTGCCGTTCGGCGTCGGGTCGTCGAGCGGGATCTCCTGCTTGAGGTCGATCGCCTGGACGGAGGAGAGCGTCGCGGCGGCGGCGATGGCCGAGTCCGCCCGGCCCGTCGGGACGGTGGCGCGGACGTAACCGAGCTTGTCGTAGGTACGGCCCACCAGGCCGCCCTCGACCGCGTCCAGCTGCCCGGCGACCTGCTCCGTCTTCCCGGGCGAGGTCGCGATCATCATCGTGACGCTCTTGTCGCCGTCGGCCTTGGCCTCGGCGAGCAGGGCGGCGTCGTCGGAGCCGAGCTTGTCGTGGGCGGACTTGACGGCGGGGTCGGCGGCCGGGACGGGGGCCGGGTCCGCGGCGAGGGCCAGGGGTATCGGCCCCGCCGCGGAGAGGGCGGCCACGACGCCCACGGCCACGGCTATGCGGGCCAGGCGTCTCGGACCGGGTATCGGATCACGCTCGGGCATGTGGGTCATCGACATCCCTCAGGTCAAGGAACGAGCGGACGGGAGCGCTCAGCCTGACCGAAGGGTTGTGATTTTGGGGACCGTTGACCGAATCGAAATCAAGGTATGGGGAAAACCCGCGATGGGATATGAGTGGATCCGGCCGGTATGGACCGGAATTCGCTCACCCCTCCTTGGAACGGGCGTAATGCCGGGAGGCCTTGGTCCGGTTGCCGCACGCGGCCATCGAGCACCAGCGGCGGGTGCCGTTCCGGGACGTGTCGAAGAAGTGCAGGATGCAGCCGCCGCCGGCGCAGGTGCGGATCCGCTCGGGGGCCCGGGTGAGCAGGTCCAGGTAGTTCCGGGCGGCGAGCCAGGCCGGGCCCCAGGCGGGGTCGGCGAACTCGGGCTCCTCGGCCGGACCGCCGGCGGTGAGCCGGGCCCGGATGCGGCCGTGCTCCAGTACGGCGTCCACGAGCGGCGCCGCCCGCTCCGGTGACCCGTCCACGGCCGCCTCGATCGCCTCGCGCGCCGCGCGCAGGTGGCGCAGCGCCGCCGCGTCGGCCGGGTGGGTTCCGGCCAGCCCGTTGCTCGCGAGCCAGACCGCCAGCCCGTCGGTGTCCGCGAGCAGGTCCTGGGTGACGCCGTCGCTGTTCCACCGGGTGTTGAGCAGGTCGAGCGCGAGCGGCTCGCCGGTGAGCGGGCGGGGATCGCGGGCGCTGGACATCGGGCACTCCTCCTCGGCTAACCGGTCAAGCCTACGTGAGCGGTTGACTCCATCGAATCTAACCCCCTAACGTGAAATACGAAGGTTAGAAATGCCCGGTGAGGGCACGCCGAAGGGAAGAGCCATGACCTTGAGCACCGGCCACACGGGCCTGAACGTCACCGATCTCGACCGCTCGCTCGCCTTCTACCGGGACGTCCTCGGCTTCACCGTGCTCGCCGAGGGCAAGGAGGACGACCGGCGCTACGCGTTCCTCGGCAACGGCGGCGACCGGCCCGTCCTCACCCTCTGGCAGCAGGCGCAGGGGTCGTACGACCGGGACCGGGCGGGACTGCACCACCTGGCCTTCACCGCCGACACGATGGACCGGGTCCGTGAGTACGAGCGTGCGCTCAGGGCCGCCGGGGCCGACTTCGCGCACGACGGGGTGGTCGCCCACCGGGAAGGAGCGGCCTCCGGCGGGATCTTCTTCCACGACCCGGACGGCACCCGCCTGGAGATCTCCGTCCCGCACGGCGCCGAGCAAGCCCCCGCCCCGCACGCCGCCGCTCCGACCTGCGGCTTCTTCTAGTCATGAGCGTGTATCACGCGGGCTCGCGGGCCATTCAGGAGCAGACCGGCGTCCGCGACCGGGCCGACCACGTCGGCCGCTCCCTCGGCCAGGACATCAAGCCGGTCGCGGCGGCCTTCCTGGAGCAGCAGCCCCTGCTGATCGTGGGCGCGGCGGACCCGGAGACGGGAAGGGTGTGGGCCTCGGCGCTCACAGGAGCGCCGGGTTTCGTACGGGCGACGGGGCCACGGCGGATGTCCGTCGACGGAGACGCCGCTCGGGCATTCGCCGCAACCGACCCGTACCCGGCCGGCGGCCCCCGGGCCGTGGGCACCATCGCCGTCGACCCCAGAACCCGCCGCCGCATGCGCCTCAACGGCCGACTGCACCCCACGGCGACCGGATTCACCGTGGCAGCGGACCAGGTCTTCTCCAACTGCCCGAAACACATCCAGCGGAGGGAGTCGTACGAAACGGTCGACCGCACCCCCGAAGCCCCCCGCCGCCTCACCGTACTCGGCGAGGAGGAAGCGGCCCTCGTCCGGTCCGCCGACACCTTCTTCCTCGCCACCGTGCACGCAGCCGGTGCCGACGCCAGCCACCGCGGCGGCAATCCCGGCTTCGTCGAGATCACGTCCCCGCGCGAGCTGACCTGGCCGGACTACCCCGGCAACGCGATGTTCCTCAGCCTCGGCAACCTGCGCACCGACCCGCGCGCCGGTCTGCTCTTCCTGGACTGGGACACGGGCACCACCCTCCAGCTCACCGGCGAGGCCCGGACCGAGTTCGCTCAGGACGGCGCCCGTACCGTCCGCTTCACACTCACCGAGGCCCTGTGCACCCCGGCCGCCCTGCCCCTGCGCTGGTCCGCGCCGCAGTATTCGCCCGCCAACCCGGACAACGCGCGCTAACGTCCGTCCATGCGACGGAAACTGAGGGTGGCGGCCTACGCCGTGTGCGTCCGCGACGGACAGCTCCTGCTCGCCCGCTCACCCGCACCGGACGGCACCCCGGAGTGGGTGCTGCCCGGCGGTGGCATGGAGCACGGCGAGGACCCGTACGACACCGTCCGCCGCGAGGTCGGCGAGGAGACCGGCTACCGCATCGAGGTGACCGGTCTGCTCGGCATCGACTCCTCCCGCCATGTCTTCCCCAGCGGGCGCCCGCGCCGCCGCACCGACCACCACGGGGTGCGCATCCTCTACACGGGGGAGGTCGTCGGCGGTGAACTCCGTCACGAGGTGGGCGGTTCCACCGACTTCGCCGCCTGGCAGGACCTCGACGCCGTACCCACGCTGACCCGGGTGCGGCTGGTCGACACCGCGCTGCGCCTGTGGCGCGAACAGCCGCCGCACGGACACCTGGAGGGCGTTGCGCTACCCCGGCAGTTGAACGAGGAGTGACCGGTCCCGGTCCACCGGCGATCGGCTGCATGACCGCGCCCGGTGACCCGTGATCCACGTACGGTGATTGGCGCTGCGCGTTGCCGCCGCGTTCACGCGCAGGTCATCCCCGGTGCCAACGATCCACGGTGAGCGGGGCGTTCGCGTCCGTGACGGCCCGCGACCACTGCCGACGCGTTCGCACTCGGGGAGACCGCGCATGCCGCGCATACGCTCTGTCGCCACCTCCGCCGCGGGGGTCAACCGCCGTACCGTCCTCGCCGCCGCCGGAGCGGTCTCGCTCTCCGCGGGCGTCGGCTACGCCCTGCGCCCGGCCGACGGCCAGGCCGTCACCGTCGCCGGCACCGAGGAGACGGTGGTTGCCTCCTCCCGCAAGGCGCCCGCGGCCCCTCTCGCCCCGTACACCAAGGGCACCACCCTGGCGAGCGTCGCCATGCCGCGCGGCGGTTCCAGCTACCGCCGGCTCGGCGAGGGACCCGGCTGGAAGCGCGTCGTGCGCGGCGACCTGGCCGCGCCCCACTCCGGCCGCGAGAGCCGCCGCACCGCGCTGGCCGCGTTCGTCCAGCTCACGGACCTGCACCTGATGGACAGCCAGCACCCACTGCGCTGGGAGTTCCTGCGGTCCGCCGACCGGCACACCTGGCGCCAGCAGGAGGCGCTCACCGTGCACGGCGCCATCTCCCTCGTGGAGCGGGTCAACGCGCTGCGGGGCGCCCCCGTCACCGGTTCCCCGCTCCACTTCGCGATGACGACCGGCGACAACACGGACAACAATGCCCACTCCGAGCTGGAGTGGTACATGAAGGTCATGAGCGGCGGGCGCATCACCCCCAACACCGGTGACCGCCGCCACTACGAGGGCGTCCTCAACAGCGGCCTCAAGCAGTACTGGCAGCCCGACTCGGACCTGCGCGACTCCGACAAGCTGCTCGGCTTTCCCCACCTGCCGGGATTCCTGGCCGCCGCGATCCGCGAGGTGCACAGCCCCGGCCTCAACCTGCCGTGGTACTCCACCGTCGGCAACCACGACGCTCTGGGGATGGGTACCTACGGGCACGGCGACCCGTATCTCGCGGAGTTCGCCGTCGGCGGCAAGAAGCTCATGAGCCTGCCGGAGTCCGAGGCCAAGAAGGTCCTGGACGCGATCGACAACGCCAAGGACCCGAAGGGCACGCTGCTGCGCGACATCCTCAAGGCCCACGCCCGCTCCATGCGGTCGGTCACCCCGGACGAGCGGCGCGCGCCGTACACGGTCCGCGACTACCTCAAGGCCCACCTGGACCCGGCCCACGCCGGCCGCGGCCCGGTCGGCCACGGCTACTCCTCCGCCACCCTCGACGCGGGCACCCAGTACTACAGCTTCCGCATCGCCGACGACGTCATCGGCATCAGCATCGACACCACCGACCCGGGCGGGCACTACGAGGGGTCCATCGGCACCGCCCAGCTGAACTGGCTGGACAAGACCCTCAAGGACAACAAGGGCTCCTACGCCGTCGTCTTCAGCCACCACACCAGCAAGTCGATGACGAACACCCGCCCCGACCCGGCCCGTCCCGGCGAGCGCCGGCACAACGGGGCCGAGCTGCTGTCCCTCCTGGGCCACCACGCCAACGTGCTGGCCTGGGTGAACGGCCACCTGCACCGCAACCTCATCACCCCGCACACCATGTCCGGCGGCGGATCCTTCTGGGAGATCACCACCGCTTCGCACGTCGACCACCCGCAGCTCGCCCGCGTCATCGAGCTGGTGGACAACAAGGACGGCACGCTGTCGGTCTTCACCACGCTGGTGGAGTCCGCGGCCCCGCACCGCACCGACTTCTCGGACCTCAGCCAGACCGGCCTGGCGGCCCTCTACCGCGAGCTGTCCTTCAACGCCCGGGGCGGCAAGCAGAACCTCGCCGGGAGCGCCTCGGACCGCAACACCGAGCTGGTGCTGAAGAAGGGCTGACATTCACTCAACCGGCGTACACCGAGGCAACCTTCGCAGAACAGTCACCGGTCCCTTCCCCCGACCGCACCCGCACACCACAGGTTGGGGAAGACATGCGCGCACGCACAGCTCTGGTGGGCAGCACCGCCCTGCTCCTCTCGGCGGCCCTGGCGGGACCGGCCGTCGCGGCCGGCCCCGCACCCCACGAGCGCACCCGCGAGGCCGTCGAGGCGGCGGTCGCGGCCGGTGTCCCCGGCGCGACCGTCACCGCGCGGGACGGCCACGGCGTCTGGTCCGCCACCGCGGGGGTGGGCGACACCCGCACGGGTGCGCCGCGCTCGCCCGCCGACCGCTTCCGCGTCGCCAGCATCACCAAGTCCTTCGTCGCCACCGTCCTGCTCCAGCTGGAGGCGGAGGGCCGGCTCTCGCTCGGCGACCCGGTGGACCGGTGGCTGCCGGGCGTGGTCCGCGGCCACGGCCACGACGGCCGCCGGATCACCGTCCGGCAGCTGCTGAACCACACCAGCGGCATCCACGACTACCTCGCCGACCCCGGTTTCAGCAGCGCCTACTTCACCAAGGAAGGATTCTTCCGGCACCGCTACGACACGCTCACCCCGCGGGACCTGGTGGACTTCGCCATGCGGCACGCACCGGACTTCGCGCCGGGCACCTCCTGGCGGTACTCCAACACCAACTACGTCCTCGCCGGGATGGTGATCGAGGAGGTCACGGGCCGGTCGTACGCCACCGAGATCAACCGCCGGATCATCGCCCCGCTGCACCTGAGGGCGACCTCCGTGCCGGGCACGCGGGTCACCCTGCCCCGACCGAGCAGCAGGGCGTACTCGACGTTCAGGATCCCCGGCGGCCCGGCGTACGACGTCACGGACCTCAACCCGTCCATGGCCTCCTCCGCCGGAGAGATGATCTCTGACTCCGCCGACCTGTCCCGCTTCTACGGCGCCCTGCTCGGCGGCGAGCTGCTCCCGGCCCGGCAGCTGAAGGAGATGAAGACGACGGTGGCCACGGAGGCCGACACCCCCCGCACCCGGTACGGCCTCGGGCTCATGAACACCCGGCTGAGCTGCGGCGTTCACGTCTGGGGTCATGACGGCGGCATTCACGGCTCGGCGTCCGAGGCGGCGTCGACGGCGGACGGCCGGCACTCCGTGGCGGTCAACTTCAACGGGGACTGGGCCGGGGACACGGTGGACGTGATGGAGAAGGAATTCTGTTAGCCAACGTTTCGTACGTGTAGTTCCGCGTTAACTCGCGCGCAATGTCCGTACCGCCTCATATCGGCTAACCCGCTGTTCACGGGGATGGCTCGATTTTTGTGCAAGGCGGGTGGTCGTGTGCGCGCGAGGCACGGACTGCGTGTGCTGTCGGTCTACGAGGGCTTCTTCTCCGGAGGGGCCCGGATCGTGCACTCCGACGTCGTTCTGGGACTGGCCGAGGGCGGCCAGTCCCATCAGGTGCTCAGCATCCACGGCGAGGTCCACCGCGAGGCCACCCGGCAGCGCATGGAGGACGACGCCTGCTACCGGGCGCTGACCGCCGGCGGCGTCGGCGTCACCTCGCTCGGCCGCACCGCGGGGCTGGTGGACGGCACGGTCGCGGCGAACGTTTTCAGCGGACCCGAGCTGGCCGAAACCGCGCGGTCCATGGCCGCGGCGGACGTCATCCTGTCGCTGAAGGAGCAGCCGCTGGCGCTGATCGACCAGGCCGGGCTGCCCCGCCGCCCGGTCGTGGTCTGCCTGCACCGCTCCGACCCGGAGAACCAGGGACCGGCGCTGACCGAGCTGAAGGCCGCGATCGCCGACGGCACCGTGGTGGCCTGCGTGTGCTGCGCCGAGTCCACCCGGGACGCCTACGCGGCGGCCGGCGTCCCGCGCGAGCTGCTGCACGTCATCCCCAACGGGGTCGACCTGCTCCGCTTCCGCCCGGACCCGGCCGCCCGGGTGGCGTTCCGCGCCTCCCTGGACATCCCGGCCCACGCACCGGTGACCGTCTTCGCGGCCCGCTACGCCGCGATGAAGAACGTCCCGCTCTTCCTGCGCGCCG
The DNA here is from genome assembly GCF_002920615.1 of Streptomyces sp. Ru62. GTDB lineage: Bacteria > Actinomycetota > Actinomycetes > Streptomycetales > Streptomycetaceae > Streptomyces. The sequence continues at coordinate 433,584 of NZ_PQSU01000002.1, forward strand.
CCCGCGCCTGGCTCGCCCGCGAGCCCGAGGGGCACGTCCTGATGTGCGGCGCGGGCATGAACGGCACCAACCCGGCACTGTGGGCCGACATCGAGATCGCGTTCGGCGCGGACCGGCACCTCGCGGAGCGGGTGCGCCTGCTCGGCGTACGCCATGACATGGAGACCGTGTACGCCGCCGCCGACGTCGTCGCCCTCACCTCCGCCTCCGGGGAGGCGGCGCCGCTGTGCCTGATCGAGGGCATGATGTGCGGCGCGGTCCCGGTGACGACGGACGTGGGCGACAGCGCGGAGATCGTCCGGGGCCACGGGTTCGTGACCCCGCAGGATCCCGAGGCCATCGCCCTGGCCTGGTCGGCCGCGGTCGCCGACCGCGCCGTACTGGCCCCGGCGCTCGCGGCGAGCCGCGAACGCTTCAGCCGTACGCGCATGATCGCGGCGTACGCCGCGCTGCTCGACGGCGTGCACACGAAGGCCTCGCGCCTGCCCGAGCCGCTGTAGCGGTCACGCCACCCGGGTGAGCACCGGGAGGTAGCCGAGGGACTGTCCCGGCGCCGTCGGGTGGTACGACTCGGTGATCGCCAGCACGTCGACACCGCGCAGCCAGGGCCGGGACGAGCAGATCTCGTGCCCGGCGAAGGCGGCGGTGACGTCGGCGAACGTGAACCCGTGGGCGGTGGCGCGCTGGGCGATCACGGCGTTGAGGTGGTCCACGGCGTCGTTCAGCGTGGCGCGTTCGCCGTCCGGGAGGCCCAGCGCGCAGGCGCCCTGGAGGTGGTACAGGTGCGGGTAGCCGAGCACCACGACACGGGCGGCGGGGGCCCGGCTCCGGATGGCCGAGTAGAGCCGGTCGAGGGCGGCGGAGAGGGACCCGTCGATCGTGGTGCGGGCCCGGGAGACGGCGGACAGGCAGCCATCGCTGCCGCCCAGCGCGCACTTCGCGATGACGGAGACGAAGCCCGAGTCGCTGCCGCCGACAGTGAGCGTGACCAGCCCGGTGCGCGGGCTGAGGTGGCCGAGCTGGCTGGTCAGGACGTCGTCGGCGCCCGCGCCGTTGCACGCGGCGAAGGTGAAGGACGCCGGTGCGTGGGCCTCGGCCCACAGCACGGGGAAGGCCCGGCTGCTGCGCTTGCACTCCTTGCCGGAGTCCAGGTAGTCGCCGGCTCCGGCACCGGAGGAGTAGGAGTCGCCGAGGGCCACGTAGCCGCCGGCCACGGTGCGGGGGGCCACTTGTGCCGTCGCGGGATCGGCGAACGCGCACGCGGCCGCGAGGAGGAGGGAGCACGCGCCTGCCGCTATTCGGGGGTGTCTCATGACTCTCCTCTACCGTGGCCCGCCCCCGCCCCGCCCGCCCTGCTCGTCCGTTCCGGTGACTGCTCACCCGGCCGGCGCAGCAGAACAGGACAAGCGGGCGGCCGTCGCTACCGGGGCAGCACCACGACGTACGCGGCCGGGTCGCGGTCCCCGGACGCCATCAGCGCGGTCCGCACCACGGCGGCCTGCTGCTCCATGGAGTCCCGCAGCTTCCTGGGCGTGAGGTACACGACCGTGATGCCGAGACGTTCCAGGTGCTCGCGTTTGCGGGCGTACTCGGACCACAGCGCGTCGTCGTCCTGCCCCTGGCCCTGCCGATGGCCTTGCCGGGGCGCGCGGGTGTCGAGTTCCACGGCGACCGCCTGGTCCGGCCAGTAGGCGTCCAAGCCGCCCAGGTGCGGGCCGCCGGGCAGGCGCAGGTCGACGTTCCAGACCGGGTCGGGCAGGCCGTACTCGCGGACCATCCGGTACAGGCGGTCCTCGGCGATCGAGCGGCCCTCCGCGAGCAGCGCGTCCACGGCGTCCACCACGTGCGGGCGGTTCAGCAGCTTGGCGCAGGTCAGCTCCCGGACTACCGCCGCCGGTTCGCAGTGGCCGCCGCGCACCGCCTCGGTCAGCAGCCGCCGCACCGCCTCGGCGTCCCTCAGCTCCGCCACCGCGTCCGCCAGCGCCCGGGGCACCGGTGCCACCGGCAGGCCGGTCACCGCCTGGGGGGCGGGCAGATCGGAGGTGCGCAGGACGCGGACGTAACCGGCGGAGCGCAGCCGGCGCTGGCGCGGGACCAGGACGTCCACGTGGTCCAGGGTGGTCAGCGACGGGGTCGACGAGAAGCCGTGCAGGGTCAGCGCCGCCAGCCCGGTGAGCACCGCCTCGTGGTACAGCGGCCGGTGCGGGCTCCCGGCCGTCGGCTGGACCGGGACGCCCGGCTCCGTCGCGCGGGCCGCGTACAGCAGGGCCCCGTGCAGCCGCTCCTCGCCGGTGGGCGGGCCGGGGTGCAGCAGGATCACGTGGGGGAGCAGCTCCCGCCAGGGGCCGTCGGGGCGGCACTGCTCGGCCAGTTCCGCCGTCGTCACGCCGTGGGCGCGCAACTGGGCGGCCGTCAGGACGCGGCGGTGGACGTCGGAGAGGTGGCTCAGCGGGCGGGGGGAGAGCGGGGTGTTGTGGGTCATGGCCTCGGGATTCCCGCCCCCGGTGCGGACCGTAACCGCTGTTACACGGCCGTCGAGAAATGCGGACAAGGCGGGACTAAAGGTCAGGTGTTCGGATGCCGAGTAGGGAAGCAAAACCCCTGGTCCGATCGGGTGCGGACCAGGGGTTACGGCTATGTTTGCCCGAATTTCGTAACGGTCACCGACCGGGCAAGCTCAGGCCAAAGCTCACCGGCCGGCCGCCGCGTCGCACTCCTGCGCGCGCAGCGCCCGCGCCAGGTCGTCCCGCGCCTCCAGCACCAGCCGGCGCAGCGCCGGCGCCGCGTCCCGGTGCGCCTCCAGCCACGCGTCCGTCGCGTCCAGCGTCTCCGGCCGGTCCTGGTACGCCGGGAACAGACCCCGCACCACGTCCATGCCGATCTGGATCGACCGCTCCCGCCACACCCGCTCGATCGCCGCGAAGTACAGCTGCGCGTACGGCGCGGTCAGCTCCCGCTGGGACGGCTGCTGGAAGCCCGAGATCGTCGCCTCCACCAGCGCGTTCGACAGCGCGTCGGACTCCACCACCTGCGCCCACGCCTGCGCCTTGACCGGCGCCGACGGCCGCGCGGCCAGACAGCGCACCTGGTGCCGCTTGCCGGACGCCGTGTCGTCCCGGACCAGCTCCGACGCCAGCACCGACTCGTCCGCCGCCCCGTGCGCGGCCAGCGGCTCCAGGAACGCCCAGCGCAGCTCCTGGTCCACCTCCAGCCCGTCGATCTCGACCGTGCCGTCCAGCAGGTCCGTCAGCAGCTTCAGGTCCGGCTCGGCGGACGCCACGGAGGCGAAGAACCGCGCCCACGCGAGCTGGTGCTCACTGCCCGGCTCCGCCTCCCGCAGCTCCCGCAGCGCCCCCTCGGCCAGCAGCTCCCCGCCGGTCTCCCGCCAGTCCGGCGCCGCGTAGTGCGCCAGCGCGGAGTTCGCCCAGGCGTGCAGCATCTGCAGCACCCCGATGTCCGACTCGCGGCCAGCGAAGCGCAGCACGAGATCGATGAAGTCCCGCGCCGGCAGCAGCGCGTCCCGGGTCATGTTCCACAGCGCCGACCAGCACAGCGCGCGGGCCAGCGGATCGGTGAGCGCGCCCAGGTGCGTGCGCAGCGTGGCCAGCGAGGTCTCGTCGAACCGGACCTTGCAGTAGGTCAGGTCGTCGTCGTTGACCAGCACCAGCTCCGGTGCCTCGGCGCCCGCCAGCTCCGCCACCACCGTGCGCGGCTCGTGCACGTCCGTCTCCACGCGCGCGTACCGCTCCACCGCGCCCTCGGGCGTACGCCGGTACAGGCCCACCGCGATCCGGTGCGGGCGCAGCTCCGGGTGCGACTCCGGGGCCTCCTGGAGAATCGCCAGCTCGGCGATCCTCCCGCCCTCGGTGTCCAGCAGCACCTGCGGGGTCAGCGAGTTCACCCCGGCCGTCTGGAGCCACGACGCCGCCCACGCCGTCATGTCCCGGCCGCTGGTCTCCGCCAGCACCGACAGCAGGTCGCCGAGGCGCGTGTTGCCGTACGCGTTCCGCTTGAAGTAGCGCCGGGAGCCCTCCAGGAACGCGTCCTGGCCGACGTACGCCACCAGCTGCTTGAGCACCGAGGCGCCCTTGGCGTAGGTGATGCCGTCGAAGTTCAGCTTGGCGTCCTCCAGGTCGCGGATGTCCGCGGTGATCGGGTGCGTGGACGGCAGCTGGTCCGCGCGGTACGCCCAGGCCTTGCGGCGGTTGGCGAAGGTGATCCACGCGTCCTTGAAGCGGGTCGCGCCCACGCATCCGAAGGTGCCCATGAAGTCCGCGAAGGACTCCTTCAGCCACAGGTCGTCCCACCACTCCATGGTGACCAGGTCGCCGAACCACATGTGCGCCATCTCGTGCAGGATGACGTTGGCCCGCGCCTCGTACGACGCCTGCGTCACCTTCCCGCGGAAGATGTACTCCTCGCGGAAGGTCACCAGACCCGGGTTCTCCATCGCGCCGAGGTTGTACTCGGGCACGAACGCCTGGTCGTACTTCCCGAACGGGTACGGGTAGTTGAAGTGGTCGTGGAAGAAGTCCAGGCCCTGCTTGGTCACCAGGAACACGTCGTCCGCGTCGAAGTGCGGCGCGAGACCCTTGCGGCACATCGCGCCGAGCGGGATCTCCAGCTTCGTGCCGTCCTCGAAGGTCCGGGTGTAGGAGTCCGTCACATAGTGGTACGGGCCCGCCACCACGCACGTGATGTACGTCGAGATCGGCTTCGTCTCCGCGAACCGCCAGACCCCGTCGGCGAGTTCACCGGCGCCGTTGCTCCACACCGTCCAGCCCTCCGGCGCCCGCACCTCGAAGCGGTACGGCGCCTTCAGGTCCGGCTGCTCGAAGTTCGCGAACACGCGGCGGGCGTCGGCCGGCTCGTACTGCGTGTACAGGTAGACCTCGCCGTCCTCCGGGTCGACGAAGCGGTGCAGACCCTCGCCGGTGCGGGAGTAGGCGCACCGCGCGTCCACGACCAGCTCGTTCTCGGCGGCCAGGTCCTCCAGCGTGATCCGGGAGCCGTCGAACACCTCGCCCGGGTCCAGGTCCCGCCCGTTCAGCGACACGGACGTCACGCTCGGCGCGACCAGATCGGCGAAGCTGGACGCGCCCGGCTCGTTGCAGCGGAAGCGGATCGTGGTCACCGAACGGAACGTGCGCGGCTCGCCGCCCGCGTCGCCGACGGCTGACCGCAGGTCCAGGGACACCTCGTAGCCGTCGACGGACAGCAGGGCGGCCCGCTCCCGGGCCTCGTCGCGGGACAGATTCTCACCGGGCACGGACGGCACTCCCTCGTGATCGCGTGGATGGCGGCTGAACAGCACCGATCCTGCCATGTGCTCCTGACGGGGGTGACGGGGAATGGCACGGCCGGCGGCGGCGTTTCCCCGAGAAAGTGTTCCCCGTGAGGAGAGACATGTCGGACAAGACCCCCGTCGACTTCTGGTTCGACCCGCTGTGCCCCTGGGCCTGGATGACCTCCCGCTGGGTGCTGGAGGTGGAGAAGGTCCGGGACATCGAGGTCCGCTGGCATGTGATGAGCCTCGCCGTGCTCAACGAGAACCGGCTCGACGAGCTGCCCGAGGAGTACCGGGAGATGCTCGCGACCAAGGCGTGGGGTCCCGTCCGTGTCGTCATCGCGGCCCGGCAGGAGCACGGCGCGGAGGTGCTCGGCGACCTCTACACCGCGCTCGGCACCCGTATCCACAACCAGGGCGAGGGCCCGGAGAAGTCGGCCGTGGCCGCCGCGCTGAAGGACGTGGGGCTGCCCGAGTCCCTCATCGACCACTGGGACTCCACCCCGTACGAGCCCGAGCTGCGCGCCTCCCACAAGGAGGGCATCGAGAAGGTCGGCCAGGACGTCGGCACCCCGGTCATCGCGGTGCCCGGCCTCGACGGTGAGCAGATCGCCTTCTTCGGCCCGGTGGTCACCCCCGCCCCGAAGGGCGAGGAGGCGGCCCGGCTGTGGGACGGCACGATCGCCGTGGCCTCGGTACCGGGCTTCTACGAGATCAAGCGGACCCGCACCGAGGGCCCGGACTTCAGCAACCTGTAGCCCGGTCCGCCCCGCGCAGGGGAAGACCCCCGTGAGTCACGTCCTCACGGGGGTCTTCTCTCATCCGCCTGCCGTCGTGAAGGGTGAGAAGACGATCACGAGGCAGGACGTTCTCAGGGGGCCAGGAGCAGCACGTTCGCGCGGGACTTCGCCGCCTCGTAGCGCTTGGCGACGTCCTGCCAGTTGACGACCTGCCACATGGCCTCGATGAAGTCGACCTTCTGGTTCCTGTACTGGAGGTAGAAGGCGTGCTCCCAGGCGTCGAAGACCAGGATCGGGGTGGAGCCCTGGCCGACGTTGCCCTGGTGGTCGTAGACCTGCTCCACGACCAGCCGACCGCTCAGCGGCTCGTGGGCGAGGACGCCCCAGCCGGAGCCCTGGGTGGTCGCGGCGGCCTTGGACAGCTGGGTCTTGAAGGCGGCGAAGGAGCCGAAGGACTCCTTGATCGCCTCGGCCAGCTCGCCCACGCCGTCGGCGGCCAGCGGCTCGCCGCCGCCGTCCTTCGGGCCCGTCATGTTCTGCCAGTAGATCGAGTGCAGGATGTGCCCGGACAGGTGGAACGCCAGGTTCTTCTCCAGGCCGTTGATCGAGCCCCATGACTCCTTGTCCCGCGCCTCGGCGAGCTGCTCCAGCGTGTCGTTCGCGCCCTTCACATAGGCCGCGTGGTGCTTGTCGTGGTGCAGCTCGATGATCTCGGGACTGATCACGGGAGCGAGCGCCGCGTAGTCGTAGGGCAGGTCGGGCAGCGTGTAGACGGGCATGGGTGATCCCCTCCGGAACCTTATTGCAAGTATCTTGCAACTACACGCTAGCAACAACAGTGTCGGAGAAACAGAAAGGCCCCCACGTGTCGCACGTGGGGGCCTCGCGGGGGTGCGGCGGTCAGCGCCGGGCCCGCGCCCGCTGCCAGGCGTACCCCACCGCTGCCAGGACCAGCGTCATCCCGCCCGTCGAGCAGAGCTGGACGCGGGTGCCGGGCTCGCGGGCCATCAGGACGAAGATCGCGACCATTCCGGCCAGGGCGACCCAGGTCAGCCACGGGAAGCCCCACATGCGCACGACCAGCTTCTCGGGGGCCTCGCGCTCGATGCGGCGGCGGAGCAGCAGCTGGGAGACCGCGATGAAGATCCAGACGACCAGGATGACCGCGCCGATCATGTTCAGCAGCCAGGGGAAGACGTCGTCCGGGCGCCAGTAGCTGAGCAGCACGCACACGAAGCCGAAGAAGCAGGAGGTGAGGACGGCGGCGCGCGGGACCCCGCCGGACAGCCTGGCCAGCGCCTTCGGGCCCTGGCCGCGCTCGACCAGCGAGTAGGCGATGCGCGAGGAGCCGTAGATGTTGGCGTTCATCGCGGACAGCAGGGCGACCAGGACGACCACGTTCATCAGCTGGCCCGCCCCGGGAATGCCCAGGTGGTCGAGGGTGGCGACGTACGGGCCCTTCGCCACGACCTCCTCCGAGCTCCAGGGGACGAGGGTGACGACGACCGCCATCGAGCCGATGTAGAACAGGGCGATCCGCCACATCGCCGTGCGGACGGCGGAGGCGACACCGCGCACCGGGTCCTCCGACTCGGCCGCCGCGATGGTGACCGTCTCCAGGCCGCCGTACGCGAAGACCGAGGCGAGCAGGCCCACCAGCAGGCCCTCGCTGCCGTGCGGCAGGAAGTCGGTCAGGTTCGAGGCGCCGGGGGAGTCGGTGCCGGGCAGCACACCCGCGATGGCCAGCGCGCCCAGGATCAGGAACAGGCTGATCGCGCCCACCTTCAGCGCGGCGAACCAGAACTCGAACTCACCGAAGTTCTTCACGGCGGCCAGGTTCGCCCCGCAGAAGACGACCATGAACAGCGCGACCCACATCCACTGCGGGGTGCCCGGCAGCCAGCTCTGGACGATCTTCGCGGCGCCGATGCCCTCCAGGCCCACCGCCGTGCAGAGCAGGACCCAGAAGGACCAGCCCGCGGCGAAGCCCGCCCAGGGGCCGATCGCCCGCTCGGCGTGCGCGGAGAAGGAGCCCGAGGACGGGTAGGCGGCCGACATCTCGCCGAGCATCCGCATCACCAGCATCACCAGGACGCCGGAGAGGGTGTAGGCGATCACGATGGACGGGCCGGCGGCGGCGATGCCCGCGCCGGAGCCGACGAAGAGGCCCGCGCCGATCACCCCGCCCAGGGCGATCATCGACAGATGGCGCTGCTTGAGGCCGTGGGAGAGGGAGGCGTCCGCCCGCTGCTGCGGCGGCGTCTCCGTGGTCGTGCTGCTGGGCATGGAGGCGGCTCTCCAGTGCAATAGGCGGGCAAAAACCCCGCCAGTCTGGGCGGCCCGTCCGCTCACACGACAGGGCCGCCCATCATCCGGACACCCGGCGTACGCAGGGTGAATTCCCGGTTACGCGGCCACGGGCGTGTAGTGCGACGCGTCGCCCTCGATCGCGTAGCTCTCCTTGCCCTCGATGCCGACCGGGACGTCCCCGGCGACGGTCACCCGGTGCAGACGGCGCGGCAGACCGTCGTAGTTGTCGATGGCGTAGTGCTGGGTGCTGCGGTTGTCGAAAAGGACGAGCTGGTGCTCGGACCAGCGGTGGCGCAGCACGTTCTCCGGGCGGGTGACGTACGCCTGCAGCAGGTCCAGGAGCGTGCGGGACTCGCCTGTCGACAGGCCGACGATCCGCTGTGCGAACCCGCCGATGAACAGTCCGCGCTCGCCGGTCAGCGGATGGACGCGTACCACCGGGTGCGCGGTGCGGTACTTGATGGAGGTGAACTGGGCGCGCTGGGCGGCCCTCTCCTCGTCGATCTCCTCGTCCGGCACCGCGTAGTCGTAGTCGTTCGTGTGTTCCGCCCACAGGGTGTCGGCCAGGCGGCGCAGCGGCTCGGGCAGGTCGCGGTAGGCCGCCGCCGCGTTGGCGATCAGCGTCTCGCCGCCGTACGGCGGGACGGTGAGCGAGCGCAGGGTGCTGGCCTGCGGCGGGTTGAGGACGAAGGTGACGTCCGTGTGCCAGTGGTTGGCGCGGCCCCGCTCGCTGTCGACCGGCAGCACGTTCGGGGCGCCGTCGACCGCGCCGACCGTCGGGTGCGCCGTGGTCAGGTCGCCGAAGTGGCGGGCGAAGGACTGCTGGCCGGCGTCGTCCAGGCCGTCGGCGTCGAAGACGAGCGCCTTGTGGACGCCCAGGGCCTCACGGATCGCGGTGACCTCCTCCGGGGCGAGCGGCCGGGTGATGTCGACGCCGGAGACGCGCGCGCCGATACGGGCGGTGACCTTGGTGATCTCGATGGACATCGGGGTTCCTCTCAGCTGAAGGCGGGGGTCAGGTACTGGTTGGCGGGGCGGGGGAGGCCGTAGCGCTCCCGGAGGGTCTGCCGGGGCCCGTACTCGGCGCGGAACAGGCCGCGGGCGCGCAAGCGCGGTACGACGTGCTCGACGAAGGCGTCCAGGCCGGAGGGCAGCACGGCCGGCATGACGTTGAAACCGTCGGCGGCGCCGCGCGTGAACCAGGTCTCGATCCGGTCGGCGACCTGCTCGGGCGTCCCGGTGAAGGTGAGGTGCCCGCGCCCGCCGCCGAGCCGGCCGATCAGCTCCCGGACGGTGAGCCGGTCGCGCCGGGCCAGCTCCACGACGAGCGTGTAGCGGCTCTTGGCGCCCTCGATGGCGGACTCCGGCGGCAGATCGGAGGGCAGCGGGCCGTCCAGCTCCAGGGTGCCCGCCGGGAGACGCAGCAGGTTCTCCAGGCGGTCCACGCCGTGCTCGTACACGATGTGGTCCTCCAGCAGCCGTTCGGCGGCCCGTGCCTCGGCCTCCGTCGACCCGAGCACCGGGACGATCCCCGGCAGCACCTTCAGGCGCCCGGGGTCCCGGCCGGCCCGGGCGGCACGGGACTTGAGGTCGGCGTAGAAGGCCTGGGCGCCGGCGAGGGTCTGCTGGGCGGTGAACACCGCCTCGGCGTACCGGGCGGCGAAGGCCTTGCCGTCCTCCGACGACCCGGCCTGGACCAGCAGCGGGTACCCCTGCGGGGTGCGCGGCACATTGAGGGGGCCGGCGACGCTGAAGTACGTCCCCCGGTGCCGGGGCGGGTGGATCTTGCTGTCGTCGCCCCAGACGCCGGCCGCCTTGTCGGCGACGATCGCGTCGTCCTCCCAGCTGTCCCACAGCTTGAGGGCCACGTCCAGGAACTCGGCGGCGCGCGCGTACCGCTCCGCGTGCGGGGGCTCCTCGTCGAGCCCGAAGTTGCGGGCGGCCTCCTTGCCCGCGGTGGTGACGATGTTCCAGCCGGCCCGGCCGCCGCTGACGATGTCCAGCGAGGCGAACCTGCGGGCCAGGTTGTACGGGGAGTTGTAGGAGGTGGACGCGGTGGCGATCAGGCCGATGTGCTCGGTCGCCGTCGCCAGCGCGGTCAGCAGGGTGAGCGGTTCCAGCGCGCCGGCCGGCCGCTGGGCGAGGTTGCTCCACAGCTGGGGGCCGTCGGCGAGGAAGAGCGAGTCGAAGGTGCCGCGTTCGGCGGTCCGGGCGAGCCGGACGTAGTGGCTCAGCTCCACGTGGGCGTACGGGTCGCTCTCGGGGAGCCGCCAGGACGCCTCGTGGTGGCCGGTGTTCATCAGGAACGCGTTCAGGTGGAGCTGTCTCGCGGTCACCGGTGGTCCTCCGTGACGCCGAGGGCGGCCAGCAGCCGCTCGCGGTACTCGCCCAGCAGCGGCTCGCGGTAGGAGCGCGGGTGGGGACGGTCGATGGTCAGGTCGAGGCCGATCCGGCCCCGGTCCAGGACGAGGACCCGGTCGGCGAGCACGATCGCCTCGTCCACGTCGTGGGTGACGAGCAGGACGGACGGCCGGTGGCGCGTCCACAGCTCGCGCAGCAGGTGGTGCATCCTGATCCGGGTGAGCGCGTCCAGCGCCCCGAACGGCTCGTCCGCCAGCAGCAGTTCCGGCTCGCGGACCAGGGAGCGGGCCAGCGCCGCCCGCTGGGCCTCGCCGCCGGACAGCTCGCCCGGCCAGGCCCGCTCCCGGCCCGCGAGGCCGACCTCCGCCAGGGCGGCCCGGCCGCGTTCGACGGCGTCCTTGCCGTCCAGGCCGAGCAGGACGTTGTCCAGCACCCGGCGCCAGGGCAGCAGCCGTGAGTCCTGGAACACCACCGACACCCGCTCGGGCGCGGTGAGCCGCCCGCCGCCGGCCACGCCGTGATCGAGCCCGGCCACCGCCCGCAGCAGGGTCGACTTGCCGGAGCCGCTGTGCCCGAGCAGGGCCGTGAACTGTCCGGCGGGCAGATCGAGGTCGATGCCGTCGAGGACGGTACGGCCCGCGAACGACCGGGTCAGGCCGCGCAGTCGGACGGCGGGCCGGGTCAGCTGCTCAGTGTGCGGCGCCATGACAGCACCCTCCGTTCGATCAGACGGACCACGCTGTCGGAGACCAGGCCGAACACGCCGTAGATCAGCAGGCCGACCAGGATGACGTCGGTCTGGCCGTAGTTCTGCGCCTGGAACATCAGGTAGCCGAGCCCACTGGTGGCGTTGATCTGCTCCAGGACCACCAGGCCCAGCCAGGAGCCGGTCACACCGAGCCGGAGTCCCACGAAGAATCCGGGCAGCGCGCCGGGGATCACCACCTGGCGGACGAAGGCGAGCCGGGACAGGCCCTGCGCCTCGGCGAGTTCGACGAAGCGGCTGTCGATGCCGGACAGCGCGGCGTGCGTGTTCAGGTAGACCGGGACGTAGACGACGATCGCGATGATGGCGATCTTGAAGGTCTCGCCGATGCCCAGCCAGAGGATGAACAGCGGGATCAGACCGAGGGTGGGGATCGCCCGGTTGAGCTGCACCGTCCCGTCGATCAGTGCCTCCCCGGCCCGGCTCAGACCGGAGGCGAGGGCGAGCAGCACCCCGGCGGTCAGGCCGATCGCGAAGCCGTAGCCTGCCCGCTTGAGGGAGGTCAGCACATCGGTGGGCAGGGTGCCGTCGGTCCACAGGTGGCCTGCGGTGCGCAGGACGGTCCAGGGCGCGGGGATCGCCCCCGGGTCCAGCGCTCCGGCGGCCGAGGCGGCGGCCCACACGGCGAACAGCACCAGCGGGCCGATGAGCCGGGCGGCGGGCAGCCTGCGGCCGGGGGAGAGCCGGCGGCGCCGGCGGACCTGGGGGAGGTCCCCGGCGGCGGTCCGGGGAACGGCGGTCGTGGTGGTCACGGCGGTCACCTCCGGTACTCCTCGGGTACGGCCTCGGCGGCGATGGACTCGAAGCGGTGGTCGAACAGCGAGGACACGTCGAACTTCTTCACGAAGCCGCCCTCGGCGAGCAGATCGGCGGTCTCCTGCTCCCACTTGACCGCCTCGTCCCAGCTGGGCGGGAACAGCGGCTTGTTGGCCAGCTCGGTGATGCCCCGGGCCTGTGCGAGGGTCAGGTTCTGCGTCTTGACGTAGAACTCCTCGTTCCACACGTCCGGGTGCTCGTACTGCCACACCTGGCCCTTGGCCCACTGCGGGATGTAGGCGGCGATCGCCGCGGCCTTGGCCGGGTCGTTCAGCACGGACTGCGGCGCCCACAGCAGGTTGAGCAGGTCGACGACGTCGGTGGGGATGGAGCGGGCGCCCTTGGACGCGTACTGCTTCAGGTAGGCCGGCGCCTGGTTGATGGCGAGCGGGGCCACGTCCACCTGCCCGGACTGGAGGGCGGTGAAGAACTGGTTGCTGGTCAGCGGGACCAGCTTCACCTCGTCGTAGGCCAGGCCCGCCTTCTTCAGCGCCCGCAGCAGCACGACACCCTGGGCCTGGCCCTGCGAGAAGGCCAGCTTCCTGCCCTTGAAGTCCGCGACCGCGCGGATGTCGCTGCCGGGCCTGGTGGCGAACAGGTAGTTGGGCTTGCGGGTGATGCCGATCGCCACGATCTTCGCGTCGAAGCCCTGGTAGTGGGCCTGGATCGGCGGGATGCCGGCGTTGTTGGAGAGGTCCAGGGACCGGGCGCGGAACGCGTTGATCACGTCCGGTCCCGCCCCGATGTTCACCCAGGCGGACACCTTGAACGGCAGTGGGGGCAGCTTCGCCAGCCGGAACTGGAGTTGCTGCTGGCCCAGATAGGAGGCGATCTTCAGGCTGGTGCCGGCCGGGACCGTGTCGGCGAGCGGCTCGGTGGCGGCGCCACGGGTGTCGGCGGCGGCGTTGCCCTGCGCGCAGCCGGACAGTCCGGCGACGGCGGCGGACGCGCCGAACACGGAGGTGAGAAAGGCACGACGGTGCATGGGAGGACTCCCAGGAGAAAAAGAAGAGAAAAGCAGGAGGAATTCCGGGGGAAGCAGGCCGGAGGAAGAGGACTCACGCAGCGGGAAACACGCGCTTCATGCGCGGCAACATGTCAGCAACAGAGAGTGCGACAGCTCGTGAGAGGGCTCATGACCAGGATGTTCCCGGCCACGCTCGACCCCTGTCAACATTCCGAGTTTCTGAATTAAATACCCTCAGGTGACGCGCCCAGCGGATCCCGGAACAACGCGTCCAGTACGACGGATCCGCCCGCCACCGCCAGCACGGAATCCGGGAAACTCGTCGGGAGGACAGCGGCGGAGCGCGCCGGACCGACCGCGTCCCGGAAGGCGTCGAGGCAGCCCTCGACATGGATGACCCCGATCTCGGTGACGACGACCGTCTCCGGGTTCAGCACGTCCAGCAGCAGTCCTGCCGCCCGCCCGGTCGTACGCGCCCGCTCCACCAGCAGCCGCCGGGCCACCGGGTCCCCGCCCGCCGCCGCGGCCACCACTCGCATCGGGTTGGCCGAGTCGGCCACCCCGGCCGCCCGCGCCCGCCGGCACAACGTCCGCTCGCTCAGCTCCACCTGGAGGCAGCCGGTACGGCCGCACGCGCACGGCTCGGTGCCGCCCGGCACCGGCAGATGGGCGATCGCGCCGGCCGCGGACCGGGGGCCGTAGTGCACCCCGTCATGGGTGGCGAAGGCGGCGTCCACCACGTTGCCGACGAACAGGTGCAGCACGCTCCGGCTGCCCCGGGCCCGCCCGAACAGCCGCTCCCCGTGCACCAGCGCCCGCGCGTGCCCGTCCACCTGGACCGGCAGGCCGGTGCTGGCGCCGAGCAGCTCCCGCACCGGGACGTCCCGCCAGCCCAGCAGCTCGTGCTCGACCACGATGCCCGTCTCCCGGTCCACCCAGCCGCCCACCGCCACCCCGACCCCCAGCGGGCGCCGGCCCGGCACCCCGGCGAGCAGCCCCGCGAGGCCCTCGGCGGCCCGCGCCACCACCCAGGCCGGATCGGTCCGTTCGTGCCGCAACTCCCGCCGGGCCACCACCCGGCCCCGCAGGTCCAGCAGCGCCACCGTGGTGTACGGCACGGCCACGTGCACCCCGGCGACCAGGAAACGGGTGTCGTCCAGGTCGACGGGCACGTGCGGCCGGCCGACCCCGTTCGAGCGGCGGGGCGCGGCCGACTCCCGGATGAGGCCCCGCTCGGCCAGCCGGGCGCAGTGCTCGGTCACCGACGCGGGGGAGAGCCCGGTCAGCCGGGCGATGGTGCTGCGCGCCACCGGGCCGTGCTCCAGCACGGAGCGCAGCACGACGCTGGCGCTGGTGCGCCGCCGGTCGCTGTCGGCGGCACGCGGCACGGGCGAGGGCAGGGTGGGAACGGCGGTACGGGGCATGGAGGACCGTCCTCGGGAGCGGGGCCGACACGTCTCGGAGGCTCGGAGGGGGTGAGGCGTGCCGGACGGCCCGCCTCTATCCCGGACGGCGACAGGTGGCCGTGCCCTGGCGTCGCAGATCGACATACCGACGCGAGGTGAGACAGCGGGCCTGGGCAACCATGGCTGAAGGGTAGGGCAGGGGGAACGGATCCGACAGACGACCAGGGTTCGTTTGGTGAGACCGCACAGTTCCGTCCGCACCGGCTTCACGTGAGCGAAACGTCCCTGCCTCAGTGATCAGGGTCACGCCTCGACCGGTGTATCCGGCACTCTTTGTCCGGAGCCCACGAAGCTCTCGTTCCGTCCTTTGTCGGGCGCTGACGGTGATCGGCCGCAGCCGGCTCGGATAGCGTCACCCTGTCCCAGCATGTCCCCGTCACCCGCGGAGTCCCCATGAGCACCGCCACCGCCGCCGCCCGCCCCGGCGCCGTCCTCGCCGACCTGCTGCCCGCGTCCCGCGTCCGTGACGTCGCCCTCGTCGTCGGCGGCGCGGTGCTCACCGGTCTCGCGGCCCAGCTCTCCGTGCCGGTGCCCGGCTCCCCGGTGCCGGTGACCGGCCAGACCTTCGCCGCGCTGCTCGTCGGCACCACGCTCGGCGCCCGCCGCGGCTTCCTCTCCCTCGCGCTGTACGCGGTGGCCGGTGTGGCGGGCGTGCCGTGGTTCGCGCAGGGCGCCTCCGGCGCGGGCATGGTCTCCTTCGGCTACGTCCTCGGCATGCTGCTCGCCTCCGCCCTCGTCGGCGCCCTGGCCCGCCGCGGTGCCGACCGCTCCCCGCTGCGCATGGCCGGCACGATGATCCTCGGCGAGGCCGTCGTCTACGCGGTCGGCGTCCCCTACCTCGCCCTGGCCGCCCACCTGTCCGCGTCCCAGGCCGTCGCGGCCGGCCTCACCCCGTTCCTGATCGGTGACGCCCTCAAGGCCGCCCTGGCGATGGGCGCGCTGCCCACCGCCTGGAAGCTGGTCAACAAGCGCTGACGCCGTAGTTCCTGCGGAAGAGGTTCGCCGGGTCGTAGGTCTCCTTCACCCGGGCGAGCCTCTTTCGCGTTTCGGCGTCGTACAGCCCCGCGCCCCGGTCGCCCGCGCCGAAGGCGAAGTTGAGCGACCGGCCGAGCGTGTCCTCGGCCAGCAGCGCGAACACCGGGTCCAGCACGGCCCGCGCCCGCTCCCTGTCCCCGGCCGTCAGCACCCGCACCAGGAACCGCCCCTCCCGGTACGGCACCGCGTTCGGCGCCGGCCGCGCTAGCGCCCCGCCCAGGTGGTTGACCTGCACCACACACATCAGGTCCGCCGCCGGCCCGGTCCGCCGCAGCAGCTCACCGGCCCGTTCGACGTCCAGCTCCCGCAGCACCGCGCTGTCGCCGTGGTAGGCGTGCGGGAAGTCCGGGTCGCTGTGGATGGTGTGGCTCTCGGCGTACGGCATCTCGCGCAGCGAGTCCGACAGCACCGGGCCGATCTCCCGCAGCGGGGCGACGATGTCCGGGCCGCCGGGTCCCGTGTGGGCGACCCGGACCGAGATGACGTACGTGCCGCGCAGATGCGGCGGCAGCGCGGGCACGTCCGGGTACGGTACGGCCGCGAAGGACGAGGTCAGCCCGTCCGGCACCGTCCGCGTCCAGGCTTCGTACGCCCGCAGCGCGGCCGCCGGGTCCACCGTCCGCCCGTCGAAGGCGAGCGAGCCGCCGTACAGCGTCCGCACCGGGACGAGCCCGATCTCCAGCTCGGTGACGACGCCCAGGTTCTGCCCGGCGCCGAGCAGCGCCCAGTACAGGTCGGGGTCGGAGTCCGGGGTGACCCGGCGGAGCGTGCCGTCGGCGGTGACGAGCTCCAGCCACCGCACGTGGTCGGCCGCGTACCCGAACTCCCGGGCCAGGATGCCGAGCCCGCCGCCCAGGGTGTACGACACCGCGCCCACGCCCGGCGCCGAGCCGTTGAGCGGCGCCAGCCCGTACGGCTCGGCCGCCCGGACCACCTGGCCCCAGCGCACCCCGGCCCCCACCCGGACCGTACGCGCCCCGGGGTCGACGGTGATCCCGTCCATCCGTTTCGTCGTCACCAGCAGCCCGCCCTCGTAGCCGCCGGGCAGCCCGTGTCCGGTGGCCTGCACGCCCACGGGCAGGCCGCGCCCGGCGGCGTACCGTACGGCGGCCACCACGTCCTGCGCGGTACGGGCGGGCGCGATCACCCCGGGCCGCTGGACGAAGCCGAGCTGGAAGGCGGCGAGCTCGTCGTCGTAGCCGACGTCGCCGGGGCGGAGGAGGGTCAGGCCGGTGCGCTGGTCCGTGTGCGTCATGGAACGCAGCATGGCCGCATAACCTGACAGCTTCCGTCAGGTTATGCGGCCATGGCGTACGGCCGTGCCGGGCCGGATCAGCCGACGGACACCTTGTCGGCCGGGGCCTCGGCGGCGGGGGCCGGGCGGCCGGCCCGGATCCGCTCCTTCACCACGGCGATCACCAGCACGATCGCCGCGACCAGCAGCGACAGCAGCACGGTCTCGCGGCCGTCGTGCTCGGTGTCGGTCAGCATGTAGCCGAGGACGAACACGATCAGCGCGGCCGTCGCCCAGGTCAGGTACGGGTACAGCCACATCCGCACGACGAGCTTCTCCGGCGCCTCGCGCTGGATGATCTTCCGCATCCGCAGCTGCGAGAAGCAGATGACCAGCCACACGAACAGGGCCACCGCGCCGGAGGAGTTGACGAGGAAGAGGAAGATCTTGTCCGGGGACAGGTAGTTGAAGAAGACGGCGACGAAGCCGAACACCACCGACGCGAGGATCGCCGTCATCGGCACACCCCGGCCGTTGACCCGCGCGAACGCCTTCGGCGCGTCGCCCCGCTGGCCGAGCGAGAAGGCCATGCGGGAGGCCGTGTAGAGGCCGGAGTTCAGACAGGACAGCACCGAGGTCAGCACGATGAAGTTCATGATCTGACCGGCGTGCGCGATGCCCAGCGAGTTCAGCGCGGCGACGTAGGAACCGTCCTTCGCGATGGACGCGTCGTCCCACGGCAGCAGCGAGACCACGACCAGGATCGAGCCCAGGTAGAAGACGCCGATCCGCCAGATGATGCTGTTGGTGGACTTGGTGACCGCGCGCTGCGGGTCCTCGGACTCGCCGGCCGCCAGCGTGGCGATCTCGCTGCCCATGAAGGAGAAGACGACCAGCAGCACACCGGTGAGGATCGATCCCGGACCGTGCGGCAGGAATCCGCCGTGCGAGGTCAGGTTGCCGAAGCTCGCCTGGTCGGCGTGCACACCCGGCAGGACGCCGAAGATGGCCAGCAGGCCGACGACGATGAACGCGCCGATCGCCACGACCTTGATCCCGGCGAACCAGAACTCGAACTCGCCGTAGGAGCCGACGGAGACCAGGTTGGTCGCGGTCAGCACGGTCATCACGATGAGGGCCCAGCCCCACTGCGGGACGGCCGGGACCCAGCCTTCGAGGATCTGGGCACCGGCGGTCGCCTCGACGGCGAGCACGACGACCCAGAAGAACCAGTAGAGCCAGCCGATGGAGAACCCGGCCCAGCGGCCCAGCGCGCGGTCGGCGTGCGCCGAGAACGAGCCGGAGGTCGGATTGGCGGCGGACATCTCGCCGAGCATGCGCATCACGAGGACGACGAGGGTGCCGACGAGGGCGTAGGACAGGAGGATGCCGGGTCCCGCGGTGGCGATACCGGCTTTGGAACCGACGAAGAGGCCGGCTCCGATGACGCCACCGATCGCGATCATCGAAAGGTGGCGGTTTTTCAGTCCTGCTTGGAGGCCCGAACCAGGGGTCATGGACGGATTTCCTTTGCGCCAGGTAGTGCTGCCCGTACGAGCGGTGTACGAGTCGGTCCAGTGAATCCGAGGTGAACGAATTCGGGAACCTCTGAATCCGTATCGTTACTTGAGGTTCCCTTGAGGATCTATGGCCTGTCTCACAATTTCCGCCCCGGGTGTCCGCCGACACCCTGGGGCTGCTGCCCCGATACGGGCGTGTCACACTCGTGGCATGCGCGTGTATATCGGCTCCGACCATGCGGGCTACGAACTCAAGAACCACCTCGTCGAGTGGCTGAAGGCCGCCGGCCACGAGCCCGTCGACTGCGGGCCGCACATCTACGACGCCCAGGACGACTACCCGCCCTTCTGCCTCCGCGCCGCGGAGCGGACGGCCGCGGACCCGGACGCCCTCGGCATCGTCATCGGCGGCTCCGGCAACGGCGAGCAGATCGCCGCCAACAAGGTGAAGGGCGTGCGCGCGGCGCTGGCCTGGAGCGAGGAGACGGCGACGCTCGGCCGGCAGCACAACAACGCCAACGTGGTGGCCGTGGGCGCGCGCATGCACAGCACGGAGGAGGCGACCAAGTTCGTCGAGGTCTTCCTCAACACCCCGTTCTCCGGTGACGAGCGTCACATCCGCCGCATCGACATGCTGTCGGCGTACGAGACCACCGGCGACCTCCCGCCGATCCCGGCCCACCACCCGCAGCAGGACTGAGCCCCCCAGGGGGCGGGAAGGAACGGGGACCCGTGCCAGAGGGGCACACGATCCACCGGCTGGCCCAGGACTACGCCGAGCGCTTCTCGGGACGGGCCGTCCGCGTCACCAGCCCCCAGGGCAAGTTCTCCGACGCCGCCGCCCTGCTGGACGGCACCGAGCTCACCGCCACGGAAGCCCACGGCAAGCACCTCTTCCTGGGCTTCCGGGACGGCGACTGGGTCCACATCCACCTCGGCCTCTTCGGCAAGGTCGGCTTCGGGGACGCCCCGGCGCCCCCGCCGGCCGACACCGTCCGGCTCCGGCTCGCAGACGACACGTCGTACGTCGATCTGCGCGGCCCCACCACCTGCGCCCTGATCACGGACGCCGAGAAGCGGGCGGTCCACGACCGGCTCGGCCCCGACCCGCTGCGCGCGGACGCCGACCCGGGCACGGCCTACCGCAGGATCTCCCGCAGCCGTACGACGATCGCCGCCCTGCTCATGGACCAGAAGATCGTGGCCGGCGTCGGCAACGTGTACCGCGCCGAGGTGCTGTTCCGGCACGGCATCGACCCCTACCGCGCGGGCCGGGACATCACACCGGCCGAGTGGGACGCGGTCTGGGCCGACCTGGTCGCGCTGATGCGGGAGGGCGTCCGGAACAACCGGATCGACACCGTCCGCCCGGAGCACACCCCGGAGGCCATGGGCCGCCCGCCCCGCGTCGACGACCACGGCGGCGAGGTGTACGTCTACCGCCGGGCGAACCTGTCCTGCCACGTCTGCGGCGACGGCATCCGCACCGCGGACCTCGCCGCCCGCAACCTCTTCTGGTGCCCGACCTGCCAGAAACGCTGACCGGCCTGCGAGAGACGCCGGCCTAGAAGCCGTGGGGCAACCACGGGGCCACCGGTGAGCCGAACGCCACCGACGCCTCCGCCAGCGCCCCCGGCCGCAGCTCCCGCACCCGCCCGGCCGCGGCCAGCGACAGCAGGGTCACTCCGCCCAGATACGCCGCGCCCAACTCCCGCACCGACAGGGCGAGATCGGCCGCGTCGGCCGTCCGCTCGCAGGACGCGCCCTTCGGGTCGCCGGTCAGCCGCCAACGCCCCGCGGTCCACGGGCAGAAGGCGTCCTCGACCTCGAACACGACGTCGACGGGCGTCAGATACGTACGGGCCGTGAGGGCCGCTCCCACGTCCACCAGCCGGACGTACCCGGCGTCCCGCTGCTGCGGCAGGCAGCGGCGGATGTCGGAGACCAGGTACTGCCAGGCGTCGTCGACCGGCCGCGCCCGCATCTTCAGCGTCGTCATCAGGTCGATGCCGAACAGGAAGCGCCACAGCGCCGCCTCGCTCCCCGGATCCAGCGCGGCCAGGTCCTCCAGGGTCACCGTGCCGTCGTGACCGCCCCGCCCCCAGCCCATCTTCGTACGGAAGCGCGCGTAGCCGGTGATCTCACCGTCCCGTTCGGCGACCACGCACTGCAGGGCCGACGCGCCCTCCCGCTCGTTCTCCGGGTCGAGCAGCGCGGCCCGCTCCCAGCCGGGCTGCCGCGCCAGCATGCCCGGGCGCCGGGGCACCAGGGCCGCGTACACCGCCTCGCACTCCGCCAGCACATCGGCGGGCGCGGCGTAGCGCAGGCGCGGTTCATCGGTGCCCTCGGGCACCGCCAGGGTCACCCGGCCGGTGTCGATCTCGGCGATGAGCTGGGAGGTCGCAGCGCCGTACCCGAAGCGGCCGTAGATCGCGGGCTCGGAGGCGAACAGCGCGGCCAGCGGCTCGCCCTTCTCACGCGCGTCGTCCATCAGCCGCCGCATCATCGACGTCAGCACCCCGCGCCGCCGGTGCGTCGCGGCCACGCTGACCATCGTCACGCCCGCGGTGGGCACCACCGCCCCGCCCGGCACGGTCATCCGGAAGCTGAAGGCCCCGGACGTGCCGACGAGCGCGTCCCCGTCCCAGGCGGCCAGGGAACGGTCGAACTCGGTGAGTGACTTGTCCAGTTCCCGTTCCTCTGCGGAGGCCGCTCCACCGCCGAACGCGCGGACCAGATGGTCCCACCACGGGTCGAACTCCTCCGGGCGCAGCGTCCTCAACTCGGTCCCGCTCTCAGTCCCCATGCGCCATGCCTATCAGGGCGAAGGGGGGCGAGCCAGTGATTTTCACCCCGTCCCGGCCCGCCGGAACCCGGCCGACGGACGGCGAAGTGGAATCCCACAGGGGGACAAGTGGGACCTCCCGTGCCAAGCAGCCGGTCCGCTGGATAGGGTCGCGAACTGATGGCAGCAGGACGACAGCGGCGCGCGAAGGCCGAGACGTTCACGGCCCGGTGGAAGATGCAGTGGCACCGGGCCCGCGTCGGGCTGCGCAGAAGCGCCGTGGACTACTTCCGCGGGGACGGCTCCGACTGGATCGCCTTCGCCGGACTGCTGCTGATGGTCCCGGTCCTCGCGACCATGACCCTTCTCGACTCCGTGTGGTGCTCCCCGGCCACCCTGGTGCTGCCGATCGTCGCCGGCGGCCTGCTGCTGCGCCCGGCGAGCCTGCTCGGCCTGTACGCGGCGGCGGCCACCGCGCTGATCGTGGAGTCGGTACAGCTCGGCCCGTACACCGAGGGTCCCTCCCGGGTCACCCCGGGCGTGGTCCTGGTGGTGGCCGCCTGCGGTTTCTTCGGGCTGCTGACCGCGCAGTTCCGCAGCCGGGTCGGCGTGCCCTGGCGGCGCGGCGGCACCATGCTGTTCGACCTGCGCGAGCGGATCCGGGTGCAGAGCAAGCTGCCGAAGCTGCCGCAGGGCTGGCACCACGAGATGGCGCTGCGCCCGGCGGGCGGCCAGTCCTTCTCCGGTGACTTCGTCGTCGCCGCCCGCACCAACGGCGGCCGGACGCTGGAGGCGGTGCTCACCGACGTGTCCGGCAAGGGCATGGACGCGGGCTCGCGCGCCCTGCTGCTGTCCGGCGCGTTCGGCGGCCTGCTGGGCTCCCTCCCGCCGCACGCCTTCCTCCCGGCCGCCAACGGCTACCTCCTCCGCCAGGACTGGGACGAGGGCTTCGCCACCTCCATCCACCTGGTCCTGGACCTCGACTCCGGGGACTACGAGCTGTACTCCGCCGGGCACCCGCCGGGGCTCCAGCTCAGCGCGGGCAGCGGTCGCTGGGAGGAGAAGGCCGCCGAGGGGCCGCTGCTCGGCGTGTACGACGGCGCCCAGTTCGACCCCGTGAAGGGCTCGCTGCGCCCCGGTGACGTGCTGATGCTGTTCACCGACGGACTCGTGGAGACCTCTGACCGGGACATCGTGGAGGGCATCGACCGGCTCACCGGCGAGGCCGACCGCTATGTGGCCGGCGGCTTCCACGGCGCCGCCTGGCACCTCATCGAGGCGGTCGCCAAGGACGTCAACGACGACCGCGCGCTGCTCCTGATCTGCCGCCAGCCGACGGCGAACGGCCGCTGAACCCGCTCGCCGGGCCGGGTCGTTCTCCGTGCGGGCGCCGGGTGCGGGGCGGGGGGACACTGGAGCCATGACCCAGCTCACGCTCGCAGAGGTCGAGGCCGTCGCGCGGGCCGCCCACGAGGGGCAGACCGACAAGGCGGGGCAGCCGTACGCCGAACACCTCGCGGCCGTCGCCGAGGGAGTGCGGGCCCGCGGCGGTGACCCGGAGCAGATCGCGGCGGCCTGGCTGCACGACTCCGTCGAGGACGACGCGCTCAGCCGGGAGTGGCTGGCCGCCGCCGCCCTGACCCCGCGCACCAAGGCCATCGTGGACGCCCTCACCAAGCGGCCCGGGGAGGAACTGGAGGCGTACACGCGCCGCATCCTCGCCACCCCGGGCGCGCTGCTGGTGAAGGAGGCCGACCTGGCGCACAACGCCGACCCGCGGCGGCTCGCGGCGCTCGACGAGCCGACCCGGACACGGCTGACCGAGAAGTACGCCAGGACGCGCGCACTTCTCGGTCTCCCGGCCTGAGCGAGGGTGTGGACGGGCGGGTCGCGGCGGGCGGGTCGCGGACGGGGGGCGGACGGGCAGGGCTGCGGACGGGGCGGGGCCGGCTAGACGCCGACCGTCTCCCGCGGCTTCTGCCGTTCGCGGGCCAGTTCGGCCGCGTCCTCCCGGAACGCCCACTCCATCCTCGGCTCCATCGCGAAGCGGAAGACGCGCTGCACCGGCTTGGTGCACAGCACCGTGACGGCGGCGGCCGCGAGGACGGTGACGGCGACCGTGCCCAGGGCGCCGTACTGCTCGGCGAGGTCGAACCCGCCCGCGTAGAGCGTGCCCTTGACCACGAAGCCGTGGAGCAGGTAGCCGTACAGCGTGCCCGCGCCGAGCGCGGTGAACCACGTCCGGCGGCCCGGCACCCAGGCGAGGAAGCAGGCGGTCAGCAGCACCGCGCAGCCGAACATGGCCAGCGTCATCAGCGGTCCGGTCCACCAGGGCGCACCGATGTCCTGCGCCGAACTCTCCCGGTAGAACCATCCGCCGTCCACGCGCGGCACCGTCCACCAGCCGACGGCCAGGGCCGCGGCGAACACCGGTACGGACAGCACCCGCACCGCGGGCCGGCGTATCAGCGCGAAGTGCTCGGGCTTCAGCAGCAGGCCGAGGACGAAACAGGGCAGGAACTGCAGGACGCGGCCGAGGGCCAGGTTGTCGTCGAGGCCCGGGGTGACCGATCCGACCATGGCGATGCCCAGCGCGAGGGGCAGCGGCCGGCGGACCAGCTTCCACAGGGGGGTGGTCAGGCGCCAGATGAACAGCGCGCACAGGAACCAGGTCAGGTAGTAGGGCGAGACGAGACTGATCGGGTCGTCGGCGTGGCCCGCGTAGCGCCGGAACAGCGAATAGGCGGTCTGGAACAGCAGGTACGGGACGGCCATGCCGGTGACCAGCCGCTTCAGCCGGTCCGGGCGCATGTCGAAACTGCGGGAGAAGTAGCCGGAGATGACGATGAACGCCGGCATGTGGAAGGTGTACACGACGTTGTACAGGCATTCGAGGGCCCGGTTGTCGGTCTTGAGGGCCGACCAGGAGTGCCCCAGTGCCACGAGCACGATCGCGAGGTACTTGGCGTTGTCGAAGAACGCGTCGCGCTGTCTGCCCGGTCTGTCGGTCCGCGACTGCTCCTGCGCGTGCGTCGGGGTTCGCCGGTCGGGCACTCCGCGCACCGGCGGCTGTGCCGGGGGGAGCGGCCTGCGGCTGTGGCCGGGGGACGTTGCGGCGTCGAACATCTCAGGCACCCTAGCGTCGGCTGTGGGATTCCGTAAAACCCGCACTGTCATTCCTGCTTATCCCGCGCGGGTACCCCGTAATTCGCCGAACTTGCCATCCGGGTCCACGTGATGATGGGCACACAGGTGTCGTCCGTTCGCCCTGGATGTACCGATTAATACAGACTAATTCGGGCATGCGGCGCCTCTGTGTCCCGTACGTGGATTCCCCGTCCCGTGCATTGCGTGGTTATTGAAACGAAGTCCCTGGAATTCGTGTGGATTTCGTGACCGCGTCGCCGGTCGCATTCCTGTGCGAGGTGTCCCGCGCATGTGTACCCGTCCGGCGTTGCGTCAGGACCCGCATACGGGGGGCGCGTTGGTGGCACGATGGTTCTGGCGGGGGTGCGCGGGCCGTACCTCCGGGCCGGGAGAGCGGACCGACCGAGGGTGTGATCAGTTGTGGCCATTTCACTGTCTGTGGTGCTGCTGTTGGCGATCATCCTGGTGGTGTTGATCCGAGGGGGGAACATCAAGGCCGGCCCGGCGATCGTCGCCATCCTCTTCGGCTTCTTCCTCGCCTCGACCGGCATGGCGCCATCGATCAACCGGTTCCTGAACTCGATAGCGGAGTCCATCAACTCGATCAGGTTCTGACCCGGCCGGGCAGCCGGGGCCTGAACGGGGCCGGGCAACTGGCACAACGGGGGACGCGGGGAAGTGGCGCTGCGCGACCCGGCCCCGTCGGAGGCCGGTGGCGACCGGATCGAGGACCGCCTCGGCAGCGGGTGGGGCTCCGCCCACTTCTCGGCTGCGCTCGAACGAGAGGTGCCCCGCCCCCTACGGCCGCCGACTCGCCGTCGAGATAGTCCACGGCCGGTACGCCGACGAGTTCCGCGTTCGCTTCCGCCGCGAGGTGGCAGCCGCCCGCCAGATCAGCGGCGCCTTCACGGCGCCCGTGGTGGACGCCGACATCGACGGGCAGCGCCCCTGGCTGCACATCCCCTGCGTACCCGGCGGGTGCCCCGGCACCCACGCCCGCCGGCACGGCCCGCTCCCGCCCGCCGGCGCGAGCCCGCCGCCGGCCTCGCCGAGACCCTCGGCGTCGACGATGTGATCATGGTCGCCCCCCGCCCCGCCCGCTCTCGCCACGGCCGGAACACCTGGGACCCAAGAAGGAAGAAGGAGGAGACGACAGCCGCCACGATCATGACGGCTCCAGTCAGAAGAGCCCCTTGCGCGTGTGCCGTCTGCCGGGACCGGGCCCTCTCGGTACGCCAGAAGGCCCAGGGAGCGGAGATCAATCGCTCACCTGGGCCTTCGGCATCCAGAGCG
Source organism: Streptomyces sp. Ru62 (assembly GCF_002920615.1). Classification (GTDB taxonomy): domain Bacteria; phylum Actinomycetota; class Actinomycetes; order Streptomycetales; family Streptomycetaceae; genus Streptomyces. Next base: position 459,311 of record NZ_PQSU01000002.1, read on the forward strand.
GGCGACGGGAATCGAACCCGCGTAGCTAGTTTGGAAGACTAGGGCTCTACCATTGAGCTACGCCCGCAGCAGTGCGCCGCAGGTCGGTGACCGCGGCACTGAAGGCATCGTAGCGGGTCGCCCGCCGCCGAGGCCAACGAGTCGGCCCCGTCGCACCGCGCGTCCCGCCCCGGAGAATGCGGCCGACGGATCGGGCCCGGGCATGTACCCTACGTGTCGCACCAGACGGGGTGTGGCGCAGCTTGGTAGCGCGTCCGCTTTGGGAGCGGAAGGCCGTGGGTTCAAATCCCGCCACCCCGACCACCGGCTCGTGACGTCCGGCTCAGTGACGTCGCGGTGATCGCCTTTTGGGGCGCCGACCGGCTGCGGTTACTATGCAAGCTGCGCGCCCGTGTGTCCCGGCCCTCACGGCCTACGTACTCCTCCGGGCGGCGAAATCCGCCGGACCCATCGGGCTCCGGCAGAACCCGAGAAGTCAGCCACAAGGAGACCGAACCGTGAAGAGCGCCGTGGAGACCCTGAACCCGACCCGGGTTCGGCTCACTGTCGAGGTGCCCTTCGAGGAGCTCAAGGACAGCCTCGACGCGGCGTACAAGAAGATCAACCAGCAGGTCACGGTGAAGGGCTTCCGCAAGGGCAAGATCCCGGCCCGCGTGATCGACCAGCGGTTCGGCCGCGGTGCGGTGCTGGAGGAGGCCGTCAACGACGCGCTGCCCAAGTTCTACACCGAGGCGGTCAACGAGGCCGAGCTGAGCCCGCTGGGCCAGCCCGACGTCGACATCACCGAGCTGAAGGACGGCGAGACGCTGAACTTCACCGCCGAGGTCGACGTCCGCCCGGCCCTGGAGATCCCGGACTACTCCGGCATCGAGGTCGAGGTCGACGCCGTCGAGGTGACGGACGAGGACATCGAGAAGTCCGTGGAGCAGCTCCGTGAGCGCTTCGCGTCGACCTCTCCGGTCGAGCGCGCCGCCGAGGACGGCGACGTCGTCACCATCGACCTGGAGGCCAAGGTCGACGGCGAGGTGCTGGAGGACGGCATCGCGAACGGCGTCTCCTACACCATCGGCTCCGGCGAGCTGCTGGACGGCATCGACGACGCCGTCAAGGGCCTGTCCGCCGGTGAGGAGGCCACCTTCACCTCCGAGCTGAAGGGCGGCTCCGCCGCGGGCAAGGAGGCCGAGGTCACCGTCAAGGTCACCCAGGTCGCCGCCCGCGAACTGCCCGAGCTGGACGACGAGTTCGCGCAGCTGGCCTCCGAGTTCGACACCCTGGAGGAGCTGAAGGCCGACAGCCGCAAGCGCCTCACCAACATGAAGCAGTTCGACCAGGCCACGCAGGCCCAGGAGCGCGTCCTGGAGAAGCTGCTGGAGCTGGTGGAGGTCCCGGTCCCCGAGAAGCTCCTCGAGGACGAGATCAACACCCGCAAGCACAACCTGGAGCACCACCAGCTCGCGCAGATGGGCCTCACCCTCGACAAGTACCTGGAGATCCAGGGCAAGACCGCCGAGGAGTTCGAGACCGAGACCCGCGAGGCCGCGGTCAAGGGCATCAAGACCCAGTTCGTCCTCGACGAGCTGGTCAAGAAGGAGAACCTCAACGTCAACCAGGAGGAGCTCACCGAGCACCTCATGCGGCGTGCGGCCTCCTCCGGCATGTCCCCCGACCAGTTCGCCCAGGCCGTCGTCGAGGGCGGCCAGGTGCCGCTGCTGGTCGGCGAGGTCGCCCGCGGCAAGGCCCTGGCCGTCGTGGTCGAGTCCGCCACGGTGAAGGACACCAACGGCGAGGTCGTCAACCTGGACGACGAGGAGGAGACCGAGGAGGCGCCGGCCGAGGCCGAGGCCACCGAGGCGTCCGACTCCGCCGAGGAGAAGACCGAGGGCTGAGCGGCCCTGCGGCGCCTGTGAGGCACGTACGACGGGCCCCGGGGGGCTTCCCCCGGGGCCCGTCGCCTTCCCCCGGACCCGTCCCCCGCCGCCTGCCCCGGCACGGCCGTGGCGGGCATTCCCCGGCGCCCCCGCTGAGCGACCTGCGCTCACAGCGAACAGCTCACTTACCGGGATTCCCCGGAGGGAACGTCGCGTTAGGGTCCATGAAAGGCAGAACAATGAGACGGCCCGGCGCCGTCGTAAGACGAGCAGGTGGATACGTGACGAATCTGATGCCCTCCGCCGCCGGCGAGCCTTCCATCGGTGGTGGCCTCGGCGACCAGGTCTACAACCGGCTGCTCAACGAGCGGATCATCTTCCTCGGCCAGCAGGTTGACGACGACATCGCCAACAAGATCACCGCGCAGCTGCTGCTCCTTGCCGCCGAGCCGGACAAGGACATCTACCTCTACATCAACAGCCCGGGCGGCTCGGTCACGGCCGGCATGGCGATCTACGACACCATGCAGTACATCCCGAACGACGTGGTGACGATCGCCATGGGCATGGCCGCCTCGATGGGCCAGTTCCTGCTGACCGGCGGCGCGGCCGGCAAGCGCTTCGCCCTGCCGCACGCGGACATCATGATGCACCAGGGCTCCGCGGGCCTCGGCGGTACGGTCTCGGACATCAAGATCCAGGCCGAGTACCTGATGCGCACCAAGAAGCGCATGTCGGAGCTGACCGCCCTCCACTCGGGCCAGACGGTCGAGACGATCATCCGCGACGGCGACCGCGACCGCTGGTTCACCCCGGAGGAGGCCAAGGAGTACGGTCTCATTGACGAGATCATCACGCACGCCTCGGGTGTTCCGGGAGGCGGCGGCACCGGTGCCTGACCGGTCCGGCCACGCCACGCACCGCCGAGACACCAGCCCCCCGAACGCCACCAGGACGGTGAACCCCATGAGCAACTTCCCCGGCGCCGCCAGCGGCATGTACGAAGGGCCCCGCCCCGACAGCCGCTACGTCATCCCGCGCTTCGTCGAGCGCACCTCCCAGGGCATCCGCGAGTACGACCCGTACGCGAAGCTCTTCGAGGAGCGCGTGATCTTCCTGGGCGTCCAGATCGACGACGCCTCCGCCAACGACGTCATGGCGCAGCTGCTGTGCCTGGAGTCGATGGACCCGGACCGGGACATCTCGATCTACATCAACAGCCCCGGTGGCGACATGACCGCCCTCACGGCGATCTACGACACGATGCAGTTCGTGAAGCCCGACATCCAGACGGTCTGCATGGGCCAGGCGGCCTCCGCCGCGGCCATCCTGCTCGCCGCGGGCACCCCCGGCAAGCGCATGGCGCTGCCGAACTCCCGGGTGCTGATCCACCAGCCGGCCGGCTCCACCGGCCGCGGCCAGCTCTCCGACCTGGAGATCATCGCCAACGAGTTCACCCGGATGCGTGAGCAGCTGGAGAACATGCTGGCCAAGCACTCGAACCGGCCGATCGAGCAGGTCCGCGAGGACATCGAGCGGGACAAGATCCTCACGGCCGAGGAGGCGCTGGAGTACGGCCTCGTCGACCAGATCATCTCCACCCGCAAGCTGAACAACAGCGCGGTCCGCTGACAGCGCAACCACGCACGTGGGGCCCCTCTTGGCACGGTGCACGTCAAAGTGAACCCTGCCAAGGGGGGCCCGAACACCGGGCCCGGCAAGGTACCGTCGGACATAAGGCAGCACCAGGAGCCGCTGGACTCATAGCGTCCAGGCGTCTCCCAGGCGAAGGGGAAGCACACCGTGGCACGCATCGGTGACGGCGGCGATCTGCTCAAGTGCTCGTTCTGCGGCAAGAGCCAGAAGCAGGTCAAGAAGCTCATCGCAGGGCCCGGTGTGTACATCTGCGACGAGTGCATCGATCTCTGCAACGAGATCATCGAGGAAGAGCTCGCGGAGACCAGCGAGGTGCGCTGGGAGGAGCTGCCCAAGCCCCGCGAGATCTACGAGTTCCTTGAGGGCTACGTGGTCGGCCAGGAGGCCGCCAAGAAGGCGCTCTCCGTCGCGGTGTACAACCACTACAAGCGGGTCCAGGCGGGCGAGAACGGCGGCGCGAGCGGCCGTGACGACGCCATCGAGCTGGCGAAGTCCAACATCCTGCTGCTGGGCCCCACGGGCTCCGGCAAGACGCTCCTCGCGCAGACGCTGGCGCGCATGCTGAACGTCCCGTTCGCGATCGCCGACGCCACGGCGCTGACCGAGGCGGGCTACGTGGGCGAGGACGTCGAGAACATCCTCCTCAAGCTCATCCAGGCGGCCGACTACGACGTCAAGAAGGCCGAGACCGGGATCATCTACATCGACGAGATCGACAAGGTCGCGCGGAAGAGCGAGAACCCGTCGATCACCCGTGACGTCTCGGGCGAGGGTGTCCAGCAGGCCCTGCTGAAGATCCTGGAGGGCACCACGGCCTCGGTCCCGCCGCAGGGCGGCCGCAAGCACCCCCACCAGGAGTTCATCCAGATCGACACGACGAACGTGCTGTTCATCGTGGGCGGCGCCTTCGCGGGTCTGGAGAAGATCATCGAGGCGCGGGCCGGCGCGAAGGGCATCGGCTTCGGCGCCACGATCCTCTCCAAGCGCGAGCTGGAGTCGAAGGACGTCTTCGAGGACGTCATGCCGGAGGACCTGGTCAAGTTCGGCATGATCCCCGAGTTCATCGGCCGCCTGCCGGTGATCACCTCGGTCCACAACCTGGACCGCGAAGCGCTCCTGAAGATCCTGGTCGAGCCCCGCAACGCGCTGGTCAAGCAGTACCAGCGCCTGTTCGAACTCGACGGCGTGGAGCTGGACTTCGAGCGCGAGGCGCTGGAGGCCATCGCCGACCAGGCCATCCTCCGCCAGACCGGCGCCCGCGGCCTGCGCGCCATCATGGAGGAGGTCCTCCAGGGTGTGATGTACGAGGTCCCGTCCCGCAAGGACGTCGCCCGCGTCGTCATCACCGCCGACGTGGTCCTCTCCAACGTCAACCCGACCCTGATCCCGAGGGACGCCCGGGGGCGGGGCTCGGGGGAGCAGAAGACGGCGTAGCCGCACCCGTCACGCACGAAGGGGCCCCGGTCGACCGACCGGGGCCCCTTCGTCGTCGCCGGGGAACGCGTCAGCTCTTGACGCGGACCTGCGCGCGGAACTTGGCGGTGAGTTCCGCGTCCTTCGCCGGGTCGCTGCTCCGGCCCGCCGCGAGGTTGGCGAAGTCCATCGGCATGACCATGCCTATGGTGCTGTGGTCGCCCCAGACGCAGATCGTGAGCGTCACGTCCTTCGGTCCGCCGCTGCCCGCGCCGGTGGGGGCCGTGGCCTGCTGGCACTTGAGGATCGCGCCGTCGAGCCCGGCCGGGGTGTACTCCTTCGGCTCGCCCTTCAGGGCGACGTCCTTGCTGTCGCTGTCCTTCTGCGACTCGGACTTGAAGAACGCGAACATCGCGTCGACGGTCTTCTCGGGGTCGTCGATGGTGCCGTAGACACCGCCGAAGTTGAGCCCCTTCTTGCTCAGCGGATTGTCCGGGTCCCCGGCCTCGTACGCGGCGCTGACGTCCTTGGGGTCGTGCACACCCCACTTCTCGGCGTCCTTCAGGTCGCTGTCCGTCATGCTGCCGCTGTCACCCTTGGACTTCTTGTACTCGGACAGCACGGTCGCAGGCGTCGTCAGCTTGTGCGGTCCGTCGTCCGCCACGCCGCCGCTGCCGCTCCCGCTCAGCAGGAAGTACGCGCCCACCGCCACGGCCGCCACCACGGCCACCGCGCCGATGATCAGGCCCGTCTTCTTCTTGCCCCCGGCCGGCTGCGGTGCCTGCGGCATGCCGTAGGCCGGCTGCTGCTGCCCGTAAGGGTTCGGCTGCTGGCCGTACGGGCCGGGCTGCTGCGGCGCGCCCTGCTGCGGGTAGCCGTAGCCCGGCTGCGGGGTCTGCGGGGTCTGCTGGGGGTAGCCGTAGCCGGGCTGGGGAGCCTGCGGCGGCTGGCCGTAGGGGCCCGGCTGGCCGTACGGCCCAGGCTGCCCCTGCTGGCCGTACGGACCCGGCTGCTGGGGCTGCTGGCCGTACGGGCCCGGCTGGTTGTTGCTCATTCCTGGGTTCCCCTCCAGAAGCTTATGTGTTCCTGACATCCTGACCCAGGCACGGGAACGGCACGGCACCGGGGGCCGCACCGTTACAGAACAAAGGCGTTTCGGGACCACCCCGTGACACCTCTAAACTGACCTGCGTGACCGAGAACGCTCAGCAGCAGCCACCCGCGCCCGACACCGAACTGCCGACCCAGTACGCGCCGGCCGATGTAGAGGGGCCGCTGTACGAGCGCTGGGTAGAGCGGGGCTACTTCGAGGCGGACGCGAAGAGCGAGAAGCCGCCGTACACGATCGTCATCCCGCCGCCGAACGTCACGGGCAGCCTGCACCTCGGGCACGCCTTCGAGCACACGATCATCGACGCCCTCACCCGCCGCAAGCGGATGCAGGGCTACGAGACGCTGTGGCAGCCCGGCATGGACCACGCCGGCATCGCCACGCAGAACGTGGTCGAACGCGAGCTGGGCAAGGAGGGCAAGTCCCGGCAGGACCTGGGCCGCGAGGCCTTCGTCGAGCGGGTCTGGCAGTGGAAGGCCGAGTCCGGCGGGCAGATCTCCGGGCAGATGCGGCGCCTCGGTGACGGCGTCGCCTGGTCGCGTGAGCGCTTCACCATGGACGAGGGCCTGTCCCAGGCCGTCCAGACCATCTTCAAGAAGCTTTACGACGACGAGCTGATCTACCGCGCCGAGCGCATCATCAACTGGTGCCCCCGCTGTCTGACCGCGATCTCGGACATCGAGGTCGAGTACCAGGACGACGACGGCGAACTGGTCTCCATGAAGTACGGCGAGGGGGACGACACCATCGTCGTCGCCACCACCCGCGCCGAGACGATGCTCGGTGACACCGCCGTCGCCGTCCACCCGGACGACGAGCGGTACAAGCACCTCGTCGGCAAGCTGATCCGGCTGCCGCTGACCGAACGCTCCATCCCGGTCGTCGCGGACACGCACGTCGACCCCGAGTTCGGCACCGGCGCCGTCAAGGTCACCCCGGCGCACGACCCGAACGACTTCGAGATCGGCCAGCGCCACGACCTGCCGACCATCACCGTGATGGACGAGCACGCCGTGATCACCGTCCACGGCCCCTTCCAGGGCATGGACCGCCTGGAGGCCCGCTCGGCGATCGTCGCCGCGCTGCGCGCCGAGGGCCGGATCGTCGCCGAGAAGCGGCCGTACGTCCACTCCGTCGGCCACTGCTCGCGCTGCAAGACCACCATCGAGCCGCGCCTGTCCATGCAGTGGTGGGTCAAGGTCGGCCCGCTGGCCAAGGCTGCCGGCGACGCCGTCCGCGAGGGCAAGGTCAAGATCCATCCGCAGGAGATGGAGAAGCGCTACTTCGACTGGGTCGACAACCTCCACGACTGGTGCATCTCGCGCCAGCTCTGGTGGGGCCACCGCATCCCGGTCTGGTACGGCCCGGACGGCGAGGTCGTCTGCGTCGGCCCGGACGAGGAGCCGCCGGCCGGCGAGGGCTGGCACCAGGAGACCGACGTCCTCGACACCTGGTTCTCCTCCGGCCTGTGGCCCTTCTCCACGCTGGGCTGGCCCGAACAGACCGAGTCGCTCGCGAAGTTCTACCCGAACTCCGTCCTGGTCACCGGCTACGACATCCTCTTCTTCTGGGTCGCCCGGATGATGATGTTCGGCCTGTACGCGATGGACGGCACCCCGCCGTTCCACACCATCGCCCTGCACGGCATGGTCCGCGACCAGTTCGGCAAGAAGATGTCCAAGTCCTTCGGCAACGCGGTCAACCCGCTGGACTGGATGGACAAGTACGGCTCCGACGCCCTGCGCTTCACGCTGGCCCGCGGCGCCAACCCGGGCGTCGACGTGCCGATCGGCGAGGACTGGGTCCAGGGCTCCCGCAACTTCGCCAACAAGATCTGGAACGCGACCCGCTTCGCGCTGATGAACGGCGCGACGGTGGACGGCCCCCTGCCGGACCCGTCGGCCATGTCGGCCACGGACCGCTGGATCCTCTCCCGCCTCAACTCCGTCGTCGCCGAAGTCGACGCCTACTACGACGACTTCCAGTTCGCCAAGCTCTCCGACGCCCTCTTCCACTTCGCGTGGGACGAGGTCTTCGACTGGTACGTCGAGCTGTCCAAGACGGTCTTCCAGGCGGGCGGCGAGCCGGCCGAGGTCTCCAAGCGCGTCCTCGGCGAGGTCCTGGACGTCACCCTCAAGCTGCTGCACCCGGTGGTCCCGTTCGTCACCGAGACCCTCTGGACGACGCTGACCGGCGGCGAGTCGATCGTCATCGCCGACTGGCCGACCGACAGCGGCTTCCGGGACGCGGCGGCCGAGCGGGAGATCTCCACCCTCCAGTCGGTCATCACCGAGGTCCGCCGCTTCCGCGCCGACCAGGGCCTCCAGCCCGGCCAGCGGGTCCCGGCCCGTCTGACGCTGGACGGCACGCCGCTCGCCCCGCACGAGGCCGCCATCCGTCAGCTCCTCCGTCTCCAGCCGGAGGGCGAGGGCTTCACGGCCACGGCGACCCTGCCGGTGGCGGGCGCCGAGGTGGCCCTCGACCTCTCCGGCACGATCGACGTCGCCGCGGAGCGCAAGCGCCTGGCCAAGGACCTGGCCGCCGCGGAGAAGGAGAAGGCCCAGGCCACGGCCAAGCTCGGCAACGAGGCGTTCCTGGCGAAGGCTCCGGAGAACGTGGTGGACAAGATCCGCACGCGCCTGGCCAAGGCGGACGAGGACATCGCCCGCATCACCGCGCAGCTGGAGAAGCTGCCGGAGGCGTAGGCACCGGCACGCTGCTCAAGGCCCCCGGAACCTCAGGGCTCCGGGGGCCTTGGCGCGCCCGGAGGGGCACGGGGAACTGCGCGACAAGCCACGACGCACCCGCACCCGGCCGACCGGCCCAGGACACCCCGCACGGCTCCCGAGCACCACACACCGCGTCCGGCCACCCCACACCGCGCCCGAGCTCCCCCGCGCCCGGGCCCCCGCACCCGCCCGGCAAGACAAGCCACCCCATACCGGCGCCGCGCCGCAGGCACCCGCTCCGTAGACTGGGCCCCGTGAGCGAAGCGCCCGGCACCAGCGACACCCCCGACCCCCTCGACTCCTTCGACGAGATCATCGAAGCCGAGACCACCCGCGACCCCGACCTCGCGGTCATCGAGGCCGGCAGCCGCACCCTGCGCACCCAGGGCGGCCCTCCGCAGGCGGACGTGCCCGCCCGCCCCGAGGACCCCGAGGTCGACAGGGCCCTGCGGGAGGTCGAGGCGGAGCTCGCCACCCGCTGGGGCGAGACGAAGCTTGAGCCCTCGGTCAGCCGCATCGCCGCGCTGATGGACGTGCTGGGCGAGCCCCAGCGGTCTTACCCCTCGATCCACATCACGGGCACGAACGGCAAGACCTCCACCGCCCGCATGATCGAGGCCCTGCTCGGCGCCTTCGAGCTGCGCACCGGCCGCTACACCAGCCCGCACGTGCAGTCGATCACCGAGCGGATCAGCCTGGACGGCGCCCCGATCACCGCCGAGCGGTTCATCGAGACGTACCAGGACATCAAGCCGTACGTCGAGATGGTGGACGGGCAGCAGGAGTACCGGCTGTCCTTCTTCGAGGTGCTCACCGGCATGGCCTACGCGGCCTTCGCGGACGCCCCCGTGGACGTCGCCGTCGTCGAGGTCGGCATGGGCGGCTCCTGGGACGCCACCAACGTGATCGACGGCGACGTCGCCGTCGTCACCCCCATCGACCTCGACCACACCGACCGGCTCGGCGAGACGCACGCGCAGATCGCCGGCGAGAAGAGCGGCATCATCAAGCAGGACGCGACCGTCATCCTGGCCCAGCAGCCGGTGGACGCGGCGCAGGTGCTGCTGAAGAAGGCCGTGGAGGTCGACGCCACGGTGGCCCGCGAGGGGCTGGAGTTCGGGGTCGTCGACCGGCAGGTCGCCGTCGGCGGGCAGCTCCTCACGCTGCGCGGCCTCGGCGGCGAGTACCACGAGGTGTACCTGCCGCTGCACGGCGCCCACCAGGCACACAACGCGGCCGTCGCGCTCGCCGCCGTGGAGGCGTTCTTCGGCGTCGGCGCGCAGCGCGCCGAGCCGCTGGACATCGACACCGTGCGCAAGGCGTTCGCGGCCGTGTCGTCCCCGGGCCGGCTGGAGGTCGTACGGCGCTCTCCCACCGTCGTGCTGGACGCCGCGCACAACCCGGCGGGTGCCGAGGCCACCGCCGAGGCCGTGCGGGAGGCGTTCGACTTCACCCGGCTGATCGGGGTCGTCGGCGCGAGCGGCGACAAGAACGTGCGCGGGCTGCTGGAGGCCTTCGAGCCGATCTTCGCGGAGGTCGTCGTCACGCAGAACTCCAGCCACCGCGCCATGGACGCGGACGAGCTGGCCGCGATCGCCGTCGAGGTGTTCGGCGACGAGCGCGTGCAGGTCGAGCCACGGCTGCCGGACGCCCTGGAGGCCGCGATCACGCTGGCCGAGGAGGAGGGCGAGTTCGCGGGCGGCGGTGTGCTGGTGACCGGTTCCGTCATCACGGTCGGCGAGGCCCGGCTGCTGCTGGGGAAGGGCTGAGAGTCGAAGATGCGTACGCTCTGTGCATCGACCCTGATCGGCGAGTTCTTCGTCATCGGCTTCGCCGGGCTCGTCGCCATGAAGGACCCGGACCTGTCCACGTCGACGGTGTGGACGGTCAGCGGCATCGCCATGCTGCTGTGCGTGCTGCTGTGCGGCATGGTGACCCGGCCCGGCGGGGTCGCCCTCGGCTGGGCCCTGCAGCTCGCCCTGATCGCCTCCGGTGTCTTCGTCCCGACCATGTACTTCCTGGGCGCGGTGTTCGCGGCGCTGTGGTGGGCGTCGGTGCACTTCGGGAGAAAGGTGGACGAGGCGAAGGCCCGCTTCGCGGCCCAGGACCGGTCCTCCTCCTCCACGGCTGACGCTGCGTAACAAAGGCCCCGACACGCCCTGTAACCTCATCCCACCGCACCCGCAAGTCGTGTAAGGAGCCCCTCGTGAGCCAGCGCACCCTCGTCCTCCTCAAGCCCGACGCCGTCCGTCGCGGCCTGACCGGCGAGATCATCAGCCGCATCGAACGCAAGGCCGGCTGGCGGATCACGGCGCTGGAGCTGCGCACCCTGGACCAGGACACGCTGGAGCAGCACTACGGCGAGCACAAGGGCAAGCCGTTCTACGAGCCGCTGGTGGAGTTCATGTCCTCCGGTCCGGTCGTCGCGCTGATCGTGGAGGGCGAGCGGGTCATCGAGGGCGTGCGCCGGCTCGCCGGCCCGACCGACCCGATCGCCGCCGCGCCCGGTTCGATCCGCGGCGACTACGGCGTGATCGTCCGCGAGAACCTGATCCACGCCTCCGACTCCGAGGAGTCCGCCGAGCGCGAGGTGAAGATCTTCTTCCCGGGCCGCGCGTAACGCCCGTCCGCCGCGGAGGGGGTCCGGGACCACGCCCGGACCTTTCCGGCACAGTCCTGGCATTTGAGGGAACGAGCGCCCCCGAACGCCCGTCTCCACAAGCGGGGCGGCACGCCATCTGGTGACAATGGCGGAGACCCTCGCGCAGTGTTCGTGCAGGCGCGTTTACGATGGAAGCCTTCACGTCACAGCACCCGCCTCGCCGACCTGACATGCCCTCAAAGGCTCAGGACGGCCAGATGAATCCGGATGGGGAACTCAATGTCGTTCATCGGCCGTGACATGGCTGTCGACCTCGGGACCGCCAACACGCTGGTGTACGTCAGGGGTCGCGGGATCGTACTGAACGAGCCGTCCGTCGTGGCGATCAACACCAACACGGGTGGGATCCTCGCGGTCGGTGCCGAAGCGAAGAAGATGATCGGCCGGACTCCGGGCAACATCGTGGCGGTCCGTCCGCTGAAGGACGGCGTGATCGCCGACTTCGAGATCACCGAGCGGATGCTCCGCTACTTCATCCTGAAGATCCACAAGCGGCGGTACCTGGCCCGGCCGCGGGTCGTCGTCTGTGTGCCCTCGGGCATCACGGGCGTCGAGCGCCGGGCGGTCATCGAGGCGTCCTCCCAGGCCGGCGCCCGCCAGGTGCACATCATCGAGGAGCCCATGGCCGCCGCCATCGGCTCCGGCCTGCCGGTCCACGAGGCCACGGGCAACATGGTGGTGGACATCGGCGGCGGCACCACGGAGGTCGCGGTCATCTCGCTCGGCGGGATCGTCACCGCCCAGTCCATCCGCGTCGCCGGCGACGAACTGGACAACGCGATCATCCAGTACATCAAGAAGGAGTACAGCCTCCTCCTGGGTGAGCGCACGGCGGAACAGATCAAGATCACGATCGGTTCGGCGTACGACCTGGACACCGACGAGCACACCGAAGTGCGCGGCCGGGACCTGGTCTCCGGGCTGCCGAAGACCGTCGTCATCTCGGCGGCCGAGGTCCGCAAGGCGATCGAGGAGCCGGTCAACGCGATCGTGGACGCGGTGAAGACCACCCTCGACAAGTGCCCGCCGGAGCTGTCCGGCGACATCATGGACCGAGGAATCGTTCTGACCGGCGGCGGAGCCCTGCTGCGCGGGCTCGACGAGCGGCTGCGGCGGGAGACCGGCATGCCGATCCACATCGCCGAGGACCCGCTGGACAGCGTCGCGCTCGGCTCCGGCAAGTGCGTCGAGGAGTTCGAGGCGCTGCAGCAGGTCCTGGACGCCCAGCCGCGCAGATGACGCGACTTGTCGATTCCGCCGTACGAGACGTTCTCCTCTCGTGCGGCGGATCGTTGACATAGAGGCATAAGCTCCCACGAATGGGCCTCTTGGGCCGCGTCACAGTACGCGCGTTCTCCAGGGGTCCGACGAATTCCTACTTGAGGAAGGGCACGGCCGCCGCACGTGAGGGACACGAAAGAGAGCCGGCTGCTCCTGGTCCTGTTGGTCGCCATCGCGTTCGCACTGATCACGGTGGACATCCGCGGAGGCCGGAACTCCCCGGTCGACGGTGCCCGGCACGCCGCCGCGGCGGCGTTCGGCCCGGTCGAGAACGGGCTGTCCTCCGCGGTGGACCCGGTCGGCAACGCCGTCTCCGCGATCCGCGACTCCGGCAGCCGGCACGACCGGCTCGCCGCGCTGGAGAAGGAGAACGCGGCCCTCAAGGCCAAGCTCGGCAGCGACGACCGCAACCGCAGCCGTCTGGCGCAGCTCGACAAGCTGCTCAAGGTGGCCGGCGAGGGGCAGTACGGCATCAAGGGCGCCCAGGTCATCGCCATAGGCTCGGCCCAGGGCTTCTCCTGGACCATCACCATCGACGCCGGCGCGAACGACGGCATCAAGCGGGACATGACCGTCCTGAACGGGGACGGCCTGGTCGGCCGGGTCACCACCGTCGGCCCCGGCACCTCCACCGTGCTGCTCGCCAACGACCCCGACTTCACCGTCGGCACCCGCATGGAAGCGGGCGACGAACTCGGCTTCGCCTCCGGGCAGGGCGACCGCCCGCTGCGCGTGGAACTGCTCAACGGCAAGGCGGAGGTGAAGAAGGGCGACCGGCTCGTCACGTTCGGCTCGCAGGCCGACAAGCCCTTCGTGCCCGGTGTCCCGGTCGGCGTGGTCTCCCGCGTCGACCCCTCCGGCGGCGGCCTGACCCGCACGCTGTACGTCACCCCGTACGTCAGCTTCACCAAGCTCGACATCGTCGGCGTGGTCGTCGCGCCGCCGAAGCAGGACCCGCGGGACACCGTGCTCCCGGCCAAGCCGAAGCCGGTCCCGACGCCGACGGTGACCGTGACGGTCACCCCGTCGGCCGACGCCCCCGCCACCGACGAGCAGCAGTAGGAGCTGTATCCCCATGCGTGTCAACCGGATCCTGCTCTCGACCCCGCTGGTCGTCGTGGCCCTGGTGATCCAGGTGAGCGTCCTCGCCCGGCTGCACCTGCCGGGCGCCGTCCCCGACCTGCTGCTGCTCACCGTCCTCGGCCTGGCGATGGTCTACGGCCACGTCGGCGGCGCCCTCGTCGGTTTCGGCGCCGGTCTCCTCGCCGACCTGGCCCCGCCGGCCGACCACGCGGCCGGCCGGTACGCGCTCGTGCTGTGCGTCATCGGCTACTTCGCCGGGCTCGTCAAGCCGGAGAACGGCCGGCTGAAGTCGGCGACCGGCCCGATGGCCGTCGTGGTCGCCGCCGCCATCGGCTCCACCCTGCTCTACGCCGGAGTGGGCGCCCTGGTCGGCGACACCGCCGCCCGCCATGTCGGGCTGCCCGGGCTGCTGTTCTCGGCCGCCCTGTACGACCTGCTGCTCGCCCCGTTCGTCGTGCCCGGCGTGATGTGGCTGGCCCGCCGCGCCGACAACGATCCGCTCACCGAGACCGGGCCCGCGGCCAAGGCCGGGGACATCTCCTCGGGCTGGCTCTCCTCCGGCACGGGCCTGCGCATCGGCAGCCAGCGCAGCGGCCTGGGCGCCCTGAAGGCCAGGGCGCGCACGCGCTCCGCCCGGGTGGGCCGCATCAAGGGGGTCAAGCGACTGTGAGGGGCGGGGAGTTCCGCGCCGGTGCGTCGGCCTCCGGTGCGTCGGCCTCCGGTGAGTTCACTCGAACGGGTCAGCGTTCCTGGAACGCGGGTTCACAGGCTGGTCGTTCATCCTTCGTACGCGTTCCCGCACAGATGCACTGAGAGGGGGAGACAGCCGCAGTGACCAACATCCCCGAGACCGGTCGGACCCCACGGGTCCAGATCCGGCTCGTCGTCATCCAGATCCTCGTTCTCTCCCTCCTCGGCACGCTCGGCGGCCGGTTGTGGTACCTCCAGATCCGGGAGGGCGCCGAGTACCAGAAGGAGGCGTCCGGCAACCACGTCCAGCAGGTCGTCGACCCGGCCGTGCGCGGCGACATCCTGGACGCCCGGGGCGTCCCCCTCGCGGACAACGAGACCCGCCTGGTGGTCTCCGCCTCCCGCACCGACCTGCTGAAGCAGAAGGACGACGGCAAGGCCGTCCTCACCAAGCTGGCCGGCGTCCTCGGCATGCGCCCCGAGGAGGTCATGCAGAAGGTCCGGCTGTGCGACGCCAAGACCCCCCAGCCCTGCTGGAACGGCTCGCCCTACCAGCCGATCCCGATCACCGACGAGGCCACCGCCAAGCAGGCCCTGCAGATCCGCGAGCGCTCCGAGGACTTCCCCGGCATCACCGCCGAGCCCGAGGCCGTCCGCCGCTACCCGGGGCCGGGCAAGTCCAACACCGCGCAGGTGCTCGGCTATCTCTCGCCCGTCACCGACGCCGAGATCCAGCAGGCCAAGGACACCGACTCGCCCTACCTGCGCTCCGACATGGTGGGCCGCTCCGGCCTGGAGCGGACGTACGACAAGGTGCTGCGCGGCAAGGCCGGCGTCACCCGCTACGAGGTCGACAACCTCGGCCGGGTCATCGGCAAGGCCAAGTCGGATGCGGCGGAGCCCGGTTCGAACCTGGTCACCAGCATCGACTCCCGCGTCCAGCGGGTCGCCGAGTACGAGCTGGACAAGGCGATGAAGGCCGCCCGCCAGCAGTTCGACAAGATCACCGGCACCAACTACAAGGCGGACTCCGGTGCCGTCGTGGTGATGGAGGCCAAGACCGGCCGCATCGTCGCCATGGCCTCGGCGCCGACGTACGACCCGAACGTCTGGGTCGGCGGCATCTCCGCCAAGGACTACAAGGCCCTCACCGGCAAGGACTCGGACTACCCCCTGCTCAACCGGGCCATACAGGGTCAGGCCGCCCCCGGCTCGACGTTCAAGGTGGTCTCCACGGCCGCCGCGGTCGAGGCCGGCTACGACTTCGACGGCCGCTACCCCTGCACCAGCTCCTACTCGGTCGGCGGCCAGGTCTTCAAGAACTTCGAGGGCGAGAACTTCGGTCCGATCCCGCTGGGCCGCGCCCTGGAGGTCTCCTGCGACACCGTCTTCTACTACCTGGCCGACAAGGAGTGGAAGAAGGACGGCGGCATCAATCCCAAGAAGGGCCAGCCGAAGGACTACTTCTACAAGGCCGCCCACCAGTTCGGCCTCGGCAAGGAGACCGGCATCGACCTGCCCAACGAGGTCACCGGCCGCGTCCCCGACCGCCAGTGGAAGCAGGCGTACTGGAAGGCGAACAAGGACGCCTGGTGCAAGAGCGGCAAGAAGGACGGCTCCTACGTCGAGAAGATCGCCTACGAGAACTGCCTCGAAGGCAACAAGATGCGCGAGGGCGACTCGATCAACTACTCCATCGGCCAGGGTGACACCCTCGTCACCCCGATCCAGGAGGCCGTGATCTACGGCGCCGTCGCCAACGGCGGCACGATGTACCAGCCGACCATCGGCAAGGCGGTCATCAGCGCCGACGGCAAGACCGTGCGGGAGATCAAGCCGACGAAGCGCGGCAAGCTGCCCGTCAGCCAGGCCACCCTCCGGGGCATGGACGACGCCTTCGCGGGCGTCATCACCCGCGGCACGGCGGCCTGGAAGTTCGGCGGCTGGCCGCAGGACAAGATCCCCCTGCACGCCAAGACCGGTACCGCCGAGGTCTACGGCAAGCAGACCACGTCCTGGCTGGCCACCTACTCCAAGGACTACACGGTGATCATGACGATCGCCCAGGCCGGTACGGGTTCCGGCGCCTCCGGTGAGGCCGTGCGCAACATCTACAGCGCGCTCTACGGCGTCCAGGGCGACGGCTCCATCGACAGCAAGAAGGCGCTGCTGCCCGAGCCGCAGAAGGGCCTGCCGAAGGTCCGCACGGACGGCACCATCGCCGCCCCGAAGGTCACCGGCGACCCGGCGAAGGACGCCGAGGCCGCGCAGAAGAACAACCCGACCAACGGCGACGACCAGCAGCCCGCGGGTACCACACCCTCGCCCGGTACGGGCAACCGTGACACCCGCAGGCGGTCTCGCAGGAGGGGAAGCCGGAGGATGCCCTCATGACCGGCGCGAACAGCTTCTCCGTCTCCGGGTACGGCCCCGAGCGGGCCGGCTGGACCAGGATCTTCGCCCGCGACTCGCTCACCCGCAGGCTGGACTGGCCGATACTGCTCGCGGCCACCGCCCTGTCCCTGCTGGGCTCCCTGCTGGTGTACTCGGCGACCCGCAACCGCACCGAGCTCAACCAGGGCGACCCGTACTTCTTCCTGCTCCGGCACCTGATGAACCTCGGCATCGGGATCGCCCTGATGATCGGCACCGTCTGGCTCGGCCACCGCGCCCTGCGCAACGCCGTGCCGATCCTCTACGGCCTGTCGGTGCTCCTTGCCCTGGTGGTCCTCACCCCGCTCGGCGCCACGATCAACGGCCAGCGCAACTGGCTGGTGATCGGCGGCTTCTCGCTCCAGCCCGCCGAGTTCCTCAAGGTCTCGATCATCCTGGGCATGGCCATGCTGCTGGCCGCGCGGGTGGACGCGGGCGACAGGCCGTACCCCGACCACCGGACCGTGTTCCAGTCCCTGTGCCTGGCCGCCGTCCCGATCATGATCCTGCTGCTCATGCCCGACCTCGGCTCGGTGCTGGCCATGGTGGCGATCATCCTCGGCGTGCTGCTCGCCTCCGGCTCCTCCAACCGCTGGGTCTTCGGTCTGCTCACCGCCGGTGTCATCGGCTGCATCGCGATCTGGCAGCTGCACATCCTGGACGAGTACCAGATCAACCGGTTCGCGGCCTTCGCCAACCCGGACCTGGACCCGGCCGGTGTCGGCTACAACACCAACCAGGCCCGCATCGCCATCGGATCCGGCGGACTCACCGGGGCCGGGCTGTTCCACGGCTCGCAGACCACCGGCCAGTTCGTGCCCGAGCAGCAGACCGACTTCGTGTTCACGGTCGCGGGAGAGGAGCTGGGCTTCGTCGGCGCCGGCTTCATCATCTTCCTGCTCGGTGTCCTCCTGTGGCGCGCCTGCCGGATAGCGCGTGACTCGACCGAGCTGTACGGGACGATCGTCGCCGCCGGGATCGTGGCCTGGTTCGCCTTCCAGTCCTTCGAGAACATCGGCATGACCCTCGGCATCATGCCGGTCACCGGTCTGCCCCTGCCCTTCGTGTCGTACGGCGGCTCCTCCATGTTCGCGGTGTGGGTCGCGGTGGGACTCTTGCAGTCGATCAAGGTGCAACGGCCCATGTCGGCGTAGACCCCGGCGCCCTCTGCCGTACCGGCGCCCCGGACACTAGATTCGGTGCATGGCGGATGCGAAACGCGAGATCGAGCGCAAGTACGAGTCCGAGGACAGCGGGCTGCCGG
Organism: Streptomyces sp. Ru62; assembly: GCF_002920615.1. Classification (GTDB taxonomy): domain Bacteria; phylum Actinomycetota; class Actinomycetes; order Streptomycetales; family Streptomycetaceae; genus Streptomyces. Next base: position 477,501 of record NZ_PQSU01000002.1, read on the forward strand.
ACCTGACCGGCGTCGGCCCGGTGGCAGCCGTCCTGGACAAGGGCCTGATGGAACTCGACGCCACGTACTACGACACCGCCGACGAACGTCTGGCCGCCGCCGCCCTCACCCTGCGCCGCCGCACCGGCGGCGCGGACGCCGGCTGGCACCTGAAGTTCCCGGTCGCCCCCGGAGTCCGCGACGAGATCCAGGCCCCGCTCTCCGACACCGTCCCCGAGGAGATCGCGGCCCTCGTCCGCTCCCGCGTCCGGGACGCCGAGCTCGTCCCGCTGGTCCGGCTGCGCTCCGCCCGGGACGTCCGGCACCTCGTCGACACCGAGGGCGCGCTGCTGGCCGAGGCCAGCGTCGACGCCGTGACCGCCGAGCGGTTGAGCGGCAGGGGCGGGGTCGCCCAGTGGACCGAGATCGAGGTGGAACTGGCCGACGGCGGCGACCCGGCCCTCCTCGACCGGTTGGAGAAGCGGCTGCGCAAGGCGGGCGTACGGCCGTCCCGGTCGCCGTCGAAGCTGGCACGTGCCCTGGAACAGACGGCCGGCGGCCGGCGCCGGAAGGAGGCCGGGCCCCCGCCACCGGTGACCGCCGGTGACCACGTCCTCGCCTACCTCCGCGCCCAGCGGGACGCGCTGGTCGAGCTGGACCCCGCCGTCCGCCGCGACCTGCCCGACGCCGTGCACCGGATGCGGGTCGCCACCCGGCGCGCCCGCAGCACCCTGCGCACCTTCGGCGCCCTCCTGGACCGCACCGTCACCGACCCCGTCGGCACCGAGCTGAAGTGGCTCGCCGGCGAACTGGGCGTCGAACGCGACCAGGAGGTGCTGGCCGACCGCCTGACCACCGCCCTCGACGCGCTCCCGGCCGCCCTGATCACCGGCCCCGTCCCCGAGCGGCTGACCGCCTGGTCCCGGGCCCGGCACGGCGGCGCCCACGCCCACCTCGGCGGCGTGCTGGACTCCCGCCGCTATCTGGCCCTGCTGGACGCCCTGGACGCCCTGCTCACGGACCCGCCGCTGCGCAAGGCGGCCGGCCGGAAGCCGGGGAAGGCCCTCGCCAAGGCCGTGGGCAAGAACGAGAAGAAGCTGACCGAGGTCGTGGAGCACGCGCTGGCCCTGCCGCCGGGACAGGACCGCGACCTCGCCCTCCACGAGGCCCGCAAGAAGGCCAAGCGCACCCGCTACGCCGCCGAGGCCGCCACCGAGGCGCTCGGCGCCCCCGCCCGCACCCTGACCAAGGCCATGAAGTCCCTGACCACCCTCCTGGGCGACCACCAGGACAGCGTCATGGCCCGCCGCACCCTCCGCGAGCTCGCGGCGGTGGCGCACGCGGCGGGGGAGAGCGCGTTCACCTACGGGGTGCTGTACGGCAGGGAGGAGGCGCGGGCGGCGGCGACCGAGGCGGAGCTGCCCGGACGCTGGAAGGAGATCAGGTCCGGGGCGGATCGCTGAGCGTTCGGGGGAGGCCGCCGGGCGGGTTAGGCTTGATGGTCCCCCCTGTCAGCTCATGAAGGTTCGCGAGATGCCTGTCGAGTCGGTTTTCCCGCAGCTCGAAGCTCTGCTCCCGCACGTGCAGAAGCCGATCCAGTACGTCGGCGGAGAGCTCAATTCCACGGTCAAGCCGTGGGACGAGTGCGACGTCCGCTGGGCGCTCATGTACCCGGACGCCTACGAGGTCGGTCTGCCCAACCAGGGCGTCATGATCCTCTACGAGGTCCTCAACGAGCAGGAGGGGATCCTCGCCGAGCGCACCTACAGCGTCTGGCCGGACCTGGAGGAGCTCATGCGGGAGCACGGCGTCCCGCAGTTCACGGTGGACAGCCACCGCCCGGTGAAGGCCTTCGACGTGTTCGGCCTCAGCTTCTCCACGGAGCTGGGCTACACGAACATGCTCACCGCGCTGGACCTGGCCGGCATCCCGCTGGAGTCCAAGGACCGCACGATCGACGACCCGATCGTCCTGGCCGGCGGCCACGCCGCCTTCAACCCGGAGCCGATCGCCGACTTCATCGACGCGGCGGTCATCGGCGACGGCGAGCAGGCCGTGCTGGACATGACCCGGATCATCCGCGAGTGGAAGGCCGAGGGCCGCCCCGGTGGCCGCGAGGAGGTCCTCTTCCGTCTCGCGAAGACCGGCGGGGTCTACGTACCGGCGTTCTACGACGTCGAGTACCTCCCCGACGGCCGTATCGCCCGCGTGGTCCCGAACAAGTCGGGCGTCCCGTGGCGTGTGTCCAAGCACACGGTCATGGACCTGGACGAGTGGCCGTACCCCAAGCAGCCGCTGGTCCCCCTGGCCGAGACGGTCCACGAGCGGATGTCGGTCGAGATCTTCCGCGGCTGCACCCGCGGCTGCCGCTTCTGCCAGGCGGGCATGATCACCCGCCCGGTGCGCGAGCGCTCCATCACGGGCATCGGCGAGATGGTCGACAAGGGCCTCAAGGCGACCGGCTTCGAGGAGGTCGGCCTGCTGTCGCTGTCGTCGGCCGACCACTCGGAGATCGGCGACATCGCCAAGGGCCTCGCCGACCGCTACGAGGACGACAAGATCGGCCTGTCCCTCCCCTCCACCCGTGTCGACGCCTTCAACATCGACCTGGCGAACGAGCTGACCCGCAACGGCCGCCGCTCGGGTCTGACCTTCGCCCCGGAGGGCGGCTCGGAGCGCATCCGCAAGGTCATCAACAAGATGGTCTCGGAGGAGGACCTGATCCGTACGGTCGCCACGGCCTACGGCAACGGCTGGCGCCAGGTGAAGCTGTACTTCATGTGCGGCCTGCCGACGGAGACCGACGACGACGTCCTCCAGATCGCCGACATGGCGACCCGCGTCATCCAGAAGGGCCGCGAGGTCTCGGGCTCGAACGACATCCGCTGCACGGTCTCGATCGGCGGTTTCGTCCCGAAGCCCCACACCCCCTTCCAGTGGGCCCCGCAGCTCTCCGCCGAGGAGACGGACGAGCGCCTCGCGAAGCTCCGCGACAAGATCCGCGCCGACAAGAAGTACGGCCGCTCCATCGGCTTCCGCTACCACGACGGCAAGCCCGGCATCGTGGAGGGCCTGCTCTCCCGCGGCGACCGCCGCATCGGCGCGGTCATCCGCGCGGTGTACGACGACGGCGGCCGCTTCGACGGCTGGCGCGAGCACTTCTCCTACGACCGCTGGATGCGGTGCGCCGACAAGGCCCTCGCCCCCTACGGCGTGGACGTCGACTGGTACACCACCCGCGAGCGCAGCTACGAGGAGGTCCTGCCCTGGGACCACCTCGACTCCGGTCTGGACAAGGACTGGCTCTGGGAGGACTGGCAGGACGCCCTCGACGAGACGGAGGTCGAGGACTGCCGCTGGACCCCGTGCTTCGACTGCGGCGTCTGCCCGCAGATGGACACCCACATCCAGATCGGCCCGACCGGCAAGAAGCTGCTCCCCCTGACGGTGAAGAACGCGGGTCCGACGCCGGCCGCGAGCGGTCACACGCACTGACGCCAACGGGGTCGAGCCGCTCCGCGTGGCGCGTCAAGTAGCCCTGGGACGCGGGGCGCTGACCGTCGGACGTGGTCGACAGGGCGGTCGGGAAGGGGAGTTCGCCCCTGTTCCCGGCCGCCCTGTGTCGGATGGTGGACCTTACATGTGCGGTTGTGTGGTTGACGGGCGGGAACTACTCCCGCCCGCCCGTCAGTTGCAGAAGTTGAGGATGGGGAGGAGGCCGTTGCCGCACTGGAACTCGTCGCCGTCCCCACCGCCGCCGTGGCCGCCGTAGGCGGGGGTGGCGGTGGCGACGTGCGCGGCGGGTGTCGCGGCGACGGCGGACGTGGCGGTCGCCACTCCCGCCGCACAGGCGATGCCCACTGCGGCGCTCACCACGAAGAGTCGCGAGATACGGGAAACGGCCTTCTTGGAGTGAGGTGTTGTGTTCATGGACTCACCATGCACACCCCCGCGACCGGTTGCTCGCCGAGCGCATCCGAGCGGGTGAGCGCCCCTCCGGAGGGCGGATCAGGATGCGTTTTCCCGGGACACGCAGGCCTCGGCTGACCGCTCTTGAGCGGTGTGCGACGTGTCAACCAGCCTGCTCGTGGGCCGAGTTGTCCGGGCGCCGGGACGGAGCGAGTCCAGCGCGACGGAATCTCGTGATCGCACCGAACGGGATGTTGCGGATGCCCTCCGCCGTCCGGACCACATGCTCGCGCCAGGGGTCCTCCGCCGGGACCGCACGGCGGGCGGAGGGCGGCATCCCGGCGGCACGATAGGGGGAGGACGGGGGCGGCCGCGCCAATCGACGGGAGGCTTCCCATGGCCCAGCAGACGGCGACGAAGACCCCGGTCGAGAAGCCCGTCGGCACCGGTGGCGTCTTCTTCTCGTTCGCCCCGTGGATCATCTTCGGCGTGGTCGCCAGTCCCAGTACCTGGCAGTACGCGGCCCTCGCCGCGCTGATCGCCTCGATCGCCCTGTCGGCACAGGACATGCTGCACGGCACACTGCGCGTCCTCGACGTGACCGGCATCGTGTTCTTCGCCGTGCTCTCGGTCCTGGCGCTGGCCCTGGACCGCGGGGAACTCGCCTGGCTGGAGACGTACGCCCAGGTCATCTCGAACGGGCTGGTGGCCGTCGTGGCGCTCGGCTCGCTGCTCACCGACCCCTTCACCGCGCAGTACGCGAGGGAACGGACACCCCGGGAATTCTGGGACTCGCCCGTCTTCCGGCACATCAACCGGGTGCTGACGGTCCTGTGGGGGGTGGCCTTCGCCCTGATGACGGTCTCCACCTGGCTGGCCGTCCGCCACCCGGCCCAGGACGACTGGTTCAACTGGGTCGTCCCCATCGCCCTGCTGGTCCTGGCCGTGAAGTTCACACAACGCTATCCGGAGTCCTACAAGGCACGCGTGACCTGACCGGATCCGAACGGGCGGTCCGCGCGTCTACCCCTGTATGGACCTCCAGAAGCCGCCGCCCGCCTCCCACCAGCCCGAAGGGTGCCTCGTCGTCGCCGTCCGCCTCCCGGTGCGGATCGTCGTCCTGGTGCTGGTCGTGCCGGTACGGATGGTGTGGGACGCTCTCGTCGTCACCGGGCGGTTCCTGCGCGACACCGTGTTCAGGCCGCTCGGGCGGGCCCTGCTGTGGGCCGGCCGGGCCCTGTTCGTGTGGCCCTTCGTGGGCCTGTGGCGGTACGTCCTGGTGCCCGCCGGCAGGGTCCTCGCCTGGCTCGGCACCGTCCTCCTGGTGCTGCCGGCCGTGTGGTCGTACCGCTGCCTCCTCACGCCCGTCGGCCACGCCCTCGCCTGGCTGGCGCGCGGGGCCGGAGCCGGGCTCGCGTGGGTGTACGCGCGCCTGCTCACCCCGGCCGGGCACGCGCTGGCCTGGCTGCTGAAGGGAATCGGCGCGGTACTGGCCGCCCTCGGTGCCGGGGCGTACGCGGCCGTCGCCTGGTTGCTGCGGTACCTGCTCGTCGTACCCGCGCGGTGGCTGTACACGTGGGTCCTCGCACCCGTCGGCCGGGCCGTCGCCTGGTGCGCCCGGGGAGCGGGGTGGCTGCTGGGGCTGGTCGTCACCGGGGCCGGCCTGGCCCTGTACTGGACCGGCCGCGTCCTGCTCGTGCTGCCCGCGCTCGCGCTGTGGCGCTGGGTGCTCGCACCCGCCGGCCGGTTCCTCGTGGTCGTCGCGCGCGAGGCGGGGGAGGCCCTCGGACACGCCTGGCGGGTCGCCGGACGGATCTCCCTGGCCGTCGGGCGCGCACTGGGGACCCTCTTCCGGTGGATCTTCGTGAACCCGGTGCGCCGGGTGTACCGGACCGTCCTCACCCCGGTCGGGCACGTCGTGCGGGACGCCGTCCTGCGGCCCCTCGCTGAGGGCCTGCGCGCGGTGGGCCGGGCCTCGCGGGAGGCACTGGCCACGGCCCGGGACACCGTGCGGCAGGCCCGCGCGGACGTCCGCCGGATGCTGTTCGGCGAGCCCCGGCAGCCGGTGGTGGTGGACCGGCGGGAACCCACCGCCCGCGACACACGTACTCTTGGTAGGAGTACGACCGCTCTCACGAAGGACTAGGACACTGGGCAAGCGACAGCCCGAAGGCCCGCCGCCCGCACCCGCGGTGCAGCGCATCCGACTGCGCTACACCAAGCGCGGCCGCCTGAGGTTCACCAGCCACCGAGACTTCCAGCGCGCCTTCGAGCGTGCGCTGCGCCGCGCCGAGGTGCCGATGGCCTACTCGGCCGGGTTCACGCCGCACCCGAAGGTGTCGTACGCCAATGCCGCACCCACCGGCACGGGCAGTGAGGCGGAGTACCTGGAGATCGCGCTCACCGAAGCGCGCGATCCCGAGACCCTGCGCGTCCTCCTCGACGAGTCGCTGCCCGCCGGGCTCGACGTCGTCGAGGCGGTCGAGGCGCGGACCTCGGGTCTCGCCGACCGGCTGACGGCCTCCGTGTGGGAGCTGCGGCTGGACGGCGTCGACCCGGCCGACGCCGAGCGCGCGGTCGAGGCCTTCACCAAGGCCGACGCCGTCGAGGTGCAGCGGTTGACCAAGAACGGCGTCCGCACCTTCGACGCCCGCCCGGCCGTGGTGAGCCTGGAGACGCACGGTGCGCCGGCTGATAGGCCGACCGACCAGCCCTGTGCGATACTGCGGCTGGTTGTTCGGCACGTGACGCCTGCCGTACGACCCGACGACGTCCTGTCCGGTCTCCGCGCCGTGGCCGACCTGGCGCCGCCGGTCCCCGCAGCGGTGACCAGGCTGGCGCAGGGGCTGTTCGATGAAGAGACCGGCACGGTGACCGACCCGCTCGCGCCCGACCGCGAGGCTGCCGGGGCCCTGACGGCCCAGCCGGCCGCCGCCGCGACGGCGCCGGAAGGTCCCGCGTAGGGACGGACGTCGTAGCGCCGCCCTCGTACTCGGGAGCCACCTGGGTCGGGCAGCGCACCGACCAGAAGACTTTCGCCAGGCCGTACCGACAAGGCGTACGGAACCGGCGAGACAGGACACAGAGTGCTCCCGTGCGGCGCCCGCGCCCCGGACGGCGGCCACCGCGCATCGCGCGGGCCGCGGACGTCAACGGCGGACGGTCCCCTGAGACCGGTGCCGGACCAGGTGCGGCGCCCGGGAGCCTGACGGGAGAAACGCCCGCATGCTCGAACCGACCGAACCCACTGAGGGTTCCGAACTGAACACTCCGAGCGACACCCTGCCGCCGCGCAGGCGTCGTCGTGCCGCCTCTCGCCCGGCGGGCCCGCCCGCCGCGGCGGAGGCGCCCGCGGAGGTCACCGTGCCGGCCATACCGGCCGCGGAGGCCGACGAGGTCACCGGGGTGACCGAGGACGTCAGCGAGGCCACCGGGACCGGCGTGATCGCCGAGGCCGCAGAGACCGAAGCGGCTGCCGCCGCCGGGGAAGCCGCTCCCGCGCGTCCGCGTCGTCGTGCGGCCCGCCGGGCGTCCGCGCCCGCCGGTTCGCCGACATCGGCCGAGGCCGCCGAGA